>NZ_JBHMBS010000025.1:0-128857 GCF_042428775.1 Streptosporangium vulgare | reverse complement strand
GGTCCGGGGCGGTGTTCGTGCCGATGTTGCGGCGTGATCGTGGTGAGGTGTCGGAGCTGGTGGCGGCGCTGGGCGTCCTGCACGCGCGGGGGGTGGCGGTGGACTGGGAGACCTTCTTCACCGACGTGGCGAGCGCGGCCGGTGCGAGAGGGCCGCGCCGGGTGGAGCTGCCCACCTACGCCTTCCAGCACCAGCACTACTGGCTGCACGTCCCCCGGTCCGGCGACCCGGAGTCGGTCGGCCTCGGCACCCCCGGCCACCCCCTCCTGGGGGCCGCCGTCGAGCTGCCCGACTCCGGCGGGCACCTGTTCACCGCCCGCCTCTCGGCCCGTACGCACCCCTGGCTCGCCGACCACGCGGTGGGCGAGACGGTGCTGTTCCCCGGCACCGGACTCGTGGAGCTGGCCGTCCGCGCCGGAGACCAGGCGGGCTGCGCCAGGGTCGAGGAGCTCACCCTGGAGGCCCCGCTGGTCCTCACCGGCCAGGGCGGCGTCCAGGTGCAGGTCGTGGTCGGCGCCCCGGACGACTCCGGGGCCCGCGCGGTCAGCGTCTACGGGCGCGCCGAGGCCCTCCCGGCCGACGAGCCGTGGACCCGGCACGCCACCGGCCTCCTCGCTCCCGCCGGGTCCGCCGGGTCCACTGGGTCCACCGGGCCCGCCGAGAACACAGAGCTCGCCGCGTGGCCGCCGCCCGGTGCCGAGCCGGTGGAGACGGACGGCCTCTACGACCGGCTCGCCGACCTCGGCCTCAACTACGGCCCGGCCTTCCGCGGCCTCACGGCGGCCTGGACGCGCGGCGACGAGGTGTTCGCCGAGATCGCGCTGCCCGAGCCCGTCGCCGGCGACGCCTCCCTGTTCGGCATCCACCCGGCCCTGCTGGACGCCGCGCTGCACGCCCTCGCCCTGAGCGACGCCTCGGCGGAGCACGCCGCGCTGCCGTTCACGTGGTCGGAGGTGGAGCTGCACGCCGCCGGGGCGGCCGGCCTGCGGGTGCGGGTGGTCCCGACGAGCGGCGACTCGCTGCGCCTGGAGGCGGCCGACCAGGCCGGGCGCCCGGTGGTGTCGATCGGCTCGCTCGTGCTGCGTCCGATCGGCTCCGCCGACCTCGCCGGTGCCCGCCCCGACGCCGGGCGCTCGCTGCACCGGGTGGAGTGGGTCCCGGCCGAGACCGGGACCGTACCGGCCGGGGAGTGGGCGCTGCTCGGCGCCGACGCCTCCGGTGCCGGGGCGGCGCTGCGCGCGGCCGGGACCTCACCGGCGTCCTACGCCGGGATCGAGGAGCTGGTCGCGGCCCTCGACTCCGGCACGGCGGTCCCCGACGTCGTTCTCGTGACCCCCGAGACCGCCGTGACCTCCGATAGCGCCGGGACCGCCGCGTCCCACGGCCGCGAGAGCACCGAGGACGACGCCGAGGTCGTGGCCGGGACCGTCCGCTCGGCCGTCCACCGGGCGCTGGACCTGGCGCGGGCGTGGCTGGCCGACGACCGCCTCGACGGCTCCCGGCTGGTCTTCGTGACCCGGGGAGCGGTCTCCGCCGGGGCCGGCGAGACCGCCCGCGACGTCGCCGGGGCCGCCGTGTGGGGCCTGGTGCGCTCGGCCCAGGCGGAGAACCCCGACCGGTTCGTCCTCGCCGACCTGGACGGCCACGCCGCGTCGGCCGGACGGCTCCCCGCCGCGCTCGCCACCGGCGAGCCGCAGGTGGCGCTGCGGGAGGGAGGGGCCGTGCTGGCCGCCCGGCTCGTCCGCGCGACCGGCGCCGCGCTGTCGCCGCCCGAGGGCGTCGCCTCCTGGCGGATGGACAGCAGGGACAAGGGCACCCTGGAGAACCTGACGTTCCTGGAGGCGCCCGAGGCCGTCGCCCCGCTGGCGCCCGGACAGGTCCGGGTCGCGCTCCGCGCGGCCGGGGTGAACTTCCGGGACGTGCTCAACGCGCTCGGCATGTATCCGGGCGAGGCGGGCGCGATGGGCCTTGAGGGAGCCGGCCGGGTCGTGGAGGTCGGTCCCGGCGTCACCGCGTTCGCCGAGGGCGACCGGGTGATGGGCATGTTCGACGGCGGTGCGTTCGGCCCGCTGGCCGTCACCGACCACCGCCAGCTGGTCGCCGTACCCGGCGGCTGGACCTTCGCCCAGGCCGCGTCGACGCCGGTCGCCTTCCTCACCGCGTACTACGCGCTGGTGGACCTGGCGGGGCTGAGGGCGGGCGAGAAGGTGCTGATCCACGCCGCCGCGGGCGGGGTGGGCATGGCCGCCGTGCAGCTCGCCCGGCACTTCGGCGCCGAGGTCTACGGCACCGCGGGAACCGGCAAGTGGGACGTCCTGCGCTCCCTGGGCCTGGACGAGGCGCACATCTCCTCCTCGCGCACCCTGGACTTCGAGGGCGCCTTCCTCGCCTCGACCGGCGGGGTAGGGGTCGACGTGGTGCTCAACTCGCTGGCGGGCGACTTCGTCGACGCCTCGCTGCGGACGCTGCCGCGCGGCGGCCGGTTCGTGGAGATGGGCAAGACCGACCTCCGTACGCCCGAGGCCGTGGCCGCCGCGCACCCCGGTGTCCGCTACCGCGACTTCGACCTCGTCGAGGCCGGGTACGACCGGATCGGGGAGATGCTGCGCGCCCTCCTCGACCTGTTCGAGCGGGGGGAGATCCGGCCGCTGCCGGTGGCCGCCTGGGACATCCGCCGTGCCCCCGAGGCGTTCCGCTTCCTGTCGCAGGCCAGACACGTCGGCAAGATCGCGCTCACCCTGCCCGTCCCGCTCGACCCGGACGGCACCGTGCTGGTGACCGGCGGCACCGGCGGCCTCGGCGGGCTCGTCGCCCGCCACCTCGTGACCGCCCACGGCGTCCGCAACCTCCTGCTGGCCGGACGCAGCGGCCCCGCCGCCGAGGGCGCGGAGCGGCTGCGGGCCGAGCTGACGGCCCTGGGCGCCGACGTGGAGATCGTCGCCTGCGACGCGGCCGACCGGACCGCCCTGGCGAAGCTGCTGGCCGGGGTGCCCGCCGAGCGCCCGCTCACCGCGGTGATACACGCCGCGGGCGTCCTGGACGACGGGACGATCGCCTCCCTCACCCCCGACCGGGTGGACAGGGTGCTGCGCCCCAAGGCGGACGCCGCGTTGAACCTGCACGAGCTCACCCGCGACCTCGACCTGTCGGCCTTCGTGCTGTTCTCGTCGGTGGCCGGCACGCTCGGCAGCACCGGGCAGGGCAACTACGCCGCGGCCAACGCGTTCCTGGACGCGCTGGCCGGGCTGCGGCGCGCGCAGGGCCTGCCCGCGCTGTCGCTGGCCTGGGGCCCCTGGTCCCAGGTGGGCGGCATGCTCGGCACCCTCACCGACGCCGACGTCGGCCGGATGGCCCGCGACGGCATCGTGCCGCTGGTGCCCGAGGAGGGGCTGGCGCTGCTCGACGCGGCCGCGGGCAGGCCGGAGTCCGCGCTGGTGCCGATCCGCCTCGACGCCAGGGCGCTGGCGGCGAGGGGCGACCGGCTGCCGCCGCTGCTGCGGGGCGTGGTGCGCGCGCCCGCCCGCCGTACCGCGACGGGCGCCTCGGGCGGCCAGGGCGGCGCGGACCTGCTCACCAGGCTCGCCGCGCTCCCCGCCGCCGACCGCCACCGGATGCTGCTCGACCTGGTACGGGCGGAGGTCGCCGCCGTGCTCGGCCACGCCTCCGCCGACCAGGTGGAGGCCGACCGGGCCTTCGACGAGATGGGCTTCGACTCGCTCACCTCGGTCGAGCTGCGCAACCGGCTGAACGCCGCGACCGGCAGGCGACTGCCCGCCACGCTGGTGTTCGACTACGCGAACCCGTCCGCCCTCGCCGACTACCTGCGCGCGGAGATGGCGCCGGACGAGGCGCCGACCGAGGCGCAGGTCCTGCAGGAACTCGACCGGCTCGGCCGGGTGCTCACCGAGATCACCCCGGACGAGGAGACGCGGTTCACGATCGCCACCCGTCTGGGAGGTCTGCTGGCCCAGTGGCGCGGCGACCGGCCGGAGCCGGACGCGAACGGCGCGGCCACCGGCGAGGGCGTGGAGTCGGCGAGCGCCGACGAGCTGTTCGCGCTGATCGACAGGGGGCTCTGAGTCCCGTGTTCCCGAGTGTTCCTGCCGTGATGGACAACGGTCTTTCCGATGAACGGTCTCTTGAACGGTCTCTCCGTGGTGTTCCTGCCGTGGTGAACGGTCTCTCCGTGCCGAACGCCCCAGCGGTGGGCGCCCGGCTCGACGTGTGGGGAAGGTGACGTGACGTGGCGGACGAGCAGAAGCTCCTCGGCTATCTCCGGCGGGTGACCGCGGACCTCCAGCAGGCCCAGCAGCGGCTGCGCGAGGTGGAGGCCAAGGACCGCGAGCCGATCGCGGTCATCGCGGCGGGATGCCGGTTCCCCGGGGGTGTGCGCAGCCCCGAGGACCTGTGGCGGCTCGTCGCGGAGGGCCGCGACGGTGTCTCGGAGTTCCCCGGCGACCGGGGCTGGGACCTGGAGGCCCTGTACGACCCGGAGCTCACCCGGCCCGGAACCAGCTACACCCGCGAGGGCGGTTTCCTCTACGACGCCGGGGACTTCGACGCGGGCTCCTTCGGCATCTCCCCGCGCGAGGCGCTCGCCGCCGACCCGCAGCAGCGGTTGCTGCTCGAGGTGTCGTGGGAGGCCTTCGAACGGGCCGGCGTCGACCTGGCGTCGCTGAAGGGCAGCCAGACCGGCGTCTTCGTCGGTGCCTTCTCCAGCGGGTACGGCACCGGCCTGGACGCGCTGCCCGAGGGCGTGGAGGGCCACCTGCTGACCGGCAACTCCACCGCCGTGATCTCCGGGCGGGTCGCCTACGTGTTCGGGCTCAAGGGCCCGGCGGTCACCGTCGACACCGCGTGCTCGTCGTCCCTGGTGGCGCTGCACTGGGCGTGCGACTCGCTGCGGCGCGGGGAGAGCACGCTCGCCCTGGCGGGCGGGGTGACCGTGATGGCCACGCCCGAGACCTTCGTGGAGTTCAGCCGCCAGCGGGGCCTCGCGCGAGACGGCCGCTGCAAGGCGTTCTCCGACGACGCCGACGGCACCGGCTGGGGCGAGGGCGCGGGCATGCTGCTGCTGGAGCGGCTGTCGGACGCGCGCCGCAACGGCCACCCGATCCTCGGCGTCATCCGCGGCTCCGCGGTCAACCAGGACGGCGCCAGCAACGGCCTGTCCGCCCCCAACGGGGTGTCCCAGCAGCGGGTCATCCGCCGCGCGCTGGCCAACGCCGGTCTCGCCGCGTTCGACGTGGACGCCGTCGAGGCGCACGGCACCGGCACCACCCTCGGCGACCCGATCGAGGCGCAGGCCCTGCTCGCCGCGTACGGCGGGGACCGCCCCGAGGACCGGCCGCTCTGGCTGGGCTCGATCAAGTCGAACATCGGCCACACCCAGGCCGCCGCCGGGGTCGCGGGCGTGATCAAGATGCTGATGGCGTTGCGCGCCGGGGTCCTGCCCAGCACCCTGCACGTGTCCGAGCCCTCCTCCCACGTGGACTGGTCGGCCGGGAACGTCCGGCTGCTGACCGAATCCGTCGAGTGGCCGGACGACGCCGACCGGCCCCGCCGCGCGGGTGTCTCCTCCTTCGGCGTCAGCGGCACCAACGCCCACGTGATCGTCGAGCAGGCCCCCGCCCCCGAGGCGCCGGCCGGGGAGCCCGGCGAGGCCGGGGAGGTGGGGAAGGCGGGGAAGGCCGCGCCGGCGCTCGCGCTGCCGGAGGCCGCGACCGCGTGGACCGTCTCGGCGAAGAGCGCTCCCGTCCTCCGCGCCCAGCTCGACCGGCTCCTCGCCTACGCCGAGGAGCACCCGGGACGGCCGGTCGCCGACATCGGCCTCGCCCTGGCCGCCGCGCGCACCGCCTTCCCGCACCGGGCCGTGGTCGTGGGACGCGACCGCGAGGAGCTGCTGGCCGGGGTGCGCGGGCTGGTCTCGGACGACGAGGCCGCCGGCGCGGTCACCGGGGTGGCGGCCGGGACGCCGGGCAAGACGGTGTTCGTCTTCCCCGGCCAGGGCTCGCAGTGGGCCGGGATGGCCACCGAGCTGCTCGCCGCGTCCCCCGCCTTCGCCGCGCACGTCGCCGACTGCGAGCGGGCACTGGCGCCGTTCGTGGACTGGTCGCTGTCCGGCGTGCTGCGCGGGGAGCCCGGCTCGCCCGCGCTGGAGCGGGTGGACGTGATCCAGCCGGCGCTGTGGGCGGTCATGGTGTCGCTGGCCCGGCTCTGGAGCGGGTACGGCATCCGCCCCGACGCCGTGATCGGCCACTCCCAGGGCGAGATCGCCGCCGCCACGGTCGCCGGCGCGCTCTCCCTCGACGACGGCGCCCGCGTCGCCGCCCTGCGCAGCCGGGCCATCGGCGACGTGCTCGCGGGGCGCGGAGGCATGGTCTCCGTCGCGCTGCCCGTCGCGGAGCTGACCGCGCGGCTGGAACCCTGGCGGGACCGGATCTCCGTCGCGGCGGTCAACGGGGCCCGCTCGGTGGTGGTCTCCGGCACCCCGGACGCCCTCGACGAGCTGATCGACGAGCTGACCGCGGAGGGCGTACGGGCCAGGAAGGTCCCCGTCGACTACGCCTCCCACTCCGCGCAGGTCGAGGAGCTGCACGAGCGCCTGCTGCGCGACCTCGGGCCGATCGAGCCCCGCGCGGGCGAGGTGCCGATGATCTCCACGGTGACCGGCGACTGGGTCGGCGACACCGCCCTCGACGCCGAGTACTGGTACACCAACCTGCGCCGCACCGTCGGCTTCGACGGCGCCGTCCGCGCGCTCGCCGCGCAGGGGTACGGCGTGTTCGTCGAGACCAGCCCGCACCCGGTGCTCACCATGAGCCTGCAGGAGACCTTCGACGCGCTCGGCCACGACGCCGTCGTCACCGGCACCCTGCGCCGCGACGACGGCGGGCTGCCCAGGCTCCTGACCTCCGCCGCCGAACTGCACGTCCGGGGCGTCACCGTCGACTGGTCGGGCCTGTACCCCGGGGCCGTCCCGGTGGACCTGCCGACCTACGCCTTCCAGCGGCGGCGCTACTGGCTGGAGTCCGCGCCGGTCGCGCAGGCCCCGGCCGCCGACCCGGTGGACACCGCCTTCTGGGAGGCGGTCGAGCACGGGAACGCGCTGAGCCTCGCCGACGACCTGCGGATCGCCCCCGGCGTCCTGGACGAGGTGCTGCCCGCGCTGTCCTCCTGGCGGCGGCGCACGCGGGAGCGCGCCACGATCGACTCCTGGCGCTACCGGGTGGCCTGGCGGCCGGTCGGAGACTCGGCGGGCGGCACGCTGACCGGCTCGTGGCTGGTCGCCCTGCCCGCCGGCGGCGACCCTGCGAGGGACACAGCGGACACAGCGGACACAGTGGACGCCGTCGTCGCGGGACTCGCCCGGCACGGCGCCCGGGTGGTGCCCGTCGAGGTGGCCGGGCAGGACCGCGCCGCGCTCACCTCCGCGCTGCGCGACCGGCTCACCGACGAGCCCGTGACCGGCGTGCTCTCCCTGCTGGCGCTGGACGAACGCCCCCACCCGGCGCACCCGGGACTCTCGCACGGCACGGCGGCGACCGTCACGCTCGTCCAGGCCCTGAACGACGCCGGTGTCACCGCCCCGCTGTGGGCCGTGACCTCCGGCGCGGTGGACACCGGCACCCCCGGGTCCTCCTCGGAGGCAGGGCGTCCCGAGGACGCCGCCCCGTTCCAGGCGCAGGTCTGGGGGATCGGCACCGTTCTCGCCCTGGACCACCCGGACACCTGGGGCGGCCTCGTCGACCTGCCCCCCGCCCCCGGCGAGCGGGCCGTCGACCGCCTCTGCGGCGTGCTGGCCGGGCCGGGCGGGGAGGAGCAGCTCGCGGTCAGGGAGAACGGGATCCTCGCCCGCCGGATGGTACGGGCACCGCTCGGCGAGCCCGCCACCGGACGACCCGCGGACTCCCCGAACTCCCCGAACTCCGCGGACTCCACGGGCTCAACGGACTCCGCGGTGGCGTCGGGCCCCGGTGAGGCTCCCGGCACGGCGGGCCGGGCCCGCGAGACCGGTCCCGGCGGTGTCCGGCGGCTGAGCGGTACCGCGCTCGTCACCGGCGGCACCGGCGGGGTCGGCGCGCACGTGGCCCGCTGGCTGGCGGGCCGGGGCGTCGAGCACCTGCTCCTGACCAGCCGGCGCGGTCGCGCCGCCGCGGGCGCGGCCGAGCTGGAGGCCGAGCTCTCGGGGCTGGGCGTCACGGTCACGATCGCCGCGTGCGACGTCGCCGACCGCGAGGACCTGCGCCGCCTGCTGGACTCGCTGCCCGAGCGGTACCCGCTCCGCGCGGTGGTCCACGCGGCCGGCGTCGTCCAGGACGGCGCGCCGCTGGCCGGCACCACGGTCGAGGAGTTCGCCGAGGTCGGGCTGGCCAAGGTCGCGGGCGCCCGGCACCTGGACGAGCTGCTGGGCGACCGTCCGCTGGACCTGTTCGCGCTGTTCTCCTCGGGGGCCGCCGTCTGGGGCCAGGGGGGACAGGCGGCGTACGCCGCGGCGAACGCGTTCCTGGACGCGCTGGCCGCCCGGCGCCGCGCGCGAGGACTGGCGGCCACCTGCGTCGCCTGGGGTGCCTGGGGCGGCGGCGGCATGGTGGACGACGAGGTCGGCTCCCGGCTGCGCCGCCTCGGCGTGCGGGCGATGGAACCCTCCGCCGCCACGGCCGCGCTCGGCCAGGCCCTTGACCACGACGAGTCCCACCTGGTGGTGGCCGACATCGACTGGAGCCGGTTCGCCCCCGCGTACACCCTGTCCAGGTCCCGCCCGCTGCTGCGAGCCCTCCCCGAGGTCACCGCGATCCTCGACGGCGGCGGCCGCGACGACGAGGAGGAGACCGGCGGGGCGCCGCTGGTGGCCAGGCTCGCCGGGCTTCCCGAGGAGGAGAGGCTGGACGTGCTGCGCGAGGCGGTGCGGGCGCACGCCGCCAGGGCGCTCGGCCACCCCGGCCCCGAGGCGATCGACGCGCACCAGAACTTCCTGGAGGCGGGCTTCGACTCGCTGACCTCCATGGAGCTGCGCAACGGCCTCGTCAAGGCGATCGGGCTGCGGATGCCCGCGACGGTGGTCTTCGACTATCCCAACCCCTCCGACCTGGCGAAACACCTCCTGGGTGAGCTGGCGGCCCGCCTGGGCGGCGGAGACGGCGCACCGGGCGGGGCCGACCCCTCGGAGACCCCCAGCGCGCTGTTCCACGAGGCGGCGAAGGCGGGCAAGATGCACGAGGCGATGGGCCTCCTGCGGGCCATGGCCGACCTGCGCCCCTCCTTCTCCTCGATCGAGGAACTCGACGAGATCCCGCCGCCGGTCAAGCTGGCCTCCGGCCCCGGCGGGCCCGCGCTGTTCTGCTTCAGCACCCCCATGGCGCTGGGCGGGGCGACCCAGTTCGCCCGGCTCGCGGCGAACTTCCGGGGCGTACGGGACCTCTACGCGCTCACGGTGCCCGGCTTCGCCAAGGAGGAGAGGCTTCCGGGAACGGCCGACGCCGCGGTGCGCCTGTGGGCGGAGTCCGTACGCCGGGCCGCGGGGGGCGAGCCGTTCGCGGTCCTCGGCTACTGCGCGGGCGGGATCTTCGCGCACTCCGCCGTCGGCTACCTGGAGAGCATCGGCGTCAACCCGGTGGGACTGATCCTGCTGGACACCTTCATGCCCGACGACAAGGTCATCGACGACATCGGCATGCAACTGGTGCGGGGCATGTTCGACAGGGAGGCGTCGTTCGGCCCGTTCACCAGCGCGCGGCTGGCGGCGATGGGCCGCTACTACCGGCTGTTCCGCGAGAGCACGGTGGGGGAGGTGCGGGCGCCCATCCTGTTCCTGCACCCGGACACCCCGCTCACCGGCTTCGACGGTGAGGTGCCGGTCACCGACGACTGGCGCGCCTCCTGGCACACCGAGCACGTCCTCCGTGAGATCGAGGGCGACCACTACACCATGCTGGAGGACAAGTCCCCCTCGATGGCCCGCGCCATCGAGGGCTGGCTGGAGTCGCTGGAGTCACCACCCGGCGACCGCTGAGGACAGCCCGCCGCCGGTGCCGGACTCATCCCCGGTCCGGCACCGGTGGCGGCGCCCTCCCGAGCGGCCCGTGAACTCCCGTCGCACCGGTCGCCGTCCCCTCCCCGCGCGCCGACCGCCGGCCCCCTCCGGAAGGGCTCCCCGTCCCTCGCCCCGGAGCCCCGGAGCCCCAGAGCCCCCCAGCGCCGGAGTCCCCGAGTCCCGGAGCCGTCCATGACGCCCTGGCGGTCTTTGATGACCAGAAGTGGCCAGCTTGCCCGGATCATCCGTTCGATCGGCCCCTATCCGTGACAATCGGCTCATCGGCCCCTGGAACGGTCCCGGCGAGCGCCGCCACCCGGGAGCGGGAGCGATCTCGGAGGGAGAGTGAGGCACATGGGCATGCGTCCGCTCGGTATCGACGGTGCGTGGGTCTTCGAACCGGAGGTGTTCGCGGACGAGCGCGGGAGCTTCCACGAGTGGTTCCACGGCGGGGCGTTCGGCGGGGCGACGGGGCAGGGGCTGGCACTGGCACAGGCGAACCTCTCGGTGTCGCGTCGCGGGACGGTGCGGGGGGTGCACTTCGCGGACGTCCCGCCGGGGCAGGCCAAGTACGTGAAGTGTGTGCGCGGGTCGGTCTTCGACGTGGTGGTCGACCTGCGCGTGGGGTCGCCGACGTTCGGGCGGTGGGAGTCGGTGGTGCTGGACGACGTCGGCCACCGCTCGGTGTACGTGTCGGAGGGGCTGGGGCACGGGTTCATGGCGTTGAGCGACGAGGCGACGGTGGTGTACCTGTGCTCCGAGGGCTACGCGCCGGGACGCGAGCACGGGGTCGACCCCTTCGACGGTGAGCTGGGGATCGGCTGGCCGGGCGGGGCGACGCCGCTGCTGTCGGCCAAGGACGCGGCGGCGCCCTCCCTCGCGGAGGCCGGGCGGCGGGGCCTGCTCCCCGTGTACGAGGAGTGCCGCCGTTTCTACGCCGGGCTCCGCGCCTGAGGCGGCGCCCCACCGTTACGGGGTGAGCCCGGCGCCGCCGGCCTCACGGCGACGGCGGCGACGCCCGTCGCGACACCGGCGGTGACACCGGCCGCGATCCCGTTCCGGACGGTGCGGGCAGGCCCCGGCGGATCGACGTCTCGACGCCCTCGACAGCGGTGATCGCGCCGTACGCGAGCAGCCGCACCAGGTCGGCGTCGTCCGGGTGGCCGGCCCGCCAGGCCGCGACGTCGGCGTCGGTGACCCGGTACGGTGCCAGCGCGGCGAGCAGGGCGAGCCTCGCCCCCGGCAGGTCGGCGCCGGGCAGGCCCGCCAGCGGCCCGTCCAGCCATCCGCCGCCCATCGCCGGATGCTCGCCGTCCCACCCGCCCACGGTCTCCAGTACGGTCGCGCGGGCCCGCTCGCCCAGCAGCGCCCCGCCCGCGCCCGCCGCCGTCCGCAGCGCGGCGAAGGCGGTGCCCACCGGTGTGCCCGCCGCCCAGGCGGGCTCCGGGAGCGCGGGCCGCTCCGCGAGCAGGGGGAGGCTCTCACCGGCCGGCAGCCGCCTGCGCACGGTGCGGGCCAGCACCCTGCCGCCCAGGCTGCGGACCAGCCGTGACCTGTGCAGGTTGCCGGGCAGCATGCTGTCGGCGAGCAGGGCCGAGGCCATGCGGTTGATGAAGTGGAAGGTCAGGGCGGTGCCGGCGTACTCGGCGGTGTGCTCCGGGGGGAACGCCGCCGCCGACGGCCGCGCCGCGCCCGGCGTGCGGGTGGCCGTGGCCCAGTCGAGGAGCGCGGCGTGCCCGGGGTCGGCGGGCGTGCCGCCGCGGGCGATGACCTCGGCCAGCCGGTGGTCGCCGGTGGCGTGCAGCAGGGTGGTGTGCGCGGCGACGCAGTACGGGCAGCGGTTGGCCACGGACACGCCGAGCGCGACCACCTCCCTGCCCGTCCTGGAGGCGGGCCCGGCCACGAGCGACTCGCGCAGCAGCGCCCAGGTCGCGGCGAGCAGGTCGGGCGCGGGGGAGAGCGTCATGAGGACCGGCATCCTGGCGAGGCCGAAGTCGGTGGCCGCCTGGCCGTAGACCCCGGCGATCCGGCCGGTCGCGGCCTCGGGCGTGACGGGAGTCACGTATCGGAAGGTGTTCGCCATCTGTCGTCGTCCCCTCGTGGTGGGTGGCCGGAACGCCACCGCCTCCGGTCCCGGCGGAGGCCGGTCCGGTGAGCCGATGGTCGCCGACCCGCCCGTTCCCGGGCGTCGCACCGGCGGATGCTCCCGGGCCCGCCCCGAGGGCGTAGCGACCCCGGGGCTACTCCAGCGGGAGTAGCCCCGGTCCCCTCTCCGTGGAGGAGGCGGCGAACGCGGCGCCCGGTCTACTGTTCGGACATGAGTCGCATGCGCGGATGGCGCGATCACGTGCGCGGATGGCGGGGGCGCGCGTACGGGTGGCGCGATCGCGTGCGCGGAAGGGGCGGCCGCGGACAGGTGCCGGACGCGGCGCTCGCCGGGGGGACCGCCCTGCTGCTGGTGGCCGGCACGCTCGCCGGGCCCGCGCAGGGCGCCCCGCACGGGCCGATCGAGTACGCGCTGCTGCTCGCCGGCACCCTGACGCTCGCCGCCCGGCGCCGCTTCCCGGTCGTGGTCGCGCTGGTCACCGCCGCGTGCATGATGGTCTACTCCGTGCGGGCGGCCGTCGGGCCCTCGGCGGCCTTCCCGGTGCTGGTGGCCGTCTACACCGCCGTCCTGGCCGGTCACCGCGCCGCCGCGGTGGCCGCGGGCACCGTGTTCCTGGGCGGCGAGCTGGCGGCCGGCCTGTCATCCGGCGCCGGGGCCGGGACCGGGGGGTTCCCGCAGCAGTCCACCGGGCTGCTGGTCGGCTGGTTCGTCGCCGCGGGCGTCATGGGCGTGGTCTCCCGCCACCGCGGGGACGACCTGAGGCGGGCGGAGGACCGCGCCGCCGAGGCGGAACGCACCCGCGAGGAGACGGCCCGCCGCCGCGCGGACGAGGAACGGCTGCGGATCGCCAGGGAACTGCACGACTCGCTCACCCACAGCATCTCCGTGATCAAGGTGCAGGCCGGGGTCGCGGTCCACCTCGCCCGCAAGCGGGGCGAGGAGGTGCCCGGACCGCTGCTCGCCATCCAGGAGGCCAGCGGGGAGGCCATGCGGGAACTGCGCGCCACCCTGGAGGTGTTGCGCGACGACGGGCCGCCCGGCAGCGGGCTCGACCGCCTCCCCGAACTGGTCGAGCGGTCGCGGGCGACGGGCCTGCCCGCGACCGTGGTCGTGGACGGGGAGCGGCGGCCGCTCTCGGCGGACGTCGACCGCACCGCGTACCGGATCGTCCAGGAGGCGCTCACCAACGCCGCCCGGCACGCCGGTCCCGCGGTGGCGTCGGTGCGCATCACCTACGGCGCGGAGGAGCTGACCGTGCAGATCGACGACGACGGCGGGGCGGCGCCCGGCGCGGAGCCGGTGCCGGGGGTGGGGCTGAGCGGCATGCGCGAGAGGGTCACCGCGCTCGGCGGGCGGCTGCGCGCCGGCCCCCGCTCCGAGGGCGGTTTCCGCGTCCGCGCCGAACTCCCCGTGGACGGTCCCGCGTGACGCGCGCCGGACTCCTCGCGGAGGGCGCCCCGTGATCCGGATGCTGCTCGTCGACGACCAGGCGCTCATCCGCGCGGGCTTTCGCGCCCTGCTCGACGCCGAGGACGACATCGAGGTGGTGGCCGAGGCGGCCGACGGGCTGCGGGGCGTCGAGCTGGCCGCCCGCCACGTCCCCGACGTCGTGCTCCTCGACATCCAGATGCCCGTGCTCGACGGCATCGAGGCGACCCGGCGGATCGCCGCCGACCCGGGCCTGGCCGGGGTGCACGTCGTGATCCTGACCAACTACGGGCTCGACGAGTACGTCTTCGACGCCCTGCGCGCGGGCGCGGCCGGATTCCTGGTCAAGGACACCGAGCCCGAGGACCTGCTGCACGGTGTCCGGGTGGCCGCGCGGGGGGACGCCCTGCTCTCGCCCGCGATCACCCGCAGGCTGATCGGCCAGTACGTCTCCCGGCCCCCCGGCACGAACACGGACGACGCGCTGAAGGTCCTCACCAGGCGCGAGCGGGAGGTGGTGGCGCTGGTTGCCCGGGGCCTCGGCAACGACGAGATCGCCGCGCACATGGTGATCAGCCCCTTCACCGCGAAGACCCACGTCAGCCGGGCCATGATCAAGACCGGTGCCCGCGACCGCGCCCAGCTCGTCGTCCTCGCCTACGAGTCGGGCCTGGTCGTGCCCTGCTCCGCGGGCGCCCCGTGACCCGCTCGCGGTGGCCGGAGGTCACCCGCCACCGCGGACGGGGGCACCGCCGGCCACCCCCTCCTCCCTGGGGGTGGCCGGCGGTCGAGTCGGGGACCGTGTCCTGGGACCGGTCAGCGGTAGCCGGCGGCGATCACCTCGGCCTGGACGGCGTTCTCGGTGGCGTCGCTGGGGTAGCCGGCGACCATGGCCCCCTCGTAGAAGGTGCCCGCGCTGAGGTTGGCGCCGCCGTCGGGCTTGCAGCAGTCGCCGCCGCTGCCCAGGATGATCGCCCCCTGCTTCTTCATCGGGCTGTAGCCGTTGGGGAGCTGGCCGTCGTACAGGGTGTACAGGCTTCCGGACTGGGCGTTGCTGCCCTTGATCGCGAACCGGGTCGTGCCGTTGTTCTTCAGCGTGGCGGTGACGAACTTGTGGGGGAAGGCCCGCTGGTTGGGGTTCCACGCCTGGCTGCCGCCGGGGAACAGGCCCCATTCCAGGTCGGCCTGGACCCACGGGCCGCTCCCTGAGCAGCCGCCGAACCAGCACTGGGTGCTGAAGTTGATGGCGTCCATCGCGCCGGCGGCGTCGGCCTTCCTGGTGGTCTCGCTGTTGCCGTAGTCGAAGCAGCAGCCACTGTTGACGTGGGTGCCGCTGGTCACCATGTACATGCCCTCGGGCGCGCTGCCCGTGGGGACGCCGGTCAGGTGGCCGTCCCGCCAGTAGCTGTTGCCGGGGTTGATGTAGAGGGAGTAGGCCTTGTTGCCGCCGACGGTGAGCGACTCGGTGGTCGCGGTCGCGGGCCTGCTCTGCGGGGAGCCGGGGACCACGCTGGATCCCTGGTACCACAGGTCGTTGCCCCGTCCGGACTGGTCGTACAGGACCGTGATGACGCATGTGGTGCCGGTGCAGAACGAGTCCTGCGCCGCGGCGTTGGCGACGCCGCCCGCGGTCAGCACGCCGATGTTCCGGGTCGTGCTGTCGGAGGAGCGCCTGACCTGGTAGAGGTTGCCGCCGTAGGCGCCGTAGAGCGCCCGGGTCGTGCTGTGCGCGGCCACGCACGGCGTGCCGCCCGAGGCGTAGATGTCACACGGGCGCGCGCCGGGCGGGGGCGGCGTCGGGGTGATCGTCGGGGTCGGGCTGGGCTGGGTCCCGGTGGACCACTTCTGGTTGGTGCCGCCGTGGCAGGTCCAGATGTGCACCTTGGTGCCGTTGGCGGTGCCGTTGCCGGACACGTCCAGGCACTTGCCGCTGCCGACCGCGGTGATGGTGTTGTCGGAGTTCAGGCGCCACTTCTGGTTGTTCTGGCCGTTGCAGTCCCAGATGATCACCGCGGTGCCGTCGGCGGTGCCCGCGCCGTAGACGTCCAGGCACTTGCCGCCGTAGACCCGCAGCTCGTTCGAGGTGGTCGTGGTCCACTGCTGGTTGGGCTGCCCGTTGCAGTCCCAGATGTTCGCCGCGGCGCCGTTGGCCTGCGAGGCGCCGGAGACGTCCAGGCACCGGCCCGACGCCGTGCCCACCAGCGGCGTGGTCGCCGCCGAGGCCGGCGCCCACCAGGTCAGGCCGGCGGCCAGGAGGGTCGTCAGCACCGTTACGACAGAGGCGACGACGGCCGTTCGAGAGCGCCGCCCACTCGTCATCCGGCCCGGTAAGGGGATGGGGGAAGCCTGCATTGTCGTGCTCCTTGAGGGGGGTAGGGCCTGGCGGAGACAGACGCGCTCGGAAGGCCGCGAGGCTCCGTCGAGGAGCCGGTCGCCACTGCGAGCACGAATCGATTCGACAAGGTTCTGAATCCACCGGGGAGGAGGTGACGGTGGTGCACAGCGAAGCACATACGACGGTCGGACCGCTTGTCAAGACTCAGTCCTGCCGGGCTGCCTGCCGGATTCTCCCGGCGGGCTCCCGCCGGCGATGCCCGCGTCCCGCCGGGAGCCGGGCCCGGGGAAACGCTCACCCGTCCCGCCCGCCTGCTCGTGGCCCGTCCGGACCCCCTGGGATCGAACCGGTTCGGATTTCCGCCACGGCCGACGACCCGCTGGGGCGGGAGCCGGGAGGCCGGGGGAGGAGCCCCCGCCGGGCCTCCCCGCGGCGGTCGCCGGGGGCGCCCTCGCGGCGGAGCGGGGACGTCTGATCAGTACGACACATGTGAACGTTTCATACGGGCCGATCGGCGCGGATGACCGTGTATCGGACATCGTCGCAGATGACGGTGCAAAACAGCTCACCACGCCGAGAGTTTCGGTGTGCATATTGGGAAATAAGTAGGCTTAAGGACTTGACGGACATAAGTGACCGGAACGTAATTGGTAGTGAGGTCTCCGGGGGTGATCCTTCCGGTGCCTCCGCGGCTGGATCACATGAGCGGGATGTGGAGGCGCCACGCGGCCCTCCGTGTCGTGACCGGCCATCTCGACGTCCACAGCCTCGCCTCGCCATGCCCTCCTCCGAGGTGTCACCGGTGAGGCGCGCCATCCGGGGAGAAGCACGTGACCGATCGAACGAGCTCCGCGGAGGAGGCCGGTCTTGGTCCGGCGTGACCACCCCCGCCGGCGTCGTGACGGCCGGGAGACCGCTTCCACCGGTCCGCCGAGCCCGGTCGTCGTGCCGTGGAACGACGGGATCCGGCCGGCCTCGTAGCCGGATCCGCGCAGCCGGCCGCCGTCGTACACCTCCCCGTCCGACGACGGCCTCCACCTCGGGAGGGCATCGCCCGCCCGAGGAGGAGGGCGTGACCTGACCCACACCCCCCGACTCCCCAAAGGAACCACCGTGCAACCACCTTCGCCCGCCGGGGCGCGCAGACCGGTCCTGACCGGTGTCTTCGCCGCGGCGCTGACCGCGGCGATCACGCTTGTCGCCCCGGTCACCTCCACCCTCGCGGCCACCCCGGCCCTGCACGCGTCGTCGTCCGGCGCCGGCGGCGCGAACGCGCCGTACCAGGCGCTCGCGCTGAACATCCCGGCGTCCGACTACCAGCAAGTGCCGCTCGCGTCTGGCGGCAACGAGCTGGGCGAGGCGATGTCACTGGCCGTGCTGCCGAACCGGTCGGTCCTCCACACGGCCCGCGACGGCACGCTGCGCGTGACCGACGTCAACGGCAACACGAAGGTGGCCGCCAGGCTCAACGTCTACACCCACGACGAGGAGGGCCTCCAGGGGGTGGCGGTCGACCCGGGCTTCGCCACGAACCGGTACGTCTGGCTGTACTACTCACCCCGGCTGAGCACGCCGAGCGGCGACGCCCCGGCCACCGGCACCCAGTCGCAGTTCGACCAGTGGAAGGGCGAGTTCTACCTGTCGCGCTTCACCCTCAAATCGGATGAGACGCTCGACACGGCGAGCGAGAAGGTGGTCCTGCGGGTCGCCAACGACCGTGGCCAGTGCTGTCACGCGGGCGGCGACATCGACTTCGACGCCCAGGGCAACCTGTACCTGACCACCGGCGACGACACCAACCCCTTCGAGTCGGCGGGCTACTCCCCGCTGGACGAGCGGACCAACCGCAACCCGCAGTACGACGCCCAGCGCTCGGCCGGCAACACCAACGACCTGCGCGGCAAGCTCCTGCGGATCAAGCCGCAGGCGGACGGCACCTACACGATCCCCAGCGGCAACCTGTTCGCGCCGGGAACGGCGAAGACGCGGCCGGAGATCTACGGGATGGGGTTCCGCAACCCGTTCCGGATGAGCGTCGACAAGGCGACCGGCGTCGTCTACCTGGGCGACTACGGGCCGGACGCGGGGTCGACCAACTCCAGCCGGGGCCCGAGCGGGCAGGTGGAGTTCAACCGCGTCACCGCCGCCGGCAACTACGGCTGGCCGTACTGCACGGGTTCCAACAGCACCAACGAGACCTACAACGAGTGGAACTTCTCCTCCAACAGCACCGGCTCGAAGTACAACTGCTCGGGTGGCCCGACCAACAACTCCTTCCGCAACACCGGCCTGACCACGCTGCCCGCGGCCAAGCCGGCGTGGATCAGGTACGCCGGTGACTCCGGCTCGCCGCCGGAGTTCGGCAGCGGCTCGGAGTCGCCGATGGGCGGCCCGGTCTACCGGTTCGACGCGAACCTCAACTCCAGCGTCAAGTTCCCCCAGGTGCTCGACGGGCGGTTCTTCGCCGGCGAGTACGGCCGCCGCTGGATCAAGGCCATCGAGGTGAAGAGCGACGGCGGCTACGGGGAGATCTCCTCCTTCCCCTGGTCGGGCACGCAGGTGATGGACATGGCCTTCGGCCCCGACGGGGCGCTGTACGTGCTGGACTACGGCACCGGCAGCAACAACCAGGCGCTCTACCGGATCGAGTACATCGGCCAGGCCGCCAACCGCAACCCGATCGCCAAGGCCTCGGCCGACAAGACCTCGGGACCGGCCCCGCTCACGGTGAACTTCTCCTCGGCGGGCAGTTCCGACCCCGAGGGCGGCGCGCTGACCTACTCGTGGAACTTCGGCGACGGCACCACCTCCACCGCCGCGAACCCGAGCAAGACCTACAGCACCAACGGCTCGTACACCGCCACGCTCACCGTCCGCGACCCGCAGGGGCTGACCGGAGGCGCGAGCGTGAGCGTGTCCGTCGGCAACACCGCCCCGGCCGTCACGCTCACCACCCCCGGTGACGGTCAGCTGTTCTCCTTCGGCGACACGGTGCCGTTCCAGGTCACCGTGAGCGACCCGGAGGACGGCACGATCGACTGCTCCAAGGTGACGGTGACCTACTCGCTCGGTCATGACAGCCACGCCCACCAGATCACCTCCAAGACCGGCTGCAGCGGCTCCATCGCGGTGCCGGTCGACGGCGAGCACGACTCCGCGGCGAACATCTTCGGCGTCTTCGTGGCCTCCTACACCGACGGGGGCGGCCTCACCTCCACCAGCAGTCGGACGCTGCAACCACGGCACCGGCAGAGCGAGCACTTCGGCGCCCAGCAGGGCGTGCAGACGGCCGACCACACCAGCGCCGAGGGCGGCAAGACCGTGGGCTTCGTCGACGACGGCGACTGGATCTCCTTCACGCCGTACAACCTGAGCGGCGCCAACAGGTTCACCGCGCGGGTGTCCTCGGCGGGCGTGGGCGGCCGGATTGAGGTCCGCGCGGGCTCGGCCACGGGCACGCTGCTGAGCACGGTCAACGTCGGGAGCACCGGCAGCTGGGAGACCTTCGCCGACGTCTCGGCGAGCCTGAGCGGCGCGCCGGGCGGCGCCACGACGCTGTACCTCGTCTTCCGCGGCGCGACCGGCCAGGGCTACCTGTTCGACCTGGACGCCTTCACCTTCGGCACTGGTACGTCGCCCACCCCGACGCCGACGCCGACCCCGACACCCTCGGGTGACACGAGCGCGTTGCGGGGAGTGGCCTCGAACCGGTGCCTGGACGTCTCCGGCGCCTCGCAGACCAACGGCGCCACCGTGAACATCTGGGACTGCAACGGCGGGACCAACCAGCGGTGGACCTCCAACAGCTCCGGTGAGCTGCGGGTGTACGGCAACAAGTGCCTGGACGTGAGCGGGGCCGGGACGGCGGACGGCACCGCGGTGCTCATCTGGGACTGCAACGGCCAGAACAACCAGAAGTGGCGCTTCAACTCCGACGGCACCATCACCGGGATCGGAAGCGGCAAGTGCCTGGACGTGTCCGGCAACGGCACCGCCAACGGCACCAAGGTTTACATCTGGACCTGCCTGGGCGCCAACAACCAGAAGTGGACCCGCGTCTGAGGCGATCCGCCACACACGCGACCCCGACCACACCACGAGCACGTCATCGATGTGGCGCCCGGAGCGGCCCGGCTCATCGCCGAAAAGGGCCGCGCCGGGCGCCACGACGGAAGGACACCCATGCTTCGACATCTGACCCCCGCCGCGCTCGGGCGCACCGGGGGTGACGGCCGCAGGACCTCCGTGCTGCGACGCCTGTCGGTGGCCGCGGTGGCGTTCACCGCCGCCGCCGCCACGACCCTGATCCCCGCCCTCCCCGCCCAGGCCGCCGCCTTCGAGGTGCTGGTCTTCTCCAAGACGGCCGGGTTCCGGCACGACGCGATCCCCGTCGGGATCCAGACCATCCGCGACCTGGGGTCCGCCAACGACTTCGCCGTCACCGCCACCGAGGACGCCGGTGTCTTCAACACCTCCAACCTCGCCCGGTACAAGGCGGTGGTGTTCCTCAACACCACCGGTGACGTGCTGAACGACAGCCAGCAGAACGCCTTCCAGTCGTACGTGGACGGCGGCGGCGGTTACGTGGGGGTGCACTCGGCCGCCGACACCGAGTACAACTGGCCCTACTACGGGCAGCTGGTGGGCGCCTGGTTCAACAGCCACCCGGCGATCCAGCAGGCCACCGTACGCAACGAGAACCGGGCGCACGCCGCGACCGCCCACCTGGGGACGACCTGGACGCGGACCGACGAGTGGTACAGCTTCCGGAGCAACCCCCGCCCGAACGTGCGGGTCCTGCAGAACCTGGACGAGAGCACCTACAGCGGCGGCGGGATGGGCGACCACCCGATCACCTGGTGCCGTCCCCAGTCCTCCGGCCGCTCGTTCTACACCGGGCTGGGCCATACCCAGGAGTCGTACGCGGACTCGAACTTCCGCACGCTGCTGCTGGGCGGGATCCGGTACGCGGCCAAGGCGACCAACGCCGACTGCCGCCCGGAGACCGGCTACACGACGTTGTACAACGGGTCGACGACGGGCTGGACGCAGGCCGGGCCGGGCTCGTTCACCAACAGCTCCGCCACGCTGAGCTCCCAGGGCGGCATGGGCATGCTCTGGTACAACGCCAAGGAGTTCGGCTCCTACTCGCTCAAGCTCGACTGGAGGCTGAACGGCGACTCCAACTCGGGGGTGATCGTCGGGTTCCCGGCCACCACTGACCCGAGCGCGGCGCTCAACACCGGGCACGAGGTGCAGATCGACGCGACCGACAGCGCGGACAAGACGACCGGGGCGGTCTACGGGTTCAAGGCGGCGGACCTCGCCGCACGCGACGCGGCGCTGAACCCGCCGGGTCAGTGGAACACCTACGAACTGCTGGTGGAGGGTGAGCGGCTGCAGGTGTTCCTGAACGGTGTGAAGATCAACGACTTCACCAACACCGACCCGGTCCGCTCGCTGCAGCAGGGCTACATCGGCATCCAGAACCACGGGTCCCCCGACGTGGCGTCGTTCCGCAACATCCGCATCAAGGAACTGGGCGGCGTGAACCCGACGCCGACCCCCACCCCGACGCCCACGCCGACCCCGACCCCGACCCCGACCGCCAACACGAGCGCGTTGCGGAGCGTGTCGTCGGGCCGGTGCCTGGACGTCTCCGGCGCCTCGCAGGCCAACGGCGCCGCGGTGAACATCTGGGACTGCAACGGCCGGTCCAACCAGCAGTGGACCACGACCGCCTCGAACGAGCTGCGGGTCTACGGCAACAAGTGCCTGGACGTGAACGGCGGGGGCACAGCCAACGGCACCGCGGTGATCATCTGGGACTGCAACGGCCAGAACAACCAGAAGTGGCGCCTGAACTCCGACAACACCATCACCGCGGTCGGCAGCGGCAAGTGCCTGGACGTGTCCGGCAACGGCACCGCCAACGGCACCAAGGTGCACATCTGGACCTGCCTGGGCGCCAACAACCAGAAGTGGACCCGGGGCTGACCAGGTGATGTGACGCCCCCTGGGGCCGGTCCGCTCCCGGCGACCGGCTCCAGCGGGGGCGGGCCGGCACCGTGCCCGCCGCTCAGGGACGACCGGGCCGGGGGCGGGCCGGCCCGGTCGTCTCCCGCAGCGAGATCGGCGGCGCGACGAGCAGGTGGCGATGCGGGAGGCCGGGATCGGCGATGCGCCGGACCAGCAGGTCGACGGCGTGCGCCCCGAGCTCGTCGGCCAGGATGTCGGCGGCGGTGAGCGGCGGGTGCAGGTTCTCCGCCCAGTGCCGGGCGGAGACCCCGGTGACCGAGAAGTCGCCGGGTACGGTCAGGCGCGCGTCGGTGAGCGCGCGGTACATCCCGGGGATGGCGGCCTCGTTGACGGTGGCGATGGCGGTCAGCCCGGGGTGGGCGGCCAGGAGCCGCTCGACGCACGATCTCCCCGCCTGCGCGTCGTCCGCGCAGCAGACCTCCACACCCTCCAGCCCCCGCTCGGCGACGGCCTCGGTGAAGCCGAGCTGCGCCCGGTGGCTGGGGCCGTACCCGGCGGCGACGAGTTCGGCCGAGCGGTTGACCAGGGCGATGTGGCGATGGCCCAGGTCGGCGAGATGGCGGACACACCGGGCCATCAGGGTCTCGTAGTCGATGTCCACCCAGGTCATCTCGTCGGGCCGGCTGGTGTGGCCGATGCCGACGAACGGCAGCCCGGTCTGCCGCAGGCGGGTGACCCGCTCGTCCTCCAGTCGGATCTCCATGAGGATGACCCCGTCGACCCGGCTGCCGGTGACGACGCGCTCGAACGAGCGGTCGTGCTCGCCGCCGGACGGTGAGAGCAGGATGTCGAGGTCGGCGCGCGCGGCCGCGTCGACCACGCTGGCCACGAAGCCCAGCTGGACGTCGGTGAGGCGCCGGCTGGCCGGGGGGATGACCAGGCCGATCGTGCGTGTCCTGCCCTCCTTGAGCGCCCTGGCCGCGGCGTTGGGGCGGTAACCGAGCTCGTCGATGACCGCCTGGATGCGCCGCCGGGTCCCTTCCGACACCGGCCGCTTGCCGCTCAACGCGTAGGACACCGTGCTGCGCGACACGCCGGACCGCTTGGCGATCTCCCCGATGTTCACCGGCACTCCTCAGATGGATCGGCCTCGACGCTTCCACATATTAGATCGAACCGGTTCACCGCGAGGCGGTGGGGCGGGCGACCCGGCGAGAGCCCGTTGAACAGCCGCTCACCGTGCAACTTCGCCACCGCCATTGACGCGGCCGTGGGGCCGACTTACTCTCGGTCGAACCGATTCGAGGAATCGATTCGACGCCGATCGGAAACAGGCGCGTAACGCCCCCAGGAAGGACGGCCGGCCCGTGAAAGCAGCGAGATCACCGAAGCGGAGCCGGCGCGCGCTGGGCGGAGGACTGGGAGGACTGACGGTCCTCGTCACCGCGGGCCTCCTGGCCGGGTGCTCGGCCACCACGGCCGGCGGCGGCGCCGAGGCCGGTGGGGAGCCGGCGGGCGGCGGGACCTACACCGTGTGGGATCCCTATCCGCAGTACGACAAGACCTCCGACTGGGTGAAGCTGCTGGACACCTGCGGTACGGCGGCCGGGGTGACGATCGAGCGCACGGGCTACGACACCAGCGACCTGACCGGCAAGGCGCTGCTCGCCGCGCAGCAGGGCAACGCCCCCGACGTGCTCGTCGTCGACAACCCGGTGGTGTCGACGCTCGCCGAGGCCGGGGTGCTGACCACGACCGCGGAGAACAGGCTCGACGTCTCCGCCATCTCGCCCAACCTGCTCGCGGCCGGGCAGAGCGGCGGCGACACCTACGGTGTCCCGATCGGCGCGAACACCCTCGCGCTCTACTACAACAAGGCGGTGCTCGACAAGGCGGGGGTGGACGTCGCCTCGGTCAAGGACTGGGCCTCGCTGACCGCGGCCCTGGAGAAGGTCACGGCGGCGGGCAAGAAGGGCATCACGTTCTCCGCGATCGGCACCGAGGAGGGCAGCTTCCAGTTCCTGCCCTGGTTCTGGGGCTCGGGCGCACAGCTCACCAAGCTCGACTCGCCGCAGGGCGTGTCGGCGCTGACGCTGTGGACCGACTGGCTGAAGAAGAAGTACGCCCCCAACTCCGTCATCAACAACACCCAGACCACCAGCTGGCAGGAGTTCGCCACCGGCGAGTACGCCTTCGCCGAGAACGGCACCTGGCAGCTGGCCAACGCCAAGGAGACGGGCTTCGAGTACGGCATCATCCCCGTCCCCGGCGAGAGCGGGGGAACCGCCGCGGCGCCCACCGGCGGCGAGTTCGTCAGCATCCCCGTGCAGCGCGACACCGCGCGCTACGCCACCTCCCAGAAGCTGGTGACGTGCCTGACCAGCACCGACAACTCCTTCGCCACGACGACGGCGCTGTCGTACATCGCGCCCACCGAGCAGGTGCAGGCCCGGCAGGTCAAGGAGAACCCCGAGCTGGAGGTGTGGGTGGCGGCGGTCAGGGCGGCCAAGGGCCGGACCGGCGACGACCTCGGCACCAAGTACCCGAAGATCTCCGAGCCGATGTGGGGCGCGGTGCAGGCGGCGCTGAGCGGGGCCAAGAGCCCGCAGCGGGCGATGACCGACGCGCAGGGCGCGGCGGCGAGCGCGATCCAGTAGGCGGCCAGGTCATGAGTCGTCTCACTCAGGCGCCCCCCCGGCGTCCGGCCCCCGCCGCCGGCGCCCCCGCTCCGGGTGGAGGGGGGCGCCGGAGGGCGGCGGCGTCGCGGTCGGAGCAGTGGGCGGCATGGGGCTTCCTGGTCCCGATCGGCGTCTACCTGATCGGGTTCTACGCCTACCCGCTGTACCGCAACCTCGAGCTGAGCCTGCGTGACTACACGGTGCGCTCGTTCGTCCAGGGTGACGCGCCCTTCACCGGGTTCGCCAACTACGTCGAAGTGCTCAAGGACGCCACGTTCGGGCCCGCGCTGGGACACACCGTGGTGTTCACCGTGGTGTCGCTGGCCTTCCAGTTCACCATCGGGCTCGCACTCGCCCTGTTCTTCGTCGGCAACTTCCGGCTGTCGGCCACCTTGCGCGCGCTGTTCCTGGTGCCGTGGCTGTTGCCGCTGATCGTGTCGTCCTCGACCTGGGCGTGGATGCTCAACAGCGACTCCGGCGTGGTGAACGCCGCCCTCGGCGCGTTCGGGATCGGCCCGGTCAACTGGCTGACCTCGCCCGACTGGTCGCTGTGGTCGGTGATCGTGGCCAACGTCTGGATCGGCATCCCGTTCAACCTGGTCGTCCTCTACTCCGGCCTCCAGGCGATCAGCCCGTCCGTCTACGAGGCCGCCGCGCTGGACGGGGCCACGACCTGGCAGCGGTTCCGGCACATCACCCTTCCCCTGCTGCGCCCGGTCTCGGCGATCACGCTGCTGCTCGGGCTGGTCTACACGCTGAAGGTGTTCGACATCATCTGGATCATGACGAGGGGCGGGCCGAGCGGCTCCTCCACCACGTTCGCCACCTGGTCCTACCGGCTGGGTTTCGGGAACCTGGTGCCGTCCTTCGGCCCGGGGGCCGCGGTCGGCAACCTCCTGATCGTGGTCGCGCTCGTCTTCGGCCTGCTGTACGTCCGCTTCCAGCGAAGGCAGGACCTGACGTGAGGATCGCGCGAGGCTGGTGGAAGACCCCGGTCGGAGTGGCGCTGACGGGCGTGATGCTGTTCCCGGTCTACTGGATGATCAACGTGTCGTTCACCCGCGAGCGGGACATGCGCAAGAGCCCGCCGTCCTGGTTCCCCGTGGACGGGACCCTGGACGGCTACCGCGCGGTCCTCGACCGGCAGCTTCCCTACCTCGGGACCAGCCTGGTCGTCGGGCTGGCGACCGTGGTCCTCACCCTGGCGGTCGCGGCGCCGGCCGCGTACTCGCTGGCGAAGCTGCGCCCGCGCGGCGGCGGGGCCCTGAGCTTCGTGCTGCTGATCGCGCAGATGATTCCCGGGATCATCATGGCGATGGGCTTCTACGCCATGTTCCTCAACCTCGGCGTGCTCAACACGCTCCCCGGGCTGATCCTGGCCGACTCCACCCTCGCCGTCCCCTTCGCGGTCCTCGTCCTCACCGCGTTCATGTCGGGCATCCCCCAGGAGCTCCTCCAGGCCGCCCGCGTCGACGGCGCGGGAACCCTGCGGATCTTCCGGTCGATCGTCCTGCCGGTCAGCCGCAACGCGATCGTCACGGTGTCGCTGTTCGCGTTCCTGTGGGCGTGGTCGGACTTCGTCTTCGCCAGCACGCTGGACAGCGGGGGAGACCACCAGCCGATCACCCTGGGCATCTACCACTACATCGGCAACAACAACCAGCAGTGGAACGCGATCATGGCCGCCGCGGTGGTCGCCTCGATACCGGCCGCCATTCTGATCGTCATCGCGCAGCGCTACGTCACCGCGGGCGTCACCGCGGGTGCCGTCAAGGACTGACCGGGTCCCCCTCCCACCGAAAGGACCGTTTCTTCATGACCGTCGCCGCCGCAGGCCCGGTGTTCTCCGTGCGGGAGATCCCGTTCAGTTTCCGGGGTTCATGGTTCGGCTTCTCACCGGTCGTCGGCGAGAACACCTACGCCCAGGACGTCCACCTGGTCTCCCACCAGAACGGCATGCATCCCGTCCTGCGACTGGTCCCCCTCCTCGGGAACGATCCCGCCGAGAGCGTCGTCACCGCCACACCGCACCGGCTCACCTGGAGCCGCGACTCCGGCCGGATCGATCTCGCGTACGAGACCGCGGACACCGTACGGCTGCGCGGCCGTGGGCTCGCCCTGCGCCTGGTGGCCGCCGACCCGGTCCTGACGCCGTTCAGCGGCCCCTACTTCTTCGAAGATCCCCGGGACGGCTCGCCGGTCTTCACCGTGTACCAGACCGGGCGCCGCTACCGCGTCACCCTCCTGCGCGGGCGGATCGCCGAACACCTGGGCGTCCAGGAGCTCGGCACCGCCGAGCGGGGCGTCGTGGTGACCGGGGACGAGACGGGATGGGAGGTCGCCGTCGAGGAGTACGAGAGCGCCCGTCCCCCCTACACGGGCGAGCGCACCTTCGACCAGGTGGTCGCGGCGGCCCGGCGCGACTTCGACGAGTTCCGCGACGCCGTGGCGCCGTGGCGGGACGACCGGACCCCCGCCGCCGAACTCGCCGCCTACGTCCTGTGGTCGGCCACGGTCCGCGCCGCGGGGTTCGTCACCCGTACCGCGGTGCTGATGTCCAAGCACTGGATGGACAAGGTGTGGAGCTGGGACCACTGCTTCAACGCGATCGCCCTCGCCGGAGGGCTGCCCGCACTGGCCTGGGACCAGTTCCGGCTGCCCTTCGACCACCAGGACGCCGCCGGCGCGCTGCCGGACTCCGTCACCCACTCCGAGATCCTCTACAACTTCGTCAAGCCGCCCATCCACGGCTGGGTCCTGCGGCACCTTCCGGCGGTGCCGCCACAGGAGCTGGCCGAGACCTACCGCCTGCTCGAACGGTGGACCGCCTTCTGGCTCGCCGCCCGCCGCGCCCCCGGCCGGGAGATCCCCCACTACCAGCACGGCAACGACAGCGGATGGGACAACGCGACCACCTTCACCCCCGAGCGCGTCGTCGAGAGCGCCGACCTGGCCTCGTTCCTCGTCCTGCAGATGCGCGCGCTCTCCCGCATGGCGGGCGAACTCGCCCTGACCGGCGAGGCGGACCGCTGGTCGCGGGCGGCCGACCGGATGCGCGACGCGACGCTCGCGGAGTTGTGGCGCGACGACCGTTTCGTGGCCAGAAGCGCGAGCTCGGAGCGCGAATGGTCCAGCTCCAGCCTGCTCGACCTCATGCCGATCGTGCTGGGCGAGGAGCTGCCCGAGGCCGTCCACGTGACCCTGGCCGCCAAGATCAAGACCCATCTGACCGAGTACGGGCTCGCCACCGAACTCCCCACCTCGCCGCACTACCGGGACGACGGCTACTGGCGCGGTCCCATCTGGGCCCCCTCCACGGTCCTGATCGAGGACGGCCTCCGCCGCGCGGGGCACACCGTGCTGGCCGACGAGATCAGTGCACGTTTCCGTGCCCTGTGCGAGAAATCGGGATTCGCGGAGAACTTCGACGCCCTCACCGGGTCCGGGCTTCGCGACCGCGCCTACACCTGGACGGCCAGCGCCTACCTCATCCTGGCCGCCGCCCACACACGCCGTACCGGCGTCCAGGAGTGAGACCGAGGGGGCCGCGTCTCACCCCGGGACGGCCCGCGCCCCCACCCTCTCCGTCCAGGAAGTCGTCACCGGAGCGGGGGGCGCCTCAAGCGCCTTCGGGTGCGAGCGAAGATCCCGCGTTCGGCGGGGCGGGGGTCTGTTGATGCCGATCGAGGGTGAGCGCAACGTCGGCACCGAGACGGGAGACGGCTCCGATCGACGGCGACCGACCGGGGAAAGCGGAAGGCCGCCAAGGTCCCTGAGCCGGGACTTCGGCGGCCGTCTCATGTGATCGCCCTGTGGGCGGGTGGTGGACGATACAGGGATTGAACCTGTGACCTCTTCCGTGTCAGGGAAGCGCTCTCCCGCTGAGCTAATCGTCCTCGCTGAAAACCCGAGGTGGAGACGGGATTTGAACCCGTGTAGACGGCTTTGCAGGCCGTTGCCTCGCCTCTCGGCCACTCCACCGAGTGGGGGGCGGATGCCCCTTTTCCGAGCGGAAGACGGGATTCGAACCCGCGACCCTCACCTTGGCAAGGTGATGCTCTACCACTGAGCCACTTCCGCGTGTCTCCGGGACCGGCCCGGACTCACGGTGAGAACTCTAGCGAATACCCGGCGACTCCCCAAACCGAATACGACCGGTATCTTGAGATGTAAGGAGCCAGCACCGGTTTCACCAGTTACCACGGCTTCACCCTACGCGAGAGAGTTGACAGCATGCGCGACGACGAGGTCGTGAACATCGGGCCGGAGCCGCTGAGCTTCGAGGAGGTCGTCAGGGTCGCCAGGCACGGCGCCCCCGTACGCCTCGGCGACGACGCCGTGGCCGCCATGGCGGCGGCCCGCACCCGCGTGGACGAGCTGGCCGAGAGCCCCACCCCCGCCTACGGCGTCTCCACCGGGTTCGGCGCCCTCGCCACCCGGCACATCGACCCCTCGCTCCGCGCCCAGCTGCAGCGATCCCTCGTGCGGTCGCACGCCGCCGGGTCGGGGCCCGAGGTCGAGATCGAGGTCACCCGGGCGATGATGTTGCTGCGCCTGCACACCCTGGCCACCGGCCACACCGGCGTGCGCCCGAAGACGGCCAAGGTGCTGGAGAGCCTGCTCAACGCGCGGATCACCCCCGTCGTGCACGAGTACGGAAGCCTCGGCTGCTCCGGCGACCTCGCGCCGCTCTCCCACGTGGCCCTCACGATCATGGGCGAGGGCGTCGTCCGCGACGCCGCGGGGGAGCGGGCCGACGCCGCGGAGGCCCTCAAGCGCGCGGGCATCGAGCCCGTGGAGCTGGTGGCCAAGGAGGGGCTCGCGCTCATCAACGGCACCGACGGCATGCTCGGCATGCTCATCCTCGCCATGGACGACCTCGCCCGCCTGTTCAGGACCGCCGACGTGAGCGCGGCCATGAGCGTGGAGGCGCTCCTCGGCACCGACCGCGTCTTCGCCGCCGACCTGCAGGCCCTGCGCCCGCACCCCGGGCAGGCGGCCAGCGCCGCCAACCTCAGGGCCCTGCTCGGCGGCTCGCAGATCATGGAGTCCCACCGGGACGGCACCTGCACCCGCGTCCAGGACGCGTACTCCCTCAGGTGCGCCCCGCAGGTCGCCGGGGCCGCCCGCGACACCCTGGCGCACGCCGCCCTGGTCGCCGGGCGGGAGCTCGCCTCCGCGATCGACAACCCGGTCGTCCTCGCCGACGGCCGGGTGGAGTCCAACGGCAACTTCCACGGGGCCCCCGTCGGCTACGTGCTCGACTTCCTGGCCATCGCGGTCGCCGACATGGCGAGCATCTCCGAGCGCCGCACCGACCGCATGCTGGACGTGGCCCGCAGCCACGGCCTGCCCGCCTTCCTCGCGGACGACCCCGGCGTCGACTCCGGCCACATGATCGCCCAGTACACCCAGGCGGCGGTGGTCTCCGAGCTCAAGCGCCTGGCCGCGCCCGCGAGCGTCGACTCCATCCCGAGCTCCGCCATGCAGGAGGACCACGTCTCCATGGGGTGGTCGGCCGCGCGCAAGCTGCGCCGCTCGGTGGACGGTCTCACCCGGGTGCTCGCGGTGGAGGTCCTCACCGCCGCGCGGGCCCTGGACCTGCGCGCCCCGCTGCGGCCCGCCCCGGCGACCGGGGCCGTGGTGGACGTGCTGCGCCAGTCCGTCCCCGGCCCCGGTCCCGACCGCTTCCTCGCGCCGGAGATCGAGACGGTGGTCCAGCTCGTCGCGGCCAACGCGGTCGTCGCCGCCGCCGAGACGGTCACCGGCCCCCTGTCGTAGGCCCCCGCCCGGCGGGGGACGGCCCCGCCGTCACGGGCCCGCGGGGAGGGCGGCGATCACCTCCACCTCGATGAGCAGCCCCGGCCGGAACAGCCGCGAGACCTCCACGGTCGTGCTGGCCGGGGGTTCGCCGGTGATGAAACGCTTGCGCACGGCCCCGTACTCTCCCAGCAGCGACATGTCGGTGACGTGGCTCCGGATGTGGGTCACGTCGTCGAACGTGCAGCCCTGGTCGGCGAGGACGCGTGACAGCAGGTCCATCACGTACTCGGACTGGCGCGTCATGTCCCCCTCGCCGACCACCTTCCCCTCCTCGTCCAGCGCCACCTGCCCCGAGACGAACAGCAGGCCCGCGGCCCTGGTGGCGTGGGAGTAGAACCCGTTGGTGGCGGGAACCGTGGCCGGGTTCAGCCTCTCCACCCCGGTACGGCCCTGCGGCACGTCCCGCCCCACCTGACCAGGTTCACCCACCTGACCCGCCTGGCCGGGCCCGCCCGGCCGGTCCGCCCCTGTGGGACCGGCCGCGGCGACGTGCGCGAAGATCGCTGTCAGGTCCGCCCCGCCGAGCCCGGCCGCCACCGCGTCCGCCAGCCTGGCCCCGGCCGCCGCGGCGAGGGTCTGGGTCCCGTGCGCGGCGAGCGCCACGTCCTTGGCCGCGAGGCCGAGGGCGTAGCGCGTCTCGTACGGGCCGTTCTCGACGGCCGGGCGGACCCGTTCGACGAGCGGTCCCAGCGGGGTGCCGCCGAGCACGGCCAGCAGGGTCGCGGTGTCCACCCCGGTCGCCTCCGCGTACGCGACGGTCTCGGCGAGCAGCACCTGGGCGGGCACCAGCGCGCCCATCACGGCGAGCTTCATCGCCGCGCCCGCGCCGGGGCCGCCGACCCCGACCACCCGGCCGAACACCTCCAGCGCCCTCCGGCAGCGGGCCAGGTCCTCGGGCAGGCCCCCGGCCAGTACCGTCAGGGTGCCCTCCTCGGCCGGTCCCACGCTGCCCAGGACCGGCGCGTCGACCAGCCCCACCCCGGGGGGAAGCAGGCCGCGCAGCCCGGCCACCGCCTCGGGCCCGATCGTCGACATCTCCGCGACCACCGTCCCGGCCCGCAGCCCCGGTGCCGCCTCCGCGAGCACCCGCCGCACCGTCGGGGGGTCGCTGAGCATCGTGACGACCAGCTCCGCGCCCGCCACGGCCTCGGCGGGCGACGCCGCCGTGGCGGCGCCCTCGACCGCGCGGGGGGTGCGGTTCCACGTCTTCACCGTGTACCCGGCCGTCACGAGCCGCCGGGCCATCGGGGCGCCCATGCGCCCCAGACCGAGAAAGGAGATCATGCGCTCCACGCTACGAACCCGGGAGGCATTCCACCAGCGACTAGATTGCATGTGAGCCATGCGAGGGAGGAATGTGTTCGACGTCGAAGGATTGCGCCTGCTGGACACCGTGGCCCGTACCGGGTCGTTCACCGCGGCCGCCGCCGGGCTCAACTACACCCAGTCCGCCGTGTCCCGCCGCATCGCCGCGCTCGAACACCGCGCGGGCGGCCCGCTGTTCGAGAGGCTGCCGCGCGGGGTGCGGCTCACGCCCGCCGGTGAGGCGCTGCACCACCACGCCCAGATCGTCCTGAACCGGCTGAACAGGGCGGAGGAGGAGCTGGCCGGGATCCACGGCGGCTACCGGGGGCGGCTGCGGGTGGGGGCGTTCGCGACCGCCAACGTCGCGCTCGTGCCCGGCGCCCTGCGCGCGTTCCGCGAGGACTTCCCCGAGGTCGAGCTCGTCCCGATCGAGGGGCCGAGCGGGAGCCTGCTGCGCCGCATGCGCGAGGGGGGCCTGGACGTCGCGGTGGTCAGCGACTACCCGTCCGAGCTGCCCCGCGAGGAGGAGATCGAGATGATCGAGCTGGCCGGCGACGAGCTGCTCGTCGCGCTGCCCCGCGACCACCGGCTGGCGGGGGAGGAGATCGTCGACCTGCGCGAGCTGCGGGAGGAGACCTGGATCGAGGCGCCCCCGCCCGGCCGGGCCACCGTGCTCGCGGCGGCCTGCGCCCGCGCCGGGTTCGCGCCCCGCGCCACGGTCAGGATCGCCGAGTGGACGGGCAAGTTCGGGTTCGTCGCGGCCGGGCTCGGCGTCACGCTCGTCCCCGCCCTCGCCGCGTACGCCGTCCCCGCCGACCTGGTGCTCCGCTCCCTCGGGGACCTCGCGCCGCGCAGGACCGTCTACGCGGCGCTGCCGCCCACCCCGCTGCCCGCCGCCCGCACCCTGGTGCGGCTGCTGGCCGGACGAGCGGGACAATAGGGCGGTGCATGACTCCTTTGCGCATGTCACCGGATATCTGGCCACCGGCCTCCGCGACCTCACCACCGATCTCGCCGCGCTGGACGGCGAGGGCTGGTGGGCCGTCGTGATCGACTACGAGGGCAAGGTGACGTGCGCCCGGTTCGGGGACGTCCGCCGGGCGCCGCTGCCCTCGCCGCGCGGCCCCTGGCGCGGGCCGCACCCGTCGTCGTGGCGCAGCTCCCTCGATCAGGCCGCGTACGAGGAGGGGGTGCGGCGCGTCCGCGCCCACATCGGGCGGGGCGACGTCTACCAGGCCAACCTGTGCCGGGTGCTGAGCGCGCCGCTGCCCGCCGGGGAGGCGCCGGACCCGCTGGCCCTGGCCGTACGGCTGGCCGAGGGCAATCCCGCCCCCTACGCGGCCACGGTGAGCCTGCCTGGGCTGAGCGTCGTGTCGGCCTCCCCGGAGCTCTACCTGTCCAGGGACGGCGACGTGGTCGAGTCCAGGCCGATCAAGGGGACCGGCGTCACCGCCGGGGACCTGCTGGAGAAGGACTACGCGGAGAACGTGATGATCGTCGATCTCGTCCGCAACGACCTGGGCAGGGTCGCCGCGGTCGGCTCGGTGAGCGTGCCCGCCCTGTGCGAGGTGGAGGAGCACCCCGGTCTCGTGCACCTGGTCTCCACGGTCCGGGCGCGGCTCGCGCCGGAGTACGGGTGGCCGGAGCTGTTCTCCGCAACCTTCCCGCCCGGGTCGGTGACCGGGGCCCCGAAGTCCTCGGCCCTGCGAATCATCGATGAGCTCGAACCCGAGCCGCGCGGGCCCTACTGTGGGACCGTGGGCTGGGTCGACGCCGACCGGCGCCGGGCGTCGCTGGCCGTGGGGATCCGCACGTTCTGGCTCATCTCCGACGAGATCCGCTTCGGTACGGGCGCGGGCATAACCTGGGGTAGCGATCCGCGACGCGAGTGGGACGAGACCGAGCTGAAGGCCTCCCGGCTCATCGCGCTGGCATCAACATCAGGTTCAGAAGGAGTCGTATGAACGTACCTATATGGCTTAACGGGGCACTTATCGCTCCGGATCAGGCCGTCGTCTCGGTGTTCGATCACGGCCTGATGGTCGGTGACGGGGTGTTCGAGACGATCAAGTGCATGGACGGCGCCACGTTCGCGCTCACCCGCCACCTCGACCGGCTCACGCTCTCGGCGCGGCGGATGGACCTGCCCGACCCCGACGTGGACGCGATCGCCGAGGGGGTCCGCGCCTGCCTGGCCGAGGCCCCGCCGTGGCGGCTCGGCCGCGTCCGGGTCACCTACACCAGCGGCCCGGGGCCGCTCGGCTCCGACCGGGGCGACCAGGGCTGCACGACCGTGGTGATCGTCGACGAGCAGAAGGCGTTCCCGGCCACCGCCGACGTCACCGTCGTGCCCTGGCCGCGCAACGAGCGCGGCGCGCTCGCCGGGGTGAAGAGCACCTCCTACGGCGACAACGCCAAGGCGCTGTTCTACGCCAAGGCGAGGGACGGCGGCGAGGCGATCTTCGAGAACCTCGCGGGAAACCTCTGCGAGGGCACCGGCAGCAACATCTTCGTCGTACGCGACGGGCGGCTGCTCACCCCCACGCTCGCCTCGGGCTGCCTGGCCGGGGTCACCCGCGCGCTCGCCCTGGAGTGGTGCGGGGGCATCGAGGAGGACGTCCCGCTCTCGGCCCTGTACGAGGCCGAGGAGGCGTTCCTGACCTCCACCACCCGTGACATCCAGCCGATCCGCGCGGTCGACCGGACCGTGCTGCCCGCCGCGCCCGGCCCGATCACCACCAAGGCCATGCAGATCTTCGCCGAGCGCTCCGCCGCCGACCTCGACCCCTGAGCCCGGCCCCGCGTTCGTCGCCTCGCGTTCCCGGTCCCGTCCCCGGTTCCGGTGAGGGTGTGCCCCACCGGAACCGGCGGCCGATCGCCCGGCGGTCACGGTCCGGCCGGCCCGGCCGGACCGGGGGCTAGTAGGACACCTGGGTCTGGGCGTTCAGCTCCTTGAGCTCGACCTTGGCGGCCGGATCGGTGAGCGGGTCGTCGATGCGGAGCACGTCCAGGCCCTTGGTGATGTCACTCGAGTAGATGTGGCCGTTGTAGTAGTACGCCGACCACGAGCCGCCGACCCCCGGCACCGGGCCCCGCTCGAAGAAGGCGATCTCCCGGGGCTTGGCCGCGTCGGTGAAGTCCCAGACGGACACCCCGCCCTGGTACCACGACTGGACCATGATGTCCTTGCCCGGCACCGGCAGCAGCGACCCGTTGTGCGCGACGCAGTTCTCCTCGGGCGACTGCTCCCTCGGGATCTTGAAGTAGCCGCGGAGCGTGAGCCTGCGGTCCTTGCCGAGGTCGTAGACGGCGTTGGCGCCCTTGGTCTTGGGGGTGTTGGCGTCGCAGGTCGCGCTCACGCCGCCGCCCAGCTCGTCCCCGAAGACGACCTTGGTGGCGTCGTTGTTGAACGTCGCCGAGTGCCAGATGGCGAAGTTCTCCTTGTCGCTCACGTGCTGGAGCACCTTGGGGTTGACCCGGTCGGAGATGTCCAGCAGGATCCCGTCGCCGAAGCAGGCGGCGGCGGCGAGGTTCTTCTCCGGGTAGACCGTGAGGTCGTGGCAGCCGCCGATGGCCCCCTCGACGGCCTTCTCGGAGAGCGCCGGCCGCGAGACCACCTTGGCGGCCTTCGGGTCCTTGACGGGCACCTCGACCACGGAGATCTTGTTGTGCGGGGGCGCGCAGGTCACCGTGCCGGGCTCGGGGCCGGGGGAGGAGATGTAGAGATAGACCTTGTCCGGGCTCTCGCCGGGGACGAGGGTGTGGGTGTGCGAGCCGCAGTCGGTCTGGACCGCCGACACGAAGGTGGGGTGGGTCTTGTCCGTGATGTCGAAGATCCGGATGCCCTCCCAGGCGTCCGACTCCGGCTCGCCGCGCTGGGCGTCGCACTCCGGGCCGGCCCGGGCGGAGTCGATCGACAGGAACAGCAGGTTCCCGCTCACCGAGATGTCGTTCTGCTCGCCGGGACAGAGGACCTGGCTCGCGATCGAGGGGCTCGACGGGTCGGAGATGTCGAAGACGCTGAAGCCGTCGAAGTTGCCGACGAACGCGTAGTCGCCCTGGAAGGCCAGGTCGGTGCCCCACGACTGGGGCCCGTTGAGCGGGGCGCTGGGGGGCACGTTGGCCAGGTGCGTGATGTTGTCGCTGTGCGTACCGTCCCCCGAGATCCCGGGGGCGGGCGTCTGCGCCGCCTGCTCCGAGGCGCTCGGGCTCCCCTCGGGGGCGACCGGGGCCGTGCTGGACGCCGCCGCCTCGGACGGTGGCGAGGCGGCGGGGGTCGGATCCGCCCCGCACCCTGCCACGAGAAGTAGCGCGGCCAGGACGAATGCCACGATCGGTCGCACGGTGCCCCCATTACGTCGGTCCACTTGCCCCATTATTGGAGCTATGCGGAGGATGCGTGTGCCGAGTCAGGGTATCGCGGTGATCATGATGGCAGCGGTTCTCGGCGGATGCGCGGGGGCCGGACCGGAGCGTTCCACCCCGCTCGTCGCCGAGTCCGGCGCGCCCGTGATCATCCCGGGCGGCCCGGGGGAGGCCGGTCGCGCTGCACGGCCGGGAGAGAGCCTCGGGGAGTCGGAGGCGCGCGTCACCGCGGCCGACGTGCGGTTCGCCGAGGGCATGATCCCGCACCACCGGCAGGCGCTGGAGATGGCGGCGCTGGTGGCGGCCCGGACGTCCTCACCGGTCCTGCGCAGGCTCGCCGAGCGGATCACCGCGGCGCAGCGGCCGGAGATCGCGGCGATGACCTCGTGGCTGGAGGCTGCCGGGCGCCCCCCGGGTGAGCATGGCGGCGGTCACGACGACCACGCTCTCCCGCTGGAGGAGATGAACCGGCTCAGGGCGGCCAGGGGAGCGGCCTTCGACACCCTTTTCCTGAACCTCATGATCACCCATCACGAGGCGGCGGTGACGATGGCGGGGCTCCAGCTGCGCGAGGGCACCGACCGGATCATGCTGGCCACCGCGAAGGACGTCGTCTCCGGGCAGGGCATCGAGATCGCCCGGATGCGGGACCTGCTCAAGCCGGGGGCGTAGCCCGGCGGCTCCGCTCGGGAGGCCGCCGTCGCCGCGAAACCCGGAGGCCCCGGGATGGTGACGAGGAGCCGGGGGGCCGAGGGCCCGTCACGAACTCCAGAGCATGTTGCTGAGCTCGGCGTCCAGATCCATGAAGTCGGTCTCGCGACCGGCGGGGACCAGCTCGTACGTCCGGTGCAGGAACTCCGTGAGCGGGGCCAGCGGCACCTCGAACAGGGCCTGCCCGAACGGCGAGGTGAGGCTTATGTGCAGCGTGCGCTCGCCGTCGGCGCGCGCCGGCCACACCTGCACGTCCCCGTCGCCGACCCGCCGAACGATGCCGACCGTGAGCAGCTCGCGAGCGAAGATCCACTCGACGGGCTCGTCGTTCCCCACGTGGAAGGCCATCCTGATCGCGTACGGGTCGCCGGCGGTGTAGCTGAGCCCGGCGAGCAGGGGGACGGTGGTACGGTCGGGGACCACAAGCCGAAGGCCTAGCTCGGCAGAGACGGTGGCGCTGTTCATCGTCAGCCAAACCTTTTTCGTCGTCGGTCCCCTCTGCGGGGCTTTCACTGCTCTCACTGCTCTGAAACGGCTTCGTTCCTCGCGGGCTATCACGCGGAACAAAGAAACCTGTAGGAAAGATTCCGCCTCCACGCCCTTCTGTAACACACATCACAGCGCGACATTTGGGCATCTACCTGGCTAAACATCACCAACAGGGCCGTATTTGCAAGGGTTTTGCGTCTCGTTTTGGTCACCGTCGACTCCCCGGCGGGGCGTCTCGGGTGATTCGGGTCGAGCGCGGGTCGTTCGGTGCTTCTACGGATCAGGACGATGCTATGACACCGTAGCCCCCCGCCGGATGCATCCTCAGACCTTTGCCTCCCGACCGTGTCGTCTTTCAAGATCATTTTGTTGGCGGATACCGCTTCGCGAGCACTCTCGGATTGCTGTATGGTTTTCCACGTCGGCACCGTGAGGCGCCGCACAGGGCGGGCGATTAGCTCAGCGGGAGAGCGCTTCGTTCACACCGAAGAGGTCACTGGTTCGATCCCAGTATCGCCCACACTAGCAAGTCGCAGGTCAGAGCCTCCTGGTTGACACCAACCGGGAGGCTTTTTCCGTGATCGGACATCCCGTACGGCCGAGGCCCCCGAGCCCGGCTCGGGAGCGGGTGGGTCCCGTCCGCGTCAGGCCCCCGAGGGGGCCGGTGGCGGCGCCGTGACGCCCGCAGGGGCGCCGGACGGCCATCCCCCCTTCTTCTCTCCGCGAAAGCGTGTCCGGGGCGCTGCGGCGCTCTCAGGGCCGATTCCGGACAGCCGGTGATCGGGCGTCACCCGAGCCGGGTTCGGGGGAGCCGGGGGAGTGGAGGGCCGGGCGGGAAAGGCGGGCCGAGCGGGACGCCTGACTGTCGGTGGCCGGTGGCATCCTGGGGGCGTGAGAGCCCACACGGTAAGCCCCCTGTTCGTCGGCCGCGTCGACGAGCTCGCCGTTCTGGGAGACGCGCTCGCCAGGGCGCGCTCAGGGGCGGCCTCGACCGTGTTCGTGGGAGGCGAGGCCGGGGTCGGCAAGACCCGCCTCGTCCGCGAGTTCACCGAGCGCTCGGACGACGCCCTGGTGCTGGTCGGCGGGTGCCTGGAGCTGGGCACCGACGGCCTCCCCTTCGCCCCCTTCACCGCGGTGCTGCGCAAGCTCGCCCGCGACCTGGGCCGCGACGGGGTCGCCGCGCTGCTGCCCGGCGGGGCGACGCGGGGGCTCGCCCGGCTGCTGCCGGAGTTCGGTGAGCCCGAGAGAGAGGGCGCCGAGGCGCGGGCCCGGCTCTTCGAGCAGGTCCTGGGCCTGCTGGAGCGGCTCGCCGAGACCCGGCCGACGATCCTGGTCATCGAGGACGCCCACTGGGCCGACCGCTCCACCCGCGACCTGCTGTCGTTCCTCGTCCGCTACCAGCGCTCCGACGTGCCCCTGCTCACCCTGGTCACCTACCGGGCCGACGAGCTGCACCGCACGCATCCCCTGCGCCCGCTGCTGGCCGAGCTGAGCCGGGTCGACTGGGTCACCCGGCTCGACCTGCGCAGGCTGAGCCGCCGGGAGGTGGACCAGCAGGCCGCGAGCATCCTCGACGGCGAGCCGGTCGCCGACCTCGACCTGGTCTACGCCCGCAGCGAGGGAAACCCGCTGTTCGTCGAGGCGCTGCTCAGCGGGGGCGAGGGCGAGACGCTGCCCGACTCGCTGCGCGACCTGCTGCTGGCCAGCGTCGAGCGCCTGCCGGAGGAGACCCAGGAGCTGATGCGGCTCGCCGCCGCCGGCGGGGCGAGGATCGAGCACGCCGTGCTCTCGGCCGTCGCCGGGGCCGACGACGGCGAGCTCTCCCGTCTGCTGCGCCCGGCGGTGGCGGGCAACGTGCTCCTGGTCGACGGCGAGACGTACGCCTTCAGGCACGCCCTGATCCGCGAGGCCGTCCACGACGACCTGCTGCCCGGTGAGCGCACCCGCCTGCACACCCGTTTCGCCGAGGCCCTGGAGGGCAACCCCGGCATCCTGCCCGCTCCCCGGTCGGCCATCGAGCTCGCCCACCACTGGCACGCCGCGCACAACCCCCTCTGGGCGCTGACCAGCGCCTGGCACGCGGCCGCGGCCGCGAGGAAGACGGCGGCCTACGACGAGCAGCTGCGCATGCTGACCCGGGTCCTGGAGCTGTGGGAGGCGGTCCCCGACGCCGCGGAGCGGATCGAGGCCGACCACGTCGACGTGCTCCGGCAGGCCATCACCGTGGCGCACCTGGCCGGGGAGTTCGAGCGAGGCATCTCCCTCGCCAAGGCGGCCCTGCGGGAGATCGACACCGCCACCGACCCGATCCGCGCGGCCCGGCTGCTGCGGCAGCGCGGGCTCGTCAGATACGACCTCGGCAGGGCCGGGTTCCTCGAAGATCTCCGCACCGCCGTCACGCTCGTGCCCGCCGAGCCGCCGACCTCCCTGCGCGCCCAGGTCCTGGAGAACCTGTCGCGCATGCTCAGCCACCCCGGCGACTGGGCCGAGAAGGAGTCGCTGGCCGAGGAGGCCATGCGCATCGCCCACGAGGTCGGCAACGCCGACATCGAGGCCCACGCGCTCGTCACGCTCACCTGGGCGAGGTGCCGTTACTCCCGGATGGAGGAGCAGGTCGCCGAGTTCGCCCGGGCACGGAAGATCGCGGGCCGGGCCAGCACCTACCACGCGCTGATGCGGGCCGTCATCTCCGAGTCCGACGCCCTGGAGGGGGCCGGATGGCACGAGCGGGCCGCCGAGGTCGCCCGCGGCGGCATCGCCGACGCCGAGGCGTACGGCCTGGCCCGCACGTCCGGCGCCTTCCTCGCGATCAACCTGGTCGAGCCCCTGGTCTCCCTCGGCCGCTGGGACGAGGCGTCCGAGGTGGTCGAGCGCGGCCTGGAGGTCACCCCGCCGGCCCCCTACCGCGCGAGCCTGGAGGCCCTCGCCGCCGACATCGCGCTGGCCCGCGGGGAGTTCGACCGGGCCGACGCGCTCTTCCGGTCCTCGCGGGCCGTGTTCACCAGGGGCACCTACCGGGACCAGACGATCCTGCCCCAGCTGCGCAGGGAGATCGAGCTGCTGGTGGCGCGGGGCAGCGACGACGAGGCGTCCGCGCTCGTCGAGCGGACCCTGGACGAGCAGGACCTGGAGGGCACCCCCCGCTACGTCTGGCCGCTCCTCCTCACCTGCCTGCGAGTGTCCGCGCCCCCGCTGGCCCGGCTGCGCGCCGTGGCGGAGCGGCTCGGTGAGGCGGAGGGGGAGCTCCAGAGGGCGCACAGCCTCACCTTCACGGCCGAGGCCGCCCAGGCGGAAGGGGTGCCCGACCGGAAGGCGTGGGAGGCGGCGGTCGCCGCCTGGGCCGCGCTCCGCCAGCCCTACGCCGAGGCCCGCGCCCTGCTCGGCGCGGCACGGGCCGCCGTCGCGGCGGGGGAGCGCGACGAGGCCGCGGCGAGCCTGTCCCGGGCGGCGGAGCTCACGGCACGGGTCGGGGCCTCGCCGCTGGCCGCCGAGATCGGCTCCCTGGCCAGGCGAGCCAGGATCCCGCTCACCGGGGAGCCGGCCCCCGCCGAGCCGGCCGCCGAGCGGGCCGGGCTCGGGCTCACCGCGCGCGAGCACGAGGTGCTGGGCCTGGTGGCGGCCGGCCGCAGCAACCGCGAGATAGCGGGGGAGCTGTTCATCTCGGCGAAGACCGTGAGCGTGCACGTCTCCAACATCCTCGCCAAGCTGGGCGCCTCCTCGCGAGGTGAGGCCGCGGCGACGGCACACCGGCTGCGCCTCTTCGAACGGTGAAATGTCACCACGTTTCATCTTTCTGTCTGTTGAGACACATATTTCAAGCTAAGTAGTCCAAAACAACTCTTCATCTCGCGTCCTCCGGGTTCCGTGCCGAGCCGCGTGTGTTCCCGATGCCGGGGAACGGCGTCGTCCCGGCCGACCGGCGGTCACGAAGGCCGCGTCACGCGAGCCGTTCCGCGCGGCGGTGCTACCGGGTTCCCGGGTTCCCGAGGTTCCGGGGTTGCCAGGTCCCAGGGTTCCCGGATTTCCGGGAGGTGCCCCCGGATCCCGCCGCCCCGTCGTCGGCGCCCCTCTGCCCCGCCGCGCGGGGACCTTCCCTGGGGACCGCGCCCCTCGGGTGCCCCTCGGGCACCTCTCCCGCGCCGGTACGAGGAGGGGCCGGAAGACCTCCGTGACAGGCGGATCGGCCGGATCGCACGCGGGGCCGTACCGCGAAGTAAGCCACCCTTCTCGACCCGTTGACGCGGCCGTAGCACGTATGTAACATTTGGCCAGCGCAATGCAAAAATATTGCAAAGTCCTGTTAAATTCTCTCTGTTCTCCGCAACTTACGGCAGTGATGTGCTGCGCCGGCGCATCCCTCCCACCCCTCCGGAGAGGCCCCAGGTGATGTCGTTCTCGGCATTGCGCGGCCGGTCGCCGCCATGGCGGCCCCGGTTGCGACACTCATCGCCCCCGCGCCGACGCCGACCGGTACGGCCCCTCACGGCCCGTGCCCGGCAGAACGTCCCGCGCCGCCGCAGCCGGTCAGGGGCCCGCGGTTCCCGACGTCTCCCGTCCGGGACCCACTGACAGACCTCACCAGACCCGACGTTCACCCATCGCTCGTCCCGCCGGTCGTCTCCACGAGAGGAACACCGGCGTACACGGCGAACAGCACCCCCCAGCGACGAACGAGGCACGGCTCGCGGATCGGCCCGCACGGATCACCCGGCCGGCCCGCACGCCGGATTCCGAGGACCCGGAGGAAGAGGGTCGAAAGATCCGCACCTCGTGGGCGAGGCACCCCCGGGTGCCGAGCACGTCGCCCGGCGGAGGCCACGGCCTCCCTCCCGACCCTGTCGTTCCAGACGAGAGATAGAGGAACGCAATGAGAAAGCAGTACCTGGCGTTACGGCTGATGGCGGCGATGGCCGCGACCAGCCTGCTCGCTCTGGCCGGGGCGGTCGTCGCACCGGCCTCGGCGGCTGCCGGCCCCAACCTGGCGGCGGGCAAGTCGGCCTCGTCCAGCAGCGTCAACGCCCCCTACGGGGCGGGCAACGTCACCGACGGCAACGCCACCACCTACTGGGAGAGCAACAACAACGCCTTCCCGCAATGGGTCCAGGTGGACCTCGGGGCCGCGGCCAGCGTCAACCAGCTCGTCCTGAAGCTGCCGCCCGCGACGGCATGGGAGACCAGGACGCAGACCCTGTCGGTGCTGGCGGGCACGAGCGCCACGCCCACCACGACGATCGTGGGCTCGGCCGGCTACACCTTCAACCCGGCGACCGGCAACACGGTGACGATCAACTTCACCGCGACCACCGCCCGCTACCTGCGGCTGAACCTCACCGGCAACACGGGCTGGCCGGCCGGCCAGCTCTCCGAGTTCGAGGTGTACGGCCCCGTCAGCGGCGGTGACACGACGCCGCCGAGCACGCCGTCGAACCTGGCCTACACCGAGCCCGGCTCGGGCCAGATCAGGCTGACCTGGAACGCCTCGACCGACAACGTCGGCGTGACCGGTTACGACATCTACGCCAACGACGCCCTGCGCGCCAGCGTGGCGGGCAACGTCCTGACCTACACCGACACCCAGCCGGCCACCGCGACGGTGTCGTACCACGTCAAGGCCAAGGACGCCGCGGGCAACCAGTCCGGCAACAGCAACACCGTCACCCGCCAGGGCAGCACCCCGACCGGGACGAACCTGGCCGTCGGCAAGGCGATCACCGCCTCCTCCTCGGTCTTCACGTTCGTGGCCACCAACGCCAACGACAACAACACCGCGACCTACTGGGAGGGCAACGGCGGCAGCTACCCCAACACGCTGACCGTCAGCCTCGGGGCGAACGCCACCCTCAGCTCGGTCGTGCTGAAGCTGAACCCCGACAGCGCCTGGGGAACGCGCACCCAGAACATCCAGGTCCTCGGCCGCGCGCAGAACTCGACCACCTTCACCAGCCTGGTGGCGGCGGCGAACTACACCTTCAACCCCGCCTCCGGCAACACGGTGACGATCCCGGTCAGCGGCGCCTACGCCGACGTCCAGCTCAGGATCACCTCGAACACCGGCGCCCCCGCCGGGCAGGTCGCCGAGTTCCAGGTCATCGGCACCCCGGCGCCGAACCCGGACCTGACGATCACCGCTGTGACCGCGTCCCCCGCCTCCCCCGTCGAGACCGACTCCGTCTCGCTCTCGGCCACGGTGCGCAACGCCGGCTCGGCGGCCTCCGGCGCGACGAACGTCAACTTCTACCTGGGCACCACCAAGGTCGGCACCGCCTCGGTCGGCGCGCTGGCCGCGGGGGCGTCCACCACGGTGTCCGCCAACGCCGGTCCCCGTGACGCGGGCAGCTACGCGCTGAGCGCCAAGGTCGACGAGGACAACGCCGTCATCGAGCAGAACGAGTCGAACAACACCTTCGCGGCCTCCGCCCCCCTCGTGGTCAGGCCGGTCGACACCTCCGACCTGGTCGCCACGACCAGCTGGACCCCCAGCAACCCGTCCAACGGCGCCGTCGTCACCTTCTCCGTGGCGATCAGGAACCAGGGCACCGTGGCCTCCGCGAGCGGCGCCCACGGCATCACGCTGAACGTCCTCAACGAGGCGGGCACCGTCGTCCGTACCCTGACCGGCTCCCACAGCGGCGTGATCGCGCCGGGCGCCACCACCAGCCCGGTGAACCTGGGCACCTGGACGGCGACCAACGGCAAGTTCACCGTCAGGACGGTCCTCGCCGACGACGCCAACGAGCTCCCGGTCAAGCGGGCCAACAACACCAGCACCCAGCCGTTCTTCGTCGGCCGCGGCGCCAACATGCCGTACGACTTCTACGAGGCCGAGGACGCCGTCGTCGGCGGCGGGGCGGCCGTGGTCGGCCCCAGCCGCGAGATCGGCCACGTGGCCGGCGAGGCGTCCGGCCGCAGGGCCGTGACGCTGAACAGCACGGGCAGCTACGTCGAGTTCACCACCAAGGCCAGCACGAACACCCTGGTCACCCGCTTCTCCATCCCCGACTCCGCGGGCGGCGGCGGCATCGACTCGACGCTGAACGTCTACGTCAACGGCACCTTCCTCAAGCCCATCAACCTGACGTCCAAGTACGCCTGGCTGTACGGCCCCGAGGCCGGACCCAACAACTCGCCCGGCTCCGGCGGCCCGCGTCACATCTACGACGAGGCCAACGTCATGCTCGGGACCACCGTCCCGGCGGGCAGCAAGATCAGGCTGCAGAAGGACCCGGCCAACACCACGACGTACGCGATCGACTTCATCAACACCGAGCAGGTCTCGCCGATCGCGAACCCCGACCCCGCCAGGTACACGACCCCCACCGGCTTCACCCACCAGGACGTGCAGAACGCCCTCGACCGGGTGCGGATGGACACCACCGGCAACCTGGTCGGCGTCTACCTCCCGGCGGGCACCTACCAGACGGCCAGCAAGTTCCAGGTCTACGGCAAGGCCGTCAAGGTGGTCGGCGCGGGCCCCTGGTACACCCAGTTCCGGGCGCCCGACAGCCAGGACAACACCGACGTCGGCTTCCGGGCCGAGGCCAGCGCCAACGGCTCGTCCTTCGCGAACTTCGCCTACTTCGGCAACTACACCTCGCGCATCGACGGCCCGGGCAAGGTGTTCGACTTCTCCAACGTCGCCGACGTGGTGATCGACAACATCTGGAACGAGCACATGGTCTGCCTCTACTGGGGCGCCAACACCGACCGGGTGACGATCAAGAACTCCCGCATCCGCAACATGTTCGCCGACGGCATCAACATGACCAACGGCAGCACGGACAACCTCGTCAGCAACAACGAGGCCCGTGCCACCGGTGACGACAGCTTCGCGCTGTTCTCGGCCATCGACGCCGGCGGCGCCGACATGAAGGGCAACGTCTACGAGAACCTGACGTCCATCCTGACCTGGCGGGCCGCGGGCGTCGCGGTCTACGGCGGGTACGACAACGTCTTCAGGAACATCTACATCGCCGACACGCTGGTCTACTCCGGCATCACGATCAGCTCGCTGGACTTCGGTTACCCGATGAACGGCTTCGGCGCCAGCCCGCCCACCAGGTTCGAGAACATCTCGATCGTCCGCGCCGGCGGTCACTTCTGGGGCCAGCAGGTCTTCCCCGCGATCTGGGTCTTCTCCGCCTCCAAGGTCTTCCAGGGCATCCGCGTCAACAACGTGGACATCGTGGACCCGACCTACGGCGGCATCATGTTCCAGACCAACTACTCCGGCGGCCAGCCGCAGAACCCGGTCACCGACACGATCTTCACGAACATCTCGATCACCGGTGCCAGGAAGAGCGGCGACGCCTTCGACGCCAAGTCCGGCTGGGCCATCTGGGCCAACGAGATGCCCGAGCCCGGTCAGGGCCCGGCGGTCGGCTCGGCCACGTTCAACAACCTCCAGATGAGCAACAACTTCCAGAACATCAAGAACACGACGTCGACCTTCACGATCAACGTCAACCCGTGATGCGGTGATCCCGTGATCCCGCAGTAAGGCCGCGGGAGAACCGTGGTGCCGGTGCCGCCGGGAGGTCCGACCCTCCCGGCGGCACCTTTCCGTCCGGCTCCCCTCCGTCCGGCTCCCCTCCGTCCGGCTCCCCTCCGTCCGGCTCCCCTCCGTCCGGCTCCCCTCCGTCCGGCTCCCCTCCGTCCGGCTCCCCGCCAGGCCCCGACCCGCTGCCCGCTACCGACTGCCTGCGGCCGGTCGCCCGCCTCCGGTCGGCGCGGGTGCCCGGTGCCCGGTTCGGGGCCGGGGCCGCGCGGTTTCACAGGGTTTCCGCCCAGTCCCGCCCAGTCCCGCGCGGCCCTGCCCAGTCCCGCGCGGTTCCAGACCCAGTCCCGCCCAGTCCCGCGCGGTTCCGGAAGGGCCCGGATCAGCCCCGGACGGCCCTCGCGCGATCGCGGATGATCTTCGTGCTTCCGGCCCGTTCGCCGCCGACCAGCGGGAAGATCCTCGTACAATGTCCCGATGGCTTCCCCCGAGAACGACCCCGAGGTGAGCGACGCGTCGCGGGTCCTGCAGCGCGTCTTCGGCTACGACTCGTTCCGGGCGGGCCAGCAGGAGATCATCGAGCACGTCGTGTCCGGCGGCGACGCCCTCGTGCTCATGCCGACCGGCGGCGGCAAGTCGCTGTGCTACCAGATCCCCGCCCTCGTGCGGAAGGGCACCGGAGTGGTGATCTCGCCGCTCATCGCGCTCATGCAGGACCAGGTCGACGCCCTCACCGCGCTCGGCGTACGGGCCGGGTTCCTCAACTCCACCCAGGACTTCGAGGAGCGCCGCGCCGTCGAGTCGGCCTTCCTCTCCGGCGACCTGGACCTGCTCTACCTGGCGCCCGAGCGCCTGCGGGTCGACTCCACGCTGCGGCTGCTCGACAGCGGGGTGATCTCGCTGTTCGCCATCGACGAGGCGCACTGCGTGGCCCAGTGGGGGCACGACTTCCGGCCCGACTACCTCGCCCTGTCCGCGCTGCACGAGCGCTGGCCGGACGTGCCGCGCATCGCGCTGACCGCGACGGCCACCGAGGCCACCCACGCCGAGATCGCCTCCCGCCTGAACCTGGAGGGGGCCCGCCACTTCGTGGCGAGCTTCGACCGCCCCAACATCCAGTACCGCATCGCTCCCAAGAACGAGCCCAAGCGGCAGCTGCTGGAGCTGCTGCGCACCGAGCACGCCGGGGACGCGGGCATCGTCTACTGCCTGTCGCGCAACTCGGTCGAGAAGATCGCCGAGTTCCTGGTGCAGAACGGCATCGAGGCGCTGCCCTACCACGCGGGGCTCGACGCCCGCGTCCGCGCCGCCAACCAGGCGCGCTTCCTGCGCGAGGACGGCCTCGTCATGGTCGCCACCATCGCGTTCGGCATGGGGATCGACAAGCCCGACGTGCGCTTCGTCGCCCACCTCGACCTGCCCAAGTCCGTCGAGGGCTACTACCAGGAGACCGGCAGGGCCGGGCGCGACGGCCTGCCCTCCACCGCGTGGCTCGCCTACGGCCTCCAGGACGTCGTGCAGCAGCGCAAGATGATCGACACCTCCGAGGGCGACGACACCCACCGCCGCCGCCTCGCGGCCCACCTGGACGCCATGCTCGCCCTGTGCGAGGCGGTCGAGTGCCGCCGCTCGCGCCTGCTCGCCTACTTCGGCCAGCAGGGCACCGCCTGCGGCAACTGCGACACCTGCCTGTCGCCGCCGGAGTCGTGGGACGGCACGGTCGCCGCGCAGAAGGTCCTGTCGACCGTCTTCCGGCTCATGCGCGAGCGCCGCCAGAAGTTCGGCGCCGGGCAGATCATCGACATCCTCCTCGGCAGGAAGACGGCCAAGGTCATCCAGCACGACCACGACGGCCTCACGGTGTTCGGCATCGGCACGGAGCTGAGCGAGGCCGAGTGGCGCGGCGTGGTGCGCCAGCTGCTGGCCCAGGGGCTGCTCGCCGTCGAGGGCGACTACGGCACGCTGGTGCTGACCGAGGCGAGCGCCGAGGTCCTGGGCCGCAGGCGCCAGGTCCCGCTGCGGCGCGAGCCGGAGAAGGCGCCCAGGGCCGCCAAGGCCGCGAAGTCCCCGGGGTCTTCAGGGTCCTCCACCTCGCGCCGGGCCGAGCCCGTCGAGATGCCGGAGGAGGCGGTCCCGGTGTTCGAGACGCTCCGTGCCTGGCGCGGAGCCACCGCGAAGGAGCAGGGCGTTCCCGCGTACGTGATCTTCCACGACGCGACCCTGCGCGAGATCGCGACCAGGTCCCCCTCGTCCCTGGAGGAGCTGGGCACGATCAGCGGGATCGGCGAGAACAAGCTGGCCAAGTACGGCCGGCAGGTCCTCGACACCCTCGCGGGATCCGGCCGGGAATCCGGGGACGGCGAGGAAGCCCTTCTGGAGTTCCCCTGAGGTAGAATCAGGCGAATTCGGGCCTGATGGCTCGGGCAGTGAGACGCATGTAGGAGCCTGGAGGCTGTCGTCCGCCTCCGGGCTTCTCGCGTTGGCGGATCCCCCCGTGGCTGCGAACCCCCGAAAGAGGACGATCGTTGGCTGACAGAAGGAACGATCCGGTGGTGGTCGTCGGGCTCGGCCGCTTCGGCAGCTCCCTCGCGGTCGAGCTGTTCCGCAGGGGCACCGAGGTGCTGGCCATCGACAGCCGCCCCAAGGTGGTGCAGAGCCTGGCGGGGAAGCTCACCCACGTCGTCGTCGCCGACTCCACCGACATCGAGGCGCTGCGGCAGATGGGGGTGCCCGACTTCTACCGGGCGGTGGTCGCCATCGGCACCGACCTGGAGTCCAGCATCCTCACCACGTCCCTGCTCGTGGAGCTGGAGATCGAGGACGTCTGGGCCAAGGCGATCAGCCGCGAGCACGGCCGCATCCTGGAGCGGGTCGGCGCCCACCACGTGATCCTCCCCGAGCACGACATGGGGGAGCGGCTCGCCCACCTCCTCAACGGGCGGATGCTCGACTACATGGAGGTCGACGGCGACTACGCGGTGGTCAAGACCCGCCCGCCCCGCGAGTACGTCGGCGTGCCCCTGGGCGAGTCCAACCTGCGGCGCAAGTACGGCGTGACCGTGGTCTGCGTGAAGGGCGAGCACGACGAGTTCACCTACGCCGACGCCGGGACCGTGCTGGGGTACGGGGACGTGATCGTCATCGCGGGCAAGATCGAGCAGGTGGAGCGGTTCACCGAGCTGCCCTGAGCCTCCCGGGCCCGCCCGGCCCCGCCCGGCCCCGCCGTGCCTCTCGGGCCCTCAGGTCGTGTTCTCCCGTGATGCCGGCGGTCGCCGCCCCGTCGGCGAGGCCGCCCATCGCCAGGATCAACCCGCCGCGCGAGCCCGGGCAGAGGTGGCGGCCTCCGCCGCCTCCTGGAAATCGACGATGGCCTCGCCGTGCTCCATCGCCCAGTTCGTCAGGACCTCGATGGGCTCGACGAGGGTCCGGCCGAGGTCGGTGAGGCTGTACTCGACCCGCCGTGGCGCTTCGGCACGGCGTTCGACCAGACCGTACCGCTGGAGCCGGCGCAGCGTCTGGGTGAGGACCTTGCGCGAGATGCCGCCGATGAGGTCGACGAGCTCACCGTGCCTGCGAGGCTGATGGCTGAGCCCGAAGAGCACGAGCACGGCCCACTTGTCGGAGATGATGTCGACCGCCAGGCGCGTGGGACAGTCGGCGAGGAAGGATGGTCCAGCCGCGTTCTGCATGGAAATCGAAGGTACCAGGAGGTAACCCACGGCTCCGTAACGTCTTCCGCGAGCAACGAAACCAGCGTCAGACGCGGAGGAGTCACCATGTCACGAGTCGTCGTGTTCGACGAGTTCGGCGGGCCGGATGTCATGCACGTCGTCGAGGAACCGGTCGTCGAGCCCGCGGCCGGTGAGGTACGGGTCAGGATCGAGGCGTTCGCCGTCAACCCGCTCGACCAGATGATGCGTTCCGGCGCCCTGCCCGCGGCCGTCTCCCTGCCGCACGCCCGCCTCGGCGTCGAAGGAACCGGCGTCGTCGACGCGCTGGGCCCCGAGACCACCGGGCTGGAGATCGGAGATCCGGTCATCCTCACGGCCGTTCCGGACGCGAGCGTCAGGGGCAGCTACGCCGAACACACCACGGTCCCCGCGAGCCGGGTCATCGCCCGGCCGGCCGGGCTCGGAGTCACGGAGGCGGCGGCGATCTGGGTCGCGTACTCCACCGCCTACGGCGCGCTCGTCGAGAAGGCGAGGATGCGGCCCGGCGACCACGTCCTCGTCACCGCCGCGTCCGGCGGCGTCGGCCGGGCGGCGATGCAGATCGCCAACCAGATCGGCGCCGTGCCCATCGCCGTCACCCGGCACACCGCGAAGAAGGACGACCTGCTCGCCGCGGGCGCGGCCGCGGTCATCGCCACCGACCAGATGGACGTCGTCGAAGCCGTCCGCGACCTCACCGGCGGGACCGGCGCCGACATCGTCCTCGACGTTGTCATGGGCCCCGGCCAGCAGGATCTCCTGAAGGCGGCCCGCCCCGGCGGAACACTGGTCGCCGCGGGCTTCCTGGACCCTCGGCCCACCCCCTTCCCGGGAAGCACGCCGCTCACGATCTTCGGCTACCGAAGCTTCGAGCACACCCTCGACGCCGTCGTGGTGAAGCGCATGGCGGCCTTCCTGAACGCCGGTGTACGCCTCGGTGCGCTGCGGCCCGCCCTCGACAGGGTGTTCGCCCTCGACGATGTCGTCGAGGCGCACCGCCACCTCGAGAAAGGGCTCCACGCCGGGAAGAAGATCGTCGTCACGGTGTAGGACTCCGGCGACAGATCGTGATCTTGTGGCGGGCCGGTCGACCCGGCGACGAACCCGCCAGGCAAGAGCTCGCACCGGCCGCGTTCGGCACCGGTCGCGTTCGGCGCCGAACGATCGCCGAAATCGGCCGATCACGATCTGTCGCCGGAGTACCGGAGTAATAGACTGGGCCGAACTTACTAGAATGGAGTTCGGTAGCGATGCGATTCGGACTGTTCCTCAATGAATCCCAGAAGCCGGACGCGTTCGGCCGGCTGCGGGAGCGCATCGCCCGCGGGGCCGACGACGGCTTCTCCTCCGTGTGGATGTCCCAGATGTTCGGCCTCGACACGCTGACCGCGCTCGCCGTGATCGGAAGCCAGGTGCCCGGGATCGAACTCGGCACCGGCGTCGTCCCGACCTACCCGCGACACCCGGCGGCCCTCGCCCAGCAGGCGCTCACCGTCAACGCCGTCCTCGACGGACGGCTCACCCTCGGCATCGGGCTCTCGCACCAGATCGTGATCGAGGGCATGTACGGCATGAGCTTCGACCGGCCCGCCCGCCACATGCGCGAGTACCTGTCGATCCTGATGCCGCTCGCGCGCGGGGAGAACGCGGACTTCGAGGGGGAGACCCTCACGGGACGGCTGGGCCTGAGCACGCCGGGGCCGAGGGACATGCCCGTGCTCATCGCCGCGCTGGCCCCGAGGATGCTCAAGCTGGCAGGGGAGGTGGCCGACGGCACCGTGCTGTGGATGACCGGTGCCAGGACGGTGGCCGAGCACGTGGTGCCCGCCGTCACCGAGGCCGCGCGGGCCGCCGGGCGCCCCGAGCCGAGGATCGTGTGCGCGCTGCCCGTCTGCGTCACCGACGACCCCGAGGCGGCCAGGGCGCTCGCCGCCGAGCGGTTCGCGATCTACGGCCAGCTGCCGTCGTACCGGGCGGTGCTCGACAGGGAGGGCGCCGAGGGCCCGGCGGACGTGGCGATCATCGGCGACGAGGACGAGGTGGCGGCGCGGATCGAGGTGCTCGCCAAGGCCGGGGTCACCGACTTCGTCGCCGCTGAGTACTCGTCGGACACCCGGACGAGGGAGTTCCTCAAGAGCCTCCTCTGAGAGCTCCGCCGCCCGCTTCCGGACCCGTGGGCGGGCTCCGGCGCCGCAGGGGACTCCGGCCTGGACCGCCTCCGGCCGGAGCGCCCGCGGTCGCGGCGGGAGGGCGTCTTCGGAGCGCCCATGGCCGCGCTTGGGGGCGGCTTCGACCGTGGTGCCCGCCCGCTCAGACGCCGAAGGCGCTCAGGGCCGCCCAGGCCGTTCCCGCGCCGGTGACGGTCCCGGCGGCGACCTGGGCGGGCGTGTGGTGGGTGAGCCTGACCCGCGCCCAGCACACCGTCGCCACGACCAGCGCGCCCGCGACCAGCGTGGGCACGGCGGGCAGCACGTGGGCCAGCACCACCACGGTGCCCGCCGACACGGCCGCGTGGAAGGAGATCTTCCACCGGAGGGTGATCGGGACCGTGACCGCGAGCGCGGCCAGCATCGCGGTCACCGTGGCCACCAGGAGCCGGGGCGCGCCCAGCAGGATCAGCAGCGTCAGCGCGACGACCACCGCCACGACCGCCACCAGCAGCGGAACCGTCCGGCTCGCCCGGTCGACCAGGTGGTGGGAGTCGAGGCGCCCGGAACGGACCCCGGCCAGGATCACCAGGGCCGGGATCCCGCCGCACAGGGCCGAGGCCACCAGGCCCCAGGCCGCGCCCGGCCAGCCGTCGGCCATCAGCCCGACGAGCGGGGGCAGCCCGATGACCAGCACCTGTGGCGCGAACAGGCTGGTCACCCACCGGGCCACCGCTCCCGAGGCGCTCTCGCCGTCCCCCGCCATCTCCTGACCGGTCATCTGAATCCTCCCAGCGCGGAGACCCCGCTCCCGGGCTTCCGGTGAGGGGGTCGGCCCGCCCGCGTCGACATGAGGGCTGTGCGGCCCGTGTGGCCCGTGGGGGCCCTGGGGCCACCCTGTCAGCTGAGGGGCCCGGGGACGAACATCAACGGCACCTACGGCCTCGGGGTCGCGCCCAGCGGCCGGGACAGCCGGGGTGACCGGGGTGGCGCCCGGCGGCGGCCTCGGCGGTGGCCCCGGCGGTGACCCGGACGGTGACCCCGTACGGCGCCCCGGAGAGTGACCCGGCGCTCCGCGAGGGCGGCGGGCCGCGCCCACGGGGCGCTCGCGAGTGTGCTCGGGAGGGGCGCTCCCTGCCGAAGGGTCAGTCGTTGGCGTGCAGGGTGCTGTTGAGCTCCACGCCCGTCCCCTCGCGGGGTACGGCCTCGACCGCGCCCGAGGTGGAGTTGCGGCGGAACAGCAGGCCGGAGGCGCCGGAGAGCTCGGCGGCCTTGACCACCCGTCCACCGGGCAGGGCCACCTTGGTCCCGGCGGTGACGTACAGGCCCGCCTCCACGACGCAGTCGTCGCCCAGGGAGATGCCGACGCCGCTGTTGGCGCCCAGCAGGCAGCGCCGCCCGATGGAGATGACCTGCTTGCCGCCGCCGGACAGGGTGCCCATGATCGAGGCGCCGCCGCCCACGTCCGAGCCGTCGCCCACGACGACGCCCGCCGAGATGCGGCCCTCGACCATGGAGGTGCCGAGCGTCCCGGCGTTGAAGTTGACGAAGCCCTCGTGCATCACGGTGGTGCCGCTCGCCAGGTGCGCGCCGAGGCGGACCCGGTCGGCCTCGGCGATCCGGACGCCGCCGGGCACCACGTAGTCGACCATCCGGGGGAACTTGTCCACGCCGTAGACGGTCACCTGCCCGCGGGCGCGCAGGCGGAGCCGTACCTCCTCGAAGCCCTCGACGGCGCACGGGCCGTGGTTGGTCCACACCACGTTGCTGAGCAGGCCGAACAGCCCGTCCAGGTTCTGGCCGTGCGGCTGGACGAGACGCGCCGACAGCAGGTGCAGGCGCAGGTAGGCGTCGTGGGCGTCGGCCGGGGCCTCCGACAGCTTGGTGATGCCGGTGCGTACCGCGACCACCTCCACGCCGCGGTCCTCGTCGGGGCCGAGCAGCGCGGCGACCCCGGAACCGAGCTCCTCGACCGCCTCCCGTTCGGTCAGCCGCGTGGTGCCCGGCGAGGAGGGCTCGCCCAGCCGTGGGGAGGGGAACCAGGTGTCGAGCACGGTTCCGCCGGAGGTGATGGTCGCGATGCCGGTCGCGTGGGCGCCGGAGATCTGGGCTGCTGCGTTCACGCCGACCAAGCCTAGCCAAAGCGGCCGCAATGGCAGTACGCCGAGGGAGCGTCGTCCGTGTGCCCGACGCGCCCGGTGGTTAGCGTGGCCGCCATGTTGCAGGGGATCGACGTGTCGAACTGGCAGGGTGCCGTCAACTGGGGCGCGTACGCGAGGGGCGGGGTCTCCTTCGCCTTCGCCAAGGCGAGCGAGGGGAGCACCTTCACCGACAAGTGGTTCGGCACCAACTGGAACGGCATGCGCGAGAGCTGGATCGTCTGCGGCGCCTACCATTTCGCCCGTCCCGCGGGAGATCCCGAGGCGCAGGCGGTGCACTTCCTGCGGATCGTGCAGCGGGCCGGCGGGCTGCGCCGGGGGGACCTGCTCGCGCTCGACCTGGAGACCGACGACCACCTCCCGGCGCACCGGGTGGCGCGCTTCGCCCGCAGCTGGTGCCAGGCGATCGTCGCGCTGTCGGGGGTGAAGCCGGTGATCTACACGTTCCTGTCGTTCGCGCGCAACGGCAACTGCGCCGGGCTGGAGCCCTACCCGTTGTGGATCGCCGCGCCCGACCACCCCCGGGGCAGGCCGGAGGTGCCGAGGCCGTGGAGCAGGTGGACGATCCACCAGCACTCGAACAAACCCGTCGATCGCAACGTCTTCCGCGGCACCCGGGCCGAGCTGACCTCCCTGGGCTACCGCCGCAGCCGCGACGCCTGAGAAATCGCGTTGCCGACACCGGTAGCATCGATTCCCAGACCATCCGTCGACGTCTCCCAGGGAGCAACCGTGTCCGCCGTGCCAGAGCTTCGTATCACCCTCGCCGGAACCGCGCGTGTGGTGGCGGGAGGCACGACGTACGGGGAGGCGCTGGAGGCCGACGGCCGCTCGGTGGTCGCCGCCCGCGCCAACGGCGAGCTGAGGGACCTCGCGGCCCGGGTGGCCGAGGGCGACGTGATCGAGCCGGTCCCCGTGGGCAGCGCCGACGGGCGCGCCATCGTCCGCCACTCCACCGCGCACGTCATGGCCCAGGCCGTCCAGGAGATCTTCCCCGAGGCCAGGCTGGGCATCGGCCCGCCGGTCGAGAACGGCTTCTACTACGACTTCGACGTCAAGGACCCGTTCACCCCCGAGGACCTCAAGCGCATCGAGAAGCGCATGCGCGAGATCGTCAAGCAGGGGCAGCTCTTCTCCCGCAGGCCCGTCTCCGACGAGCAGGCCGCCGAGGAGCTCGCCTCGGAGCCGTACAAGCTGGAGCTGATCGGCCTCAAGGGCGGCGCGGCCGACGAGGAGAGCGTCGAGGTGCCCGTGGGAGGCGGAGCCGGGGAGCTGACTGTCAGCGACGAGGAGAGCGTCGAGGTGGGTGGCGGCGAGCTGACCATCTACGACAACCTCGACGCCAAGACCGGCGAGCTGTGCTGGAAGGACCTGTGCCGCGGCCCGCACGTGCCGACCACCCGGTCCATCCCGGCCTTCAAGCTGATGCGCTCGGGCGGCGCCTACTGGCGGGGCAGCGAGAAGAACCCGCAGCTCCAGCGGATCTACGGCACCGCCTGGGAGTCGCGCGAGAAGCAGGACGAATACCTCCACCTGCTGGAGGAGGCCGAGAAGCGCGACCACCGCAAGCTGGGCGCCGAGCTCGACCTGTTCTCCTTCCCCGACGAGCTGGGTTCGGGCCTGCCGGTCTTCCATCCCAAGGGCGGCGTGATCCGCCGTGTGATGGAGGACTACTCGCGCAGGCGGCACGAGGAGGCGGGATACTCCTTCGTCAACACCCCGCACATCACCAAGGAGGGGCTCTACAAGATCTCCGGCCACCTCGACTGGTACGCCGACGGGATGTTCCCCCCCATGGAGCTGGAGGGGGCCAAGTACTACCTCAAGCCGATGAACTGCCCGATGCACAACCTGATCTTCAGGTCCCGCGGGCGGTCCTACCGGGAGCTGCCGCTGCGGCTGTTCGAATTCGGGGCTGTCTACCGCTACGAGAAGTCCGGCGTCATCCACGGCCTGACCCGGGTGCGCGGCATGACGCAGGACGACGCGCACATCTACTGCACCCGCGACCAGATGCGCGACGAGCTGAAGTCGCTGCTGCGCTTCGTGCTCGACCTGCTCCGCGACTATGGGCTCGACGACTTCTACCTGGAGCTGTCGACCAAGGACCCGGTCAAGTTCGTCGGCAACGACGAGGACTGGGAGGAGGCGACCGAGACCCTGCGGGAGGTCGCCGAGTCGGAGAAGCTGGAGCTCGTCCTCGACCCGGGCGGCGCGGCGTTCTACGGGCCGAAGATCTCCGTCCAGGCCCGTGACGCGATCGGCAGGACCTGGCAGATGTCGACGATCCAGCTCGACTTCAACCTGCCGCACCTCTTCGAGCTGGGGTACCAGTCGACCGACGGCTCCCGGCAGCAGCCCGTCATGATCCACCGGGCGCTGTTCGGCTCGATCGAGCGCTTCTTCGGCGTCCTGGTCGAGCACTACGCGGGCGCGTTCCCCCCCTGGCTCGCGCCGGTCCAGGTGGTCGGCATCCCGATCGCCGAGGCCCACGTGCCCTACCTCCAGGACCTGGCCAAGAAGGCCCGCGAGCGGGGCGTCAGGATCGAGGTCGACGCCTCCGACGACCGCATGCAGAAGAAGATCCGCAACGCGCAGAAGTCCAAGGTGCCGTTCATGCTCCTGGCGGGCGACGACGACATCGCCAACGGCGCGGTCTCCTTCCGCTTCCGCAACGGCGAGCAGAAGAACGGGGTGCCGGTCGACGAGGCGATCGCCGAGATCGTCGACGCGATCGAGCGCCGGGTCCAGGTCTGACCTTCCCGTGGGCGGCCGAGGCCGCCCACGGGCGTACGGGGGGCTTCGCGGCCCCCCGTACGTCGTTTCCGGGCCTTCGCCGGGACCTTCGTGGCAACCGGGGCCCTCGTGGCCCCTGAACGTCCTACGGCTCTCAGCGAGGCGGGGCCTCTCGGGGGCTCGGCGTCCCACGGTTTTCGCCGGGCCTTCGGCGTCCGTGTCCCGTCACCGGCCTTCGCCGGGCCCCCTCGGCCGCCCTACGCGTCGTCGCCGGGCTCCGTGGGAGCCTTCGAGCCGGTCTCGCCCGGCATGCGGACGTCCTCGACGTCGACGTTGACCTCCACGACCCGCATGCCCAGCATCCGGCTGATGGTCCGGGCCACGTTGGTCTTGACCTCGTTGGCCACGTCCATCACCACGTGCCCGTACTCCGCCACGATCGTCACGTCCACGGCCGCTGTACGGTCCTGCACGTGGGCGTTGACGCCCCGGGGGCCGCGCCTGGCGATGCCCGCGCGCTCGCGCATCGGCTCCACCGCGTGGGCGGCGTCGCCACCCAGCTCGGCGACGCCCGTGACCTCCAGCGTGGCGAGGGCCGCGACCTTCTCCACCACCTCGTCGGCCACCTTGATCCGGCCCTTCACCACGGCCGAGGACACCGCGGAGACGGGGGACACCGAAGACACCGAAGAGACCGGGGACACCGGGGACGGCGCCGTCCTGGCGGAGACGGGAGCGGGAGCGGAGGAGGGCGCGTCGTCCGGCGTCCCGGACACGGGTGACGGCTCGGGGAGCGCCTCGACCACGGCGAGGAAGGGCTCGCCCGTGGAGGTGACCGGCTCGTCGAGGGAGTCGAGGGGGTCGAGGGGGTCGAGGGGGTCGAGGGCCGGGACCGGCGCCGGCGAGGGCGGCTCCGCGGCGGCGGACAGGGACAGGCTGAGGGAGAACGGGCGGGTGGGCCTCCCGCTCGTTTCCGCGGAGGACGTGGAAGGTGTGGCGGACGTCGGAGACGCTGGGGACCCGGGGGACGCGGTCTCCTCGGTCGGCTCCTCGACGGAGACGTCGGTCATAAGGGTGCTCCTCGGCAGTCGATGATCGTGCTGGGGGGATTCTGCCGGAAATCTGTCGCATTCGTCCGTCAATACCGTGTGACATCCACCGCCCGTCCCGTACCGGCACCAGATCTTGACCGTTCCGGGCTCCGAGCGATGGCACGGGCGGCGACGCGGGCAGGGGTATCGGCGGTGTCCCGGGCGGGGGCACGGACGGTGGCCGGGCGAGGGCGCCGGCGGGGCCCTGAACGAGGGCGTGAGCGGTGGCACGGGCGGCGGTGTGAGAGGTGGCGTGAGAGGTGGCGCGGACGAGGGCACCGGCAGGACCCCGGGCGGGCAGCAGGGACGGGAGCGCGGCCGGGGCGGCGCCGGGGGAGGCGCAAGACGGCGGGAATCGGCGTGGCAATATGCTGGCGACCATGAGCAACGAGCCGGAGGCGCAGCACGGAGCGGGGATACCGGACGCGTTCCAGAGACTCTGGACCCCCCACCGGATGGCCTACATCAAGGGAGCCAGCAAACCCGCCGGTTCCGGCCCCGAGGACGGCTGCCCGTTCTGCGAGATCCCCGGCATGAGCGACGAGGACGGCCTGATCGTCGCCCGGGGGGAGACGGTCTTCGCGCTGCTCAACCTCTACCCGTACAACTCCGGCCACCTGATGGTCTGCCCCTACCGGCACGTTCCGGACTACACGGACCTGGACGAGGCGGAGACCTTCGAGCTCGCCGACTTCACCCGGCGGGCGCTGGTCGCCCTGCGCAAGGCCAGCGGCGCGCAGGGCTTCAACGTGGGCATGAACCTGGGCGGCGTGGCGGGCGCCGGGATCGCGGCCCACCTGCACCAGCACGTGGTGCCCCGGTGGGGCGGCGACACCAACTTCATGCCCGTCGTCGGCCAGACCAGGGTGCTCCCTCAGCTGCTGCGCGACACCAGGGAGTTGCTCGCCGGCTCCTGGCCCGGGCCGTCGTAGCGCGAGGCGCCCTCGTCCAGGGCCTTGATGCCCGCCGACAGCGTCAGCGGCACGGCGAGCGCCAGCGCCATCGAGAGCACCGCGGCGCCCGAGTCGTTGACCAGCATGCCGACCACCCCGCTGACCAGGGTGCCGATCAGCCCGGCCCGCAGCGCGGGGGAGTGCGCGAACGCGGCGGGCAGCACCCCCGCGGTCGCCTGCTCGGGACGCAGCAGCGCGTAGACGAGGAACGCCACCGCGGCGATCACGACCGGCATCAGGTTGGGGCTGAGCAGCGTGCCCAGCATTGCGCCGAACTTGCGGCCGATCACCTCCATGGCCTCGCCGGTGAACACCTGGCCGACGAAGCGGCCCAGGTGCGTCTGCGAGCCCGGCGGGCGCAGGTAGTCGAGGTAGGCGATGGACATCACGATGACGCCGCCCGCCACGCAGAACGCGCCCAGCTTGACGATCGAGACCCGCCTGCCCGCGATCAGCAGCGCGGTCACCGCGATGCCCGGCACGAACGCGATCACCCCGCCGAAGTCGCTGCCCACGCCAGGCCAGCCGCCCAGGATCATCGCGAAGCCGCCGAGCACCGCCACGACGGCGGCGGCCACCAGGCTCACGCGGCCACCGGGTGAGGTCCGGTCCGCCGCGACGTCGCCCGCCGCCGAACCCGAGGGGCCGCCCGGCTGGCCGCCACCGGGCGACACGGGCGACACGGGCGACACGGATGACACGGCCGGCGCGGCCGCGCGGTTCCCGCGCGTCAGCCGGTGCGCGATCGTGGCGGCGAGCAGCAGCACCGAGGTGGCGAAGAGCGCGAACGGGATGTTGCCCAGGCCGTAGTAGCGGGCCCCGACCACGGCGCTGTAGCCCATCACGCTGTTGAGCTGCAGGGTCGTCCCGGTCAGCAGGTCGCCCGCCAGCACCGCCGCGGTCACCCCGGCCACCACCGCCAGCGGCCCGAGCGGCGCCCGGCGCCAGGGCCCCGCCAGCGCCGCCGTGGTCAGCAGCAGCGCGCATCCGGCGATCCCGCCGACCAGCGCGAGCACCGGCGATCCCGCGTGGTGCCAGGGGGTGAGGTTCACCAGGTACGTCGACACCGGCACCGAGGCCAGCGCCACCGCGGCCACCCGGACGCCGGTCAGCCCCCGCCTGCGGCGCAGCAGCAGGAACGCGGTCAGGTAGAAGGCGACCTGCAGCACCGCGACCGCGGTGAAGAAGATCCCGCCCACGTTCCTGATCGTCTCCCCGGCCACGTCGGCCCGCTCCAGCTCGACGCTCGCCGCCTCGGTGCCGCCGGTGCGCCGCTCGCTCGCCTGCCAGGGGATCCCGATCACGCCCGGCGGCGCCGCGATCCCCGTGAGGGAGAGCATCGTCGCGGTGATGTCCGGCAGGATCGTGGTGTCGTCGCGGTGGGTGGAGGCCGCCCCCAGGAAACGGCCCGAGACGTCCCCGTCGCGCATCATGGCCACCCGCAGGTGCGGGTTTCCGCCGTGGTCGGACAGACCCGCCAGCAGCACGCTGACGTCCTTGGGCAGCACGGTCAGCACCGCCCCCGCCTTGGCGTCGGCCAGGCGCAGCGCCGCGGCCCGCTGCTGCGCGGTGAGCCGGTCCTCGTCCGGCGACAGCCGCTCGCCGATCACGTACGGCCGGATCAGGTCGTCGACGTCGACGGCCATCACCCGGCACCTGGTGAGCACGTCGGCGCGGATCTGCGCGGGGGAGGGGGCGTACACGTCGACCGCGCCCGAGCGGTCGGCCAGTGCCAGCGCGGCCCCGGGGCCGATCGCCAGCGTGCACTCACCGGCGGCGCGGACCGCCTCGCCGAGGGCGCCCGCGTTGCGCTGGCCGGCGACCTGGTGCAGGTACTCGTAGCCGGGGATGACCGCGCCCGCCTCGCCGGACTCGGGCAGCGGGGGCAGCCCGCAGCCGTAGCCGACCGCGGACCTCACCCCGGCCGACACCGTGAGCCACCCGTCGTAGGGGCAGGTCACCCTGCCCACCGCGCGGACCGACAGGGACCCGACCGCGCTCAGCCCGGCCAGCCGCCACAGGTTCGGGGTGCCGGTGGGGCTGAGATCGCTCCACCGCAGGCCGGGAACGCCGATCAGCATCACCCGTCCGTCGGCCCGCGTGGCGGAGTGCGCGGCCCCGGGCCACAGCAGTCCCAGCACCATCGCAAGCGCGACAAGCGTCCGCTTCACGAACGACCTCCCCTTCAGCTCCAGCCAGGTGCTGGCACCGTAGGGGAAGATCGTGCCACGGGTCCAGCCGTGCCGGGGACCGGCGGGCCGCCGCCGCGCCCGGGGACTGGGTCGCCGTGGGCGCGCCCTCGTCCGCCGTCCGCGCGGGCCGCCGCGCCCGGGGGCCGGGCCCTCGCGGGCGCGTCTCGTTCCGAGGACGGCCGAGGCCCAGGTCGACTCAGGTCCGCGAGGGCGCGCTCTCGTTCTGCAGGCGGTCGAGGGCGGTGACCAGGTAGGTGCCGCCGCCCGTCGCGGTGAACGCCTGGCGGTCGCCGGCCGCCGCGGGCACGACCGCGACCAGGTTGCGGGCGTCGGCGGTGGCGCACTCCCCGGGCTTGCCCGAGGCGATCCGGTAGACCGCGTAGGAGCGGGCGTCCGGGGAGCTCTTCCAGCTGAGCGCGGTGCCCTGGAGACGCACGTCGGCGGGCTTGGCCGGGGCCTGGCCGCCGCGGTCCTTCATCAGCGGCAGCAGCGCCGGGCGGCCGTAGTGGTCCTTGACGACGCGGTCGAGCGCGCCCAGCGGGTTGGTGGAGAGCTGCTTGGCGCTGAAGTAGACGTCGCCGGAGACCTGCCCGTACTTGCGGTTGCGCGTCAGGTGGGAGGACATCTCGCCGGGCCTGGTCCAGGCGGCGGTGTCGGTGGCGCCGACCCGGTACAGGCCCTGGCCGACGTAGAGATGCACCCCGGTGCCCTTGACCTCGTTCGCCCACCAGGGCATCAGCACGTCGTAGTCGGCGATCTTGAACTCGCGCGGCCAGTACAGCTGCGGGATTACGTAGTCGACCGTGCCCTTCTTGATCCAGTGGCGGGCGTCGGCGTAGATGGAGTCGTACGCGGACATGCCGCCGGTCGCCGAGCCGGTGGGGTCCTCCGCCTTGTTGCGCCAGATCCCGAACGGGCTGATGCCGAACTTCACGCTGTTCCTGACCTCGTGCACGGTTTTGTCGACCTGCGCGATCAGCTTGTCGACGTTGGCGCGGCGCCAGTCGGCGAGCTTGGCGCCCTTGCCGTACCTGGCGAAGGCGGCGCCGTCGGCGAACTTCGCGCCCGGCACGGGGTAGGGGTAGAAGTAGTCGTCGAAGTGGACCCCGTCGACGTCGTAGCGGGTCACCACGTCCTTGACGACCTTGGTGACGTAGTCGCGGACCGCGGGAAGGCCGGGGTTGTAGTAGGCCAGATCCCCGTATTTCACGATCCACTCGGGGTGCTGCCGGGCGGGGTGGCTCGCGGGCAGCTTGGACAGGTCGCCGTCGGCGGCCGCCCGGTAGGGGTTGAACCAGGCGTGGAACTCCAGGCCGCGCCGGTGGGCCTCGGCGACGAGGAAGGGCAGCGGGTCCCAGCCGGGGTCCTTGCCCGCCGTGCCGGTCAGATACTGCGACCACGGCTCCAGGTCGGACTTGTACAGCGCGTCGGAGGCGGGGCGGACCTGGACGAACACCGCGTTGAACCGCCGCTTGACGGCGTTGTCGAGGATCTTGACGTACTCGGCCTGCTGGCGGGCCGGGGACAGGCCGGTCCGCGAGGGCCAGTCGATGTTCTTGACGGTGGCGATCCACACCCCGCGCAGCTGCCGCTTGGGGTATCTCGCGTCCACCTCGCACCGCGCCGGTGCCGAGGTCGTCGAGCCGACCGTCTCGGCCGGGACCGCCGAGCTCTTCGCGGCCTTGGGCCGGGCGGGCGCGGCGTCGGGGCCGAAGGTGTAGGCGGCTCCCGTGGTCAGGACGGCGAGGGCGGCAGCGGCCAGGAGAGGGCGTCCGTATCGCATGGTTCCCCAGTGTGGCACCAGCGCCGGTGTGCTTTGACCGGAAAAACGAAATCCTTTCGTGATGACTCTGTTACATGTGTGCATACTGGGAGAGGTGCGCCGGACGGTGCGCGTTCCCCGGGGGACGGGCTCCGTCCGGCGCGCGTCTCACCGCCCGGTCAGCCGGTGACTTTGTCCATCAGATGCGAGGGCAGCGGCTCGTAGCGCAGGAAGACCCGCCGGAACGTCCCCGTCCCGTGTGACATGGATCTCAGGTCGATCGAGTATCGCGTGATCTCCAGCGCGGGCACCTCGGCCCTGACCAGGGTACGTCCGACGCCCACCGGCTCCGTGCCGAGCACGCGGCCCCTGCGCGAGGACAGGTCGGACATCACCGCGCCGACGTAGTCGTCGGCGATCAGGATGGACACCTCGTCGACCGGTTCGAGCAGCAGCGTGGGCACCTTGGCCGCGGCCTCCTTCAGCGCGAGCGCCCCGGCGATCTGGAAGGCCATGTCGGAGGAGTCGACCGAGTGGGCCTTGCCGTCGTACAGCGTCACCCGCACGTCCACCATGGGGTACCCGGCGAGCACCCCGCGCTGCATCTGGGTGCGCACCCCCTTCTCCACCGAGGGGATGAACTGGCGCGGCACCACGCCACCGACGATCTTGTCCACGAACTCGAAGCCGCCGCCGGAGGGCAGGGGCTCGACCTCCAGGTGGCAGACGGCGAACTGGCCGTGGCCGCCGGTCTGCTTGACGTTGCGGCCCAGGGCCTGGCAGCTGCCGCCGAAGGTCTCCCTGAGCGGCACCCGCAGCTCGGTCTTCTCCACCTCCACGCCGTGCCGCCTGCTCAGCCGGTCGAGCAGCACGTCGGTGTGGGCCTCGCCCATGCACCACAGCACCAGCTGGCGGGTCTCGGGGTTGTTCTCCAGCCGGAGCGTCGGGTCCTCGGCGACCAGCCGCTGCAGCGCCTGGCCCAGCTTGTCGTCGTCGGCCTTGGACCGGGGCTGGATCGCCACGGGCAGCAGCGGCTCGGGCATGCTCCAGGCCGTCATCAGCAGCGGGTTCTCCCGGTCCGACAGGGTGTCGCCGGTCTCCGCGCGCGACAGCTTGGCCACCGCCGCGATGTCCCCGGCCACGCACTTGGCGGTCGTCCGCTGGTGCTTGCCCAGCGGCGAGGAGAGCGCGCCGATGCGCTCGTCCACGTCGTGGTCCTCGTGCCCGCGGTCGGACAGGCCGTGCCCCGAGACGTGCACCGTCATGTCCGGGCGCAGCGTGCCGGAGAAGATCCGCACCAGGCTGATCCTGCCCACGTACGGGTCGCTGGTGGTCTTGACGACCTCGGCGACCAGCGGGCCTTCGGGGTCGCAGGTGATGCCGGAGACGGGCCGGCCGTCGATCGACATGATCTCCGGCATGGGGTGCTCGGCCGGGGCGGGGAACCCCTGGGTGATGAGCTCCAGGATCTCCAGCGCGCCCACGCCGGCCCCCGCGGCCAGCACCGGGTAGAAGCCTCCGCGCGCGACGGCCTTCTCCAGGTCCTCGACGAGGGCCTTGGTGTCGATCTCCTCGCCGGAGAGGTAACGGTCCATCAGGGACTCGTCCTCGCTCTCCTGGATGACGCCCTCGATCAGGGCGCCCCGGTAGAGCTCGATCTGGTCGGCGTAGGCGGGGCCGGGGGAGTTCTCCGTCCGGGTGCCGGTCGCGTAGTTGTAGAACTTCTGGCTCAGCAGGCCGATCAGGCCGTTCACCTTGCCGTTGGTCACCACCGGCAGGTACAGCGGCGAGACGCCGTCGCCGAAGGCGTCCTGGCAGGCGGCGAGGACGTCCTCGAAGTTCGCCCGCTGGTGGTCGATCTTGGTGATCACGACCGCGCGGGGCATCCCGACCGTCGCGCACTCGTCCCAGAGCATCCTGGTCAGGCCGTCCACGCCCTCGACGGCCGAGACGACGAACAGCGCCGCGTCGGCCGCGCGCAGCCCGGCGCGCAGGTCGCCGACGAAGTCGGCGTAGCCGGGGGTGTCCAGGAGATTGATCTTGATGTCGTTGTGGACCACGGGGGCCACGGTCAGGTTCACCGAGCGTTGCTGGCGCACCTCGACCTCGTCGAAGTCGCTGACGGTCGTGCCGTCCTCGACCCTGCCGGGCCGCTGGACGGTCCGTGTCGCGGCCAGCAGCGCCTCCACAAGTGTCGTCTTCCCGGCACCGGAATGGCCGACCAGCACGACGTTTCGTATCATGTCGGGCCGGTCGGCCGCGGGTGCCCTCCCCGCGGCTCCCGCTGTTCCGCCGGTTGCTCTCTCCGCCACATCGCCTCCCGCGTCGTTGCCGAAGGGGCGCGGCCTGGTGGGGCCACACCCCCGGGGTCCGCTGCCGAGCTCGCGCGCCGCGCGGACTCGGTCTGTTCACCAAATACCCATGTGGCGAATATCACAAGAGGGATGTGGCGATCCTCTTGCGAGAGGCGGACCTGATCGCTACGTATCGGGGCCGTCCCGGCGGCCCCGCGCCACCCCCGCGAACGCCGTTCCCTCGCGGCTCGCCGCCCCCGTCGCCAATGCGCGCTCGCAGGCCCGGTGGCCTACGATCGGAGCGCCATGCTGAAACTTCTGCGTCCCGCCGTCACCAGGCTCTTGACCCCGCTGGGCAGGGCACTGACCCGCCGCGGGATCAGTCCCAACGCGGTCACCGCCGTCGGCACGCTCGGCACCGTCGCCGCGGCCCTGTTCTTCTACCCGCGGGGCCAGCTGTTCGCGGGCACGCTGGTGATCACCTTCTTCGTGCTGGCCGACCTCCTCGACGGGGTGATGGCCAGGATGACGGGTCCCGGAAGCACCTGGGGGGCCTTCCTCGACTCGACCCTCGACCGGGTCGGCGACGCGGGCATCTTCTCCGGGCTGGCGTTCTGGTTCGTCGTGAGCGGGCAGCGGGTGCTGGCGGGGGTCGCGCTGTTCTGCCTCGTCGCGGGGGCGGTGGTCTCGTACGTCAAGGCCAGGGCCGAGGCGCTGGGCATGACGTGCGACGTCGGCCTCGCCGAGCGGCCCGAACGCCTGGTCGTCGGCCTGGTCTCCGCCGGTCTCGGCGGCCTCGGCGTGCCGTACGTCCTGGCCGCGGGGCTCTGGCTGCTCGCCGCCGCCAGCGCGGTCACGGTCGGCCAGCGCCTGCTGCACGTGCGCCGGCAGGCCGTTTCCATCCCGCCACGGACCCTCCGCTGATCGGAAAGATCGATGACCGACAAGCCCTCCCCTCAGGACCGTCTCGTCGCCGCGGCGTTCGGCGCCGGCTGGACGGTCGTGCCCCGCCTGCCCGAGAGGCTCACCGCCTGGGCCTTCCGCGCCGCCGCCGACCGGCTGTGGAAGCGCCGCGGGAAGTCGGTGCTCAGGCTGGAGGCCAACCTCGCCAGGGTGAAGGGCACCTCGCCCGGCGATCCGGCGATCCGGGCGCTCAGCCGCGACGGCATGCGCTCCTACTTCCGCTACTTCCACGAGGTGTTCCGGCTGCCCTCGATCCCCATCGAGGAGATCGTCGCCCGCATGCGCGTGGTGGGGGCCGATCCCGTCTACGACAACCTCGCCAGGGGGCGCGGCGTGGTCCTCGCCCTGCCGCACATGGGCAACTGGGACCAGGCGGGCGCCTGGTTCGCCGGGACGGGCCATCCGTTCACCACGGTCGCCGAGCGGCTCAAGCCCGAGTCGCTGTTCCACCGCTACACCGCCTTCCGCGAGGGGCTCGGCATGGAGGTGCTGCCGCTCACCGGCGGTGACGGCCACACCTTCGGCACCCTGGCGCAGCGCCTGCGCGCGGGCCTGCCGGTCGCCCTGCCCGCCGAGCGCGACCTGACCGCGGGCGGGGTCGAGGTGCAGTTCTTCGGCGCGGCCACCCGGATGCCCGCCGGTCCCGGCCTGCTGGCCGTGCACACCGGGGCCGCCCTCATCCCGGCGATCCCCTACTTCGAGAAGGACGGCTGGGGGCTGCAGTTCCACGAGGAGATCACGGTCCCGGCCGAGGGCACCAGGAAGGAGAAGGTGGCCGTCGTCATGCAGAGCCTCGCCACCGTCTTCGAGAAGGGCATCGCCGAGCACCCCGAGGACTGGCACATGCTCCAGCGCCTCTGGCTGGAGGACCTGGAGCCCCGGGAGAGCAGGAAGACGGGCGAGACCGGGGAGACCGGGGAGACAAGGCCATGAGGATCGGCATCGTCTGCCCCTACACCTGGGACGTGCCGGGCGGCGTCCAGGTGCACATCCAGGACCTCGCCGAGGCGCTCATGGCCGACGGCCACCACGTCTCGGTGATCTCCCCGGCCGCGGAGAACGCCGAGCTGCCCCCGTACGTGACCTCGGCCGGCCGCGCCGTCCCGGTGCCGTTCAACGGGTCGGTGGCCAGGATGTCGTTCGGCTTCCTGTCGGCGAACCGGGTGCGCCGCTGGGTGCGCGAGGGCCGCTTCGACGTGCTGCACGTACACGAGCCGGCCATCCCCTCGCTCGGGCTGCTCGCCTGCTGGGTGGCGAGGGGGCCGATCGTGGCCACCTTCCACGCCTCGTACGGCAACTCCCGCTCCTTCTCGGTCGGGGTGCCGGTGATCATGAGTGCGCTGGAGAAGATCGGCGGCAGGATCGCCGTGTCCGACGCCGCGAGGAAGACCCTGGTGGAGTTCATGGGCGGTGACGCCGTGCTCATCCCCAACGGGGTGACCGTGAGCCGCTACGCCGAGGGCGAGCCGCTGCCAGGCTGGGACGAGGGTGAGGTGATCGGCTTCCTCGGCCGGATGGACGAGCCGCGCAAGGGCCTGCCGGTGCTGCTGGAGGCGTTCGCCCTGCTGGCCGCCGAGCGGCCCGCGCTGCGCCTGCTCCTGGCCGGGCCCGGCGACGCCGACGAGGTGCTGGAGCGGGTCCCGCCCGCCTTCCACGACCGGATCGGCCTGCTCGGCATGGTCAGCGAGGAGGACAAGGTGCGGGCCTACCACACGGTCGACGTCTTCTGCGCGCCCAACCTGGGCGGTGAGAGCTTCGGCATCGTGCTGACCGAGGCGATGTCGGCCGGCGCGGCGGTCCTGGCGAGCGACATCCCGGCCTTCCGCAAGGTGCTCGACGACGGCGGGGCGGGGGCGCTGTTCGAGACGGGCGACGCCCGGTCGCTCGCCCGCGAGGCCGCCGCGCTGCTCGACGACCCCGAGCGCCGGGCCAGGCTGTCGGAGGAGGCCCGCCTCGCCGTGCGCAAGTACGACTGGTCGACGGTCGCCCGCGACGTCCTGCGGGTCTACGAGACCGTGGCGAGCACGGCCGGGGTCGAGGAGGACTCGCCGGGGGGCACGGCGGGAGGCACGGCTGGGAGCGCGACAGAGGGCACGGCGGGGGGCGTGGTGGAAGGTACGGCGGGGGACACGGTGCCGGACGCGGCGGGAGCCGTCGCCGGGACCGGGGAGGCCGCCGCCGGGAGGAACGCCGCCGCCGGGAGGAACGAAGCGCCGTGACGACCACGCTGATCCTGACGGTGGGCGCGATCGTGGTGCTCCTCGCCGTCTACATCTCCTGGCGGGCGGGACGGCTCGACCGGATGCACATCCGACTGGAGCTGGCCCGCGAGTCCCTGGACGCCGCCCTGGTGCGGCGCACCGCCGTCAGCCTGGAGCTCGCGGCCTCCCGGCTGCTGGACCCGGCGACGAGCCTGGTGCTGGCCGCGGCCGCCCACGAGGCGCGCACCGCGGGTCCCGAGGAGCGCGAGCACGCCGAGAGCGACCTGTCGCGCGCCCTGCGGGCCGTCGTCGACCAGGAGCGCTTCCGCGACCGGCTGGCCGACACCCCCGCGGGGGCGGACCTGCTGGAGGAACTGGACGCGGCGGTGGCCAAGGTCCTCTACTCCCGCCGGTTCTACAACAACGCGGTGGGCGTCACCCGGACGGCGCAGCGCCGCTGGCTGGCCCGCACGCTGCGGCTCGCCGGGCACACCGAGTACCCGTCCTTCTTCGAGATCGACGACGCGCCCCCGAAGGCCCTGGCCGCTGAATGAGGATGAATAAGGCGTATATAAACCGGACTATCTGACAAGTCGGACACCGGTAAGCTCTTGGCGATTCGTGACCGAGTGGCCGAGTAGCTGAGTGGCCGACCTGAGGAGATGAGCCGTGCGGGTGTCCCGGATGATCGCCGTCGCGCTGGCGGGAGTCGCGGTCCTGGCGCCCGCCGCCGCCTGTTCCTCCGACGATCCGGCCGCGCCGGGCAGCCCCGCGGGCGCGGCCGGCGAGCCGAGCGAGGCCCCGACCCCCACGCCCGAGCCGACGCACCCCTTCACCGGCCTGCCCGGCGCGGCCCGCAAGGCGGTGCTCGCGGTGAAGATCGAGAACACCTCGGCGGGCAAGCCGCAGCTCGGCCTCAAGAGCGCGGACGTCGTCTACGTCGAGCAGGTCGAGGCGGGCCTGACCCGCCTGATGGCGATCTTCTCCTCGAAGATCCCGGCGAAGGTCGGCCCGGTCCGCAGCGCCCGCATCTCCGACCTGCACATCGTCCCGCAGTTCGGCAGGCCCGCCTTCGCCTACTCGGGCGCGCAGACCAAGATGCTCCCCTTCATCGCCGAGGCGCCGCTCTTCGACGTCTCCGACAGCAGGGAGCCGGGCGCGTACTTCCGCCAGCCGGGGCGCTTCGCCCCCTACAACCTGTTCGCCAACACCAAACAGCTGCTGGCCGGGGCGCCCAAGGCGAGCAAGGCCAAGGACATCGGGTTCACCTTCGGCGACGCGCCCGAGGGCGGCGTGCCGCGCAAGATGTACAGCGTGAAGTACCCGGCGGCGCGCTTCACCTTCGGCTGGTCGGAGACGGCGGGCAAGTGGCTGATCTGGCAGGACGGCAAGAAGGACATGGCGGCCGAGGGCGGCCAGCTCGGCGCGCCCACGATCGTCGTGCAGTACACCAAGACGGAGCGCTCGCAGTTCCACGACAAGAACCAGAGCTACACCCCGCTGGTGCACAGCACCGGCAAGGGCAGGGCGATCGTGCTCCGCGACGGCCAGGCGTTCAAGGCCCGCTGGTCGCGGCCCGAGGAGAAGGACGGCACCGTCTTCACCACCGAGGCGGGCGAGGCGATGAACTTCGCCCCGGGACAGGTCTGGGTCGTGCTCGCCTCCGCCAAACCCGTCATCCCCTGACGCGCGAGTCCTACATCCTGTCCAAGAAGATCGCCCAAGGGTGACAAGACGTCGTGTAAGGGGGCACGCCGCCAGCGCCTACGATGGAGGCGTAGTGGCCGTCCCCCGGGGCGGCCCGTGATCCGCAGCCAGCCGTCGTGAGGTAGAGACCGTGTCCAGCAGCACGCCCGAAGTCAGCGAGACCACCGTCACCGGAACCGCCCGGGTCAAGCGCGGCATGGCAGAGATGCTCAAGGGCGGCGTCATCATGGACGTCGTCAACGCCGAGCAGGCCAAGATCGCCGAAGACGCCGGCGCCGTCGCCGTCATGGCCCTCGAGCGGGTGCCCGCCGACATCCGCGCCCAGGGCGGCGTCTCCCGGATGAGCGACCCCGACATGATCGACGGCATCATCGCCGCCGTCTCGATCCCGGTCATGGCCAAGGCCCGCATCGGCCACTTCGTCGAGGCCCAGGTGCTCCAGTCGCTCGGCGTCGACTACATCGACGAGTCCGAGGTGCTCACCCCGGCCGACTACGCCAACCACATCGACAAGTGGCAGTTCACGGTGCCCTTCGTCTGCGGCGCGACCAACCTGGGCGAGGCGCTGCGCCGCCTCACCGAGGGCGCGGCGATGATCCGCTCCAAGGGCGAGGCCGGCACCGGCGACGTCTCCAACGCCACCACCCACATGCGCAAGATCAGGGGCGAGATCAAGCGCCTGGGCTCGCTGCCCGAGGACGAGCTCTACGTCGCGGCCAAGGAGCTCCAGGCGCCGTACGAGCTGGTCGCCGAGGTCGCCAGGACCGGCAAGCTGCCGGTCGTGCTGTTCACCGCGGGCGGCATCGCCACCCCGGCCGACGCGGCGATGATGATGCAGCTCGGCGCCGAGGGCGTGTTCGTCGGCTCGGGCATCTTCAAGTCCGGCAACCCGGCCGAGCGCGCCTCCGCGATCGTCAAGGCCACCACCTTCTACGATGACCCCGACGTCATCGCGAAGGTCTCCCGAGGTCTGGGTGAGGCCATGGTCGGCATCAACGTCGACGACATCCCCGCCCCGCACCGGCTCGCCGAGCGCGGCTGGTAGCGCGGACAGGGGCGACAGGGCCCCTGGGAACCCCCGGAAACCGGGAAAGGCGATCTCCGTCACGGAGATCGCCTTTTTCTTGACGGGAGGAGTTAACTCCTCGGTCATGGTGCTCCGCGAGGCTGACGGGCGTTCGAGCCCGATCACCCGGGAGGTTCCCCTTGTCGAAGTTCACCCGCCGGTCCTTTCTCGTCACCGGTATCGCGGCCGGTGCGGCGGCGGGCATCCCCGCCGCCGCGCACGCCGATCCCGGGCCCGCCCAGGAGAGCGCCGCGTCCTCGGCGTCCCTGGCCTCCCGCGGCCTGCGCTCGGACCCCTTCACCCTCGGCGTCGCCTGCGGGGACCCCGACTCAGGCGGCTTCGTGATCTGGACCCGCCTGGCGCCCCAGCCGCTCGCCGAGGACGGCCTGGGCGGCATGCCCGCCCGGCCCTTCGCCGTCGAGTGGCACGTCTACGGCGACGAGAGGGGTCGTCGCCCGCTGCGCCGGGGCGTGGCCGTCGCCGCCCCCGAGTGGGGCCACAGCGTCCACGTCGAGCTGGAGGGGCTGCCCTCCGACAGGGACTACTGGTACCGCTTCAAGGTCGGCCCGTACCTCTCGCCGATGGGCAGGGCGAGGACGGCCCCGCACGCCCTCTCCCACGGCTCGGCCCTGGCGATGGCCTTCGTCTCCTGCGCCCAGTACGAGCACGGCTACTTCACCGCCTACGGGCGCCTGGCGGAGGAGCGGCCCGACCTGATCCTGCACCTGGGCGACTACCAGTACGAGTACCGGCGCGACACCTACACCATCCCCGGCGGCAACGTCCGCCACCACGAGGGCCCGGAGACCGAGAGCCTGGCGAACTACCGTCAGCGGCACGCCCAGTACAAGACCGACCCCGACCTGCAGGCCGCGCACGCCGCCGCCCCCTGGCTGGTCGTCTGGGACGACCACGAGCTGGACAACAACTGGGCCGACGAGGTGCCCGAGAAGCCCGAGGTGCCCCAGCCGAACTTCCTCGCCCGGCGCGAGGCGGCCTTCAGGGCGTACTACGAGAACATGCCGCTGCGCCGCGCCGCCATCCCCAGGGGCGTCGACATGCAGCTCTACCGGCGCGTCCGGTGGGGGAGGATGGCCACCTTCCACATGCTCGACACCCGCCAGTACCGCAGCGACCAGGGCTGCGGCGACGGCTACAGCGACTGCCCGGCGGCGGCCGACCCCGCCCGCTCGATCACCGGCGACGCGCAGGAGCGCTGGCTGCTGGACGGCATGCGGCGCTCGGAGGCGCGCTGGGACGTGATCGGCCAGCAGGTCTTCTTCGCCCAGCGCGACAACAACGCCGGACCCGCCAAGATCACCAGCCAGGACGCCTGGGACGGCTACGTCGCCTCGCGGCAGCGCATCACCCAGGGCTGGGTGGACGCCGAGGTGCGCAACCCGGTGGTGCTCACCGGCGACGTGCACGCCCACTGGGCGAGTGACCTCAAGCTCGACTACGACGACCCCACCACCCGCACGGTCGGCTCCGAGTTGGTCGCCTCGTCCATCACCACGGGCGGCGACGGCCTCGACTCCGACCCGGCGGCCCACCCGTACCTGACGATCAACCCGCACCTGAAGTTCTACAACAACCAGCGCGGCTACGTGCTGACCCGGATCGAGCGCGACCGGCTCACCGCCGACTTCAAGGTGCTGCCGCAGGTGACGCGGCCGGGCGCGGCGGCGCACACCAAGGCGACCTTCGTGATCGAGGACCGGGTCCCCGGCGTGCAGCGGACGTACCTGCGCCCGGTCGACCCCTCGGCCGCCAGGACCCCCGGGATCGACTGGATCCAGGAGACCGTGGACCTGGAGACCAAGCGTCCCTGAGCTCACGGTGATCACCCGTCGCCCACCGTCGCGGGCGCCCCGCCGGATCCTCGCCGGGGCGCCCGTGGCGCGTCCCGGCGGGGTTTTCCCAACGGCGAACCGGTTTGGGAACGCCCGGCCGGTAGCCATACGCTGAAGGGGCACCTCACCCGTACGGGAAGGACCATCGGTGACCATCGTCCCCACGATCGGCGTGTTCGCGCTGCAAGGAGACGTGCGTGAGCACGTGCGCGCCCTGGAGGCGGTGGGCGCCAGAGCGGTCACCGTGCGGCGTCCCCGCGAGCTGGAGGCGGTCGACGGCCTCGTCGTCCCGGGGGGCGAGTCCACCACGATGTGGAAGCTCGCCGAGACCTTCGAGCTGCTCGAACCGCTCCGGATGCGGATCAAGGCGGGCATGCCCGCCTACGGCTCCTGCGCCGGGATGATCATGCTGGCCGACCGGATCGAGGGCGGGGTCGAGGGGCAGCAGACGATCGGCGGCATCGACATGGTCGTCCGCCGCAACGCCTTCGGGCGCCAGGTCGACTCCTTCGAGGCCGACATCGACTTCGCCGGCCGTGGCGGCATGCGGGCCGTCTTCATCCGTGCCCCCTGGGTGGAATCCGTGGGTTCGGAGGTGGAAGTGCTGGCGCTGGCCGAACCTGGGGATAGGATCGTCGCGGTCCGCCAAGGACCGTTGCTCGCCACGTCCTTCCACCCGGAACTTACCGGGGATGTCGGTGTGCATTCATATTTCGCTGAGATGGTGAGGGAGCTCTAGGCGATGTCCGGCCACTCCAAATGGGCGACGACGAAGCACAAGAAGGCCGCGCTCGACTCCAAGCGCGGCAAGCTGTTCGCCAAGCTCATCAAGAACATCGAGGTCGCGGCCCGGACGGGCGGACCCGATCCGGACGGCAACCCGACGCTGTACGACGCCATCACCAAGGCGCGCAAGAGCTCGGTCCCGATCGACAACATCGAGCGCGCCCGTAAGCGCGGCGGCGGCCTGGAGGCCGGCGGCGCCGACTGGCAGACGATCATGTACGAGGGATACGCCCCCGGCGGCGTCGCGGTGCTGATCGAGTGCCTCACCGACAACCGCAACCGCGCCGCCTCCGAGGTCCGCGTCGCGCTGACCCGCAACGGCGGCTCGCTGGCCGACCCCGGCTCGGTGTCCTACATGTTCAACCGCAAGGGCGTCGTGCTCGTCCCCAAGGGTGAGCTCGCCGAGGACGACGTGCTGGTCGCGGTCCTCGACGCGGGCGCCGAGGAGGTCAACGACCTGGGCGACCAGTTCGAGGTCGTCTCCGAGGCCACCGACCTCGTCCCGGTCCGCAAGGCCCTGCAGGAGGCCGGGATCGACTACGACTCGGCCGAGTCCAGCTTCATGCCGACGATGAACGTCCCGCTGGACGAGGACGGCGCCCGCAAGGTCTTCAGGCTGATCGACGCCCTGGAGGACAGCGACGACGTGCAGAACGTCTGGGCCAACTTCGACGTCTCCGACGAGGTCATGGAGAAGCTCGACGCGTGACCCCGAGCCATTCGGTGTGATCTCGTGTTGTCTGCGAGGTTTGTCCGCGTGGTCAAGGGCATATCACGCGCACAATGGGCAATCCTGATCTGATTTTTACCGTGGCGGGCGTCGCCGCGCTGCTCGCGGCCACGCTGCCCCGGCTCCTCAACCGGCGCCCCTTCTCGCTCCCGCTCGCCTGCCTGCTGGGCGGGCTCCTCCTCTACGTGCTGCCCCTGGAGCTGCCGGATCCCGATCCGGTGGCCCACCGGGCGCTGGTCGAGCACGCCACCGAGATCTGCGTGCTGATCTCGCTCATGGGCGCCGGGCTCGCCATCAACCGGCCCTTCGGGCGGCGCGCCTGGTCCTCGACCTGGCGCCTGCTGGGGTGGACGCTCCCGCTCACCGTCCTCGCCGTGGCCGCCGCCGCGTACGGCCTGCTCGGCTGGCCCCTGGCGGCGGCGCTGCTGCTCGGCGCGGTGCTCGCGCCGACCGACCCGGTGCTCGCCTCCGACGTGCAGGTCGGCGAGCCCGTCGACTCGGAGAAGGCCGACGACGAGGTCCGTTTCACCCTCACCTCCGAGGCGGGCCTCAACGACGGCCTCGCCTTCCCCCTGGTGTACGCCGCGATCGCGCTGGCCGTCAGCGGGGGCGTCGGCTGGATCGCCGAGTGGACGCTGGTGGACCTGCTCTACCGGTGCGCCGCGGGCGTGGTGTGCGGCCTGCTGATCGGCAAGGGCCTGGGGCGGCTGTTCTTCCGCGCCCAGAAGTCCGACCTGCGGCTGGCCGAGCACCGCGACGGCTTCGTGGCGCTGGCCGCGACCTTCCTGGCCTACGGTCTCACCGAGCTGGTGCACGGGTACGGCTTCATCGCGGTGTTCGTGACCGCCTGCACCATCAGGGCCGCCGAGCGCAGCCACGGCTACAACGGGGTGCTGCACGGTTTCATCGAGCAGATCGAGCGGCTGTTCACCGCCTGGCTCATCCTGCTGCTCGGCGGCTTCGTCGCGGTGGGCGGCCTGGCCGCGCTCACCTGGCGGGGCGCCGCGGTCGGCCTTCTGCTGCTGCTGGTCATCCGGCCGCTGACCGGGTGGCTCGCCGAGCTGGGCGGCAGGGCGGGACCGCGCGAGCGCGTCGCGACGGCGTTCTTCGGCATCCGCGGCATCGGCTCGCTGTTCTACCTCGCCTACGCCCTCGGCCAGGCCGACTTCGGCGTCCCCGCCGAGGAGCTCTGGGCCGTGGTCGCCTTCACCGTGCTGGCCTCCCTGGCGATCCACGGCATCTCGGCCTCGCCGGTGATGAACCGCCTGGACCGGCTGCGCGACAAGAAGAGCGACGAGAACGCCGAGGACGCCGAGCCCGCCGCCCAGCACCTGTGAGCCCGGGACCCGTCTCCGGCTCCCGGCGGGTGGGGAAGAGCCGCGGGCGGGTGGGGGAAGAGCCGTGCGCGGGCGGGGGAAGAGGCCGTGCGCGGGGCGGGGAAGAGCCGCGGGCGGGCTGGGAAAGAGCCGTGCGCGGGCCGGGAAGAGCCGTGCGCGGGCCGCTCCCACGCGGTAGAGTCTGCCACCGAACAGGTGTTCGGCGAGCGGAGGCGTGTCGGTGCGTTTGCCCGAGTTGCGGGTGATGGGGGTCGATCCTGGGCTTACCCGATGCGGGCTCGGCGCCGTCGAGGGGCGGCCCGGCGCGCCGCTGAGCCTGGTCAAGGTCGGGGTCGTCCGCACCCCCGCCGACGACGAGATCGGCGCCCGGCTGGTGGCGATCGAGGCGGGCATCGAGCGGTGGCTCGACGAGGTCCGGCCCGACGCGGTGGCCGTGGAGCGGGTCTTCGCCCAGCACAACCTCAGGACCGTGATGGGCACCGCGCAGGCCTCCGCCGTGGCGATCCTGTGCGCGTCCCGCAGGGGCCTGCCGGTCGCGCTGCACACGCCGTCCGAGGTCAAGGCCGCCATCACCGGCAGCGGCACGGCCGACAAGCAGCAGGTCGGCACGATGGTGACCCGCCTGCTGCGGCTGGACGCCATGCCCAAGCCCGCCGACGCCGCCGACGCGCTCGCCCTCGCGATCTGCCACGTGTGGCGGGGCGGGGCCCAGAGCAGGCTGGCCGAGGCCGCCGCGAAGGCGGCGGGCGCCACCACGACCCCCGCCGCCTACTTCCGAGGCCGTGGCAGGGCCGGACACCCGAGAGGAACCGCGAAGTGATCGCCTCGGTGCGAGGACAGGTGACCGCGATCGCGCCCGACGGGGCGGTCGTCGAGGTCGGCGGGGTGGGAGTCCTCGTGCACTGCACGCCGGGCACGCTGGCGACGCTCAGGACGGGCGAGGAGGTGAGGCTCGCCACCTCGCTGGTGGTCCGCGAGGAGTCGCTGACCCTGTTCGGCTTCGTCACCGACGACGAGCGCGGCACCTTCGAGATGCTGCAGACGGCGAGCGGGGTCGGCCCCAAGGTCGCCCTCGCGATGCTCGCCGTGCACACCCCCAACGCGCTCCGGGTGGCGGTGGCCTCCGCCGACGTCAAGGCGCTGACCAGGGTCCCCGGGGTGGGCCCGAAGGGCGCCCAGCGGATCATCGTCGACCTCAAGAACAAGCTCGGCACTCCGGAGGAGGCCGTCAACGCCGCGCTCGACGGCCGCGTCGCCGCACCCGCCTGGCGGGCCCAGGTCCACTCCGGCCTGGTCGGCCTGGGCTACTCGGGGCGGGACGCCGACGAGGCGGTCGCCATCGTCGAGCCGCAGGCCGACGCCGAGCTGGCCGAGGGCCGCCCCCCGCAGGTGGCGGCCCTGCTCAAGGCCGCGCTCCGCGCGCTGAGCGTGCGATGAGGAGCGGGCGCGGCGGGCCTCACCGGTCTTCCGGCGGCGACGCCGTACGGGATGCGCGCCGGAAGACGGGCCATGATGGGCGTGTACGGGAAGACGGCGGGAACGGTGGGAGAGGCCGCCGCACGGCGGGCGGGGGAGGGGCGGCGTGAGTTCCGACCGTGATCTGGTCTCGCCCGACGCCGAGGGCGACGAGAGATACATCGAGGCGGCGCTGCGGCCCAAGCGCCTGGAGGAGTTCATCGGCCAGGCGCGGGTGCGCGAGCAGCTGTCGCTGGTGCTGCAGAGCGCGCTGCGGCGCAACCGGCCGCCGGACCACGTGCTGATGAGCGGCGGTCCCGGGCTGGGCAAGACGACCCTCTCCATGATCATCGCGACCGAGCTCTCCGTGCCCCTCCGGATCACCTCGGGGCCCGCGCTGGAGCGGGCCGGGGACCTCGCGGCGATCCTGTCGACCCTCTCCGAGGGCGAGGTCCTGTTCATCGACGAGATCCACCGGATGTCCAGGCCCGCCGAGGAGATGCTCTACCTCGCGATGGAGGACTTCCGCGTCGACATCGTGGTGGGCAAGGGGCCGGGGGCGACCGCGATCCCGCTGGAGATCGCCCCGTTCACCCTGGTCGGGGCCACCACCCGGGCCGGCATGCTCCCCGCCCCGCTGCGCGACCGCTTCGGTTTCGTCGCGCACATGGACTTCTACGGGGTCGCCGAGCTGGAGGAGGTGCTGCACCGCTCCTCGCGCCTGCTGGGCGTCACGCTCCCCGATGACGCCGCCCGTGAGATCGCCGGCCGCTCCCGGGGCACCCCCCGCATCGCCAACCGGCTGCTGCGCCGGGTCCGCGACTTCGCCGAGGTGCGCGCCGAGGGCGTCGTCACCAGGGATGTCGCCTCCGCCGCGCTCAACCTCTACGAGGTCGACGCCGAGGGGCTCGACCGGCTCGACCGCGCGGTGCTCGGGGCGCTGCTGCGCAAGTTCGGTGGCGGGCCGGTGGGGCTGTCGACCCTCGCGGTCGCGGTGGGGGAGGAGCCGGAGACGGTCGAGGTGGTCGCCGAGCCGTTCCTGGTGCGGCAGGGGCTGCTGGCCCGCACCCCCCGTGGCCGGGTCGCGACCGCGGCGGCCTGGACGCATCTGGGGCTGGTGCCCCCGCCGGACGCCTTCGGGGCCTCGTTCCTCATCGATCTTGAGGATGATCCTGGGCAAATCTAACGTTGGGAGTCGGTAGGGGAGTCGTACAGGATTGATCACAGATAGATGACAACTGTATCGAAATGGGAACTTCCCTGCGCGCCGGAACGTGACTTCGTTGCCGCGCTCTTAACAGCTCGCCTAAACTCCGAGCCTTGGATGGCTGTGTAGGCTGACGTGCTGAGCGGCGTGGCCGTATATGACGTCCGGCTTCCGCCGGTCAATCTCAAGAGAGGGAGCGGCCCTGTGGGCGGCAACTATTCGAGCCTGATCATGATCGCTCTCATGGTCGTGGTGTTCTACTTCCTGCTCATCCGGCCGCAGCGCAAGCGGCAGCAGGAGCAGGTCAAAATGCAGAACAGCCTCACGCCGGGCACCGGTGTCATGACCACGACGGGTCTCTTCGCGACCGTGGTGGCCATCGACGCCGACGACGTGATCCTGGAGATCGCCCCCGGCGTGGAGACCCGCTGGGTGAAGGCGGCCATCGGCCGTGTCCTGGTTCCGGTTGACGACGTGGAGGAGGAGAATGTCAAGGCTGTCGACCACGATCTCGTGGAGACGGCGGAACAACAGCAGGGTGCAGACCACGACACGACGACCAAGAAGCCGTGAGTAGCCTCACCTCCAACCCCCTATAACCGAAAGAACTGACGACCAGTGGCCCGACCGACCAGCGGCCAGAGCAGACCGGGGCGCATGCTCCTGGTGCTTCTGGCGATCATTCTCGCCATGGGCGGGGCGATGCTCCTCAACAAGGCGTACACCCCGGAGTATGGCCTCGACCTCGCCGGCGGCACGACCGTGACGCTGCAGCCCGTCACGCCGAACGGGAGCGCTCCCTCGCAGGAGAGCCTCGACCTCGCCGTGAACATCATCCGCGAGCGGGTGAACGGCAGCGGCATCTCCGACGCCGAGGTCGCCAAATCCGGTGACAACATCGTCATCTCCGTTCCCGGAGCCGGCCAGGAGGAAGTCGTCAAGCTGGTCGGCACCACCGCGGAGCTGAGGTTCCGCCAGGTGCTGGCGATCGGGTCCGGTTCACCTCCGCCCCCGGGCCAGCTCTCCACGCAGGCGCCGACGCCGACTCCCTCGCCCACCGCCTCGGGGCGCAAGGGCGGCAAGGAGTCCAAGCCCGCCGAGTCGGCGACCCCGAAGCCCGGCGCGACCGCCGCGCCCGACACGGGAGCGTCCCCGGCCGGCCGCGCGCTGTCGTCGGCGCTCACCAACCCGAGCCCCGGCACCACTCCCGCGCCCTCCGCCGAGCCGAGCGGCGACAAGTCCGCCAAGCCGGGCAAGAGCGCGGCCCCGGACGCCAGTGCCGCCCCCGACGCCAGTGCCGTGCCGACGGCCCCGCCGACGTCGCCCAACGACCCGATGGCGGGCGTCGACACCACCGGGATCGACCCCGCGGCGCTCAAGCGGTTCGAGACGCTCGACTGCGCCAAGGACGCCGGGGTGGGCGCCCAGGACGCGCCGGACAAGCAGTACGTCGGCTGCAGCCAGGACGGCAGCACCAAGTTCGTGCTGGACAAGGCGGCCGTGACCGGCACCTCGATCGACAGCGCGTCCTCCGGCGTCGACCAGACCACCGGTGAGTGGCTCGTCCAGCTCGCCTTCAAGGGCCAGGGCCCCGACCAGTGGTCGAAGGTCACCACCACCGCCTTCAACTCGCAGGCTCCCCGCAACCAGGTCGCGATGGTCCTCGACGGCGTGGTCATCTCCGCGCCCGTCATCCAGGAGCCCATCACCGGCGGCCGGGCGCAGATCTCCGGCAGCTTCACCCAGGTGACGGCCGACGAGCTGGCCAACCAGCTCAAGTACGGCGCGCTGCCGCTGAAGTTCGAGAAGAGCTCCATCGAGGAGGTCTCCTCCACGCTGGGCGCCGACCAGCTGCGCGGCGGCCTCATCGCGGGCGCGATCGGCCTCCTGCTGGTCGTGATCTACTCGATGCTCTACTACCGCGGTCTGGGCATCGTGTCGGTGCTGAGCCTCGTGGTGGCCACGGTCGTGACCTACCAGGCCGTCGTGCTGCTCGGCGCGTTCGCGGGCTTCCGCCTCTCGCTGCCGCACATCATCGGACTGATCGTCTCGATCGGTATCACCGCGGACTCGTTCATCGTCTACTTCGAACGGATCCGCGACGAGATGAAGGAGGGCCGGCGCTCGCTGCGCACGGCCATCGAGGTCGCCTGGGTCCGCGCCCGGCGGACGATCCTCATCGCCGACGCCGTCATGTTCATCGCCGCCGTGGTGCTCTACTTCCTGGCGGTCGGCGGCGTGGCCGGATTCGCCTTCGCCATGGGCCTGACCACGCTCATCGACATCGCGGTGGTGTTCATGTTCACCAAGCCGTTCGTCGCGATGCTGGCCAAGCTGAAGTTCTTCGCCAAGGGGCACAAGCTCTCCGGGCTCGACGCCGAGCGTATGAGCGAGGCCCCCGTCAAGCCCAAGACCGTTCCGCAGGAGGCCTGATGTCCGGCATCGCGCGCCGGCTGTACCGGGGCGAGGTCGACGTCGACTTCGTCGGCCGCAAGAAGCTCTGGTACACCCTTTCCGCAATCCTGCTGGTGATCTCCATCGCCGGTCTGATCTTCAACGGCCTCAACCTGGGCGTGGAGTTCAAGGGCGGGTCGGTCTTCTCCTTCAAGGCCCCGACGGCCAACATCGAGCAGGTGCGCGCCACGTTCACCGACGCCGGCGCGCACCAGGTCATCGCGCAGACGACCCAGAACGGCTGGCGGGTCACCACGGAGAGCCTCCCGGCCGACCAGGTCACCAAGATGCAGAGGGCCGTGTCCACCGAGTTCAAGCTGCCGGTGGACCAGGTCAACCTGCAGGTGATCGGCGCCTCGTGGGGTGGCCAGGTGGCCAACAAGGCCGTCATCGGACTGATCGTCTTCATGCTGGCGATCATCCTGTACCTGACGATGGCCTTCGAGTGGAAGATGGCGCTGGCCGCCGTCGTGGCGCTGCTGCACGACCTGGTGATCACCGCCGGCGTCTACGCCTGGTCCGGCTTCGAGGTCACCCCGGCGACCCTGCTGGGCTTCCTGACGATCCTCGGATACTCGCTGTACGACGCCGTCGTCGTCTTCGACATGATCAAGGAGGTCACCGCCAAGATCGGCAGGACCTCCAAGATCACCTACACCGAGGCCGCCAACAACGCGCTGAACCACACGCTGATCCGGTCGCTGAACACCACCCTGGTGGCGATCCTGCCGGTCGCGGCGATCCTCTTCATCGGCACCACGCTGTTCGGCGCGGGAACGCTGAAGGACCTGTCGCTGTCGCTGTTCGTCGGCATGATCGTCGGCACCTACTCCTCGCTGTGCGTCGCGACGCCGCTGCTGGTCACGCTGAAGGAGCGCGAGACGCTCTACACGGAGATCGCCAAGCGGCTCGCCGCGCACGGAGGCGGTTCCGGGGCCAAGACGGTGCGCCAGCCGGTCGCCGCCGGAGCCTCCAACGGCGCCGCCACGGTCGCCGGCGGGGCCTCCTCCGCCGGTGACAAGCGAAGGAAGAAGTAGGCACGAGCACGTCCGCGCCTCCGCTCCCCGCGCCGGGAGCGGAGGCGTTTTCCTTCCCCCGCGACACCCCGCGACACGCCTGCGGCACCCCCGCGCCTTCCCTGCCCCGTGACCTCCTCCACCCTCGCGGTTGACCCCGCGGCCTCCTCCACCCCCGCAGTCCTCTGCCCGCACCACCACCGGCCCCCCGGTGCCTTCCCACCCCGAGATCTCCACAGGAGCGCCGACCATGACCGAGCTGAGCAGCCTGATCCTCGACCGCATCCGCGACGTGCCCGACTACCCGCAGCCCGGGGTGCTCTTCAAGGACATCACCCCCCTGCTCGCCGACCCGGTGGCGTTCGACGCGGTGATCGAGGAACTGGCCGGGCTGTACGAGGTGGACAAGATCGTCGGAATCGAGGCGCGGGGGTTCATCCTGGCCGCCCCGACCGCCGTCCGGGCGGGTGCGGGGTTCGTCCCGGTGCGGAAGAAAGGCAAACTGCCCTCTGAGACGCTTGAGGCGTCCTACGATCTGGAGTACGGCTCCGCCACCATCGAGGTTCACCGCGACGCCTTCGTCCCCGGAGAGCGCGTTCTCATCGTCGACGACGTGCTCGCCACCGGAGGCACGGCGCGCGCGGCGGTGGAGCTGGTCCGCAGGGCGGGCGCCGACGTCGTCGCGGTCGCCGTGCTCATGGAGCTGGCCTTCCTCAAGGGCCGCGAGCGCCTGACCGACGTGGAGCTGCACACCCTCGTCGTCGTCTGATCGACCCCGCGGACAAATGCACACAACCCCGTCTGGATACACTGAGGGATCTGGACTCGAACGTAAGGAGTCTGAGTGCCCCGTGATGTGGTCGTCCCCGACGCGACCGCCGGCGGTGGCGGTCCCGAGACGGCCGTCCCAGCAGGCGATGCCGGTTCCGCCATGTCCGGAGCCGCCGAGGAGAAGCCGGCGGTAAGGCGAAGGCTCGCACGTTTTGGGGGGACATGGGGTGGCGGCATGAATCCGGTCCTGGAGCCGCTGTTCCGGACGGTCCGCGCGACCCATCCGAAGGCGGACCTGCGGCTCATCGAGCGCTCCTACGACGTGGCCGCCTACCACCACCGCGACCAGAAGCGTAAGAGCGGCGACCCGTACATCACCCACCCGCTGGCGGTGGCCACGATCCTGGCCGAGCTCGGCACCGACGACGAGACGCTGTGCGCGGCGCTGCTGCACGACACCGTCGAGGACACCGCCTACGGCCTCGACGAGCTGCGCTCGGACTTCGGCGACAACATCGCGCTGCTGGTCGACGGCGTCACCAAGCTCGACAAGGTCAAGTTCGGGGCCGCGGCCGAGGCCGAGACCGTGCGCAAGATGGTCGTGGCGATGTCCCGCGACATCCGGGTGCTGGTGATCAAGCTCGCCGACCGGCTGCACAACATGCGCACCATGCGCTACCTGCCCGAGCACAAGCGGCACCAGAAGTCGCGGGAGACGCTGGAGATCTTCGCGCCGCTCGCCCACCGGCTGGGCATGAACACCATCAAGTGGGAGCTGGAGGACCTCGCGTTCGCCATGCTCTACCCCAAGCGGTACGACGAGATCGCCCGGATGGTGTCGGAGCGGGCCCCGCGCAGGGACCTGTTCCTGCAGGAGGTCATCGAGAAGGTCTCCGGGGACCTGCGCGACGCCAAGATCCGCGCGGCGGTCAAGGGCCGCCCCAAGCACTACTACTCCGTCTACCAGAAGATGATCGCCAGGGACGTCGCCTTCGACGACATCTACGACCTGGTCGGCATCCGGGTCCTGGTCGACTCGGTCCGCGACTGCTACGCGGCGCTCGGCACGATCCACGCGCGATGGAACCCGGTCCCCGGCCGGTTCAAGGACTACATCGCGATGCCCAAGTTCAACATGTACCAGTCGCTGCACACCACGGTCATCGGCCCCGAGGGCAAGCCGGTGGAGCTGCAGATCCGCACCCACGGCATGCACCACAGGGCCGAGTACGGCGTGGCGGCGCACTGGAAGTACAAGGAGGACATGACCACCGCGGGTCCTCCCGGGGCGAAGCTGAAGCCCGCCAGCGACATGGCGTGGTTGCGCCAGCTCCTCGACTGGCAGAAGGAGACCGCCGACCCGGGCGAGTTCCTGGAGTCGCTCAGGTTCGACCTGTCGGTCTCCGAGGTCTACGTCTTCACCCCCAGGGGCCAGGTCATCGCCCTGCCGGAGAACGCGACGCCCGTCGACTTCGCCTACGCCGTGCACACCGAGGTCGGCCACCGCTGCATCGGGGCCAGGGTCAACGGCCGCCTGGTGCCCCTGGAGTCGCGTCTGGGCAACGGCGACACCGTGGAGATCTTCACCTCCAAGTCGCCCGACGCGGGCCCCTCGCGTGACTGGCTGAAGTTCGTCAAGTCCGGCCGGGCCCGAAACAAGATCCGGCAGTGGTTCTCCAAGGAGCGCCGCGAGACCGCGATCGAGGCGGGCAAGGAGGCGATCGGCCGCGCCATGCGCAAGCAGGGCCTGCCGCTGCAGCGCCTGATGTCCGGAGAGTCCCTCCTGGCCCTCGCCAGGGACCTGCGCTACCCGGACGTCTCCGCGCTCTACGCGGCCGTCGGTGAGGGCCACGTGGCCGCGCAGACGGTCGTGCAGAAGCTCGTGACGTCCATCGGGGGCGTCGAGGGCGCCGAGGACGACATCGCCGAGACCTCCGTACCGACCAAGCTGCGCGGGCGCCCCCGCGGCAGCGGCGGCGCGGGAGTGGTCGTCGCGGGCGACTCCGACGTGTGGGTGCGTCTCTCGCGATGTTGCACCCCCGTGCCCGGCGACGAGATCGTGGGCTTCGTCACCCGCGGGCACGGCGTGTCGGTGCACCGCACCAACTGTCCCAACATGGACCAGCTCCAGTCGGAGCCCGACCGCCTGGTCGAGGTCGCCTGGTCCGCCGCCGACGACTCGGTGTTCCTGGTCGCGTTGCAGGTCGAGGCGCTCGACCGGCCCCGGCTGCTCTCCGACGTGACCCGCACCCTCTCCGACCAGCACGTCAACATCCTGTCGGCGTCGGTGACGACGTCCAGGGACAGGGTGGCGATCAGCAAGTTCACCTTCGAGATGGGCGACCCCAAGCACCTGGGCCACGTCCTGAAGGCCGTCCGCAACATCCAGGGCGTCTACGACGTCTACCGGGTCAGCGGCGCCGGTTCCTGAGGCCCCCTCCCGCGGTCCCGTACGACCCCTGGGACCGCGCCCCGGCCTGGTCCTGATACCGGTGGCGACACGCGCTCCCGCCCTCCCGTACGCCCCCTGGGACCACGCCCTGGTCCTGATGAACCGCGGCCACACGCGCCCCCGTCGTCCCGTACGCCCCCTGGGGCCCCCGCCACAAGCGGCAGGGCCGCGGGAACACTCCGTGGTGGGAGTGTCCCCGCGGCCCTGCCGTCGTGTCAGCCGGTGACGGCGCCGGGTGTCAGGAGAACTCGGCGAGCGTGCGCTCCGCCTCCTCCAGCCAGGAACGGCGGGCGGTCAGGGCCTCCTCGGAGTCCTTGACGTCCTTGTCCCTGCCTGCCTCCCTGGCCTTGGCCAGGCGGCCCTCCAACTGCGCGATCGACTTGCGCAGCTGGTCGACCGTGTTCTGGGCGCGGGCGCGGGCCTCGGGGTTGGAGCGCTTCCACTCCGTCTCCTCGGCCTTGCGGACCGCCTCGTCGATCTTGCGCAGGCCACCCTCCAGGCGGTCGCGCTGCTCGCGCGGAACGGGGCCCGCCGCCTCCCAGCGCTCCAGGAGGTTGCGCAGGGCACCCCGCGCGGCGCGGGCGTCGGTGACCGGAAGGATCTTCTCCGCCTCGACCAGGAGCTGCTCCTTGATCTCGGCGTTCGCCGCCAGCGAGGCGTCGCGCTCGGCGAAGACCGCCGACCGCGCCTGGAAGAACTGGTCCTGGGCGCCCTTGAAACGGCCCCAGAGCTCGTCCTCGACCTCGCGGGAGGCCCTGCCCGCCGTCTTCCACTCCTGCATCAGCTCGCGGTAGGCGGACGCGGTGGCACCCCAGTCGGTGGACGAGGCCAGCGCCTCGGCCTCGGTCACGATGCGCTCCTTGGTGGACCGCACGCCCTCGCGCTGCTCGTCCAGCCCCGCGAAGTAGGCCTTGCGCCGCTTGGCGAAGGCCGTACGGGCCGCCGAGAGGCGCTTCCACAGCGCCGCCTCGGTCACCCGGTCGATGCGCTCGGCGGCCTTCCACTCCTCGATCAGCTGGCGCAGCCGCTCGCCACCGGTCTTCCAGTGGGTCGTGTCGTCGGCGATGCGCTCGGCCTCGGCGACGATCCGCTCCTTGATGCCCTTGGCCTCCGCCCTGGCCACGTCACGAGCCGCCTTGACCTCCTCCCGGCGCTGGGCGACCAGCTCCGTGAGGGTGTTGAGGCGGTTCAGCAGCGCGTCGAGATCGCCGACCGCGTGCGCGTCGGTGATCGCCTCACGGAGCTTGACGATCGTCGCCTCGGCCTGGGCGGGTGGCAGGTCGGTGCCGCGGACCCGCTGTTCCAGCAGGGTGACCTGCCCGGCCAGCTCGTCGAACTTGCGATGGAAGTAGGCAAGCGCCTCCTCCGGTTCGCCGGCCTTCCAGGACCCGACGGCCCGCTCTCCCTCAGCCGTACGTACGTAGACGGTGCCGTCGTCGTCTACCCGGCCCCACGGGTCGGTGCTCACCGTGTCCTCCCGCACTTTCATCAGCCTTTCGGGACTTACCGCCCCTTGTATGTATTACGTCAGCTCTAACTGGACATTGTCACGTCTTTGATTTCGACGGTTTCCTTCGGTGCCCCGGTGCCGTCGGGCCCCGGGGTGATGACGCCGGCCTTGTTCACCTTGTCGAGGATCTCCAGACCCTTGGTGACCGTACCGAACGGTGTGTAGTCCGGGGTCAGCGGGGCGTCGCCGAAGACGATGAAGAACTGGCTGCCGTTGGTGTCGGGACCGCTGTTGGCCATGGCCACGACACCGCGCGTGTATTTGGCGCCCTCCAGGTTCTCGTTCACGAAACGGTAGCCGGGGCCGCCCTGGCCGTCGGTCTGGCTCTTTCCGTCGGCCTTGGCCAGCGGGTCGCCGCACTGCAGCATCGGGAACTGGTCGGAGCCCAGCCGGTGGCACTTGGAACCGTCGAAGTACTTCTTCTGCGCCAGGAAGGCGAAGGAGTTGACCGTGCACGGGGTCTTCTCGGCCGACACCTTGATCACGATGTCGCCCTGGTTGGTCTTCAGGGTCATCGTCTTGGGCGTCAGGTCGACCTTCTCCGGGGGCAGGCCCACGTTCTTGGCCGGGCCGCCACCGGCCTCAGCGACGTAGCCGCAGGTGCCGGTCGCCGGGTCGAAGGCCTTGGGCTTCGCCCCGGTGTCCGCCGACGCGGCCGGGGAGGCGTTGTCCGACGGGGCCGGGTCGGTGGTCGCGGTCGCCGTCGTGTCGGAGCCCCCGAACAGGGTCGTCGCGGCGATCACGCCCGCCACCACGACCACACCGGCCACGGTGCTGCCGATGATCGCGTTGCGCTTGGCCCTGGCCTCACGTTCGACGCGTCGCTGCGTCTGCCGCTCGTAGTGCTCGCGCGCCAACTGCTTCTGGCGCTCCTTGCCGCTCACCGCTTCGCCCTCCCGAGTGCCGAGTAGTACTTAATGAGGTGGGCGAATCGTATCGGCCAATGGGTAATGGTTCGCAGCCCGCCGACCCGCACCGGTACCCTTCGGTTACATTCCCATCCGCATTCTTGACGAGATCAGCTGAGGCAGATGCTCATCGCCGGGTTTCCCGCAGGGTCCTTCCAGACCAACTGTTACGTCGTCGCTCCCGCCGCGGGCGAGGAGTGCGTGGTCGTCGACCCCGGTCAGAACGCCGTCGGCGACCTCGACGACCTGCTGCGCGAGCACCGGCTCAAGCCCGTCGCGGTGCTGGTCACCCACGGGCACATCGACCACATGTGGTCGGTCGCCCCGGTCTGCGGCGCGCGTGACGTTCCCGCGTGGATCCATCCGGAGGACCGCGACCTGCTGTCCGACCCGGGCAAGGGGCTGTCGCTGTCGACGAAGCAGCAGCTGTTCGGCGGGCTCGCCTTCACCGAGCCCGACGACGTGCGCGAGCTCGCCGACGGAGAGGTGCTGCGCCTGGCCGGCCTGGAGCTCACCGTCGACCACACCCCCGGCCATACCAGGGGGTCGGTGACCTTCAGGCTGCCCAGCACCGAGGAGATCCCGGACGTGCTGTTCTCGGGCGACCTGCTGTTCGCCGGCTCCATCGGCCGCACAGACCTTCCGGGCGGCGACTACCCGACCATCCTGCGCAGCCTGGCGGCCAAGTGCCTGCCGCTGCCGGAGGAGACGGTGGTCCTGCCCGGCCACGGACCACAGACCACGATCGGTCACGAGCGTGCCACCAACCCGTACCTCGCGGAGGCGAAGGCGGCCGCGGGAGCGGATCCCGCGGAGCTCGCGGACGGCGCGGGCACCGGGCACGACCGCGGCCCCGGCAGGGGACTTTAGACAATGACTTTGCAGGCGCCCAAGGGCACCTTCGACTGGCTTCCGCCGCGCTCGGAGCGGGCGCTCGCCGTGCGCGAGGCGCTCACCGCGCCCGCCCGCCGGGCGGGCTACGGCTACATCGAGACCCCGGTCTTCGAGGACACCGCGCTGTTCGTCCGCGGTGTCGGCGAGTCGACCGACATCGTCTCCAAGGAGATGTACACCTTCGAGGACAAGGGCGGGCGCTCCATCACGCTGCGTCCCGAGGGCACCGCGTCGGTGGTGCGGGCGGTCCTCCAGCACGGCCTGCACAACGGGCAGCTCCCGGTGAAGCTCTGGTACTCGGGCAGCCAGTTCCGCTACGAGCGGGCCCAGAAGGGCCGCTACCGCCACTTCTGGCAGGTCGGCGCCGAGGCGCTGGGCTCGGAGGACCCGGCGCTCGACGCCGAGCTGATCCTGCTCGCCGTCGACGGCTACGCCGCCCTGGGGCTCACCGGGGTCCGGCTGCTGGTCAACACGCTGGGCGACAAGGAGTGCCGCCCCGTCTACCGGGCCGCGCTCCAGGACTTCCTGCGCGGCCTCGACCTCGACGAGGCCACCCGCGCCCGAATCGAGATCAACCCGTTGCGCGTGCTCGACGACAAGCGCCCCGAGGTGCAGGCACGACTGGCCGGGGCGCCGCTCGTCGTCGACCACCTGTGCGGGGCGTGCAAGGCCTACCACGAGGAGGTCCGCGCGCTGCTGACCGCCTCCGGCGTGGCCTACACCGACGACCCCCGGCTCGTCCGCGGCCTCGACTACTACACGCGCACCACGTTCGAGTTCGTCCACGACGGGCTCGGCTCGCAGTCCGCGGTGGGGGGCGGGGGTCGCTACGACGGGCTGAGCGAGATGCTCGGCGGCCCCGCCCTGCCCAGCGTCGGCTGGGCGCTGGGCGTCGACCGCACGGTCCTGGCCATGGAGGCCGAGGGCCTGTTCGGGGACGAGAGCGCCGAGGCGCGCGTGCGGGTGTACGGTGTGCCGCTGGGCGAGGAGGCACGCCGCCGGATGTTCCTGCTCGTCACCGAGCTGCGCCGGGCGGGCCTGGCCGCCGACATGTCGTTCGGCGGCAAGGGCGTCAAGGGCGCGATGAAGGGCGCCGACCGCTCGGGTGCCGGCTACGCGGTGATCCTCGGCGAGCGAGACCTCGCCGCGGGGGTCGCCCAGGTCAAGGACCTGGCCAGCGGGGACCAGACCGCCGTGCCGCTCGCCGAGATCGTCACGATGTTGAAGGAGAGACTGGACAAATGATCCGCACGCACGAAGCGGGATCACTGCGCGAGGAGCACGCCGGGCAGCGGGTGACGCTCGCCGGGTGGGTGGCGCGGCGCCGCGACCACGGCGGCGTGGTCTTCATCGACCTGCGTGACGCCTCGGGCTCGGCCCAGGTGGTCTTCCGCGAGGAGGACGACGCCCACGGCCTGCGCGCCGAATACTGCGTCAAGGTCGTCGGAGAGGTGCGGGTCCGCCCCGAGGGCAACGAGAACCCCGAGCTGCCGACCGGCGCGATCGAGGTCGTCGCCTCCGAGGTCGAGGTGCTCAGCGAGTCCGCGCCGCTGCCGTTCCCGATCGAGGGCACCGCGGGCGTCTCGGAGGAGGCGCGGCTGAAGTACCGCTACCTCGACATCCGCCGCCAGCAGGTCGCGCACGCCATGCGCATCCGCTCCCGGGCCACCTACCTCGCCCACGAGGTGATGAACGAGCAGGGGTTCACCTACGTCGAGACCCCGACGCTGACCCGCTCGACCCCCGAGGGCGCCCGCGACTTCCTGGTCCCGGTCCGCCTCCAGCCGGGCAGCTGGTACGCCCTGCCCCAGTCGCCCCAGCTGTTCAAGCAGCTTCTCCAGGTCGCGGGGCTCGAGCGCTACTACCAGCTCGCCAAGTGCTACCGCGACGAGGACCTGCGCGCCGACCGGCAGCCGGAGTTCACCCAGATCGACGTCGAGATGTCCTTCGTGGACCAGGACGACGTCATCGCGCTGGGCGAGCGGCTCATCGGCCGCATCTGGAAGGAGACGGCCGGCTACGACCTGCCGACGCCCCTGCCCCGGATGACCTACCGCGACGCCATGGCGCGCTACGGCTCCGACAAGCCCGACCTGCGCTTCGGCCAGGAGCTCGTCGAGATGACCGGCTTCTTCGCCGACACCACCTTCCGGGTGTTCCAGGCCCCGTACGTGGGCGCCGTGGTCATGCCTGGCGGTGCCTCGCAGACCCGCAAGGAGCTGGACGGCTGGCAGGAGTGGGCCAAGTCGCGCGGCGCCAGGGGCCTGGCCTACGTGCTGGTGGGCGAGGACGGCGCGCTCGGCGGGCCGGTCGCCAAGAACCTGTCGGAGACCGAGTCGGCCGGCCTGGCCGCCGAGGTCGGCGCGGCGCCCGGTGACGCGATCTTCTTCGCGGCCGGCGCGGCCTCCGCCTCCCGTGAGCTGCTCGGCGCGGCCCGCCTGGAGATCGGCCGTCGCTGCGGCCTGATCGACGAGTCGGCCTGGAACTTCCTGTGGGTCGTCGACGCCCCCATGTTCGAGGAGGACGGCGAGGGCGGCTGGACCGCGGTCCACCACCCCTTCACCGGCCCCAAGCCCGAGTGGGCCGACACCTTCCAGGACCAGCCCGGCGAGGCCCTGGCCTACGCCTACGACATGGTCTGCAACGGCATGGAGATCGGCGGCGGCTCGATCCGTATCCACCGGGCCGAGATGCAGCAGCGCGTCTTCGACGTGCTGGGCATCTCCAAGGAGGACGCGGAGAGCAAGTTCGGCTTCCTGCTGGAGGCGTTCAAGTACGGCCCCCCGCCGCACGGAGGCATCGCCTACGGCTGGGACCGGATCTGCATGCTCCTGGCGGGCACCGACTCCATCCGCGACGTCATCGCCTTCCCGAAGACGGCCTCCGGGTTCGACCCGCTCACCGGCGCGCCCACCCCGATCACGGTGGAGCAGCGCAAGGAGGCGGGCGTCGACGGCAGGCCCAAGGCCGACGCCTGATCCGGGGCCTGCCCCGGATGTGAGCAGGACGTGACGAAAGCCCCCGGACGGTGTTCCGGGGGCTTTCGTCGTGTCCGGGCAGGGAACTCGCAGGGATGGGGCGCGGCGATGCCCTCCGATGCCCTCCGATGCCCTCCGGGCGCCTCACTGGCCTCCTGAGCGACCCGCGGGGCCACCGGGTCCTCTGGGGGGCGGGAGGGGCTCACGGCCCGCACACGGCCGCGCTGAGGTCCGTACCGGCCGCGTACCGGCCACGCGCCATTCGGGGCGCCCGCGTGCGGGACCGGTCAGGGGTGTGCGGGGCAGCGGCCCGTCCGGGGCACGAAGGCGCGGGTCCGGCAGGGGGTACAGGGGCGCGGAGCCGGCAGGGGTACGAGGGCGCCGGCGTGTCCGGGGGCGGACGTGGAAACGCCCCGCGGGTCGTCCGACCGGCGGGGCGTCCTGTGGCGGCGGGGCGCCGCGGGCCCGGCTAGGAGAGCCGCACGTTCTTGATGATCACCGGGATCTTGGGGGCGTTGGAGCCGCCGTCGCCGGTGATGTCGTCGGGGTTGGTGATCCACCCGCCCGCGGCGATCTTCTCCAGGATCTCCATCCCCTGGGAGACCACACCGAAGGGCGTGTAGGCCTTCTCCACCTGCTCGGTCTCGTTCCCGAGCGAGATCCAGAACTGGCTGCCGTTCTGGTTGACGGCGTCGACCGCCTGGGCCACCGCGACCGTGCCCTTGCTGTACGGGATCCCGCCGAGGTTCTCGCTGTCGTAGACGTAGCCCGAGCTGCCCTGGCCGTCGGTGGGGTTCTTCCCGTCGGCCTTGGCCTGCGGGTCGCCGCACTGCAGCAGGCTCACGCCGGAGTTCTCGGGGGTGGCCAGGCGGTGGCACTTGGTGTTGTCGAAGAAGTTCTTCCTGGCCAGGAAGGCGAAGGAGTTGACCGTGCAGGGAGCCTGCGCGGTCGCCAGGTCGATCACGACGTCGCCGTGGTTGGTGGTGATCGTCATGGTCTTCAGCTTCAGGTTGGGCTTGGCCGGCGGCGTGCCCACGTTCTTCGCCGGGCTGCCGCTGGTGTCCTTGCGATAGGAGCACTTCGTGCTGGTCGGATCGGCCGTGAAGGTCGGCTCCGGCGTCGCGGCCGCGGTGTCCGAGGGAACCGGTGAACTGCTGGCGGCGGGCTTGGCCTTCACGTCGTCACCGTCGTTTCCCAGAAGGGTGACCCCGGCGAACAGTCCTCCCGCGACGACGACCAGTGCGGCGACGGTCCCGATGACGACGTTGCGCTTCGACGCGGTCGTCTGCTCGGCACGCTTCGCCTGCCGCTCCTTGTGTTCCCGAGCCAGCTGGCTCTGGCGGTCCTCGGCGCTCACCGCTATGTCCTCCAAGATTGATGTTCCATGGTTACGGGCTGGCGAAAAGAGTACCGGCCCCAACATGTGCTGTACGTAAGTGGAGGAATTCATCAGATGGGGCAGAGGGGAAGACGAGATCTCCTCACGCTCCCCATAGCCCACCTGTGGTGGGATCCCTGTACTTGCTGATGATGAGCCACGTACTACCGGAGTGTCCCCATGTTCGACGAGATCCTCGGTCTGCCCCTCCACCCCCTGGTCGTTCACGCGGCCGTGGTCCTGACACCGCTCCTCGCGGTGCTCGCCGCCGTGTACGCGCTGGCGCCCCGCACGCGGCCGGTGCTCACCTGGGCGGTGGCCGGGCTCGCCCCGGTCGTGCCGGTGAGCGTCTTCGTGGCGAGGGAGAGCGGGGAGGCGCTGGAGGAGGGCCGCTTCGCCTCCGCCGGGGGACAGCTCGGCGAGCGCATCGCCGAGCACGCGGGCTTCTCGCTTCCCCTGCTGCTCGTCGCCTTCGTCCTCGGAGTGGTGTCGCTGGCCCTCGTCTACGTCACGCGCGGCGACAGGTTCGGCCGCCCGGTCGAGCTGGCGGTCTCGGCGCTGACCGTGGTCCTGGCCGTCGTGACGCTCTACTACGTGGTACGGACCGGGCACAGCGGAGCCGTCACGGTCTGGGGAAACTGAGCCCGTACGGCCCCTGGAGGCCGGGGGCCGGGGGAGGCCGGCAGGGCCGGGGCCCCGCCGGGCTGACGGTACTGTCTCAGGCGTGGACAGCCTGTTCGATTCGGCGGCGGAGGAGGCCCATCGCGGCCAGGAGCCCCTGGCGGTGCGGATGCGCCCCCGGAGCCTGGACGAGGTGATCGGCCAGCGGCACCTGCTGGGCCCCGGCACGCCGCTGCGCCGCCTCGTCGAGGCCGAGGCGCCGATGTCGCTGTTCCTCTGGGGCCCTCCGGGCACCGGCAAGACCACCCTCGCCTACGTGGTGGCGGGTGTCACCAAGCGCCGCTTCGTGGAGGTCTCCGCGGTGTCGGCGGGCGTCAAGGAGGTCCGCGCGGCCATCGAGCAGGCCCGGCGCGAGCTGGGCATGTCCGGCCGCCAGACCGTCCTGTTCGTCGACGAGGTGCACCGCTTCAACAAGGCGCAGCAGGACGCCCTGCTGCCCGCCGTGGAGAACCGCTGGGTCACCTTCATCGGCGCCACCACCGAGAACCCCTTCTTCTCCGTCATCTCGCCGCTGCTGTCGCGTTCGCTGCTGCTGACCCTGGAGTCGCTGTCGGAGGACGACATCCGGGTGGTGCTGGAGCGCGCCGTCACCGACCCGCGCGGCCTGGACGGGAGGGTGAGCCTGGCGCCGGAGGCCGCCGAGCACCTGGTGCGGCTGGCCGGCGGCGACGCCCGCAGGTCGCTCACCTACCTGGAGGCCGCCGCGCTGATCGCCGACGGCGAGGTCACCGTCGAGGTGGTGGAACGGGCGGTGGACAAGGCGGCCGTGCGCTACGACCGCCAGGGCGACCAGCACTACGACGTGATCAGCGGTTTCATCAAGAGCATGCGGGGCTCCGACGCCGACGCCGCACTGCACTACCTCGCCCGGATGATCGAGGCGGGGGAGGACCCCCGGTTCATCGCCCGCAGGATCGTCATCTTCGCCTCGGAGGACGTCGGCATGGCCGACCCCACCTGCCTGCAGGTCGCGGTGGCCGCCGCCCAGGCGGTGGAGTTCATCGGCCTGCCCGAGGGGCGGCTCAACCTGGCCCAGGCCGTCATCCACTGCGCGCTCGCCCCCAAGTCCAACGCGGTGATCAACGCCATCGGCGCGGCCTCCGCGGACGTGCGGCGCGGCAACATCGGCCACGTCCCCAACCATCTGCGCGACTCCCACTACGCGGGGGCCAAGCAGCTCGGCCACGGCAGGGGCTACAAGTATCCCCACGAGTTCGAGCACGGCCTGGTCCGCCAGGAGTACGCCCCCGAGGAGCTCAGGGACCGGCGCTACTACCAGCCCACCCGCCACGGTGCCGAGGCGGGCTTCGCCGACCGCTGGTCCAGGATCCGCGCCTTCCTGCGCGGGGAGTGACCCTCCGGGTCTCCTGGACATCTCGCGGGGGGACGTCCCGTCGCCGCCGCGGGGGCAACCGTGGCCGCGCGGCCCCGGCCCGGGGCTCACCCCTCCGGGTGGCGGTCACCGGCGGGCGGGGTGCGCCGGCGCGGGAAGCGCATGGTCAGCAACCGGGCGCGCGGGGCGACCCGACCGGCCAGGCCGAACAGGGCCTCGGTGCGCGAGCGGTCGGCGTCGAGGTGGGTGAACAGGTTGACCCCCAGGTAGAAGGTGATCGCCGCGTAGGCCAGGTCGCGGGGCGGCAGCAGTCTCGCCAGCGGTGATCCGCCGATGACCCGCTCCAGGGTCTGCTCGACGAAGTCGATCCACGGCTCTGAGCGTTTGACGATCTCCTCCTTCAGCTCCGGCCTGGCGATGCTCGCGCCGACGAGTTCGGAGAAGAGCGTGATGTGCCCGCCCTCCAGGTCGGCCCGGTAGATCCCGTTGGCGACCTCGACGAGCTCCTCCAGGGTGCGGGCGCCGGCCACGGCCTCGCGGTAGGTGGCCATCCGCTGCTCCGAGGAGCGGTCGAGCGCGGCCAGCAGCAGCGGGTCGACGCCTCCGAAGTGGTAGAAGACCAGCGCCGAGTTGACCTCCGCCGCCTTGGCGATGCTGCGGGCGCTGGTCCCGGCGTACCCCTCGGTCCGCAGGACCAGCGACGCGGCCTCGACCAGCCGCTCGCGCGTCTCGGCTCCCGGCTGCCTGCTCACTCGTGTCTCCCCGCTCCGGCCCGCTTCGCCGGTCTTGATTGCGCCGCCTTCCTGAGCATACGGTTTAATCGACTGATTAAACCGATCGATGAAGACTGAGAAGGGGCTCATGAACGACCTGCCGAGCGATCCCCCAGAGATTCCGGAACCGCTCCCAGGCCCCGGCGAGGATCCCGGGGCGCGGCGCGCGCTGGCCGGACTGGTGCTCGCCCTGTTCGCAGGCCTCCTCGCCTACCGGGTGCTGCGCGCGGGCCACCTGGAGCAGACGGCGCTGTTCTACGTCGGCGTCCCCGCCGTGATCGCCGTCACCGTGGTGCTCACCGTCAGGCCCAGGACCGTCACGGGGCTGATCATGGCGGTGATCACGGTCGCCCTCGCCATCGCCGGGCCCCTGCTCAACGAGGGGGTCGTCTGCCTGCTCTTCGCGGCCCCGATCTTCTACCTCGTCGGCCTGCTGGTCGGGCTCGCCGTCGACCACTCCCGAAGGCGCGGCAGCAACGGCCTCGTCGCCCCGCTGGTGCTGCTCGCGGCGCTCGGCGGGGGCGGCGAGATGGTCGCGCCGCCGCGCGACAGCGAGGTGACCGTGGTCCACCCGGCCTCGGGGGCACGGGTGGAGCGGACGCTGGCCGTCGCCCCCCGGTTCGGCCGCGTCGACTCGCCGTTCCTGCGGCTGGGCTTCCCCACGCCGGTACGGGCCGAGGGGGCGGGTCTGGAGGTCGGCGACCAGCGGGAGATCACCTTCACCCCGCGCCGCCCCCTGGGCCTCGGCGCCCTCCCCGAGCCGCGCTCGATGACCCTGCGGGTCAAGGAGCGGTCGCCGGAGCGGGTGACGTTCTCGGTGGTCCGCGACACCACCGTGGCGCGCTGGATGGATCTGCGGGAGGCGGAGTTCGCCTGGGGCGGGGACCGGCTCTCCGTGACACTGCGCTACGGCCGCACCTTCGACCCCGGCTGGTACTTCGGTCCCCTCCAGCGGTACGCCGCCGCCGAGGCCGCCGGATACCTGGCCGGGACCTTCACCCGGTGAGCGACCCCGCCCTGGTCCGGGGCCTGGCGCTCATGGTCCCCGTCGCCGCCGTGCTGGCCGCGGCGGCGCGGCGCCGGCCGGGGGAGCGCGAGGTCGCCGCGGTGATCCTCGCCACGGCCTGGAACCTGCTGACGCTCGCCGCCGTCAACGCCCTAGCCGCGCATCTGGGCTGGTGGCGCTTCCAGGCCGAGGGCGCCGTCTACCGTGGGGTCCCGCTTGACCTGCTGCTGGGCTGGGCGCTGCTGTGGGGCGCGCTCCCCGCCCTGGTGGCGCCCAGGACTCCGCTGCCGCTGACGGCCGCCGTGACGGCCTGGCTGGACCTGGCGGTGATGCCGCTGGGCGAGCCCGTCGTCGTCCTCGGCGAGCACTGGCTCGCGGGCGAGTCGGCGGCGATCGCGGTGTGCCTGGTCCCGGGGTTGCTGCTGGCCCGCTGGACGCTGGACGACCGCGCGCTGTTCGCCCGCTCCCTGACGCAGGTCGTCCTCGCGGGCGGCCTGGGAGTGGTCCTGCCCGTCGCGCTGACCGGGGTCTGGCGGCAGCCGGGCTGGGCGCTCGGCCTCCTCGTCCAGGCGCTCGCCGTGCCGCTGCTGCTCGGCGTGGCCGCGGCGCGCGAGTTCGCGGTCTCCGGGCGCGGCACCCCTCTGCCGTACGACCCCCCGAGAAGGTTGGTGACCACCGGGCCCTACGGCTACGTGCGCAATCCGATGCAGGTCTCGATGGCCGGCGCCTATCTCGTCCTCGGCGTGTTCGACGCGCGGTTCCTCGCCGCGGCGCCGGTCGTCGTCGCCTACGGCGCCGGCCTGGCGGCCTGGCACGAGGGGGAGCAGCTGGCCGGGCGTTTCGGCGCGGAGTGGGCGGACTACCGGCGGGCGGTGCGCCCCTGGGTGCCGCGCCTGCGTCCTGTCATGCCCCCGGCCTCGGTGTACGTGGCCGCCGGCTGCTCCACCTGCTCGGAGGTGGGACGGTGGATCGTCGCCAGAAGGCCCTCGGGGCTGCGCGTGCCGGCGGCCGAGGACCACCCGGGGGGACTCCGCCGGATCACCTACGAGCGCGCGGACGGGCAGGCGTTCCAGGGCGTGGCCGCGGTCGCGCACGTCCTGACCCACATCCACCTCGGCTGGGCGCTGGCCGGCTGGCTGCTCATGCTCCCCGGGATCACCTGGTTCGCGCAGCTGTGCGTGGACGCCTTCGGCTACGGCCCGCGTCCCCCGCGCCCGCCGTACCGGCCGAGCCCGGAGAAGCCGAGCGCGGAGAGAACGAGTGCGGAGAGAACGAGTGCGGAGAGAACGAGTGCGGAGAGAACGAGTGCGGAGAGAACGAGTGCGGAGAGAACGGGCCCGGAGAGGTCGAGCGCGGAGGGACCGGGCCCGGAGGGCCGGGAACGTCCGGGGAGCTCGCGCCGATCCCGAGGGGCCGCCCCCGGGGGCGCGCGGTAAGCGGGGATGAGTGGTATCGGGCACGATAGGGTTTTGCCAATCCGCCCGACCATGGCCGGGGTCACCTATGAACCTATGAGGGGAGCGGGTCCGCAGATGCTTACCGCAGGAGAGGTCGCGGGGCTGATCGCCGCGATGGCCTGGGCGATCCTGGTCTCCTTCATGGCCGTCGTCATGGTCAGGCTGGCCCGGCTGCTCACCGAGACCACCAAGATGGTCTCCCAGCTGGGCGACCGCGTCGTGCCGCTGCTGGAGGACGTGTCGGCCGCCGTCGGCGAGACCAACCGGCAACTGGTCGCGATCGAGGCCATCACCAGGGACGTCAAGCAGGTGAGCGGGCATGTGGCCAGGGTCAGCGACGTCACCCAGAACCTGGTCACCGGCCCGATGATCAAGGTCGCGGCCCTCACCCACGGCGTCCGCAGGGCCCTGGGCTCCCGCCGGCGGGCCAGGCCCGCCGCGCAGGCGCTGGAGAGGCGCCCGCGATGATCCGCAGGCTGTTCTACATGGGCCTGGGCGCGTTCGGCGCGGTGTGGACCATGCGTAAGCTTCAGGCACTGCACCCGAACCACCTGGCCAGAAGGGCCGTGCGCAACGCCGGCGGCGCCCTGGAGCAGGCACGCGACCTCGCCGGGGAGGCCCTGCGGGGCGCGGCCGAGCGGGAAATCGAGTTGCGGTCCAGGTTCGGGCTCGACACCGTGGAAAACCCCTATCACTCAAACGTAAAGGATGGCCGCTGACATGGAGTCGGCAGAGATCGCCCGCCGCTTCCTGCGCTTCTTCGAGGAGCGTGGGCACACCATCGTGCCCTCGGCCAGCCTCATCGCCGAGGACCCGACGCTGCTTCTGGTCAACGCGGGCATGGTCCCCTTCAAGCCCTACTTCCTGGGCCAGCAGAAGCCGCCCTACAAGCGGGCCGCCAGCGCGCAGAAGGTCGTGCGGACCCTCGACATCGACGAGGTCGGCAAGACGACCAGGCACGCCAGCTTCTTCCAGATGCTCGGCAACTTCTCCTTCGGCGACTACTTCAAGGAGCAGGCGATCCCGTTCGCCTGGGAGCTGCTGACCAGGCCCGAGTCCGAGGGCGGGTTCGGCTTCCCCGAGGACCGCCTCTGGGCCACCGTCTACCTCGACGACGACGAGGCCGCCGACATCTGGCGCAAGGTCGGGGTGCCGCAGGAGCGCATCCAGCGCCGCGACCTGGCCGACAACTACTGGCACATGGGCGTGCCGGGCCCCGGCGGCCCGTGCAGCGAGATCTACTACGACCGCGGCCCCGAGTACGGGCGCGAGGGCGGCCCGATCGCCGACGAGAACCGCTACCTCGAGGTGTGGAACAACGTCTTCATGCAGTACCAGCTCAGCGCGGTACGCAGCAAGATCGACTTCGACATCGCCGGCGAGCTGCCCGCCAAGAGCGTCGACACGGGCATGGGCCTGGAGCGCATGGCGGCGATCCTGCAGGGCGTCGACAACATCTACGAGATCGACACCACGTACAAGATCCTCGACCGGGCCGCCGACCTCACCAAGACGCGCTACGGCCGCGACGAGCGCGCCGACGTGTCGCTGCGGGTCGTCGCCGACCACGTCAGGACCGGCGTGATGCTCGTCGCCGACGGGGTGCTGCCCTCCAACGAGGGCAGGGGCTACGTGCTGCGCCGCATCCTGCGCCGCGCCATCCGCAACCTGCGCCTGCTCGGCGCGGGCGAGGAGCGCTACATGCACGAGCTCACCGCCGTGACCGTCGACGTGATGGGCGAGCAGTACGAGGAGCTCAGGGCCGACGCCCCGCAGATCCACGGCGTCATCGACGCCGAGGAGGCCTCCTTCCTCGGCACCCTCCGCACCGGCACCGCGATCTTCGACGTGGCGGCCGAGGAGACCAAGCGCAAGGGGAGGGCCACGCTCGCCGCCGACCAGGCCTTCCAGCTCCACGACACCTACGGCTTCCCGATCGACCTCACCCTGGAGATGGCCTCCGAGCAGGGGCTGCAGGTCGACGAGGAGGGCTTCCGCCGGCTGATGAAGGAGCAGCGCGACCGGGCCAAGGCCGACGCCGCCTCCAAGAAGACCGGCAACGCCGACATCTCGATCTTCGGCACGCTCCTGGAGAAGACCGGCAAGGTCGAGTTCCTCGGCTACGACCATGTGACGGCCGAGGCCGAGGTCGTCGGCCTCCTCGTCGACGGCCTCTCCGTCCCCGCGGCTGGCGCGGGCACCTCGGTCGAGGTCGTGCTGGGCCGCACGCCCTTCTACGCCGAGGGCGGCGGCCAGCTCTCCGACCAGGGCGTCATCCGCACCGGCGGGGCCGAGGTGGAGATCGTGGACGTGCAGTCCCCGGTCCCCGGCGTCGTCGTACACCGGGGCAAGGTCCGCTTCGGGGAGATCCGGGTGGGCGACCAGGCCCAGGCCGAGATCGACGTCGAGCGGCGCCGGGCCATCTCGCGCAGCCACACCGCCACCCACCTGGTGCACCGGGGCTTCCGCAACGCGCTGGGCGAGACCGCGGCGCAGGCCGGTTCCGAGAACTCGCCGGGCCGTTTCCGCTTCGACTTCACCGCCGCGGGCGCCGTGCCGCCCAGCGTGCTGCGCGACGTCGAGGACGAGGTGAACGCCGTCCTCATCAACGACCTGCGCGTCAACGCCTTCCACACCTCCCAGGCGGAGGCCCGCGCGATGGGCGCGCTCGCCCTGTTCGGCGAGAAGTACGGCGACACCGTCCGCATCGTCGAGGTCGGCGAATACTCCCGCGAGCTCTGCGGCGGCACCCACGTCGCCAGCTCCGGGCAGCTGGGCCTGGTCAAGGTGCTCGGCGAGGCCTCGATCGGCGCGGGCGTGCGCCGGGTGGAGGCCCTGGTCGGCCTCGACGCCTTCCGCTTCCTGGCCAGGGAGAGCGTGCTCGTCGCCCAGCTGTCGGAGCAGCTCAAGGCCCGCAGGGAGGAGCTGCCCGAGCGCATCGAGGGCATCGTCACCCGGCTGCGCGCCGCGGAGAAGGAGCTGGGCGCGCTGCGTTCGGCCCAGGTGCTCGCCGGTGCGGGGCAGATGGCGGAAAGCGCCGTCGACCTGCACGGGGTGTCCGTCGTGACGCACCGCGCGCCTGATGGCACCTCCCCCGACGACCTGCGTAAGCTCGCGCTTGACGTGCGCGGCCGGTTCCCGGGTGATCGCGCCGCGGTGGTCGTCGTCGCCGGTGTGCCCGGTGACCGGCCGGTCGTGGTGGCCGCGGTCAACGAGGCGGGGCGCGGCCGGGGCCTGAAGGCGGGCCGCCTGGTCGGCGTCGCCGCGAAGGCGCTCGGAGGTGGCGGTGGCGGCAAGGATGACGTCGCTCAGGGAGGCGGGGTGCGTCCCGAGGCGATCGGCGAGGCGCTCGCCGCCGTCGAGCAGGCGATCGCGCAGACGCTCACCTGATGAGGAACGACGCCCTCGCGCCGGGTCCGGCGCGCGGGCGGAGACGGGAACGATGAGAAACGGCATTCGGCTGGGCGTCGACGTCGGTTCGGTCCGCATCGGCGTGGCCCGCAGCGACCCCTCGGGGTTGCTCGCCACGCCGGTGGAGACCGTCCGGCGCGGCAAGGGCGACCTCGACCGGCTCGCGGAGATCGCGGCCGAGTACGAGGTCGTCGAGGTGGTGGTCGGCCTGCCGACCTCGCTCTCCGGGCGCGAGGGGCAGGCGGCGGAGGCCGCCCGCGACTTCGCGAACCGGATCTCGCAGCGGCTGGCGCCCGTCCCGGTGCGGCTGTTCGACGAGCGGCTGACCACCGTCACCGCCCAGCAGGGCCTGCGGGCCAGCGGGGTGAAGGCGAAGAACCAGCGTGGCGTGGTGGACCAGGCGGCCGCCATCGTGCTGCTCCAGGCCGCGCTGGACGCCGAACGCGCCACCGGCAGGCCCCCCGGCGCTCCGGCCGGGCCTCCCTCCGGCGGGGGGGACGCCGGGCGGCCGGGCGGCGGAACCGCTCGGTGAGCCGTCTGCGGCCGGTGTGGCTGTGGGTGGCCGGGACGTCCGTGCTCGCCGCCGCCACCGGGACGGCCGGATTCCTGGTGATCCGCCCCTATCTCGTGCCCGCCGACTTCGAGGGGCCGGGGTCGGGCACGGTCGTCGTCGAGATCCCCCGGGGGGCGAGCGCGGCCCAGATCGGGCTGGTGCTGGCCGACGCCGGGGTGGTGGCCAGTGCCAGGGCGTTCGTCACGGCGGCGAAGGAGCAGGCCAGGACGGGCGACCTGCCCCCCGGCCGCTTCAGGCTCCGTAAGGGCATGGCCGCGCTGTCGGCGCTCGGCATGCTGGCGGCGCCCGGGGCGCGGGTGGTCCGCACGGTCACCGTCCCCGAGGGGCTCCGCCTGCCCGAGCTGCTCGACCTGCTCGCCGAGGAGACCGGCATGCGCCGGGCCGACCTGGTCAGGGCCGCGGCCGACGGGCGGGCGCTGGGCCTGCCCCGGTACGCCGGGAGCGCCGAGGGCTTCCTGTTCCCCGCCACCTACGAGATCGAGCCGGACACGACCGCTCCGGCCCTGCTCGCCGCGATGGTGGAACGTTACAAACAGGTGGCCGCCCAGTTGAATCTGAGGAAACGGGCGGTGAAGAGAGGGCTCTCGCTCCGGGAGGCCGTCACGGTGGCGAGCATCGTCCAGGCTGAGGGCGGGCGTGATCCGGACTACCCGAAGATCGCTAGAGTGATCTACAACCGGATCAGGGCCCGGACGCCGCTCCAGTTGGACGCCACGGTGCTGTACGCACAGGGGCGCAGGACCCTGGAGGTTTCCGAGAGGGACACCGAGGTGAGGTCCCCGTACAACACCTACCTCAAACCCGGCCTGCCGCCCGGGCCCATCGCGAACCCCGGGGAGAAGGCGTTGATCGCGGCACTCCAGCCAGATCAAGGTGATTGGTTCTGGTTTGTTACTACCAATCCGGAGCATAGAATCACGAAATTCACTGACAAAGAGAGTGAGTTTGTGAGATACCGGGAACAGCTGAACAGATACCTCGGGAAGCGTTGATGCCCGGCGGAATACCCTCCGTTCCGCCGCAGGCGGCAACCCGCACCCGCGGTTCAGACGACGGCTCCCGGAGCACCGGGACGTCTGGCCGGGTGCCCTCCTTCGGTTCGGCACACCCGCTTGACGCCAGGCCGTCTCTAGCGGGAGATTGGCCAGCGACGCTATGAACGATCTCGATATGGACTTCCTGGTCGGTTCCGACGACGAAGGTCGGCCGCGCCGAGGATCCAACACGTCCCCAGGCCGCGACTCCGGCGGCCGGCGCGGCCGCCGCAGGAAGCGCCGCCGCAACCGGGGCGGCTTCCTCGCCCCGATGCTCGCGATCATCGTCCTGATCGGCGGCGTCGGCGCCGCCGGCTTCTACGGCTACACCTGGGTCCGCGACGTGATGACCCCCGACGACTACACCGGCCAGGGGTCGGGCGAGATCGTCGTGGAGATCAAGGAGGGCCAGAGCGCCTCCGACATCGCGCAGACCCTGCAGGAGCAGGACGTGGTGAAGAGCGTCAAGGCCTTCGTCAACGCCATCGGGGCGGCGGGCAAGAGCGCCTCCCTGCAACCGGGCGAATACACCATGCGCAAGCGGATGGCGGCCGCGGAGGCCGTCAAGCTCCTCGACCCGGACAAGCGGCTGCGGGAGAAGGTCACCCTCAAGGAGGGACTGCGCCTGGTCGACACCCTCAAGCAGCTCTCCACGGAGACGGGCAAGCCGCTGCGGGAGTTCCAGCAGGCGGCCAGGAACGTCCGCGAGCTCGGCCTGCCCTCGTACGCCAGGGGCAAGCTGGAGGGCTACGCCTTCCCGGCCACCTACGAGATCACGCCCAAGATGACGGCCCTGGAGATCCTCACCAAGATGGTCGACCGCTTCAACCAGACCGCCGACAAGGACGACCTCCAGGGCAAGGCGAAGGCCCTCGGGCACACCTCGCACGAGATCATGACGATCGCCAGCATCGTCCAGGCGGAGTCGGGCACCAAGGAGGACATGGGCAAGGTGGCCCGTGTCATCTACAACCGGCTCGACGGCAATCCGCCCCGCGAGCTGGCGATGGACAGCACGGTGATGTACGCGCTGAACAAGTACGGCATCGAGGCCTCCCACAAGGACCTCGAGAGCAAGTCGCCCTACAACACCTACGGGCGCATGGGCCTGCCCCCGGGCCCGATCGCGAACCCGGGCGACGACGCCATCCAGGCGGCGCTCAACCCCACCAAGGGCGACTGGATCTGGTTCGTGACCACCTGCCCGGCCAAGCGTGTCACCAAGTTCGCCTCGCTGGAGTCCGACTTCCTCGCGCTCAAGCAGGAGTACGAGAGGAACAAGGTGAACGGGTGCTGAGGGCGGCGGTCCTGGGGTCGCCGATCGTCCACTCGCTCTCCCCGCACCTGCACCGCGCCGCCCACGAGGGCATGGGGCTGCACGACTGGCGCTACGAGGCGATCGAGTGCGACGAGGCCGGGCTTCCCGGCCTCCTCGCCGGGCTGGACGGCGACTGGGCGGGGCTATCGCTCACGATGCCGCTCAAGCGGGCGGTGATGCCGCTGCTCGACACCGTCTCCGACCTCGCGGTCCAGGTGGGCGGGGTCAACACGGTGATCCTGCGCGACGGCGCCCGGCACGGGCACAACACCGACGTGTACGGCATCGTCCAGGCGCTCGCCGAGGCGGGCGTGGCCCCGCCGCGGGCGGCGACCGTCCTCGGCGGCGGCGCGACGGCGGCCTCCGCGCTGGCCGCCCTGCGCGAGCTGGGTCTCGGCGAGGCGATCCTCGTGGTCCGCGACCCCGCGAGGGCGTGGGAGACCGCGGAGGTCGCCGAGCGGCTGGGCATGTCCCTGTCGGTGCGGACCCTCGACAAGCTCGACACCGCGCTGGAGGTCGACCTGGTCGTCTCGACCCTGCCCTCCGGCGCGGCCGACGACCTCGCCGCGACGCTGGCGGGCGTGCCCGCCCTCTTCGACGTGGTCTACGCGCCCTGGCCCACCCGTCCGGCCGCGGCCGTGGCCGGACGGGGCGGGATCGTCGTCGGCGGCTTCCCGATGCTCCTGCACCAGGCGGTCCGGCAGGTCGAGATGATGACCGGCCGCGCGGACGTGCCGGTGGAGGCGATGCGCGAGGCGGGAAAGGCCGAGATCGTCAGGCGCGCCGCCCCCGCGGAGTGACCGCCGCCGGGGGCCGGGATGATTCTGTGTGAACGCGCTGTTGTGGTAGAGTAACTACTCGATCGGTCCGGCGTGCCTGCTGGACGCGCAAGCGGAGGTCGTCCTCCCACCTCGTCGGCCGCAAGGCTGACAGGTCAGGATCACAACCGGGGGTGAATCCCCGGAGAGCTTACGGCGTGAAGCCTTCGAGTTCATGTGGCCCCGCATGCGTGACGTGCGGGGCATCTTGCGTTCGAACGCCCTCAACAGGGTGTGCGTTCTACGACCTCCCGGCACGATCGAGCATGTTGCGGCCTCCTGCAGGATGGCCGCGGATCGCAACCTAGGAGGCCCCATCAGCGCCGAGCCCCGCATCAATGACCGCATTCGCGTGCCCGAGGTCCGCCTCGTCGGCCCGAACGGCGAGCAGGTGGGCATCGTCTCCATCGGCGATGCCTTGAAGCTGGCTCAAGAATCCGACCTCGACCTGGTCGAGGTCGCGGCAACGGCCCGCCCGCCGGTGTGCAAGCTCATGGACTACGGCAAGTTCAAGTACGAGTCCGCGATGAAGGCACGCGAGGCGCGCCGTAACCAGGCGTACACCATCATCAAGGAGATCAAGCTTCGGCCGAAGATCGACCCGCACGACTACGAGACCAAGAAGGGTCACGTGGTGCGGTTCCTCAAGGCCGGCGACAAGGTCAAGGTCACCATCATGTTCCGCGGCCGGGAGCAGTCCCGGCCCGAGCTGGGCTTCCGGCTCCTGCAGCGGCTGGCGGAGGACGTGACGGAGCTCGGTTTCGTCGAGTCCCAGCCCAAGCAGGACGGTCGAAACATGATCATGGTGATCGGCCCGCACAAGAAGAAGGCCGAGGCCAAGGCCGAGAAGGCCGCTGCCAAGGCACGGCATGACGAGACCCCTTCGGGTGAAGGGTCGCCGGCCGCGGACGAGACGCGCGTCAACGACGAGGTGTCCGTCAGCGGAACGGTGGCGGCTCCGCAGGAGTAACTCGCATAGCCTGGATCGTCAGGTAGCGCGAGATCAGTCCGAGACCGGGTCCGGTCTCGTAGTCAGGCACGCCCTTGACTTGGGTTACCGGCCCGGGACATCGGCACGATCGAGGGAGAGACGGCTGAGATGCCGAAGATGAAGACGCACAGCGGTGCGAAGAAGCGGTTCAGGCTCACGGGTTCCGGCAAGCTTGTGCGCCGTCGCGCCAACCGTGCGCACTACAACGAGCACAAGCCGTCCACCTTGACGCGTCGTCTCAAGCCCGAGGTCGTGCTCTCCGACGCCGACTCCAAGAAGATCAAGAAGCTGCTCGCTAAGTAACCGCCCCCGGGGAGATAGATACACATGGCACGCGTGAAGCGGGCGATCAACGCCAAGAAGAAGCGCAAGGTCGTTCTCGAGCGGGCGAAGGGCTACCGGGGTCAGCGATCCAGGCTGTACCGCAAGGCCAAGGAGCAGATGCTCCACTCGATGACGTACGCCTACCGCGACCGCAAGGACCGCAAGGGCACCTTCCGTCGTCTCTGGATCCAGCGCATCAACGCCGCTGCCCGCCAGAACGGCATCACCTACAACAGGCTCATCCAGGGCCTGCGGCTCGCCTCCATCGAGGTCGACCGTAAGATCCTCGCCGACCTCGCGGTCAACGACGCCGCCACGTTCGCGACGCTGGTCGAGGCCGCCAAGAAGGCGCTCCCGGCCGACGTGAACGCGCCGGTCGCCGGCTGAGCGAGGCACTGACGACCGTGCGGCCCGCAGCGATCACGCTGCGGGCCGCATTCGCATTCTTGGGGGACGGGTATGGCCGGGTCTGAGCTGACCAACATCAAGTCGCCGCGGGTCAAGGCCGCGCGGAGGCTGACGAAGCGGGCCTTCAGGGACCGCGACCGTTCCTTCCTGGCGGAGGGGCCCCAGGCGGTCCGCGAGGCGCTCGCGCTGGACGGCGTCGTGGTGGAGCTGTTCGCCACGGCCGAGGCCGAGCTGCGTCACGCCGACGTCGTCACCGCCGCCACCGCCGCGGGGGTGCCGCTCCACCGGGCCAGCGGCGAGGTCATGGCCGAGCTGGCCCAGACCGTCACCCCCCAGGGGCTGCTGGCCGTGTGCCGCTTCGTGCACGTGCCCCTGGACGCCTCCGTCGTCCCCGGCTCCAGGCTGGTGGCGGTGCTGGCCCACGTCCGCGACCCCGGCAACGCGGGCACCGTGCTGCGTACGGCCGACGCCGCGGGCGCCGACTCCGTCGTCTTCACCGACGCCTCGGTCGATCCCTACAACGGCAAGTGCGTGCGGGCCAGCGCCGGCAGCCTGTTCCACCTCCCGGTCAGTACGGGCGTCCCGGTGGCGCGGGCGGTGGAGCACCTGAAGGGGGCCGGGCTGCGGGTGCTCGCCGCCGACGGCGCGGGCAGGCAGACCCTGGACGACGTGGACCTGTCGGGACCGACGGCCTGGATCTTCGGCAACGAGGCGTGGGGTCTTCCCGAGGAGATCCTGAAGCTGGCCGACGAGATCGTCAGGGTCCCCATCTACGGGCGGGCCGAGAGCCTGAACCTCGCGACCGCCGCCGCGGTCTGTCTGTACGCATCTGCCCGTTCTCAGCGCACCGGTGCCGGCTCCACGTGACGCCCCCCGCCCGGCGAGGCTGCCGTACGGTGCGGGAAACCCGCTATTGTCGGCCATGTAGCGTCGAGGAGGCGGGGTCGTGCACGGCGAACACACCGGTGAGCGGAGCACCGATGCCGCTTCTGTGATCGACGTCGACGAGCTTCCCGACGGCCTCGTGGTGACCGACGGCGACGGCCACGTGCTCACCGTCAACCGGGCCGCGGCCCTGCTGACCGGCGTCACCCGCGAGCGGGCCGCGGGGCGGCACCTGCGCGACGTGTTCTCCTTCCGCGACCACGACGGGCGCGACTGGTGGAAGTGGCTCGACACCTACGGCGGGCTCTCCAGCCGCGCCCGCCAGCCCGAGCTGCCGCTGCGCACCCCCGGCGGCCAGGAGCTGCTGGTCGCCGCCCGCCTGGTCCGCGAGCCCCGGCGGGGCGGAGAGGTCGTCCGGGTGGTCATCACGTTGCGCGACGCCGGGGCCCGCGCCCGCCTGGAGCGCAGCCGCGCCGATCTGGTCTCCACCGTCGCCCACGAGCTCCGCTCCCCGCTGACCAGCGTGAAGGGGTTCACCGCGACCCTGCTGGCCAAGTGGACCCGCTTCACCGACGACCAGAAGCTCGTCATGCTGGAGACCGTCAACGCCGACGCCGACCGGGTGACCCGGCTGATCACCGAGCTGCTCGACGTCTCGCGCATCGAGTCGGGGCGGCTGGAGATCCACCGCCAGGTGGTCGACGTCCCGGCGAGGATCTCCAGGATCATCGCGGGACGGGTGGCGGCGGGGGAGCCGGAGGACCGCTTCGTGCTCCAGGTGCGCGGCGAGCTCCCCGAGACCTGGCTCGACCAGGACAAGATCGACCAGGTGCTCGCCAACCTCATGGAAAACGCGGTGCGTCACGGGCGCGGTACGGTGACAATAGTCGTCGAGCCGAGCGAATGGGGAGTGACCGTGTCCGTCCGTGACCAGGGGGAGGGCATCCCGCCCGAGCTGGTCACGCGCGTCTTCCGGCAGTTCTGGCGGGGCAACGCCCGCCGCCGTGGCGGCACCGGGCTCGGCCTGTTCATCGTCAAGGGGCTGATCGAGGCGCACGGCGGCACCATCTCCGTGCAGCGCGGGCCCGAGGGCGGCGCCGAGTTTCGATTTATGGTGCCCACCGGCACCCCCGACTTCGCCTGATCGCGAATGTCGGCCCGGTGGGCTCATCCGACTAGACTCATGGCCGCTCAAGCCCTGGATTCGGAGCTCTCTCTTGTCAAACTACGACCCGGTCGAGGTGACCCCGCTGCACGCCGACGAGATGGCGCGCATGCAGGCCGACGCGCTCGACGCCGTCAAGGCGGCGCGCGACCTCGAAGAACTCAAGCAGGTGCGCCTCGCGCACGCCGGTGACCGCTCACCGATCGCCCTGGCCAACCGCGAGATCGGCGCGCTGCCCCCGGCGGCCCGCTCCGAGGCGGGCAAGCGCATCGGCGGCGCCCGCAAGGCGGTCGCCGACGCCCTCGCCGAGCGGCAGGCGCAGCTGGAGGCCGAGCGCGACGAGCGGGTACTCGTCGAGGAGACCGTCGACGTCACGCTGCCCTCCACCCGCGCCCCCCGCGGCGCCAGGCATCCGCTGACCACCCTCCAGGAGCGCATCGCCGACGCCTTCGTCGCGATGGGCTACGAGGTGGCGGAGGGTCCCGAGCTGGAGGGGGAGTGGTTCAACTTCGACGCGCTGAACATCTCTCCCGACCACCCGGCGCGCTCGGAGCACGACACCTTCTTCGTGGAGTCCGTCGACTCGGGAAAGGTGCTGCGCACCCAGACCTCTCCCGTCCAGATCCGGGCGCTGCTCACCCGGGAGCTCCCGGTCTACGTGATCTCGCCGGGCAAGGTGTTCCGCACCGACGAGCTCGACGCCACCCACACCCCCGTCTTCCACCAGGTCGAGGGGCTGGCGATCGACGAGGGCCTGACCATGGCCCACCTCAAGGGCACCCTCGACCGGTTCGCCGAGGTCATGTTCGGTGAGGGCATCACCACCCGGTTCCGGCCCAACTACTTCCCGTTCACCGAGCCCTCCGCCGAGATGGACCTGAAGTGCTTCGTCTGCCGCGGCGCCTCCGCGGTGCCCGGCAACCCGCACTGCCGCACCTGCAAGTCGGAGGGCTGGATCGAGTGGGGCGGCTGCGGCATGGTCAACCCGCGGGTGCTCGTCGCCTGCGGCGTCGACCCCGCCCGCTACAGCGGCTTCGCCTTCGGCATGGGCGTCGAGCGCACCCTGATGTTCCGCCACAACGTCGAGGACATGCGCGACATGGTCGAGGGAGACGTCCGCTTCACGCTTCCCTTCGGAATGGAGATCTGATGAAGGTCCCGCTTTCATGGCTGCGGGAGTACGTCGATCTCCCCGCCGTCACGGCGCACGAGATCGCCGAGAAGCTCACCGCCGCCGGGCTCAAGCTCGAGTCCGTCACCTCCTACGGCCACGACATCAAGAACGTCGTCGTGGGCGAGGTGATCTCCATCGAGACGCTGGAGGGGTTCAAGAAGCCCATCCGCCACTGCCAGGTCGAGGTGGGGGAGGCCGCGCCGCGCGAGATCGTCTGCGGCGCGACCAACTTCGAGGCCGGCGACCGCGTCCCGGTCGCGCTGCCCGGCGCCGTGCTGCCCGGCGGATTCGAGATCGCCTCGCGCAAGACCTACGGGCGGCTGTCCGACGGCATGATCTGCTCGGAGGCGGAGCTCGGCGTGGCCGACTCGTCCCCCGGCATCCTCGTGCTGCCCGCGGGCACCCCGATCGGCGCGGACGTGGTCGAGCTGCTCGGCCTGCGTGACGACGTGATCGAGCTGGAGATCACCCCGGACATCGGCTACGCCCTCTCCATCCGGGGCGTGGCCCGCGAGGCCGCCACCGCCTTCGACTCGGCGTTCATCGACCCCGCCGACGTCTCCCCGCCCGCCGCGGCGGGCCCGTCCTACCCGGCCTCGATCGCCGACCCGTCGGCCTGCGACCGCTTCGTGCTCCGTGAGATCCGCGGGTTCGACCCGTCCGCGCCGAGCCCGCTGTGGATGCGCGCGCGGCTCTCCCGAGCCGGCATGCGCCCGGTCTCGCTCGCCGTCGACGTCACCAACTACGTCATGCTGGAGCTCGGCCAGCCGCTGCACGCCTTCGACGCGGCCAAGCTGACCGGTGAGATCGTGGTGCGCAGGGCCGAGCCGGGCGAGACGCTGGAGACGCTCGACCACGTGGTCCGCAAGCTCCACCCCGACGACATCCTGATCACCGACGGGTCGGGCGCGATCTCGATGGCCGGCACCATGGGCGGCCTGCACACCGAGATCTCCGACGCCTCCGCCGACATCGTGATCGAGGCGGCCCACTTCTCCGCCAGCGGCACCGCGCGCATGTCGCGCCGGCACAACCTGGTCAGCGAGGCCTCCAAGCGCTTCGAGCGGGGCGTCGACAGGGAGCTGCCGCTGTACGCCTCCTGGCGCGCGGCCCGGCTGCTGGCCGAGCTCGGCGGCGGCACGATCCAGCCGGGCGTCACCCACGCCGAGGTGGCGGTCGAGCCGGTCCGCGTCGCCATCCCGAGCGACTACCCCGGCAGAGTCGCGGGCACCGTCTACGACCGTGAGACGGTGATCCGCCGCCTGGAGCAGGTCGGCTGCACGGTCGAGAGCGCCACCGCCGCGACCGGCCCGGTGACGGGCGGCACGGCCGGCGGCACCGCGGCCACCGGCGACCCCGCCTCGGCCGGGATCGCCGCGCGGCTCGCGGTCACCGGTGACGACATGCTGGCGGTCACCCCGCCCTCGTGGCGGCCCGACCTCACCGATCCGAACGACCTCGCCGAGGAGGTCATCAGGCTGGAGGGCTACGAGAACCTGCCCTCGATCCTGCCCGCCGCCCCCGCCGGCGCCGGTCTCAGCGAGAGCCAGCGCCTGCGCCGCCGGGTCGGGCGGGCCCTCGCCGCCGCGGGCTACGTCGAGATCCTCGCCTACCCGTTCAGCGGGGAGCGCGACTTCGACAACCTGCAGCTGCCCGCCGACGACGCGCGCCGCCTGGCCGTACGGCTGGCCAACCCGCTCAGCGAGGACGAGCCGCTGATGCGGACGACCCTGCTGCCCGGCCTGCTCAAGACGCTGGTCCGCAACGTGGGCCGGGGCTTCGGCGACGTGGCGCTGTTCGAGGCGGGCCTGGTCTATCGGCCCTCGTCCGACGCGCCCGCCGTCGCCCCCGTGCTGGGCGTCGACCGCAGTCCGAGCCCGGAGGAGCTCGCCTCGATCGAGTCCGCGCTGCCCGCCCAGCCGCTCCGGGTCGGGGCGGTGCTGGCCGGGGAGTTCGAGCCGTCCGGCTGGTGGGGCAGGGGCCGGGCGGCCGGCTGGGCGGACGCCGTCGAGGCGGCCCGGGTGGTGGCCGCCGAGGCCGGGGTCACCCTCGACGTCCGCGCCGACCGGCACGAGCCCTGGCACCCGGGCCGCTGCGCCGCGCTGTACGCCGGTGACGTGCTCGTCGGTCACGCCGGTGAGCTGCACCCGCGTGTCGTCGAGGCCTACGGCCTGCCGCCGCGCACCTGCGCGATGGAGCTGGAGCTGACCCGGCTGGAGCCGCTGAGCGCGGGTCCGCCGCAGGCCCCGTCGATCTCCGCGTACCCCGTCGCGGGTCAGGACGTCGCGCTCATCGTCGACGCGGCGACCCCGGTGGCCGCCGTGGAGGAGGCGCTGCGCGAGGGCGCGGGCCCGCTGCTGGAGTCGATCCGGCTGTTCGACGTCTACACCGGCGCCCAGGTCGGCGAGGGCAAGAAGTCCCTCGCCTACTCGCTGCGCTTCCGGGCGCCCGACCGGACGCTCACCGTGGAGGAGACCACCGCGGCCCGCGACGCGGCCGTGGCCCTGGCCGGGGAGCGCACCGGGGCGCGGCTGCGCGGCGTCTGACCGGTTCACGAGGGGCCCGGGGCGTGTCCCGGGCCCCTTTCGGCGTACCGGGCCGAATGATTCGCGTTCCGGATGGACCGGGATGTTCGCGGTCCGGGTGGATTTCGTGCAGGAGGCGACGATGACGTACCCGCCGGTCGCCCAGGGCGGGTCGCTCGCCCTGGGCGGAGACGAGCCCTTCCCCGGGAGGGGGCGATGAGGCATCTGCTGGTGTTCGCCGAGCGCGACGACGCCGAGGAGGTCGCCGAGGTCGTGGCCGGGGAGTTTCCGGTGATCGGCGTGCCCGCCGTGGTCAGGGAGACCCTCGCGGGCGAGGACGACGCCGAGGACGCCCAGTGGCTCGTGGTGGTCGAGGACCCCTCCGGGGCGCTGCCGCCGGAGGGCGTGGCCCGCCTCGAGGCGCTGGCCGAGGAGTACGAGGGCTGGCGCGAGACCGGATGAGACGCGGCCTCGTCCGGCGGGCTCTCGCGCGGAGAGGCGAGGCGCGTGACGGTCGGCGGGGCTTCCAGGGGAGTCGGCGGCGGGCGGGGGATGTCCGGATGGTGTGCCGGAGCCCGCGGCGGGCGGTGGTTAGCGCCGCCCTGGGCCGGACCCTAGAGCCGGTCGATCCTCGCCAGGTCGATGTCGACGTCGAAGGGGGCCGAGACCTTGAGCCGGTCGCGGTGGATGCCGGTGAGCGCGTAGGAGCGGGTGACCGGGTCGAGCTCGTAGACGTAGATCGCGGGCCTTCCCGACTGGTTCTCGACCAGCCAGAAGTGCGCGATGCCCGCCTCGGCGTACAGCACCGGCTTGCGGTCGTGGTCGCGGCCCGCGGACTCGGGGGAGACGACCTCCACCACCAGCACGACGTCCTCCGCCCGGTAGAAGGTCTGCTCCATGCCGTGCTCGGCGGAGGCGTGGATGACGCTGATGTCGGGCTCGGGCCGCTGCCGCTCGCCCAGGATGACGCTCATCTCCCGGCGTGCTCGAAGGTCGGCGGGCGCGGCATGGCGGAGGGCATCGACCAGTAGATCCACCGCTCGCGTGTGAAAAGAAGCCTGAGGACTCACGAAGACCAGGCTTCCATCGATTAACTCTGTGTGTGCGGGCAATTGCGGAATGCGATCGAGATCCTCCGCGACGAACCCCTCCTGCGGGGGGAACACCCAGTCGGGCAGCGAGGACTCCGTCATCTCGGGGCTCCGTACGTCGACCGTCATGCTCTCACAGTAGCAATGGGATTCCGTTCCGTGAGGATACTTGCCGCTGTCCGGGGTCAGGCGCGGGCGGCCTCCTCCTCGCGGCGGGCGCGTTCCCTGATCGCGTGCTCGTCGGTGCGGGCGTCGTAGGTGCGGAACCTCGGCAGCAGCGCGGCCATCGCGGCCACCGCGCCGACGCACAGCAGGCCGCCGGCGCCCAGGGAGAAGCGGGCGCCGCCGATGCCGGCCATCAGACCGGCCCTGGCGTTGCCGAGCATCGGGCCGCTGGTGTAGGAGAGCAGCTCGATGCCCGCCAGGCGGCCGCGGAACTCGTCGGGGATGGTCTGGTTCCAGATGGTCGAGCGGAAGACGCCGCTGATCATGTCTGCGGCCCCGGCCACGGCGAGGAAGGCGAAGATGCCCCAGACATTGGGCATCAGCGCCGCCAGCGCCACCGCCACCCCCCACACGGCCGCCGCGATGATCACGCCGAGGCCGTGCCGGTGCACGTGCGCGGTCCAGCCGGAGGTGACCGAGGCGATCAGCGAGCCGATGGCCGAGGCGGAGTAGAAGAGCCCCAGGGCCTCGTGGGCGCCCAGCTCGTCGGCGAGGAAGGGGTAGAGGGCGGTGGAGAACGCGAAGATCATCGCAGCGATGTCGACCAGGTAGGTGCCCATCAGGTCGGGACGGCCCACGGCGTAGCGGACCCCCTCGACCAGGGATCTGATCGAGGCCGAGGGGGTGTCCTCCGGGCGCGGCTGGGCCCGGACCATCCAGAGCAGGACGAGGGACGCCAGGAAGGTCACCACGTTGACGCCGTACGCGACGGCGACACCGAACCAGGCCGCGATCAGGCCGCTGAGGCCCGGGGCGACGATGGCGCCCAGGTTCCAGCGGAAGGCGCCGAGGGCGGCGGCCGCGGCCAGCTGGTCGTGCCTGACCACGCGTGGCACGAGCGACTCCAGGCTGGGCCGCTGCAGGCTGCCCAGGCCGGCCGAGAGCGCGCCGACCACGTACAGCACCCAGACCTGAGGGTTCGGCAGCAGCGCGTTGACGGTCAGGACCGTGACCGTGAGGCAGAGGCCCACCTCGGTGAGAAGAATGATCTTGCGTCGGTCGAGGGCGTCGGCGATCGCCCCGCCCCAGAGCCCGCACACCACCATCGGGACGAACTCGGCCAGGCTGACCAGGCCGACCGCCAGGTAGGAGTCGGTGAGCTCCTTCATCTGCAACGGCACCGCGACCAGCGTCAGGAAGGTGCCGAACATCGTGATGAGGCCGGAGCCGAAGAGCAGCCGGAAGTCGCGCGAGTCGCGGAGAGGGCTGATGTCCATCGCCAGACGGCGGAGCAGGGTCTTGATCGGTCGATCGGCGTTTTCCGGCACGAACAGCTAGTTTCAATGGTGATCTACGCGAAGGCAAGTCATTTTCCGGCAGGTCACGGCCGGGCCGGGCGCGGGAAGGCCGCCCCCGGCGCCGTGAGCCCGCAGGGGGACGTGACAGGGCGCCGGGGAGGTGCGGGCCAGAGAATGGTGAGGTGCGGGCACGGAGAATGGAGGGTGGCGATGCGCGGGGGGCGACGGTGACAGGGCGGCCGGACGGGGGGTGACCGCGACCGCGCCTGCGCCTGTGACCGCGATCGCGATCGCGACAGGAGCGTCGTCCGGTGGGCGTCAGGGGCCCAGGACCTCCTGGCGCAGCCGGGTCTTGAGGATCTTGCCGCCGGGGTTGCGAGGGAGTTCCGTCTCGCGTGCCCAGAACCTGACCGGGACCTTGAAGTGGGCGATCCGCTCGCGCAGGAAGGCCCGCAGCTCCTCGTCGGTGACCGGGGACGACAGCCGGACCACCGCGCCGACCTCCTCGCCCAGCTCGTCGTGGGGGATCCCGATCACCGCGGCGTCCTCGACCGCCGGGTGCTCGAACAGGGCGGCCTCGACCTCGGCGCAGTAGACGTTCTCGCCGCCGCGGATGACCATGTCCTTGGCCCGGTCCACGATGAACACGAACCCCTCCTCGTCCACCCTGGCCAGGTCGCCGGTGTGCAGCCAGCCGCCGACGAAGGTCTCCGCGGTGGCATCCGGCCGGTTCCAGTAGCCCAGGATGACGTTCGGGCCGCGCAGGCAGAGCTCGCCGACCGTGCCGACCGGCAGCTCGTCGCCGGCGGGATCGGCGATCTTCACCTCGACCACGGCCATCGGCAGGCCGATGCTGTCGGGCTTGGCCAGGTAGTCGGCTCCGGCGTTGCTGATGGCGAGGGCGGTGGTCTCGGTCATGCCGTACCCGTTGGAGGGGGCGCGGTTGGGCAGTTGCTCGGTGATGCGCTCCAGCAGCTTCGGCGGGGCGGGGGCGCCGCCGTACCCGAGACCGCTGAGGCTGGATATGTCGTACTTGTCCAGATCGGGGTGGGACAGGAGCTGCCACACGTTGGTGGGCACGCCGGTGAGCCCGGTGATCCTCTCGCGCTCGATCAGCTCCAGCGCGCGGCCCGGGTCCCACTTGTACATCAGCACCAGGCCGCCGCCGGTGAACATGGTGGTGGTCATCACCGCGAAGCAGCCGGTGACGTGAAAGAGCGGCACGGTGAGCAGGGTGACGCGGCGCTGCCCGGCCGACTCGCCCGGGTCCTTGCCCGCCTTGATCACGCTGCGGTACAGGCCGTAGGCGACGGTCATCGGCGACTGGCCGAGGTTGCGGTGGCTGCCGAGCGCGCCCTTGGGGCGGCCCGTGGTGCCGGAGGTGTAGAAGATCGTCGCGGGGTCCTCGGGGGAGAGGTCGACCGTGGGCAGCGTCACGTCCGCCTCCACCTCGCCCATCACCTCCGCGAAGGAGCGGGCGCCCGCGGGCGTCTCGCCGCGCGTCACGATCAGCGCCGGGGCCAGGCCGGCGAGCCCGGCCGCCCGCTCGCCGTCGGCGATCAGCACCTTGGCCCCCGAGTCCGACAGCCCGTACTCCAGCTCCTGCGGCGTCCACCACGCGTTGAGCGGCACGGCTATCGCCCCGGCCGCCAGCGCGGCCGAGAAGGCGATCACCCACTCGGGGTAGTTGCGCATGACGATGGCCACCCGGTCGCCCTTGACCACGCCGTACTCGTCCACCAGACGCCGCGCGAGTGTGGCGGCCCGCCGGAAGTGCTCCTCGTAGGTGATGTGCTCGTCCTCGTACGTCAGGAAGACCTTGTCGCCGTGGAACCTGCTCGTCTCCAGGAGGGCCCGGAAGTCACGGGGCGCGTGCTTCCAGGTCCTGACGGTCCCGCCGTGGCTGAGGACCTTTTCCGTCTCGAAAAGCTGCCCCGGGGCGGTGAGCTGGGCCTGGACCTGGGCGTGGGTGACAGTCATGCGTTCGTACTCCCGGAGGTGGAGGGGCCGGAACCGCCACGATACCGACCGGTAGGTACGCGCAACAGTGCCGAAACATGACCGATGGCCTCGTGTCCTCGTCCGCGGGCCGATAAAGCATGGTCTTCATGCTTTTTCCGCCTCGTGATACTTCTGGACAGCCGGGCCCGTGCCTTACCGGCTTGCATGGCAATCCTTCGCGATGCATAATCTTTCTAGTAAGTCCATGAGTAGCAATGCATAAGCATGCAGACGGCGGGGAGACGGATGAGAGCGGCGATCGCGGGTGCCAGCGGCTACGCCGGAGGTGAGCTCCTGCGCCTGCTGCTGTCCCACCCCGGCATCGAGATCGGCGCGCTGACCGCGGCGTCGAGCGCGGGCACCGCCCTCGGAGCCCACCAGCCACACCTGGCCCCGCTGGCAGGCAGGATCCTGCTGGAGACCAGCGCCGAGACCCTCGGCGGCCACGACCTCGTCTTCCTCGCGCTGCCGCACGGCCAGTCGGCCGCCGTCGCCGAGCAGCTCGGCGACGGCACCCTCGTGGTCGACTGCGGCGCCGACTTCCGGCTCGCCGACCCCGCCGCCTGGGAGCACTTCTACGGCGGCGCCCACGCGGGCACCTGGCCGTACGGGCTGCCCGAGCTGCCGGGGCGGCGCGAGGAGCTGCGCGCCACCCGGAGGATCGCCGTGCCGGGGTGTTACCCGACGGCCGTCACCCTGGCCATGTTCCCCGCCTTCGCCGCCGGTCTCGTCGAGCCCGACGTGGTGGTGGTCGCCGCCAGCGGCACCAGCGGGGCCGGCCGGGCGCCCAAGCCGAACCTCCTGGGCAGCGAGGTGATGGGCTCCGCCAGCGCGTACGGCGTCGGCGGCGTCCACCGGCACACCCCGGAGATGGAGCAGAACCTCTCCCCGCTCGCGGGCGAGCCGGTCACCGTCTCCTTCACCCCCGTGCTGGCACCGATGAGCCGCGGCATCCTCGCCACCTGCACCGCCCCCGCCAGGCCCGGCCTCACCCAGGCGGTCCTGCGCGAGGCCTACGAGGTCGCCACCAAGGACGAGCCGTTCCTGCGGCTGCTCCCCGAGGGCCAGTGGCCCGCGACCTCGATGACCCTCGGCGCCAACACCGCGGTCCTCCAGGTCGTCCTGGACGAGCGCGCGGGCCGCGTCGTCGCCGTCGTCGCCATCGACAACCTCACCAAGGGCACGGCCGGTGGCGCGATCCAGAGCGCCAACCTCGCCCTCGGCCTGCCGGAAGAGCTCGGCCTTCCTCTCAACGGAGTCGCCCCATGAGCGTGACCGCCCCTCTCGGCTTCCGCGCGGCGGGTGTCGCCGCCGGGATCAAGTCCAGTGCAGACCGCGACCTGGCGCTGATCGTCAACGACGGTCCCTCGCGCGCCGCCGCCGGGGTCTTCACCGCCAACCGGGTGAAGGCCGCGCCGGTCCTGTGGTCCGCCCAGGTGCTGGCCGGGGGCCGGGTCCACGCCGTCGTCCTCAACTCCGGCGGCGCCAACGCCTGCACCGGGCCGCTCGGCTTCCAGGACACCCACGCCACCGCGGAGAAGGTCGCCGGAGCCCTGGGCGACTCGGCCGGGGAGGTCGCGGTCTGCTCCACCGGCCTGATCGGCGAGCGGCTGCCGATGGACCCGCTGCTGGCCGGGGTCGACCTCGCGGTCTCCCAGCTCGCCAGGGACGGCGGCGTGGCCGCGGCCGACGCCATCCGCACCACCGACACCGTCTCGAAGATCTCCTTCAGGAAGGGCGCGGGCGGCTACATGGTCGGCGGCATGGCCAAGGGCGCGGGCATGCTCGCCCCCGGCCTCGCCACCATGCTGTCGGTGATCACCACCGACGCGGACCTGCCCTCAGAGCAGCTCGACGCGGTGCTCCGCAAGGTGACGCGGGTCACCTTCGACCGGCTCGACGCCGACGGCTGCATGTCCACCAACGACACCGTGCTGTTGCTGGCCAGCGGCGCCTCGGGGGTCGTCCCCGACCTCGCCGAGTTCGAGCAGGTCCTCCTCGCGGTCTGCGCCGACCTCGCCCGCCAGCTGCTGATGGACGCCGAGGGCGCCTCCAAGGCGATCGCCATCGAGGTCGTCGGTGCCGTCTCCGAGGACGACGCGGTCACCGTCGGCCGCGCCGTCTCCCGCTCCAACCTCTTCAAGTGCGCCATGTACGGCGAGGACCCCAACTGGGGCCGGGTGCTGTCGGCCGTCGGCACCACCGACGCCGTCTTCGAACCCGACCGGCTCAACGTGGCCATCAACGGCATCTGGATCTGCCGGGGCGGCGCCGCGGGCGACGACCGCTCCAAGGTCGACCTCACCCCGCGCGAGGTGACGATCACCATCGACCTGTCGGCCGGACCGCACACGGCGACGATCCACACCACCGACCTCACCACGGCGTACGTCCACGAGAACTCGGCGTACTCCTCATGAGACGCGCCGAGGCCCTGAAGAAGGCCGCCACGCTGATCGAGGCGCTGCCCTGGCTCGCGAGCTTCCACGGCGCGACTGTCGTCATCAAGTACGGCGGCAACGCGATGACCGAGGAGCACCTGCGCGAGAAGTTCGCCGCCGACGTCGTCTTCCTGCGCTACGCCGGGCTGCGGCCGGTGATCGTGCACGGGGGAGGGCCGCAGATCAACGCCCAGCTCGACCTGCTCGGCATCGAGTCCACCTTCACCGCCGGGCTCAGGGTCACCACCCCCGAGGCCATGCAGGTCGTCAGGATGGTCCTCGTCGGCCAGGTCAACCGCGACGTGGTCGGCCAGATCAACCGGCACGGGCCGTTCGCGATCGGCATGTCCGGCGAGGACGCCCACCTGTTCACGGCCGTACGCAAGCACGCCCTCGTCGACGGCGTCGGCGTCGACATCGGCCAGGTCGGCGACATCGTCGAGGTCGAGGCCGGAGCCGTGCGGGCCCTGCTGGACGACGGGCGGATCCCGGTGGTCTCCTCCATCGCGCGCAGCGACGACGGCACCGTCTACAACGTCAACGCCGACACCGCCGCCGCCGCGCTCGCCGTGGCGCTCCGGGCGTCCAAGCTGATCATCCTGACCGACGTCGAGGGCCTGTACCGCGACTGGCGCCCCGACGCCGACGAGAACGAGATCATCGAGCAGCTGTCAGCCACCGAGCTGGAGAAACTCCTGCCGGGACTGTCCAGCGGCATGATCCCCAAGATGGAGGCGTGTCTGACCGCCGTCCAGGGCGGCGTGCCGCGGGCCCACGTGCTCGACGGCAGGGTGCCCCACTCGGTGCTGCTGGAGGTCTTCACCGACGAGGGCATAGGAACCATGGTGCTGCCGGACGCCCCCGAGGCGGCGGCCGCGCCGGAGCCGGTCAGGCGGCGGCCCGAGGCCCCCGCCCAGCTGAAGGGGAACGACCAGTGAGCCCGCACGACAGTCCCGCAGGAGAGGCGCTCGCCAGGCGCTTCGAGGCCGCCTTCATGCCCAACTACGGCGTGCCCCCGGTGGCGCTGGCCCGGGGCGAGGGCGCGAGGGTCTGGGACGTCGACGGCCGCGAGTACCTCGACCTGATCGGCGGCATCGCGGTCAGCTCGCTCGGCCACGCCCACCCCGCCCTGGTGGAGGCCGTCTCCCGGCAGGTCGCCACGCTCGCCCACACCAGCAACCTCTTCCTGCACGAGCCCGAGGTGCTGCTCGCCGAGCGCCTGCTCGGCCTGCTCGGCGCCCCGGCCAGGGTGTTCCTCAGCAACTCCGGGACCGAGGCCAACGAGGCCGCGCTGAAGCTCTCCCTCAAGTACGGCAGGGCGAACGGCCGCACCTACTTCGTGGCCGCGGAGAACGGCTTCCACGGCCGCACCCTCGGCGCGCTCGCCCTCACCGGCAAGCCCTCCATCCGCGACCAGTTCGGGCCGTTCTCGATCGACGTCCGCTTCGTCCCGTACGGCGACGCCGACGCCCTCAAGAACGCGGTCACCGACGAGTGCGCCGCGGTCTTCCTCGAACCCACCCAGGGCGAGGCGGGGGTCGTGCCCCCGCCCGAGGGCTACTTCACGGCCGCCAGGGAGATCTGCGACGTCACCGGCGCGCTGCTGGTCGCCGACGAGATCCAGTCGGCGATCGGCCGCACCGGGCACTGGTTCGCCCACCAGCACGAGGGCTTCCTGCCCGACGTGCTCACCCTGGCCAAGGGCCTCGGCGGCGGCATGCCGATCGGCGCCTGCGTCGGCTTCGGCGCGGCGGCCACCGTCTTCGCCCAGGGCGACCACGGGTCCACCTTCGGCGGGAACCCGGTCTCGGCCGCCGCCGCGCTCGCCGTGCTCGACACCATCGACGGGGACGGCCTGCTGGAGCACACCCGCACCGTCGGCGCCGAGCTCGCCGAGGGCATCGCCGCGATCGGCCACCCGCTGCTCGCCGGCGTCCGCGGCCGGGGACTGTGGCGGGCCGTCGTGCTCACCGACGGCCGCTCCGCCCAGGTCCAGGCCGCCGCCCAGCGCGCGGGCTTCCTGGTCAACGCCCTCCAGCCCGACGCGGTACGGCTCGCGCCCCCGCTGGTGATCACCTCAGCCCAGGTCGCGGCCTTCGTGGCCGCGCTTCCCGCCATTCTCGACGAGGCCGCAGATGCCCAGTAACCTCGCCGGACGGGCGCACGTCAGGCACTTCCTGAAGGACGACGACCTCTCGCCCGCGGAGCAGGCCCAGGTGCTCGACCTGGCCGAGGCCGTGAAGAAGGACCGCTACGCCTACCGGCCCTTCGAGGGGCCGCAGACCGTCGCCGTCCTCTTCGACAAGCACTCCACCCGCACCCGCGTCTCCTTCGCGGTCGGCATCGGCGAGCTCGGCGGCCTCCCCCTCATCCTCGACGCCGGATCCTCCCAGATGGGCCGGGGCGAGTCGATCGAGGACACCGCCCGGGTCCTGGAGCGCCAGGTGGGCGCCATCGTGTGGCGCACCTCGGGCCAGGAGAGGATCGAGGCGATGGCCTCGGCGTCCTCGGTGCCGGTGGTCAACGCCCTCACCGACGAGTTCCACCCCTGCCAGATCCTCGCCGACCTGCAGACCGTCAGGGAGCACTTCGGCAGGACCGCGGGGATCACGCTCGCCTACTTCGGCGACGGGGCCAACAACATGGCCCACTCCTACCTGCTCGGCGGGGCCGTCGCCGGCATGCACGTGCGGGTCGCCGCCCCCGCCGGATACCTGCCCGACCCGGAGATCCTCCGGCGGGCCGGCGAGGTCGCCGCGAAGACCGGCGGCTCGGTCGCCGTCCTCGCCGACCCGGCCGAGGCCGCCGCGGGCGCGGACGTGCTCGCCACCGACACCTGGGTCTCCATGGGGCAGGAGGGCAAGGAGCAGCGGATCGCCGACCTCATGCCGTACCAGGTCAACGCCGCGCTGGTGAGCCGGGCGGCCCCCGGCGCCGTCGTCCTGCACTGCCTGCCCGCCTACCGCGACCTGGAGATCACCGCCGAGGTCCTCGACGGCCCGCGGAGCCTGGTGTGGGACCAGGCGGAGAACCGGCTGCACGCCCAGAAGGCCCTGCTGCACTGGCTGGTGGCGGGCCAGGGCGCGTCCCAGGACACCGTGCGCGGCTCTTCGCGTGGCGGCGACCCGTCCGGAGGCGGGTGACCCGCATGACGATCCCGATGACCAAGGTCGCCCGCCAGGCGCGGATCACCGACCTCCTGCAGCGGCAGCCGGTCAGGTCCCAGCCCGAGCTGGCCAAACTCCTGCTGGAGAGCGGGGTCGAGGTCACCCAGGCCACCCTCTCCCGCGACCTGGACGAGCTCGGCGCGCTCAAGCTGCGCGCCGAGGACGGCTCCCTGGTCTACGCCCTGCCGGGGGAGGGCGGCGGCCGGATAAGGCTCGCCCGGCTCGGCACCGGCGAGTCCCCGGACGCCAGGCTCGGCAGGCTCGCGGAGGAGCTCCTCGTCTCCGCCGAGGCCTCCGCCAACCTGGTCATCGTCCGCACGCCGCCGGGCGCCGCCCAGTTCCTCGCCTCCGCCATCGACCACGCCGACTGGGAGTCCATCCTCGGCACGGTCGCGGGAGACGACACGATCCTCGTCATCAGCCGCGACCCGCTGGGCGGGGCGGCGGTCGCAGAAGGACTGCTCCGGCACGCCGACCGACGTACTTAGCCCGCTCAGGCGGGCTGTCCCCGGCGGCATCCGACAGCCGTGACGGCGTCGTCCGGCACCTGTGACCAATAAAGATCTTGGAGACATCCATCATGACCGACCGGGTCGTACTCGCATTCTCCGGAGGCCTGGACACCTCCGTCGCCATTCCCTTCCTCGCCGAGAAGACCGGCGCCGAGGTCGTCGCCGTCGCCGTCGACGTCGGCCAGGGCGGCGAGGACATGGAGGCCGTCCGCAAGCGCGCCATCGACTGCGGCGCCGTCGAGTCCGTCGTCGTGGACGCCCGCGAGGAGTTCGCCACCGACTTCTGCGTGCCCGCGCTGCAGGCCAACGCCCTCTACATGGACCGCTACCCGCTGGTCTCCGCCCTGTCGCGGCCGCTGATCGTCAAGCACCTGGCCGCGGCGGCCAAGGAGTTCGGCGGCACCCACGTCTCGCACGGCTGCACCGGCAAGGGCAACGACCAGGTCCGCTTCGAGGCCGGCCTGGCCGCCCTGTACCCCGAGCTCAAGGTCATCGCCCCGGCCCGCGACTACGCGTGGACCCGCGACAAGGCGATCGCCTACGCCGAGGAGAAGAACCTGCCGATCGAGACCACCAAGAAGAACCCGTACTCCATCGACCAGAACATCTGGGGCAGGGCCGTCGAGACCGGCTTCCTGGAGGACATCTGGAACGGCCCGATCGAGGACGTCTACGCCTACACCGCCGACCCGGCGCAGCCGCGCGACGCGGACGAGGTCATCGTCAGCTTCGTCAAGGGCGTCCCCGTGGCCCTGGACGGACGGCACCTCACCCCGTTCCAGATCATCGAGGAGCTCAACCGCCGCGCGGGCGCCCAGGGCGTCGGCCGCCTCGACATGGTCGAGGACCGGCTCGTCGGCATCAAGTCCCGCGAGGTCTACGAGGCGCCCGGCGCCATCGCCCTGATCACCGCCCACATGGAGCTGGAGAACGTCACCGTCGAGCGCGACCTCGCCCGTTTCAAGCGGTCGGTGGACCAGCGCTGGGGCGAGCTCGTCTACGACGGCCTGTGGTTCTCCCCGCTCAAGAAGGCCCTCGACACCTTCATCGCCGAGGCCCAGGAGCACGTCACCGGCGAGATCCGGATGACCCTGCACGGCGGCCGGGCCACCGTCACCGGGCGCCGCTCCGAGGCGTCGCTGTACGACTTCAACCTCGCGACCTACGACACCGGCGACACCTTCGACCAGTCCCTGGCCAAGGGCTTCGTCGAGCTGTGGAGCCTGCCCTCCAAGATTGCCTCGGCCCGGGACGCCCGGCTGGGCCGATTGGGCTAAGGTCGCGGATTGAATGGGGAGGGAGAACAACGGTGACTGATGGTGGCAAGCCCATGCGGCTGTGGGGCGGCCGGTTCGAGGGAGGTCCGGCCGACGCGCTGACCAGGCTCTCGGTGAGCGTCCACTTCGACTGGCGGCTGGTGCCGTACGACCTGCTGGCCTCGCGCGCGCACGCCAGGGTGCTGCACCGCGCGAACCTGCTGAGCGACGACGAGCTGACGCGCATGATCGGCGCCCTGGACGACCTGGAGCGCGCCTGCAAGGCGGGCGAGTTCCGGCCGACCGTCGCCGACGAGGACGTCCACACCGCGCTGGAGCGCGGCCTGCTGGAACGCCTCGGCACGCTCGGCGGCAAGCTCCGGGCCGGTCGCAGCCGCAACGACCAGGTCGCCACCGACCTGCGGCTCTACCTGCGCGACCACGTCAGGCACATCGTGTCCCGGCTGGTGGAGCTGGAGACCGCGCTGATGAGCCAGGCCGAGGAGCACGCCGAGACGGCGGCCCCCGGCATGACCCACCTGCAGCACGCCCAGCCGGTCTCGTTCGGACACCAGCTCCTGGCGCACGTGCACGCCTTCGCCCGCGACATCGACCGCCTGCGCGACTGGGACCGGCGCGCGGCCGTCTCCCCGCTGGGCGCGGGAGCGCTGGCCGGGTCCTCACTGCCGCTCGACCCGCAGGCCGTGGCCGGGGAGCTCGGCTTCGACTCCGCCGCGCCCAACTCGATGGACGCCGTCGCCGACCGCGACTTCGCCGCCGAGTTCCTGTTCGACGCGGCGATGATCGGCGTGCACCTGTCGAGGCTGGGCGAGGAGATCGTCCTGTGGGCCTCGCAGGAGTTCCGCTGGATCGAGATGGACGACGCCTACTCCACCGGCTCGTCGATCATGCCGCAGAAGAAGAACCCCGACGTGGCCGAGCTCGCCCGGGGCAAGAGCGGCCGCCTCATCGGCAACCTCATGGCGCTGCTGACGACGCTCAAGGGCCTGCCGCTGACCTACAACCGCGACCTGCAGGAGGACAAGGAGCCGGTGTTCGACTCCGTCGACAGCCTGCTGCTCGTCCTGCCCGCGATGGCCGGGCTCGTCGCGACCATGCGCGTCAACACCGCCAAGCTGGAGAGCTCGGCCCCCGACGGGTTCGCCCTCGCCACCGACCTGGCCGAGCTGCTGGTCCGCAGAGGGGTCGCCTTCCGCGAGGCCCACGAGGCGGTCGGACACCTGGTCGTCTGGTGCCAGGTCAACGACAAGGACTTCGGCGAGCTCACCGACGAGGAGCTGGCCAAGGTCTCGCCGCACTTCACGCCCGACTCCCGCGAGGTCCTCTCGGTGCCCGGCGCGCTGGCCGCCCGCAAGGCGCACGGCGGCACGGCACCCGACCGGGTCCGTGACCAGCTCATCGCGCTGCGTGAGATCGTCGACGCCCAGGCCGCCTGGGCGAGCGGAAGCTGATGTCCGGCGACGGCCGTCCCGACATCGCCGGGGGGCAGGGTGACGCTCACCGGGTCGCCCGGGGATCGGGCGACGGCCGTCCGGTCGCGGCGCAGGCGGGTGACGGCCGCTCGGCGGCCGGTGACCTGGACGGTGGCGGCTTGGCCGCTGGAAGCCAGGGCGATGGTCGTCTGGCCGTTGTAAGCCTGGGTGGTGGTCGTTCGGCCGCCATGGGCCTGAGCGGTGGCCGTTTGATCACCGAGGACTTGGGCGGTGGTCGTCTGGTCACCGGTGATCTGGGCGGTGGCCGCCTGGCCGCCAGGGGCCTGAGTGGTGGTCGCCTGGCCGCCGAGGGGCCGGGCGGTGGCCGTTCGGTCACCGGGGTCCTGGACGATGCCCGTTGACGAGAACGGCGGGCGACCGCCCGCCGCGTCCACGCCGCTGGCACGCGACTTCTTCGACCGGCTCGCCCACGAGGTCGCCCCCGACCTGCTGGGACGGGTGCTCGTGCACGGGCCGGTCGCGTTGCGGATCACCGAGGTCGAGGCGTACGGGGTGCCGGGCGAGGATCCCGCCTCGCACACCTACCGGGGCCGGACGCCGCGCAACGCGGTGATGTTCGGCCCGCCGGGTCACCTGTACGTCTACTTCACGTACGGCATGCACTTCTGCGCCAACCTCACCTGCCTTCCCGAGGGGGTCGGCTCCGGGGTGCTGCTGCGGGCCGGAGAGGTGATCTCCGGTGCCGAGACCGCCCTGGCCCGCCGGAGCGCGGGAAGCGGCCGTCCCGTCAGGGAGGCCGACCTCGCCAGGGGGCCGGCACGACTGGCGGTGGCCCTCGGCCTCGCCCGCGAGCACAACGGGCTCGACGCCTGCGGTCCCGGATCACTCTCCGTGACCGAGGGCGAGCCGGCCAAGGCGGCGTCCATCCTGTCGGGGCCGCGCACCGGGGTCTCGTCGGGGAAGGAGACGCCGTGGCGCTTCTGGATCGACGGTGATCCCACGGTCTCTCCGCACCGCCCGCACGTCCCGCGCCGCCGTTAGGTCGTGGCCGCTGTTGGACCACGGCGCTGTTAGACCACGTGATCTCCCCCCCGGCCCGCCCTCGTGCCTTTCTCTCGCCGGTCGCCTCGTGCGAGAGGGGGTTTCGAGTGGCGCGACAGTGCCGTGATCGGGCAGGGTGTACGAGAGCGCTAAATGTCCCTTCGAGCATTGGAAAGCAAGGATCGTGACCGACATTCTGGATGACCTCGCCTGGCGCGGCCTGATCGCGCAGTCCACCGACATCGACGCCCTGCGCGCGGCGATGGCCGAGGGTCCGATCACGGTCTATTGCGGCTTCGACCCGACCGCCCCCTCCCTGCACGTCGGCAACCTGGTCCCGCTGCTCACCCTCACCCGCCTCCAGCGGGCGGGCCACCGGGCCATCGGCCTGGTGGGTGGCGCGACGGGGCTGATCGGCGACCCCAGCGGCCGGAGCACCGAGCGCTCGCTCAACTCCTCCGACGTCGTGGCCGAGTGGGTGGCGCGGATCCGCGTCCAGGTCGAGAAGTTCCTCGACTTCTCCGACGAGAAGAGCGGGATCCTGGTCAGCAACCTCGACTGGACGGAGGGCATGTCCGCGATCGACTTCCTGCGCGACGTCGGCAAGCACTTCCCGGTCAACCGCATGCTCGCCCGCGAGTCGGTCTCGGCCCGGCTGGGCGGGGAAGGGCTCAGCTACACCGAGTTCAGCTACCAGATCCTGCAGGCCAACGACTACCTGGAGCTGAACAGGCGTCACGGCTGCACGCTCCAGATCGGCGGCAGCGACCAGTGGGGGAACATCACCGCGGGCACCGACCTCATCCGCCGGGTGACGGGCGGCCACGTGCACGCCCTCACCGTGCCGCTGATCACCAAGGCCGACGGGACCAAGTTCGGCAAGACGGCCGGCGGCGCGGTCTGGCTCAACCCGGAGATGACCTCCCCGTACGCGTTCTACCAGTTCTGGCTGAACGCGGACGATCGTGACGTGGTGAAGTTCCTCAAGATCTACAGCTTCCGGTCCCGTGAGGAGATCGAGGGGCTGGAGAAGGCGGCCGCGGAGCGGCCCGCCGGGCGCGAGGCGCAGCGGGCGCTCGCCGAGGAGTTCACCACGCTGCTGCACGGCGCCGACGAGTGCGCCGCGGTGATCGCGGCCTCGGCGGCCCTGTTCGGCCAGGGGTCCCTGGAGGAGCTGCCCGCGCGCACACTGGGAGAGGCCCTCGCGGAAGTGCCACGTGCGGAGGTGCCCGCTCTGGGAGCGTCCTTCGTCGACCTGCTCGCCGAGAGTGGCCTGGTGAAGTCGAAGTCGGAGGCACGCCGCGCGGTGAAGGAGGGCGGCGCCTACCTCAACAACGTCAAGGTCACCGACGAGGCGTACGTGCCGTCTGCCGATGACCTGCTCCACGGACGCTTCCTGGTGCTGCGCCGTGGCAAGCGTTCCGTCGGCGGTGTCGAGATCGTCACGGCCTGATCCCTCCTACGCGCACCGCTCTGTTCCTGACGGCCCCGGGTTCCTCGCGGTTCCCGGTGGTCCTCGGCGGTTCCCGGTGTCCTGCCGTTCTTCCGTGTGACCTGGTCTTCGGCCAGGTCAGCGGCTTGAGCCGGGTCATCTGACATCCTGGCTCAGGCCAGGGCGCCAGCTGTCCCATCGCGTAACATTCCGGTAGCAAACGTCCCTGGTTTTCTTAAGGAACCGCCCTGACCTGCGGTTTTGCCAAGCGTGGCTGATTTGACGATGTTCCGAAGGGCGCATAATCTTTCCAATGCCCCGGAGCGAGCCGGACGCCGATCGGCGGACGGGCCCAGGGCCACTCCACCTGAAACGAACCTGAGCGTTCGGACTCCGCGTAGGTCACCGGAAAATCGGTTGATTCGCTGTGGGCCCGGATGGCACGGTAGGTTCAGGGGCCGCCTCGGAAGCGAGGCGGGCGAGAATCCTAGCAAGTTTACAGGTTTTGTGACAAACGGCTGATAGCTAGCAATTTGACACAATCTTGACAGGCCTGTACGGTTTAAATACGAAATGGAACGCCCCGGAGTTCTGCTCGGCTGGTTGGCCGGGTTTGGGTGATGGTGTACGCGTCCGTTTCTTGAGAACTCAACAGTGTGTTAAAA
>NZ_JBHMBS010000024.1:0-133520 GCF_042428775.1 Streptosporangium vulgare | reverse complement strand
CGAATATGCCTCTGGCCTGCATGGACAACAGGGCTCAGGTCTGGCCCATCAGCCTGAGACCTCCGCATAAACGCAGGTGAAAGGCATATCCATTGGATCCCGCGCCATTACCACCGGAACCCCGGACCGTTCGGCAGCAGACCGCCGAAACCCGCCCTCGCCGAGCGGCACAACGGTCCGCATGACACCTGCTGCTGCCCCTTTCCGACGTACTTGGCCCTCCGCTCCCGAACATGTCCCCAGCCGCCAGGTAGCGGAGTGAGAGATCACGATTGCGGTTCGTGATCGTTTCGGAGCGGTGAATGTGGCTGGCTGGGTGGGGTTTCTGCTTGATCGTGTTCGTGTCGAAGACGGTCAGGTGGAGGGCGGGTTGGAGTGCGTCGGGAGCGGGAGCCGGAGGAGCTGACAGGAGGGTCGGTTCCCGCCGGGAGCGGAGGGCACCTCACCGGCTTCGGCACCATGGCCAAGCTCTACGCCGCGCCGAGCTGAAGTCGCCGTGTACGGCCGCTAACGGATGGTCGAGATCCCGGCGAGGATAAGGTCGATGCCTGCGAGGAATTGCTTGCGGTCGTCGTGCTCGGCCAACTGTGCCGCGACCTGATGCACGAACGGATACTTCGCGGCGTCGTGCTGTGTCGTCCACCGAGCGGCGATGGTTTCAAGGAACGCGGACCGGTCCGTCTCTCGTGGCAGGGCGCGGGCGCCTGCAGCGGACTGTCCTGCGATGCCGAGAACGTAGTTCACGAGCGCGGAGGCGGCGTCGAACTGCGCGTGTTCGGGAACGCCGAGGGCTGCGAGCTGACCGCCCGCGCTCTCGAAGATCTGCAGCATCGCCGTCTGCCACGGTTCGCGAGACAGCTGCGCACCGACCCACGGGCGGGCGTGGATCGCATCGAACACGCCGAGCATGATGGCGCGGATCGCCTCACCCGGCTCGCCACCGGTGACCGGCCCAGTCGTCACGTGAGCGATGACCTCGTCGGTGGCGGCGCGCAGGAGCTCGTCCTTACCGGCGACGTGGTGGTAGATCGCTCCAGGCCCGGTCGACAGACGATTCGCCAGCACCCGGAAGGTCAGCGCGTCCTCCCCGCCCTCATCGAGGGTCTCGACCGCGGCACGGACGATGCGTTCCTTCGACAGCGCGTCCCCGCGCCGCTCTGCCCGCGGCTTTTTTGTCGTCATACGTCCATTTTGACACGGATGGAACGTTGTTCCATTCTATTGGAACAACGTTCCAAGCGGGACGCGTCGAAGGCCGGGCCAGGTACCCACCGAACGGCGTACACGGAAGAGATCGGAGATGGCATGGCACTCCAGGACCAGCCCGCGTACATCATCAAGATGCGCGCCAAGCCCGGACTGGGCGACCAGCTGTTCGAATTGGCCACCGCCGGCATGAAGAAGTCGGGGTCCTCCGACCGGTTCATCATGGCTCGCGAAGACGAAGACCCGGACGTGCTCTGGAACTTCGAGGTGTTCAGGTCCGAGGAGGCCAAAGACGCCTACGAGAACGGCCCTCTGGCTGACGAACTCCGAGACGAGATCATCGGCCTCCTGGCCGAGCCTCCGATGCGGATTCCGGTCCACCCGTACTCCGCTCTGCCCGCCGACCCGTCCTGAGCCGGCCAGGCCGCCTGCCGCGAACATGTTCACGACGGGCGGTCACATCGCACCACGCCACCCGATGCGCGCCCCTCCTCAGCCGCTTGGCCACCAGGGCGTGGGTCTGGGTGTGGGGGCGCGGTGGCGATGTGATTCGTCGCCATGGCGGTGAGAGCGCGCCGTCGCTGCCTCCTCGGACAACGGGGGGAACACATCAAGACCTACCCGGCGGCTGGGGACACCTTCGGGAGCGGGGAGCCTACTTGGTCTGCCCCTGCCTTCGGCGAGACGCATTCGAACGGAAAGTCACGACAAGTCGCTCAACTCTGGTCTGCTAACGGGACTTTTCGCTCAGATGCTCGTCATGCCCCGAAACGGGCCGCGTCCGGCCGGACCTGCACGTCACGCTCGGCATGCCAGGCGAGGTCCCCCGGAACTCCCGAAATCGTCGGTGCGACGGCGTGGACACTCCATCTCAGTGGCCGACGCGCTGGCCCGCTTCCGACGAACCCGGTCTGCAATGATGGGCCCGGCCTATATGGTCCCGGCATGAACTCCGCTTCTGCCAACATTTCGGGCCCGTGGCGAGAACAACTGACCGGCGCCTTTGAGATCCTGCTCGGCCGTCCGCTGGCGAGTTTCGACGCCGACGCCAGCTATGCGACGTTCTTCGGCGGCAACCTCATCGACGAGCTCGGCTTCGCGCGGGACACCGCCTGGGTGAACCCGGCCGCCCTCCGCGGCGCCGAGCCGGTCGTCTGGGACTGCCCGGTCTTCGACTTGGACGAGCCGCTGCTGGAGTTCGACGCGAGCCGGTCGGTCTTCGAGTTCGACAAGGCCGGGCTACCGCCGGAGTTCGAGGCGGATCTCGCGGCGGCGTGCTTCGCGGGCCGGCTCGTCCTGGGCGGCGACCTGGCTCCCCTGCTGGCGCGGTACGACCTCGCCGCGTCCGATCTGCGCGACACCTGGACCGTCTGCCACCCGCGGCTGGTCTCGGACGGCACGCTCTTCGACGCGATGCGGGTCGCCACCGCGCTCGGCACGGGCCCCGAAAGCCTCCTTCCCCTTGAGGCGGAGGCGGCCGAGGAGTGGCAGGAGGCGCTGGCCGACCTCATGCCGCCCGAGTTGTTCGCCCACCTGAGCTTCTTCTGCACCGAAGGCGAGGAGGGGCTGATGTACCTGCGGACCGAGCGGTCGGGCGGCGACCTGCTCGCCGACGAGGGCTGCACGCTGATCGCCAACTGGGAGGAGGGCCAGAGCCAGGTCGAGTTCGCGGTCGTCCAGGTCGGCGCGCTCTTGGCAGGGCCGCACTCGTCCTGAAGAACACACGGCGAGCCGGGGAGCGGCAGACCCGTCAGGGCCGGACGGCGGACGGCGTGAGGCCGCCTGCCGTCGACGCCGCGGCGGGCGCGACCGAGCTTGGCCGGCCGAGGATGTTGGCCGAGCGCTTCGGTCGCCCTGTCGGCAGGTCGGTCAGTCCAAGACTGGAGAGCGTTGACTCTGTCAGGGGGCCTCCGGCGGCCCGTTTCCGCCGTATTCCGGAACCGGAAGTCCTTTCTCAAGGATCTCGCTCGGGCCCGGTCGTACATGTCGTACCTCAGCGTTTCCGCGGTCACGCTGCCTCAGACGCCCATCGGGCTCGATACAGGGGGCCGACGAAGGAGGCCTGCGGCGGCGATCGCCCCAGCCCGTACCGAAGCTTGGCCACCGCCGGCGATCGTCACGGCCGGTACCCGGTCCTCGAACGGGTGTCCAGGAAACGTTTCGACCGAAACGTTTCCTGCCCGTATCCAGCGAACGCCACGAGGAGCCCGCCGGCACCGCCAGGCGGACGGATCGTTGGCTCGCTCCCCGTCTTCGGCCGGTCTGCGCACGGCGTTCCAGGTCGAGGCGTCAGCGGAGGAGACCATCCAGACAGTTCAGGCACCGCCCCAAGTCCGAGCCTCCGAAGGCAACCGACGCGGGTGACTAACCCCGGCACCACCCTGACCATCACGACCCCGCCGGCCGCCGCTGCCGGGGTCTTCGCCGGCTGACCATCAAGCAAGATCAACAGAGTCGTGCCGAACCTACTTGCCCGACGTGCCTGACATACCTTCAAGCAGCTGACCAGCTATTTCGCTTGACTACCCAAGATAACTCCCGAATCGCCGCCAACCGGCCTTCGGGACCACTTGGAGGATCGGTACGGAAATTAGCGGTAGAGCTCACTACCTACGGTGTTCCGGAAACCAGGTCCACCATCGATCGGATTCGGCCGGGACATGACGGGCAACATGCGATGCCATGAGCTGCTGGAAGGCCTCTCCTCGCATCCCTACCGCCAATTTCCGTACCGATCCTCCCCCAAAGGTCGTGAGGCAGAAAAGGCCGGAAAACCCATACGCCGGCCGCGTTGCCCGGCGATCTGACCCATCGTAAGCGGCTCAGAGGCGTGATAGCCGCTGTGTGAGCAGGGCTCGCAGCTCCAGGTCCTCGCTGATCGCGGTGACGCCGCCCCAGTAGCTGTGGCGGCGGTCGTCAGCCAGCACATCTCCCATGATGGCCAGATGGCCCTCCGACAGGGCGTCGATGCCTGTGAGGGCTCGGGCGGCGGCCGACGCGACGGGGAGCGGGCGGCCTTCGAGAAGTTCGGCGATCGGGCGGATCAGGATGTGGGCGCCCTCGCCCGGATCTCCGGTGATCTTGATGAGGGCGTGGGCGGCCTCGTGGGCCGTCCAGTGGTCGAGGGCTTGGGCCAGCAGTCGCAGTGTCGGAACGTGGGCGGTGGCGTGCGGGCCGAGGTCCCCGAGACGGCGGGAGACGTGGTGGTCCTCGCCGAGGCGGGGGCCCAGGATCTGCAGGGCGGGCTCGGGATCGCCGCTCACCCGAAAGTGCGCCCAGGCGATCTCGATGAGCGTCCGCCGCTCACCCGTGCCGAGCAGCCGTTCCAGTTCGGGGGCGGCGTGCGCTGCTTGGGGACCGATCTCGCCCAGCACCGTAGCAGCCTGACCCCACTCGCCGCGCTCAAGGAGCGCGGTCAGTTCCGGGACGACCCGTGCGACCTCGGCGGTCTGTGTGGCGGCCCACTGCGCGAGGGTCTCCAGCACAGAGCGTCGCAGGTCATCGGCGCAGTCCGGGTGCAGGTGCGGGGAGATCGCGGGGGTCAGGGAGTTCGCCCAGGGCGCGCACGGCGTCAGCAGTTCCGCGAGTGAGGGCGCGCTCGGCCAGAAGCCGGACTTCCCGGTGCGCTGTCCGTAGAGCGTGAAGCCTGTCTTTCGCCGGGCGAGCAGGTCCAGGAGGCCGGGGACGGCGCGGTCGTCGCCGGACCAGGCCAGGCCCCACAACGCGATGTTCGCCCAGGGCCCGTCCAGGTGGGCGGCCATGAGGTCGGCGTCGCGGGCGTCCTCGCGACGGGCGTGCGCGGCGAGGATCCTCAAGGCGAGAGCCGGATCGTCCAAGGTCTCCACACAACCGCGCAGCGCGGACAGCAGGCCGGGCGCGCGCGCGTGGAGGAGCGCTTTGACCGCCGCGTTGACGCCCGCGACGCGCAGGCGCTGTTCGGGGCGGGCAAGCAGGGCCAGGCAGACCGCTTCGCCGTTGCGCCGGTCGAGATCGCGCAGCACGTTTCCACTCGCGTGGTCGGGGTCGCGCGAGGCGAGGTTGCTGTGCGGCAGCGCAACGGGCTCGGCAGTGAGCCCCGCGATGATCGGGGCGGTGGGGATCGGGCGGCCGGGCAGCGCCTTGGCCAAAGCGAGGGTCGCATACATCGCGTGGTGGGTATCAGCGCCCTCCCCCTGGTCACGGAGGAAGACGAGGACCTCGGGCAAGGCTGCCGCCGAGAGGCGCTTCGCGAGGCTGCCGAGAGCGAGCAGCATGTCGGTCCGAACCGAGACGTCGGGGTCGGGCCACCCGGCGACGAGCGCCTGGGCGACCTCGTCAGGGTTCTCGGTGTCTTCGCGAAGAACCCAGATCGCCCCTGTCCGAACGGCCGGGTCCTGATCACCGAGCAGGGCAAGCAAGCCGGGGCGCGCCCGCGCCCACGCCCCAGACCAATCGGCGGCCACGAAGCGGGCGGCCACCACCGCAGCCGTCCCCGCCAGGCGCGCGAGGATCTCCAGCACCTGCGGACGGCACGAGACGCGCGGCGACCCGGCGGCCTCCACGAGAAACGGCAAGATCGCCGGGGCGGCCGTGCAGACGAAGCCGCCCTGGTGATGAAGCTCGTTGAGGAGCTCATCAGCTGCCTCGAACGCCTCGTCCCCCACGAGAAGAGAGCGCAAGAGAGCGGGCACGTCACAGCGACCCCAGTAGGCGTAAGTGAGCTCACCCCACGCGATGTCGTCAACGCCCTCAAAGATCATATAACGACCATAACGCCTGGCCGGATCCGAAAAAGGCGGTCGGCGCGGTCGGCGCGGTCGGCCGTCATGCTCATGCGGCGGCCGCCGGCCGGGGTGCTCGGGTGACGGCCGCGTCGCGTTGCATGCGCAGGTAGGCGCGGGCGGCTTGGTGGTCGGCTGGGGCCCTTGGCGGTGGGAGGGCGGCGGCACCGGTTCGCCGGCCGCACAGAAACGGCCGGCCGCGTCGACCGCGGGCCGCTCCTGCTCCGAGTGCTTGGGCTCCTTGCCCGGCGGACTCACCTCCGCGTAGCGGGCCGGCAACTCGATGGCGTCCATGACTGGCCGGTAGGCGTTGTTGTCGCCCTTGAACTCCGGTGCCGCCGACAACGAGGAGCCGGGTGGTGTTCCGGTGGGGGATCCCCCACCGGAACACCACCCGGCTCGCACAGACCCTCAGGTCAGGATGTTCCGTGACGATGCCGGCGTCGAGGGCTCGCCCCCGACGCCGGCCACGTCCAACAGCCGCTCAGGCCTTCGGCGGCGTGCTCGGAGTACCTTTGGACAAGGAGACGCCGAAGGTATTCCGAGCACGCCGTTCACGATGGCCCGACAGCCGTCCTGGCGGCCTTCTCCAGCCGTTTAGTATCCGCGCTTCCAGGGCGAACAGTTTGCGGTGCCCGAGCCGGCACACACCCTGAGTTGATCGATGCTGCCGCCGTCGGCCGGTCGCTCCGACCCACAGCCGTCAGCGGACCCATTGCCGTCGCCGACGGAGTCGCGTAGTCCCTTGGCGGTGATGTACTCCGTACGTATGCCGAGGTTGTCGGCCCTGACGTCGCAGGCTCGAACCATGGTGCTGTTGCTGTATGACGTACCGGAGCCGGCTTTGGCTCCGTTGACGTACACGACCACCGTCACGTCCGCCGCGCTCGCCGGAGACGCGGAGAAAAGCATCCCCAGTGCCGCCGCCACAGTGAGCCACGTTATGCGTACTGACCTGCCCATATACTTCCTCCCCTGATTAAACAGCGAACACCTCGCCGAAACTGTTGGCGACGGATCCGCTGCGTTCCCGTTGAGTAAGAACATTGCGAAAATCGGGCGATATGTCATTGACCATGCGCGCCAAGCCCTTGCCGTTCAGCGCCAAGCGGCCCACGCATTCCGGTTCCACGCACCACGCGGCGGCCTCTGCCAAGATCAGAATCCTTTGACCTGTGAAAACAGGCCGGGAACCCCGGACAGGTCTGGCTTCGTCCTTGACCGCGCGCCCCTCACGGAGGAGGGGTTCGTTGAGCGGACGGAGAGGGCGGCGCGGATGTGAGACGTCACCGGAACAGTCGCTTCCCGGGCGACAACCGATGAGCTCCGACCCGCGCCGGCCCTGACACATCGGGACCGGCTGTTCGACCGGACGGGTTCAGGTCGTCAGCACCGGTTCGCCACGCAGAGCGGCAGGCCGTCGGGCGGGGGTGGTTGGGGGTCGTTCCGCATGGGCGTGGTCGTGCCGGCCGCCGCCCCCAGGCCGGCGCCGTTGTTGAACCAGGCCTTCACCCCGCCCAGACCGTCGTGGACGAGGTAGTCGGCCCGGCGGTCACCGTTGATCTCGGCCAGGCCGACGTTGCCGCGGGTCACGCCGACGCCGGAGGCGATCTCGCCGGCCGCGAGCCAGGCCGAGCCGGAGCCGCCCCGGTTGTTGGTCCAGGCGCGGATCTGGCCGAAGTCGCCGAGAACCAGGTAGTCGTCGCGGCGGTCGCCGTTGACGTCGGCGAAGGTCACCGTGGGACCGGTCGCGCCGACGCCGGAGGCGATCTCGCCCTGGCTGTTCCACGCGACACTGTCGCCGGTGCCGATGTTGCGCCAGAACCGGACCCTGCCCTCGCCGTCGACCACGAGGTAGTCGTCGCGGTTGTCCCCGTCGATGTCGGCGAACCTGATCTGGTCGCGGGGAGCGGACCCCGAGGCGAGCGGGCCCTTGCTCGCCCAGGCGACGGCATCACCGGTGCCGCTGTTGAACCAGGCCGTGACCTGGCCCTGGTCACCCACGACGAGGTAGTCGTCACGGTTGTCGCCGTTCAGATCGGCGAAGCGGACGTGGTCGCGCAGGCCCGAACCGGACGCGACCTCACCGCGGTAGCTCCAGCCGACCCGATCGGCTTCCCGGACGTTCAGCCAGGCTTTCACCTGACCCTGGTCACCGACGAGGAGGTAGTCGTCACGGCCGTCGCCGTTCAGGTCGGCGAACCTGACCTGCTGGCGGGGCGCGTCGGTGCTCGCGATCTGGCCCTGGTAGTCCCACGGGTCGGGGCGGCCGAAGCGGTCGTTCAGCCAGGCGCCGACCTCGCCGGCGTCGTTGACGGTCAGGTAGTCGTCACGGCCGTTCCCGTCGATGTCGGCCATGGCCACCGCGGCGCTCCCGGCTCCCACACCGCCGGCGACGGCGCCCTGGTAGACCCATGGCCGGTTGCCGCCGACGTTGTTCAGCCAGGCCCGGATGTAGCCCTGGTCGTCGACCACGAGGTAGTCGTCGTCGCCGTCACCGTCGAGGTCGTGGAAGCGCACCTGGTCGCGGGTGGCGCCGACGCCCGTCGCGATCTCGCCCCGGTAGACCCATCCGCCCCCGCTGACGTTGTTGAGCCAGGCCTTGACCTGGCCCTGGTCGCCGACCACCAGGTAGTCGTCACGGCCGTCGACGTCGATGTCGGCGAAACGCACCTGGTCGCGGGTGGCACCGACGCCCGCGGAGATCTGGCCCTGCGCCGCCCAGCCGCCGCCCGCCTGGTTGTGCCACGCCGAGACCTGGCCCTGGTCGCCGACCACCAGGTAGTCGTCACGGCCGTCGCCGTTCACGTCGGCGAAGCGGACCCTGTCGCGGGTCGCTCCGACGCCGGAGGCGATCTCGCCCCGGTAGTCCCAGCCGCCGCCCTGACCCGCGCGGTTGTTGAACCAGGCCTTGACCTGGCCCTGGTCGCCGACCACCAGGTAGTCGTCGCGGCCGTCGCCGTTCAGGTCGGCGAAGCGGACCTGTTCACGGGTCGTGCCGGAGACCGAGGCGATCTTGCCGACGTAGTCCCAGCCGGCGGGCGCGGGGCCCGAGGGCGGTGGACTGCCCGGCTCCGGAGTGCACGGCCGGTCGTCGCCGAGGAGCGGGGGCATGATCAGGCCCTCGTCCATCGCGGCGTTGATCGCGCTGTGGTAGGCGTCGGCCATCTTGCGGTAGCCGGAGTTGTTGGGGTGGAGCGAGTCGTTCAGGTCGGCCCTGGTGAAACCGAGGGCGCCGTTGCCGACCAGCCGTACGCGCTTGCCCTTGGCGCGGAGGCCGTTGACGATGGTCGGGATCTTGGCGTTGTACATCGCGATCAGCGCGTTGTCTCTCTCGTCCGTGGACGGCACGAGGCTGGAGACGATGACCGTGGTGAGCGGCGAGATGTCGGTGATCTTGTCGACCAGGGCGCCCAGGCGGAGGTGGGCCGTGTCGGGGTCCTCGTCGTTGGCCAGGTCGTTGGTCCCGATGTGCAGGATGACGACGTTGGGCCGGTAGCGGTTGATCGCACACTCGGCCGCCAGCTGGTCGATCTGGCTGATCCGCCAGCGGGGATGCCCCTCGTGGTCGGTGTCAGGGATGTTGCCGTGCCCGGAGTCCACGGAGCCGACGAAGTCCAGGGATCTCGTGTCGTCCTGCAACAGGTCCCAGAGGCGGCCTCGATAGCCGATGCCGCCGGGGCTCCCGCCGACACCGTAGGTGATGGAGTCACCCAGCGGCAGCACGCGCAGGGCGGTCGTTCGAGGCATCCAGCCCAGCTCCATGGCCCGCTCTATGGTGCTTTGGGTGGTTCCGGGGCCGCGTCCACGCACGACGGTGCTCAATGCCCGGAAAAAGCCGGCGGATGACCCCCACCAGCGCGAGATCGTGTTGGCGACCGACTCGAACCCGGCGCCGATCTTCTCGAAGACCGAGCTCCACGAGTTCTTCGTGGTCCACGGGCCGAACCAGGCGTCCCAGATGGCCGCGGTGAGGGCCTCCAGCACGAGTCCCACCAGGGCCCGCTCCCAGAAGTGCCAGTCGTCCGACGGCCCGTGTTTGAGGGCCGTGATCAGCAGGACGAGACCCTTGCTGATGATCACCGCGAGGCCCGCGCAGATCCCCTTGGCGAAGTTCGGGTTCGCCATCACGGGGACGAGGGTCAGGACGCACGCGACCCGGAAGACGACGCCGCCGGCGGTGACGCTGACCCACATCAGCACCTCCTCCCACCAGGTCAGGTCGTTGATGTTCACGTCGGCCTCGATCGTGACCGACAGGCCGCCGCCGGTCACGGTGAACGCGCCGTCGAACTCGCGCGGCTCCAGGTCCTCCGCGCCGGGGAAGTCGGCCGGATGCGAGGCGATCTCCTCCTGGATCGTCTCGCTGAGCAGGTCGTTGCGGTTGTTGAAATCGGCCGCCCACGCGGTCAGGTCGGCCCGGTCGAACCCCTCGGGCATCGGGAAGTCGAGCGTGATCGAGGTCGCGGCCTGCGCGACGGGCTGGAAGCCCACCTGGAGGAGCAGTGACAGGGTGACCAGGAGGGTGGTCAGCACCCTGCCTCTTCTTCCTAATCGGGTGAACGTCCTGCTGCGGGATGCCGACAAGGTTCCTCCACCTGTGCTCTTCCTCCGGCCACGCGTCGGAGCGCAGGTTGATCAAAACCCGCCCGTGTCCTCGAACGGTGAAGGCGGGGTGAACGGAGGAATACCTGGGCGGTCAAAACGGGGTCAGTCCTCATGTGCGCATACGCCGCCGCCGGCCTCCTGCTCACCATGACCGCCGTCACCGCGACCATGACCGGCAATCGCCGCGTCGAGACCGCACATGGGTCTTCTGGGACATGCCCACCGCGTTGTCCCGCGTGGACGACGCGGATGCCGGCGCGACGGATGCGCACGTAGCCTCGGATTGTCAGTGCGGTGGGTCATACTCCGCCAAGCCAGGATGATCATCAACAAGGCGAAGGCGTTGACATGGCACAGTTGCTGCGCAGGCTCGACGACGAAATTTATGTCGAGTACAACAGGTTCGGGCTAAGCGGCACCGACCTGCCGTCGTGGGGCTCTCCCACCGACGAGATCTACCACTTCGTCGCGGCCGTGCGCCTGGAGTCCTGGGACGCCGAGCCGGGGACCGCGGACGCCTCTTGGACGCCGGTCAGTTCCGCGACGTTCGTCGCGGAGAGTGGTGTGGTCGCGATCGCGTCGATGGCGGACGGCAGGGGGCACGACTTCCTGATCGGGCCGCCGCGTTTCGAGTACGGCGTGGACATGTACCTGCGTGAACCCGAGCCGGGCGACGGGCATGGCACAGGTAAGAGCGATGAGACGTGGCTGCTGAGGTTCTGGCCGATCCGGGATGTCTTCGACCCGATCACGCACGCGGCGCCGTTCACCTACATCGCGCGCGGCGTTCTGTACTACTCGATCGACCTGGAGCCCGAGCAGCTCGTGCAACCTCCGGCGCGCCGGAAGGTGCCGGTGCCGGTCTCGGCGGCGGCGGACTGGGCGTCACTGTGCCCGGACCCGGACCTGGACACCTTCGACGGCCGGCTGCGCAGGTGGCGCCGCAAGGCCGAAGACAGGGGCGTCACCGTTCACGAGTTGCTGCGCGAGGCCGGGGTCGACATCGCGGACGGCGCGGACCTCACCCCGGCCTCCTGCACCCCGCCGCAGGCACGTGCGGGACGGTTCAAGGATCCGCTGATCGACCGCTACTACGCCGAGCAGGCGCAGCGGCGCTCGTTGTCCAAGCAAGACCTGGGTGAGGATCAGCTGCGTGAGTACGCCGACGGCGAGCGCATCGCCAAGGAGTTGTGCCGCGGCGGCACGCACACGTTCTCGGTGCCCGTCGAAGGCCGGGGCGCCCTGTACGCGCCGGCGGGCGTCAGCCGCCGCGTGTGGCGGTGGGAGGACGACATGCTCGGCGGCGAACTCATGGACGACGGGCTGAGGGTGGATCGGCAGATCCTGGCCAGGAACCCATGGACCAGGCAGATCCTCGTCTCCGGCATCGTGACGGTCCTGCGCCGCGACCACGGCAGGCGCGGCTACGACGACACCGTCTGGTACGTGGTGCGCGACGCCGAACCGCACGAGGCGGCCAGGGTCTTGTGCGCGGAAGCCACCTGGGAGGAGGACCAGGATCGGCGCCGGGCCTTGGACGAGGTGGCGAGGGAGAAACTGATCGACCTGCGGGCCACCTACAGGAGCCGGGAGAGGTGAGGGCGCCGTTGCGGGAAACAAGGTCCGGGTTCCGGAGCCTGTTTCCCGCAACGGCCGGCTCGGACGGGAGGAGGAAAGAAGTCCCCGAGGTGGTAGGGGCCATCCACGAGGAACATGAGGTTCGGGTGGCCGGGCCGGCCGTCGATGATCTCGGCATGCTCGTCCCCGACGGCCTCCAGTCAGGCAAGGTCAGCGGAACCCCCGGTCCGGCTCGCCGTGTCCACCGACCGGCACTGCGGTTCCGCGGCGCCCTCACATCAGGGCAGAGGTGACGCGACTACGAGCCGCACAGGAACACGCTGCCCCGTCGCCCGGGCCGACGTTCGCCATGAACCTGGTCCACGGTCGGATCGGAGACGGTCTGTCGCCACCCGGCCCTCTAGACCCGATCGGCCGGACCTGGCCGGGCTGCGGTAGCGGGCGTCGCGAAGCTGGGCGAGAGGAACAAAAGCCTCAGGACCTGGGGATTGTCACGCAACGCGAGCAGCGATTACGGCCCACCGAACCGTCACCCAGGGCTACTCTTCGTGTCGCAACAGTAAAAGCCCCGGCGGGTGCGCCAACACCCCCGGGACATGGCACACGGAGAACACATCCGCATGCGAATTCATCGTAGCAAGCACACGGCCAATTTCACGGTCCTGCCGAACTCCTGTCTCAGGGATCGGCGGCTGTCCTTCACCGCACGCGGTCTGCTCTCCTACCTTCTGTCCCATCCCGAGAACATCCGCCAGGACATCAAAACTCTCGCCGCCGGCAACCCCGAGGGCCAGCAGGCCATCGCGCGGGCCATGCGGGAGCTGATCACCCACGGCTACCTGGTCCGCGAGCACGTCCGGAACGCGTCAGGGCGGATCTCCACCGCGGTGGACGTCTACGACACCCCCCAAGATGGCCGTCAAGACATCAAAGGCCAGGTCAGACCGCGTCTCGGTTCGCCGAGACCCGGTGAGCCGAGTCCCGGCGAACCGAGCGCTCTCCCTACGGGAGTGAAGAAAGAAGAGAAAGAAACCACCCCCCTCCCCCGCGAGTGCGCGCCAGGCGAGCCCGCGCGATCCACCCGGCCACCGACAGGGGACGGCGAGGATGGATCGACACTTCCCGGTTCCGTCCCTCAACCGATGGCTCCAGGTACCGGCCTTCAACCAATGGCTCCAGGTTCCGCTCCCAGATCGAGGGCGTCAGGCACCGGCCTTCGACCGATGGCTCCAGGTTCCGTCCCTCGACCGACGGTGCCGGGTTCCGTCCTTCGGACGACGGCTCCGGGTTCCATCTCTCGACCGACGGTTCCGGAGGTCGCGCTCCTCACCCGCCTCGGCCGTGCCGAACCCCGGCTCACCGTCGGCGAGTCCGAGATGGCTCCCGTGCTGCCCCTCCTCGCCGAGTGGCTCGCCCGGGGCGGCACCGAGGCGCAGATCCGGACGGTCCTGACCGTCGGGCTGCCCGACGAGGTCCACTCCCCCGCGAAACTGATCGTTCACCGGCTGCGGAGCAAGATGCCCGCTCCTGCCGTCGTCTCGACGACTCCGGGGCCGGTGACCCGCGCCGAGTGCGACGAGTGCGGGCGCCCGGTGCCCTCCCCCGGCGTGTGCTCCCGGTGCGGCGACACAGCACGGAGCGGGAGCCCCGCCCCGACCGCGGACGTGAGACGCGGCGCCGCCCTCGCCCGCGGCCTGCTGGAAGCCCGTCGCCCCATGGCGGCGTAGGAGGACGAAGCCGCCGGTCGTCCGGGGAACCGTGCTCCGCCCGGGAGGCGAGGCTCAGGGGATGAGGAAACGGCTGATCTGGTCGACGTGCGGAGCGCGCAGGAGCTCGTGGTGCTCACCTCGGATCTCGCGGACGGTCAGGTCGGAGACGGTCTGTCGCCACCCCGCCTCCTGGACGGCCCGCAGCTTGGGCGGGTGCAGCTCGCTGGCCAGGAGCGTGACCCTGCCGTGGAACCATCCGGCCCGGTAGCCGGCCAGGCCGCGCAGGCTGTCGCGCCACAGCCGCAGCAGTCCCGGCCCGTACGCCTCGTAGTAGGCGGCCACCTGGGAGGGTGTCATGCCCAGGCCCGCGAAGAATCCCACCTGCGAGCCGAGCAGGACCTGCCCGGCCTCGGCCGCCCCCAGCGGGGCCAGCCGGTCGATCAGCGCCTCCAGCTCCGCCAGTTCGTCCAGCAGGTCGGTCACGAACACCTCGGGCAGCACCGAGTCGATCAGCACCACGTGGTCGACGCGGTGGCCGAGCGCCTGGAGTCTCCTCGCCGTCTCGAAGGCCAGCACCCCGCCCGCCGACCAGCCCGCGAGCGTGTACGGACGCGCCAGGTCCAGCCCCGACCTGGTCATTTCCCCGGCGTACGTGGCGGCCATCTCCGGCAGCGAGCCGGCGTTCACCCCCGATTCCAGCGCCTGCAGCGCGTAGACGGGCCGGTGCGTGGCGAGCCTGGCCGCCAGCCCCGCGTAGCAGAGCACGGAACCGCCGAGCGGGTGGAAGCAGTAGAGCGGGTCGCCGACGGGCGAGGACACGGCCAGCGGGGTGATCACGGGGAGCGTGGTGGCGGGAGCGTCGGCCTCCCGGTCGGCGACGCGCCCGCGCCCCGTGGCCCTCCCGCGAACGTCGCCGGAAGCGGTCCCGGGACCGCGGCCGAGGTCGAGGTCAGGGCCGGGACCGGGAGTACGGCCGAGGTCGAGATCGGGACCGGGGCCACGGTCGAGATCGGGATCGGGATCGGGATCGGGATCGGGGCTACGGTCAAGGTCGAGGTCGAGGTCGAGGTCGGGACCGGCGTCACGGCCCCGCTCAGGGGCCGGGCCGGAGCGGTGCCCGGAGACCCGGTCGGGGACGGCGGCCGACACCAGGGTGGCGAGGCCGCTGACGGTGGCGTTGGCGAGGAACTTGCGGAGCTTGACCTTCACGCCCAGCCGCTGCTCCACCCCGGCCATCAGCCGCACCGCGCCGAGCGAGTCGATGCCCCGGGCGAACAGGTCCTCGTCCGCGCCGACGTCCTCGGAGCCGATCCCGAGCAGTCCCGCGATGAGGTCGGCGATCTGCCCCTCGACGGCGGTGCGCGGCCGGGACGGGGCGGGATCCTCCGCCGTGCTCCCCGCCGTGTCCCGCGCGGTGGCGGCGTTCACCTCCGGCAGCGCGGATCGGTCCACCTTGCCGTTGCGGTTGAGCGGGATCGCGGGCAGCGGCACGAAGACCGAGGGCACCATGTACTCGGGCAGGCTCCGGGCGAGCCCCGCGCGCATCTCGGCCGCCGTGGCGGTGCCGACGACGTAGGCGACGAGCCTGCGTCCGGCGCCGGGTCCGGCACCGGATCCGCCACCGAGCCCGCCACCGGGTCCGCCCTCCCGTACGGCCCCGGCTCCAGGTCCCGCGGATCCGGATCCGGATCCGGATCCCGTTCCAGGCCCGGAGTCGGCCCCGGAGCCGGCCCCGGCCCCGGGCCAGGGGGCGGCGACGACCACCGACTGCTCGACCCCCGGCAGTTCGTCCAGGGCGGCCTCGACCTCTCCCGGTTCGACACGGAACCCCCTTATCTTCACCTGGTCGTCGATCCTGCCGAGGAACTCGAACTCCCCGTCGGCCCGGAGCCTGCCCAGGTCGCCCGTACGGTAGAGCCGCGAGCCCGGGGCGCCGAAGGGGTCGGGCAGGAAGCGCTCGGCGGTGAGCGCGGGCCTGCCGTGATAGCCGCGCACCACGCACTCGCCGCCGATGTACAGCTCGCCCGGCACGCCCATCGGGAGCGGTCGCATCGCCTCGTCCAGCACGTACATGCTGGTGCCGGGGATGGGCCTGCCGATGGGGACCAGCTCGCCGCCGATCGGGCCGGTCACGGTGTGCACGCAGTTGGCGACGGACGCCTCGGTCGGGCCGTACTCGTTGAGCAGCACCGGCGCCGGGTCCAGCCCCTGCCAGAACGCCAGCGCCCGGCTGGGGAAGGCGTCGGCGCCCACCACCAGGACCCCGGCCAGGCCCGCGGCCTGCTCGGCGGAGAGCTGCCCCGCCAGGACCTCCAGGTGCCCGGGAGTGAGCTTGACGAACCCGTACGGCCGGGCCGACAGGGCGGCGCCCAGCTCGTCCAGCGCGGTGTCCTCGGCCGCGACGTGCAGGCACTGGCCGACCACCAGCGGCGTGTAGATGTTGGGCACGACCATGTCGTAGGCGACGGAGGAGAACAGCGGGGCGCCCCCCACCCCGCCGACGGCGTAGGCGGACACGCACCAGCGCAGGAAGTTCACCAGGCCCCGGTGCGGGACCATGACGCCCTTGGGCCTGCCCGTGGAGCCCGAGGTGTAGATGAGGTAGGCCATGCTCTCCGGCGTGCCGGTCGCCCCGGGGTCGTCGCAGGGGTAGCCGGAGGTCTCGGCCTCCAGGGCCGCCGCGTCGTCCAGGACCAGGCGGGCGCCGGAGTCGGCGACCATGTACGCGAGCCGCTCGGCGGGCAGCCCGGGATCGAGCGGCAGGTAGGCGGCCCCGGCCTTCCACACGCCGAGGAAGGCGGCGACGAGCCAGTCGGAGCGTTCGAGGCGGACGGCGACGACGCTCTCGGCGCCCATGCCCCTGCCGCGCAGCCAGTGCGCGATCCGGTTGGCCCTGGCGTTCAGCTCCCGGTAGCTCAGCCGGACGGCGCCGAAGGTGAGCGCGACGGCCTGCGGGGTGAGCCGGGCCTGGCGTTCGAAGAGCTCGTGGGCTCGGGCGTCGAGCGGACCCAGCGGTTCCGGACCTCGGCAGGCCGCGAGCAGCGCCCGGCGCCGGCCGGGCGGGAGGATCTCCAGGGTGCCGAGCGGCGCGTCGGGCGAGGCCGCGGCCTGGGCGAGCAGGTGGACGAAGGACTCGGCGAGCCGCCGGGCGGTGCCCGGCTCGAACAGGTCGGTGCGGTAGGTGAGGTGTCCCACCAGGCCCCCGCCACCGCCCCCGTTCCCGTTCCCGTTCCCGTTCCCGGGCATCAGGGACAGGGCGAGGTCGTACTTGGCGGCGGTGTCGGGGAACGCGAACGGCTCCACGGCCAGGTCCCCGAGCGTCGTGGCGCCTCCCAGGCCGGCGTGCATCTCGTACAGGACGCGGAACGGCGGGGTGCGGCCCTCGACCTGCATCGAATACGGCAGGTGCTGGTGGGTGAGGGCGTCCAGGCAGTAGGCGCGGGTGCGGCGCAGCAGCTCGGTGAGGCTCGGGTCGCCCGACAGGTCGGCGCGCATCACGACGGTGTTGAAGAAGGCCCCGACCAGGTGCTCGGAGTGCGGCGTGGCGCGGTTGGCGACGGTGCTGCCGATCGCGACGTCGTCCTGGCCGCAGTGGCGCGACAGCAGGGCGGCGAACGCGGCGAGCCCGGCCATGTAGGGGGTGGCCCGGCAGCGCCTGGCGACGGCGCCGAGCGCGGCGGCCGTCGCCGCGGGGACGGTGAAGGTGACGACCGCGCCCCGCGCGGAGGTTTCGGAGACGGGTACGTGGTCGACGGGCAGGTCCAGCACGGGGAGCCCGGCCAGGGCGGTCCGCCAGTGCCGCAGGGCGGGCCCCAGGTCGGCCGCCCGCTCGGCCGCCACGACCTCGTCGTGGGAGGCGGGCAGCGGGGGCAGCGGATCGGGCAGGCCCTCGGCGCGGGCCCGGTAGAGGGCGTCGAGCTCGCGGAGGAACACCCCCATCGACCACTCGTCGAAGGCGATGTGGTGCACGGTGAGCACCAGGACGTGGTCGTCGCCGGCCAGGCGGGCGAGCCGGGCGCGCAGCACCGGACCCGCCGTCAGGTCGAACGGCCGCCGCGCCTCGGCGGCGGCCGTCTCGCGGACCGCCTCCTCCGACTCCGCGAGGTACACCGGCAGCGCGACCGGGGCAGGCGGCAGCACCGACGCCACCGGCAGCCCGCCGGCGCTCGCGTAGACGGTGCGCAGGACCTGGTGGCGGGCGACGACGTCGCCGAGCGCCCCGGCGAGCGCCGGGACGTCCGGCGTGCCGCGCAGCCGCAGCGCCAGGCACACGTTGTACTCCGTGCCCGCCGGGTCGAGCTGGTGGCCGAGCCACATGCGTTCCTGGGTGTACGACAGCGGCACCCCGGTCATGGGCGTCTCAGGCGCTGCGACCGGCACCTTCCACCTCCAGCGGCGACAACGGCGCGAGCGATGGGAGTGACGGGGACGTCCCGGCCTCCAGCATCCCGGCGACCACCTGGGCGAGCTCGCCCACCGTCGGGTAGGTGAACACGTCGGCGACCGGGACCTCGACGCCGTGCCGCGCCCGGATCCGGGCGACGATCTGCACGGCGACCAGCGAGTGTCCCCCGGCCTCGAAGAAGTCGTCGTCGGGGCCGACGGCGTCCAGGCCGAGCAGCGTCGCCCAGTCGTCGGCCAGGGCCCGCTGGACGGACTGGACGGACTGGACGGAGGTGTGCGTGGGCGTGCTCATCATGGTCTCCTCGCCGCGCCCGCGGGCGCGAGCTGGTCTTCGGCGCCCGGTACCGGGCGGGCCGGGTCGTGGTCGACGTCGACGATCCGGTTGGTGCCGTCCACGTGGACGACCCTGGGCCGGTGGCCCGGCAGCTCGCCGCCCGAGTACTGGCCGTAGGAGATCAGGATCACCATGTCCCCCGGCGAGACCAGGTGGGCGGCGGCGCCGTTGATGCCGATCACCCCGCTGCCGCGCTCGCCGGTGATGACGTACGTCTCCAGGCGGGCCCCGTTGGTGATGTCGACGATCGCCACCTGCTCTCCCTCCAGCAGGTCGGCGGCGTCCATCAGGTTCTCGTCGATCGTCACCGAGCCGACGTAGTGCAGGTCGGCGTGGGTGACCGTCGCTCGGTGGATCTTGGATTTGAACATCGTGCGCAGCATCTCGGACTTCCGTTCACGCATGGGGGACCGGTGACAGTGCCGAGAGCGGCGCGTGCGGTTCGCGCACCGCCGCTCCCAGCAGATGCAGCCATGCATCCACCAGGCCCTCGACGGTGGGTCCGTCGAACAGGCCGGTGTTGTAGGCGACCTCGCCGATGATCGAGTCCGGGGTCTCCGCGACCGAGCAGACGAGGTCGGCGACCGTGGTGCGCGTCGCCAGGTCGATGGGGGTCACCGTCAGCTGGGGCAGGCGCACGCTCTCGGCGCCGGTGAGCGCGCTGAGCGGGACGCCGTTGAAGATGACGTCGAAGAACGGGGTACGGCCGGGGCGGCGCGGCGGGCGCAGTGCCTGGACCAGCCGCTCGAACGGGACGTCCTGGTGGGCGTAGGCGCCGTGGACGACCTCGCGGACGCGCTCCAGCAGCTCGGCGAAGGTCGGGTCGCCGCCGCAGGGGGTGCGCAGCACCAGCGTGTTGGCGAAGAAGCCGACCATCTGCTCGGTCTCCGGCCGGGTTCGGCCGGGCACCGGGGAGCCCACGGCGACGTCGCCGCCGCAGGCCTGGAAGAGGGTGGCCTGGAACGCGCCGAGCAGGGCGGCGAAGAGCGTCGTGCCCGCCTCCCGGCTGAGCGCGCGCAGCTGCTCGGTGACCCGTTCCTCGATCATGAAGGGGGTCCTGGCGCCCGCGTAGGTCTGCAGGGGCGGCCGGGGCCGGTCCAGGGGCAGCTCCACCGGGGTGAGCCCGGCCAACTGGCCGCGCCAGTAGTCGAGCTGCTCGCCGCCCGCGCTCTGCTCGCGCTGCCAGGCGGCGTAGTCGGCGTACTGGGCGGCGAGCTCGGGCAGCACGGCGGGCCGGCCGGACAGCGCGGCCTCGTACAGGGTGGCCAGCTCCTGCCAGAACACCTGCTCGGAGCCCGCGTCGTAGCCGATGTGGTGGACGACCATGGAGAAGACGTGCTCGTAGTCGTCCAGCCTGGTCAGCCTGGCCCGCACCGGCGCGGCGGCGGCGAGGTCGAACGGCTCGTCCCAGTCGGCCTGCAGGGCGTCGGAGGCGGCGCTCTCGCGGGCGATGCGGGTCTCGCCGGGCGCGCTGCCCACCGTGAGCCGGGGTCCCCGGGCGTCGATGCGCACCTCCGGGATCCCGTCGGGGCTCTCGACGTAGCGGGTGCGCAGGATCTCGTGCCGCGCGACCAGCTCGTCGAACGCCTGGCGGAACGCCGCCACGTCGAGGCGGCCGTGCAGGCGGCAGGCGGTCGGCACGTTGTACGCGGTCGAGCCGGGCGCCAGCCGGTGCAGGAACCACAGGCGCTCCTGGCCGTAGGAGAGCGGCAGCGGCCCCTCGCGGGAGGCGCGCGGCAGCGGCGGGAGCTGTTCGGCGCGGGTCTCGGCCACCTCCTCGGCCAGCTCCTCCAGCGACTCGGCGGAGAACAGCAGGTAGAGCGGGAAGTCGATGCGCAGGTCGTCCTGGATGCGGAACATGACCTGGGTGGCGAGCAGCGAGTTGCCGCCCAGCTCGAAGAAGTTGTCGTCCAGGCACACCTGGTCCAGGTCGAGGACGTCGGCCCAGATCGCGGCGAGCGTCTTCTGCACGGGAGTGACCGGGAGCCGCCCCTCGGACCGCTCTGCGGGCGCGACGATCTCCGGCAGCGCGGCCCGGTCGACCTTGCCGCTGGTGGTGAGCGGCATCTCGCCGATCACCGCGATCTGCGCGGGGATGAGGTACGGGGGAAGCCGGTCGGCGAGGTGGGCCCGCAGCTCCGCCGGGTCCGGGACGGCTCCGGGGGCGGCGCCGGGGACGCTGCCGGGGCCGGTGTCCGAGGCGACGACGTAGGCGAGCAGCCGCTCCCCGGTGACCGTGACGGCGGACCGCCGGACGGCCGGGTGGGCGTCCAGGGTGGCCTCGATCTCGCCCAGTTCGACCCGGACACCGCGGATCTTGACCTGGTGGTCGGTGCGGCCGAGGAAGTCCAGGGCGCCGTCGGGGCGGCGCCGTCCCAGGTCGCCGGTGCGGTAGAGGCGCGAACCGGGCGGGCCGTACGGGTCGGGCAGGAAGCGCTCGGCGGTCAGCGCGGGCCTGCGGTGGTAGCCGCGCGCCAGTCCGATCCCGCCGATGAACAGCTCGCCCGCCTCGCCGTCGGGTACGGGCTCCCCGGCCTCGTCCAGCACGTGCACGGTGTTGCCGGTGAAGGGCGCCCCGATGGAGACGACCGGGCCGGCGTGCGGGTCGTGCGGGTCGTAGGTGTACAGGGTGGAGTCGATCGACACCTCGGTGGCGCCCCACTGGTTGTGCAGGCGGCACCCGTACAGGCCGATCTGCTCGTGGAAGGCGAGGGCCAGCGGCGCGGTGAGCGCCTCCCCGCTGGAGACCACGTGGCGCAGGTGCGGCAGCGGCGGCAGCCCGGCCCTGCGGTGCGCCTCCAGGAACAGCGAGAGCATGCTGGGCACGAACTGCACCACCGCGGCGCCGAAGCGGAGGGTGGCCTCCAGCAGCGCGACCGGGTCGCGGTGCTCGCCCGGCGGCAGGATCGCCACCACGCCGCCGACCGACAACGGCCAGAACACCTCCACGGCCGAGTCGTCGAAGCTGAGCGTCGTCTTGTGCAGCACGGTCTCGCCGGGTTCGAGCCGGTGCTCGGCCTGCATCCACCGCATCCGGTTGACCCACCCCCCGTGGGTGCTGGCCACCCCCTTGGGCGTGCCCGTCGAGCCGGAGGTGTAGTAGAGGGAGACCAGGTGGTCAGGGCGCACCCCGGAGCCGGGGGGCGTGACCGGCCGGTCGTCGATCAGCTCGCTGTCGCGGTCGAGCAGCACGACGCGGGTGATGTCGCCGGGCAGCAGGTGGGCGAGCGCCTGCTCGCCCACAGACACCGGCACCGCGCCCTCGGCGAGCATGAGCCGCACCCGCGCGGGCGGCGCGTCGGGGTCGACCGGCAGGTAGGCGCCACCGGCCTTGAGGATCCCGTGCAGCGCGATGACCAGGTCCAGTCCCCGGTGCACGCACACCGCCACGGGGGTGTCGGCGACCACTCCCAGGTCGCGCAGGTGGTGGGCGAGCTGGTTGGCGCGCCGCTCCAGCTGGCGGTAGGTGAGGGTGTTGCCGTCGGCGTCGATGACGGCCACGGCGTGCGGGGTCCGCTCCACCTGGGCTTCGACCAGCTCGTGCAATCCGGCCACGACTTCTCCTATCGGTTCGCCGACGCCAGCAGCGCGACGCGGTCGATCTTCTTGGTGGGGGTGAGCGGGAAGGCGCCGCGCACGTCGATCCTGGCGGGGATCATGTACGAGGGCAGGTGGGCGGCGAGGTGCTTGCGCAGCGCCCGGGGTGTGACGCCTCCCTGGGCGAACAGCAGCAGGCTCCCGTCCGCCCCGGCCACCCCGTCCCCCCCGGCAGCCCCGGCCACGACGTGCGCGGCGGCCAGCTCGACCAGCGGATGCTCCTGCGCCACGGCCTCGATCTCGCCCAGCTCGATCCGGTAGCCGCGCAGCTGCACCTGGCGGTCGCGGCGCCCGTCGAAGCGCAGCTGCCCGTCGGGGCGCAGCCGCCCCAGGTCGCCGGTCCGGTAGAGCCTGCCGTGCTCGGGGTGGTCGAAGAACCGCTCGGCGGTGAGTTCGGGGGCGCCGCCGTAGCCGAGGGCCACGCCGCGCCCGCCGACGTGGATCTCGCCCTGCGCGCCGTCCGGCACCCGCTCGCCGTCGTCGCCGAGCACGACGACGCGGTAGCCGGCCAGCGGCCTGCCCACCGGCAGCGGGTCGGGCTCCGCCGCGTCCACGAGCCCGGCGGTGCACCACACGGTGACCTCGGTGGGACCGTAGAAGTTCCAGACGCGCCCGGCGTGGCGGGCCAGCTCGGCGGCGAGCCGCGCGGTCAGCACCTCGCCGCCGCAGACGGCCTGCAACGCCTCGCGCCCCGGCGTCAGGTGCGGCAGCAGCGCGTGCCAGGCGGTGGGGGTGGCGTGGACGACGGTGACGCCCTGCCCCTCCAGCCAGGCCACCAGCCGGCCGGGGTCGGCCTGCAGCGCCTCGGAGGTCACCAGGGTCGCGCCGCCGTGGCCGAGCGGGACGAACATCTCCAGCAGCGAGATGTCGAAGGAGAAGGTCTGGTTCGCGGCGTACCGGTCGGCGGGGCCGGGGGCGAGCAGTTCGGCGACGGCCCGCACGCAGTTGTGCAGCGAGGCGTGCGAGACCCGCACCGCCTTCGGCCGCCCGGTGGAGCCGGAGGTGAACATCACGTACGCGCACTGCTCGGGCCGGACGTCACCGGCCGGCAGCCGGTACGCGTCGTCTCGAGGCTCGGGCGTCTTCGCGGTGCCCGGTGTCCCCTCGCCTTCCGGCCGCGCCTCCCCTGCCTCCCGCGCGTCCCCGGCTCCCGGCTCCCGGGTGCTTTCCTCGGGGGGCAGGCGGTCGAGGAGCAGGCTCATGCCCGCCTGCTCCTGCTGGAAGCGGAGCCGCTCGGGCGGCAGGGCCGGGTCGAGGGGCAGGAAGACCGCGCCTGCCTGCCACAGGCCCAGGATCACGGCCACGTAGTCGGCGGAGCGGGGCAGCGCGACGCCGACCACGTCACCCGGGCGTACGCCCCGGTCCCGCAGGGCGCGGGCCACCGCGCCGGCGCGGGCGGCGAGCCGTCCGTAGGTGATCTCGGAGCCCGGGTCGATCGCCGCGAGCGCGCCGGGCGTGCGCTCCACCTGGCGGGCCACCTCGTGCAGGACGGTGCTCACACCGCCCTCCTCCGTCCGGCCCGCCTCGTACGGGACGGCATCCACACCGCCGTCCCCTGTCCGGCCCGCCTCGTACGGGACGGCGTCCACGCCACCCTCTCCCGGTCGAGCCGTCTCGACGGTGCTCATGCGGTCACCTCCTGGGGAACGGCGGTCACGGGACCGGCCGGGGAAGCCGGGGGAAGGGGGGCGGACCAGTCACGGGACCAGGGAAGCAGCGGGATGGACGTCACCGCCCCCGGCGGGTTGAGCGCGGCCCAGTCGGGGTCGTGGCCGAGCTCGTACAGCCGGATCAGCACGCCGGGCAGGTCGCTCGCTGCGGCGCAGCGCACCACGCGGGCCCGCCTGCCGCCCGCGACGCCGCGCAGCCGGGGGCCGAGTCCCACGGGGCCGATCTCCACGAAGGTGCGTACGCCCCGCTCCAGCGCGCCGGCGAGCGCGTCGCCGAGCAGGCTCGGCCCGGCCAGGTGACGCGCCCAGTACCCGGCGCCCTGCGCGCGGCCGTCGATCGGCTCGCCGGTGAGCGTCGACAGCGACGCCGTATCCCCCACGTTGACAGGCAGTCCCTCCAGGTCCGCCGCCAGCTCGGCGGCGAGCGGCCCGGCCAGCCCGCTGTGGTCGGCGGTGGCGGGTCCGAGGTCCCCGCAGAGCACGTCCCCGGCGGAGAGGGTCGCGGCCAGAGCGGCCAGCGCGTCCCGGGGGCCGACGATGACGCAGGTCTGCGGGTCCTCCACCGCGGCCACCGCGAGCGCGGGGCCGACGCGGGCGCACAGGGCCTCCGCCAGCCTGCGCGCCAGCCGGACCCGCAGGGCGTGCACGGGCGGCAGCCCGGCCAGCAGCCGGGCGCGGTGCCGGGCCACGGCGTCGGCGGCCGCGGGCGCCAGCACGCCGCGGTGGCGGGCGGCGGCGACCTCCCCCGCGCCGTGGCCGATCACCAGGCCGGGACGGATGCCCGCCCGGCGCAGCTCGTCGGCGAGATCGGCGAGTCTGCCGAGCCTGCCGAGCCCGGCGAGCCCGGCGGAAGCGGAGGAAGTGGAGGAAGCGGAGGAAGGGGCGCGTTCGGCGGACGTGCGAGACGTGCGAGACGTGCCGGCGTACGGCTCGTCGGTGTACGGCTCGTCGGCGAAGACGAAGGCCAGGCCGCCCGGGGCGGTGCCGCCGGGTGTCGCGGCGGCCAGGTCGGTCAGCGCCCTGTCGAGCTCGCGGTCCAGCTCGGCGGCGTCGGCGCCGGTCACCCCGACCCGGTGGGCGTGGTGGTCACGCCGGTCCCCCGCCGTGCGGCAGGCCGCGGCCAGGTCCAGCCCCGGGTCGCGCAGCGCGGCCCGCCACCGCGCGACCAGCTCCCGCAGCGCGGCGTGGGTGTGCGCCGACAGCGGCAGGTAGTGGCGCCTGCCAGAGGAGGCCACGGGAGCCGTCTTCCCGGTCCCCTCGAAGGAGAACGTCCCGGTGGGAGCCGAAGACTTCGCGGACCTGTTCGGATACGACCACATCTCGTCGGGAGGCAGGCCCTCGCAGTCCTCCCGGACCTGCCGCCGGGGACGGGCGCGGGCCTGCGGGGACGCCTCTCCCGGGACCGCGCCCGCACATCCCGGCGTGACCGGGACCGAAGACGGGGACAGGACCGGGACCGGGATCGAAGACAGGGACGGGGACGGGGAGGGAGCCGGGACCGCAGACAGGACCGGAGACGGGGAAGGGACCGGGGACGGAGGCGGGATCGGAGCGGGGGACGGGGGCGCCTCCAGGATCAGGTGGGCGTTGGTGCCGCCGAAGCCGAAGGAGCTGACCCCGGCCAGCCGTCCGGTCCAGGGTTCGAGACGCCCCTGCACGCGCAGCCCGCCACCGGACCAGTCGAAGTCCTCCGCCGGCCTCGTGGCGTGCAGGCTGGCCGGGAGCGTGCCGTGGAAGAGCGCCAGGGCCAGCTTGGCCAGCCCGGCCGCGCCCGCCGCGGCCTCCAGGTGGCCCACGTTGCTCTTGACCGAGCCGATCCGCAGCGGGGTACGGCGCCCGGCGGTGGTGCCCATCACCTCCGACAGGGCGCGCAGCTCCATCAGGTCGCCCAGCCGGGTGCCCGAGCCGTGCGCCTCGACGTAGCCGACGTCGCCGGGGTCGACCCCGGCCGCCCGGCACGCCGCGCGCAGCAGCCGTGCCTGCGCGGGGGCGCTCGGCGACATCAGCCCGTTGGTACGCCCGTCGCTGTTGACCGCGCCGCCCCGGATGAGGGCGTAGATCCGGTCCCCGGCGGCGAGCGCGTCGCCCAGGCGCCTGAGCGTCACCATGACGGCGCCCTCGGAGCGGCCCATGCCGTCGGCTCCGGCCCCGAAGGACTTGCAGCGGCCGTCGGGGGCGAGCACCCCTGCCGTACGGAAGCACAGGCCGATGTCGGGAGAGAGGATCGCGTTGACCCCGCCGGCGAGGGCGGTGTCGCACTGGCCCGTCTGCAGGGCCGTCACCGCCTGGTGGACGGCGACCAGCGACGACGAGCAGGCGGTGTCGACCGACATCGAGGGGCCGTGCAGGTCGAAGACGTAGGAGATGCGGTTGGCGGCCACGCTGTGCGCCACGCCGGTCGGGGTGTAGAGGCCGGGCTCGGCCGCCCCGGAGAAGCTGCGGACCAGGAAGTCCCCGCTGCTGATGCCGGCGAACACGCCGACCTGGGTCCCGGCCAGGCCGGCCGGGCCCTCCAGGCGCAGCCCGGCGTCCTGCAGGGACTCGTGCGCGACCTCCAGCAGCATCCGCTGCTGCGGGTCCATCGCCTCGGCCTCGCGGGCGTTGACCGTGAAGAACGCCGGGTCGAACGCCTCCACGTCCGGCAGGAACCCGCCCTCGCCCACCCCAGGCTCGCGCCAGCCCGGGTGCCGAGCGGCCCGCTCCCCCGGTACCGCGCCGACCGCGTCGACGCCGTCCGCGAGCAGCCTCCAGAAGTCGCCGGGGCCGTCGGCGCCGGGGAGGCGGCAGCCGATGCCGACGATCGCCACCGGTTCGAGGGAGTGGGCGGCCTCCCGCCCGAGCCGCCGCGCCGACGCCTCCGATACCGACGCTGACGGCACCGACGCGGTCAGGTACGCCGCCAGCGCGCGGGGACTGGGGTGGTCGTAGAAGACGGTGGTGGGCAGCGGGAGCCCCAGCCGGGCCTCCAGCTCGGCCGCGAGCGCGACCGCGTCGGCGGAGCCGATGCCGCAGTCGATGAACAGCCGGTCGGCGTCGACGCCGGCCAGGCCGGTGCGCTCGGCGACCAGGGAGATCAGCAGGTCCTGGACGTTCATCGCAGGGCCGCCACCGGGCCGGTGCCCGCGAGCGCGGGCGAGGTCCATCCGGCCAGCACGGTGAACTCCCCGTCCAGCAGCATCGCGCGGCACTCTCGGCGCCGGATCTTGCCGCTGGTGGTCTTGGGGACGCTGCGCGGCTCGACCAGGAACACCCCGTCGAGCATCACGTCGTGCTCCCTGGCCACGGCGAGGCGGATCTCGGTGATCAGCTCGTCGAGGTTCCCGGCGTTCCTCGCCGTGACCTCGGCGACCACCACCGCGGCCTCGGCCTGCGGCACGTCGCCGGTGGGCTCGGTGGCGAACGCGGCGCCGCAGCCGCCCCGCACGGCGGGGCTGACCCGCTCGACGGTGTACTCGACGTCCTGGGGATAGTGGTTGACCCCGTTGAGGACGATCAGGTCCTTGTGCCGGCCGACGACGACCACGTCGCCGCCGTCCAGCACGCCGAGGTCTCCCGTGCGCAGGAAGCTCTCCGGCCGTCCCGGCAGGCGGGCGTGGAAGGTCTCGGCGGTGGCGTCGGGGCGTTGCCAGTAGCCGTCCGCCACCGAGGGGCCGGACACCCACACCTCGCCCACCTCGCCGGGCGGGCAGGGCAGGCCGGTGGCGGGGTCGGCGATCTCGACGGTCATGTCCCGCAGCGGGGTGCCGCAGCGGACGTAGGCGCGCTCCCCCACCCGGACCCCGGGGTCGGCGACGTCCAGCCTCGCGGTGGAGACCACCAGGGTGGTCTCGGCCATGCCGTATCCGACGCGCAGGGCCGAGGCGTCGAACCCGGCGGGCGCGAACCGCTCGGCGAAGCGCCGCAGGGTGGCCGACCTGAGCGGTTCGGCGCCGTTGATCGCCACCCGCCAGCCGCTCAGGTCCAGGGTGGCGAGCTCGGCGTCGGTGACCTTGCGGGCGCACAGCTCGTAGGCGAAGTTGGGCGCGTAGGAGAGCTGCCCGCCGTACTCGGAGATGGCCCGCAGCCAGCCGACCGGCTGCGCCGCGAACGCCTGCGGGGACATCTTGACCACGTGGGCGCCCCACAGCAGCGGCGACACCAGCGAGCCGATGATCCCCATGTCGTGGTAGAGCGGCAGCCAGGAGACCGTGGTGGTCTCGTGGGTGGCGCCGACGGCGGCGGCCACCGCGCGGGCGTTGTGGGTCAGGCCGCCGTGGGTCACCATGACGCCCTTGGGGTTGCCGGTGGAGCCCGAGGTGTACTGCAGGAACGCCAGGTCCCCGGGGGCGGGCAGCGACCAGTGGCCGGCGGCGTCGCCGCGGAGCAGGTCGGCGAAGTGCAGCCAGCCGCGGAACCCGGGCAGGGCCTCCAGCGCGCCCGCGTCGGGGAGCGGTTCGGGGGCGACGGCGTAGGCGGCGCCGGAGTCGCGGGCGATGGAGGCGATCTTCGACCAGGCCGACCTGAAGTGCGCGAGGGAGGGCATGTAGACGGGCACGGGCACGGCTCCGGCGAGCATGCAGCCGTAGAAGACGGGCGCGTACTCGATGGAGGAGGGGCAGACCAGGAGCACGCGCTCGCCGCACGCGCCGGCCTCGGTGAGGCGGGTGGCGACCTGGCGGGCGCGCAGGGCCAGCTCGGCGAAGGTCCACCCGGTGCGCTCACCCCTGCCCAGGAAGGTCAGGGCCGGTCGCTCGCCGTGCTCGTCGGCGGTGCCCAGCAGGGACGCCAGCACCGAATCATGAGATGTCATGCCATTCCTCCGATGTGGTCGTTGAGAAGCTCGTCCAGCAGGGCGTCCACCTGGGCGTCGGACAGGGCGTCCAGCCGCGCCGCCATCGGGTCGCGGGCGTCCGCCACGGGGTCTCCCCCGGCCGGCCGCTCTCCCAGGTGGGCGCTCACCCGTCCGGCCAGCTCGGCGACGGTGGGGCCGTCGAGGAAGGCGGGGGTCGGCAGCCGCACCCCGAGCCGGGCCTCCAGGAGGTTGCGCAGCTCGACGGCCATCAGGGAGTCCAGGCCGAGGCGGGTCAGCGACACCTCGGGGTCGATCGCGGCCGGGGAGGTGCGCAGCACGCCCGCCACCCACTCGGTGAGCGCCCTCTGCAGCTCCTCGGGGGTCGTGACGCTCAGCGGGCCGGTCGCGGTGTGGCCGCCCGCCAGGCCGGCGAAGATCGACCAGCGTTCCTGTCCCGGGTTGTGCGCGAACCAGGCGGGGGCGTCCAGGGGGACGACCGCGACCTGGGCCGGTGACTCCGCGAGCAGGCCGGCCAGGATCCGGAGTCCCGACGCGGGGTCGATGGAGCCCATGCCCCGGTCCGCGAGCCGGCCCGCCCGGTCGGGCCGGGCGGCGAGCCCGATCTCCGACCAGACGCCCCAGTCGACGCTGGTGGCGGGCAGGCCCTGCCCCCTGCGCCAGTGCGCGAAGCCGTCCAGGAAGGCGTTGGCCGCCGCGTAGCCGGCCTGGCCGCCGGAGCCGAGGAGCCCGGCCGCCGAGGAGAACAGCACGAACAGCTCCAGCGGGTCGCCGCAGGTGAGCCGGTGCAGGTTGCGGGTGCCGTCCACCTTGGGGCGCAGCACCTCGCGTACCGCGTCGAAGTCCGTGGCGGTGATCGTGCGGTCGCGCAGCACCCCGGCGGCGTGCAGGACGCCGCGCAGGGGCGGCCCCTGGGCGCGGAGGCCGTCGAGGGCGGCCTCCAGCGCGGCCGCGTCGGCGACGTCGGCGGCGAGGACCGTGACCCGCACGCCCTCCTCGCGCAGCGCGGCGATCCGCTCCCGGGTGTCCGGGCCCGGCTCGTTCCTGCCCATCAGGGCGAGGTGCCGGGCGCCCTGCCGTACCAGGCCCTCGGCCGCGGCGAGACCGAGACCGCTGAGACCGCCGGTGACCAGGTAGGTGCCGTCGGCGCGCAGCCGGGGCCGGTCGAAGGTGAGGACCACCTTGCCGATGTGCCGGGCCGAGGCCATGTGGCGGAACGCCGCCTCGGCCTCGGCCGCGGGGAAGGCCGTCACCGGCAGCGGGTCGAGCGTGCCGTCCGCGACCGCGTCCACCACCTCGCGCAGCATCGCCCCGACCAGTGCCGGGCGCCGCCCCGCCAGCGAGAACGCCTCCACCGCGTGGAAGGACAGGCTCTTGGCGAACGGCGCGAGCGGCAGCGGCCGGTTCTCCGCGATGTCGCGCTTGCCGAGTTCCACGAACCGGCCGAAGGGCGCCAGGACGCGCAGGCCCTCGTCCACGGCCTCCCCGGCCAGGCAGTTGACCACCATGTCGACCCCGGCGCCGCCGGTGACCTCCATGACCCGGTCGGCGAAGTCCAGCGAGCGCGAGTCGAAGACGTGCTTCACGCCCCGCTCCCGCAGCCACACCCGCTTGCCGGGCGAGCCGGCGGTGGCGATGACCTCCGCGCCCGCGCGCCGGGCCAGCCGCACCGCCGCCTGGCCGACGCCTCCGGCCGCGGCGTGGATCAGCACCCGGTCCCCGGCCTCAAGCCGGGCCAGCCGCTCCATGCCGTAGACCACGGTGACGTACGCCGCGGGCAGCGTCGCCGCCTCGGTGAAGCCGAGGTCGGCGGGGATGGGCACGGCGAGGCGGGCGTCCACGGTGACGTGCGAGGCCATCGCGCCGATCTCGGCGACCAGGGCCGCCACCCGGTCGCCCGGGGCGAGGCCGGTGACGCCGTCGCCGACGGCGGTCACCTCCCCGGCGCACTCGAGGCCGTAGCCGAGGGGTTCGGGCTGCTCGCCCAGCATGCCGATCCCGCGCAGCACGTCGTTGAAGTTGAGCCCGGCGGCGTGCACCCGGATCCGGACCTTCCCCGCCCCCGGCGGACGGGGAAGGTCCCCGGCGGGCGTCTTCCCGGCGAGGGCGGCTCCGGAGGAAGCACCTCCGGGGGTCGCCCCCACCGGACCTCGCCCGGCCCGGTCCTGCCCGGCCAGGTCACGCCCGGCCGGCTCTCTCCCCGCCGACTCCCCTGCGGACAGGCCCCGCCCGGCCAGGTTCGACCCGGAAAGGTCCCGCCCTGACAGGCCCTCCTCGGCCGGGTCCTCCTCGACCAGGGTCAGGGTGGCGAGATCCTTCTGGACGCGCTGGACGAGCCGGTGCGGGCCGCGCGGCCCGGCGGGTCGCGGGGTGAGCCGGGGCGCGAACGCCCTGCCGCCCCGCAGGGCGACCTCGTTCTCCTCCCCCAGCCTCCAGGTCGGCGGCTCGCTCCCGGCCGGGGTCCAGGTGGACGGGTCGTACTCGGCGTCCAGGTCGATCAGGACGCAGCGCAGCTCGGGGTGCTCGTGCCTGACCGTACGGGCCATCCCCCACACGGCGGCGGCGTCGGGGTCGACCGGGGCGCCCGGCTCCACCGGCTGGGCGTTCCTGGTCACCACCCACAGCCGTCCCGGCTCCGGCTCGGCGGCCATCTCCTGGACCAGTTCCAGCAGCGACCGCAGGGCCTCCTCGGCGGGCCGTCCCGGCTCGACCCGGTGGACCACGCCGTCGAACGGCTCGGCGCCGCCGGGCTCCACCGGCACCCAGCGCGTGGTGTACGTCCAGCCGCCGATCCCGCTCTCGCGCTCGATGCCCCGCAGCCGCACCCCGCGCAGCGCCAGGACGACCTGGCCGTCCTCGTCGCAGGCGTCGACGTTGAGCAGCACGTCCGTCCCGCCCTCGGATCCGCCGCTCGCGCCCCCTCGCGTGCCCGTACCCGCTCCCGTGACCCTGGCGTGCGCCCAGCGGGCCGTGCCGGCCTCGCCCAGCACCGACACCCGGGCCACCGCGCTGGGCAGCAGCAGGCCGTCCCCGTCGCCGAGGGCGGGCGCCGCCGCCTGCAGGCAGGCGTCGATCAGTGCCACGTCCAGGCGGTAGGGCCCGGCCGCGGCGGCGGGGGGAACGGCGCGCAGGCGGGCGAGGGACTCGCCGGGGACGGCGAAGACCTCCTCGACCCGCCGGAAGGCGGGGCCGTACTGCATGCCCCTGGCCTCGAAGCCCGCGTAGAGCTCCCGCGCGCCGACCCGGGCGGCGCAGCGGGACCTGATCAGCGAAAGGTCCAGGGCGGCCGCGGGCTCCGGGGTCGTGCAGCAGGCCGAGGCGTGCGCGCGCCCCTCTACCACGAGGTCGATCGCGTCGCCGTCGAGGACGGCGCCCAGGCGGCGCGGGACGTCCAGCACCAGCGGGACGTGGAACTCCACCCCGGCCAGCGCGTCCGAGTGCTCCAGGGCGGCCGCCACGTACCCGGCGCCGGGGAAGACCGGCCGGCCCTCGACCCGGTGGTCGCCCAGGGGGCCGTCCGCGCTCAGCCGCACCTCGCGCAGCCGGGCGAGGGAGCCCGCGAAGGCGTCGGCGTCCTCCTTGTGCACGGACGGCAGCAGCAGGGCGTCGACGTCGCGCAGTCCGGACAGCAGGGTGGGATGCGGGCTGAGCTCGACGAACGTGTCGTGTCCCGCGGCCAGCAGCTGCCGGATCACCGGCCAGAACAGGACGGGCTCGCGCAGGTTGCGGCCCCAGTAGGCGGCGTCGGGCGGCGTGCCGGGGCGGCCGGTGACGGTCGACCAGAGCGGGACCGTGGCCGGGACCGGCGCCAGGGCGGCCAGCGCGTCGCGCAGTTCGGGCAGGAGCGGGTCGACGTGGTGGCTGTGGCCGGCGACGTCGGCGCCGACCAGGCGGCAGAAGACGTCCTCCCAGCGGAGCTGCTCGACGAGCGCGTGGACCGCGTCGTGGTCGCCGGCCACCACGGTCGAGCCGGGCGCGTTGGAGGCGGCCAGGCAGATGCGGCCGCCGCGCCGGTCGTTCTGCTCGGCGACCACGGCGGCGGCCTCCTCCCAGCCGAGGCCGAGCAGCGCCATCGCGCCCGTCCCGCTGAGCCTGCGGTAGAGGCGGCTGCGGACGCCGACGATCCTGGCCGCCTCCCGGAGGGTCACCGCGCCCGCCACGTGCGCGGCGGCGACCTCGCCCAGGCTGTGCCCGACCACGGCGGCGGGCACGACGCCGTTGGCCTCCCACAGGCGGGCCAGCCCGACCTGCAGGGCGAAGAGGGCGGGCTGGACGACGTCGATCCGGTCGGCGTCGGCCCTGCCCGCGAGTACGTCGGTGACGGATCGGTCCAGATACGGTTCGAGCGCGACCTCGCACTCCCGGATCGCCGCGGCGAAGGCCGGTTCCTGCTCCAGCAGGGCGCTTCCCATGCCGCGCCACTGGGCACCCTGGCCGGGGAAGACGAAAACGACACCGTTCATGCCGAGAAGCATCGCCAGGCGCGGCGCCGGCGTCTTCCGCCGCAGGGCGCGGACGGCACCTAGTCTCCAGGCCGGGTCGCCGGGGGAAGCCTAGCCCGCCGACGAATACCCATGGGTCGTGCCATTGGAGATCGTCCTGACCTGTGGACGAAGAATTCGGCTCCCTGGCCTCGGCCTTCTACGAGCACGTGCTGCGGCGGCCCGACGCGCTCGCCGTCACCGACGAACACCGATCCGTGAGCTACGCCGAGCTGGCGGACGCCGCCTCCGGGATCCGCCGCTCGCTCGACGAGCTGGGGCTCGTCCCCGGCGACCGGGTCGGGGTCTTCATGCGGCGCTCCTGGCGGGTCGTCGCCGCCGTCGTGGCGGTGATCGGCCACGGCTGCACGTACGTCCCCCTCGACCCCGACTACCCCGCCGAGCGGGTGCGGTTCATGGCCGGCGACAGCGGGCTGCGCGCGATCTGCGCCGACCCGGACGGGCCGTGGCCCTTCGCCGGGGTGCCGAGGATCGAGGTCACCGGCGCGACCTCGGGCGGGGACGTCCTGCCGCCCGCCCGGCGCTCCCCGGAGATCCCCACCCACATCATCTACACCTCCGGCTCCACCGGGACGCCCAAGGGCGTCGCCACCCCCGAGGGGGCGGTGCTGGAGCTGTTCCGCTCGGCCCGCGAGCGGTTCTCCTTCAGCGGGGACGACGTGTGGAGCTGGTTCCACAGCCACTGCTTCGACTTCTCCGTCTGGGAGATGTGGGGGGCGCTGCTGCACGGCGGGCGCGTGGTGGCCGTCCCGGTCCCGGCCGGACGCGACCCCCGGCTGCTGCTGGAGACGCTGGACGCCGAACGGGTGACCGTGCTCTGCCAGGTGCCCAGCATGTTCAAGTACCTGGCCTGGGCGATGGAGCAGAGCCCCCGCCCGCTCGCGCTGCGCTACCTGATCTTCGGTGGTGAGGCCATCGACCGCGACACCATCCGCGCGTGGATGGACCTCACCGGCGGGCGCGAGGAGATCGTCAACATCTACGGCCCCACCGAGACGACCGTCTTCTCCACCTGCACGGTCGTGGACCGCGCGACGGTGCAGGACACCTCCGGGCCCACGAACATCGGCCGGGCGCTGCGCCACGTCCGTACCGCCGTCGTCGGCGCGGACGGCCGCACGGTGCCGACCGGCGCCGAGGGCGAGCTGTGGGTGGGCGGCACCGGGCTGGCCGCGGGCTACGTCGGGCGCCCGGAGCTCAACGCCGAGAGGTTCCCGCTGGCCGACCTGGGCGACGGGGAGCGGCGCTGGTACCGCACCGGGGACCTGGTGCGGCAGCTGGAGTCGGGGTCGTTCGAGTATCTGGGCCGCATCGACTCCCAGGTCAAGATCCGCGGATTCCGCGTCGAGCTGGGCGAGATCGAGGCCGTGCTGCGGAACACCCCCGGCGTGACCGACGCGGCCGTGATCGTGCGGACCCCGCCGGGCGGCGAGCCGCTGATCGCCGCCTACCTGGTCGGCGAGCCGGTCTCCCCCCGCGAGCTGCGCGCCCTGTGCGGGGAACGGCTGCCCGCGCACATGATCCCGGCCCGGTTCCGCACCGTCGCCGTCCTGCCCCTGAACCCCAACGGCAAGCTCGACCGACTCGCCCTGGAGGCGACGCGATGACCGACTCGATGACCGACGCGATCAGAGACGCCGTCCTGTCCGGCGAGAGCGACCCCGGCCACTTCGCGGCGCTGGCCGTGCCGGAGTCCTACTGGGGCGTCACCGTGCACGCCGACGAGGTCGACATGTTCGCCGGGATGCGCAGCGACGACAAGGACCCGCGCAAGTCGCTGCACGTCGAGGAGGTCGCCACCCCCGAGGTCGGGCCCGGCGAGGCGCTGCTCGCGGTGATGGCCAGCTCGGTCAACTACAACACCGTCTGGTCGGCGATCTTCGAACCGGTGGCCACCTTCGGGTTCCTGCGCCGCTACGGCCGCCGCAGCGAGCTGGCCCGCCGCCACGACCTGCCCTACCACGTGCTCGGCTCCGACGTCTCCGGCGTGGTGCTGCGGGTGGGCCCCGGCGTCACCAGGTGGAGGCCGGGCGACCGGGTCGTCGCGCACTGCCTGTCGGTGGAGCTGGAGGACCCCGAGGGACACGACGACACGATGCTCGACCCGCAGCAGCGGATCTGGGGCTTCGAGACCAACTTCGGCGGCCTGGCGGAGCTCGCGCTGGTCAAGGCGAACCAGCTGATGCCCATGCCCGCCCACCTGACCTGGGAGGAGGCGGCCTGCTCGGGGCTGGTCAACTCCACCGCCTACCGGCAGCTGGTCTCGCGCAACGGCGCGGCCATGAAGCAGGGCGACACCGTCCTGATCTGGGGCGCCTCCGGCGGGCTCGGCTCCTACGCCACGCAGTACGCGCTGAACGGCGGCGCCACCCCGGTCTGCGTGGTCTCCTCCCCCGAGAAGGCGGAGCTGGCCAGGAGGGCGGGCGCCTCCCTGATCATCGACAGGTCCGCCGAGAGGTACTCCTTCTGGCAGGACGAGCACACCCCCGACGTCGCCGAGTGGCGGCGCTTCGGCGGGCACATCCGCGAGCTGACCGGCGGCGACGACCCCGACATCGTGTTCGAGCACCCCGGCAGGGAGACCTTCGGCGCGAGCGTCTACGTCTGCCGCCGCGGCGGGACGATCGTGACCTGCGCCTCCACCACCGGGTTCATGCACTCCTTCGACAACCGGTACCTGTGGATGAGCCTCAAGCGCGTCGTCGGCACGCACTTCGCCAACTACCACGAGGCCTGGCAGGCCAACCGGCTGGTCGCCCAGGGGCGCGTCCACCCGACCCTGTCACGCAGCTACCCCCTGGAGCAGAGCGCCGAGGCCGTGTACGACGTCCGGCGCAACATCCACCAGGGCAAGATCGGCGTTCTCTGCCTCGCCCCCGCCGAGGGTCTCGGCGTGCGCGACCAGGAGCTCCGCGAGCGGCACCTGCCGGCGATCACGCGCTACCGGTCCTCGTAAGGAGAAAGCCATGACCTCGACAACCCTCGAACCCGGCGCGGGCGTGCGCGGGTCCGGCGAGCCACCGGAGGGCGGGCCCGGCACGCCGCCGGCCGGCCGGGCCGACACGCCGCCGGCCGGCGGGAGCGGCGGGCCGCTGGACATCTGCGTCTTCTGCGGCGCGGGACGGAGCAACTCGCGGGCCATCGTCGACACGGCCAGGACCACCGGCAGGCTCATCGGCGAACGCGGCCACCACCTCGTCTACGGGGGCGGCGGCTCCGGCCTGATGGGCGAGGTGGCCTGGGCGGCGTCGGAGAGCGGCGCGGCCATCCGGGGCATCATCCCGCGCTTCCTGTACGAGCGGGAGCGGGCGATCGCCGCGCCGGTCCAGGAGACGCAGCTGACCGACACCCTGCACCGGCGCAAGGAGCACATGCTGCGCGGCTCCGACGCCTTCATCGCGCTGCCCGGGGGCTACGGGACGCTGGACGAGATCCTTGAGGTGATCTCCGCCACCTACCTGGGCAGGTCGGCGAAGCCGCTCGTCCTGGTGAACACCGAGGGCTTCTGGGACGGCTTCGTCAGCCTCGTCGAGACGCTGCGGCGCTACGAGCTGGTCGCCCACGCCGGGCAGCCGGTGTTCCACTGCGTCCCCTCCCCCGAGGCCGCCGTCTCCCTCGTCGAGCGACTGGCCGTCCCGGCGGCCTGACCCCCTACTGGAGGAACCGATGGAGACCCGAGCGCCGCTGTCCCCGGCGGACAAACGTGCCCTGCTCGCCAGGCTGATGAGGTCGGGCGCCGCGCCCTTCCCGCTCTCGTACGGCCAGCAGTCCCTGTGGTTCATGGACCGCGTGCGCGGGGAGGCGAGCGTCGCCTACAACATGCCGTTCGCGTGGACGGTGCACGACGACGCCGACCCGGGCGCGCTGCGCGGCGCGTTCGAGTGGCTGGTCGCCCGGCACTCGATCTTCCGCACGACGTACGGGCACGTCAAGGGCACCCCGGTGCAGCGGGTCTCCCCGGAGGGCGGCCTGGACTTCCGCCTCGCCGACCTCGCGCCGGGTGAGGACCTCGCCGGCCTGCTGGGCGCCGAGGCGGCCCGCCCGTTCGACCTGGAACGAGGACCGGTGCTGCGGGTGGTGCTGGTGCGGCGCCCGGCGGCGGCGCCGGTGCTGCTGTGGGTCACCCACCACATCGCGATCGACGGCTGGTCGCTGTTCCAGCTGCTGGAGGAGCTCGGGCAGGCGTACACGGCGCTGCGCGGCGGGGCCGAGCCGTCCGGCGCGCCGCCCGCCGCGACCTACGCCGACTTCGTGGCGTGGCAGGCGGCGATGCTGGCCGGTCCCGACGGTGCCCGGATGGAGGCGTACTGGACCGGGCTGCTGGCGGACCCGCCGCCGGTGCTGGCGCTGCCCGCCGACCGGCCCCGCCCCGCCGACCAGGGCTTCCACGGCTCCTCGTACGCCTTCCGGCTGGGCGCGGAGCGGTCGGCGGCGGTCGGGGAGCTGGCCGCGAGGGGCGGCTCCACGCTGTACACGACGCTGCTGGCCGCCTTCCAGGTGCTGCTGGGCAGGGCGGCCGGCCAGGACGACTTCCTGCTCGGCACCTGGACCTCCGGCCGCAGCCGCCCCGAGTTCTCCGGCGTGGCCGGGTACTTCGTCAACCCGGTCGTGCTGCGCGCCGACCTGTCGGGGGACCCCGGGTTCTCCGAGGTGCTCGGCCGCACCCGGGAGGCGGTGCTCGGGGCCCTGGACAACCAGGACTACCCGTTCCCGCTGCTGGTGGAGCGGCTGGGCGCGCACCGCGACCCGAGCCGCTCCCCGCTGTTCGACGTGGCGTTCACGCTGCGCGCCTCGCAGCGGGGGGAGATCGTCCGGGCTGTGTCGCCCGAGTCGCCCGAGGCGGTCTCGCCACTGGGCGCCTCCTCCGCGGGCGAGCGGGGCATGCTGCTGCGGCTGGGCGATCTCGCCCTGTCGACGTACCCCCTCGACCAGCGGACCGTCCGCTTCGACGTGGAGCTGGAGCTGGTCGCCGCGGACGGCGAGATCTCCGGCCTGCTGCGGTACGCCACCGGCCTGTTCGACGAGGCCACGATCGCCTGGCTCGCCGAGGGCTACCTGCGGGTGCTGGACTTCGTGACCGAGGACCCGGGCCGTCCCGTCGGCGCCGTGCCGTGGGAGCCGCGCCCCGGCGTCGTGACAGGCGACGGCGTCCCGGCGGCCGCGGCCGGACGGGCACCGGCCGGGTCGCCGGAGTCCGTCACCGGACGGGCGCCGGCCGAGCTGCTGGAGGCCGTCACCGGCATCTGGAGCGAGGTGCTGGGCCTGGACCCCGGGGAGATCGCCCCGGACGACGACTTCTTCGACCTGGGCGGCCACTCGCTGGCCGCCGTCCAGGTGGCGATGCGGATCCAGGACCGGCTGGGCGTGGAGGTGTCCATCTCCGACGTCTTCCACCACCTGACGCCCGCCGAGCTGGCCGGCTGGCTGGCCGGGCCCACCGGGACCGGGCCGCGCCCGGTGCCCAGGACACCTGGCGCCACCTACCCGCTCTCCCACGCGCAGGAGAGCCTGTGGGTGCTCAACCAGCTGGCCCCCGGCAGTCCCGCCTACAACGCGCCGCACGCGTTCCGGCTGCGCGGCCCGCTGGACGTCGAGGCGCTGGAGTGGGCGATCGGGCGGGTGACCGCCCGGCACGAGTCGCTGCGGACCACGTTCACGATGACCAGGCGGGGGCCGGTGCAGCGGGTGGCCGACCCGGCGCCGGTGCCGCTGCCCGTGGTGGAGACGGCCGACGCCGCCGGGCTCGTCCTGGAGGAGTACCGCAGGCCGTTCGACCTCGCCACGGGCCCGCTGCTGCGGCCCGTCCTGTACCGGATCTCCCCCACCGAGCACGTGCTGCTCGTCCTGGTGCACCACATCGTCTTCGACGGCTGGTCGACGGCGGTCTTCTGGCGGGAGCTGTGCGCCTTCTACCGCCTGCGGGCCGAGGGCGGGGACGGCACCGGTGGCACCGTGGAACCGGCGCCGCCCGGTGTGCAGTACGTCGACTTCGCCGTCTGGGAACGCGAGTCGCTCACCGGCGACCGGCTGGCCGGCCTGGTGGACTACTGGCGGAAGCGGCTGGCGGGCTCGAAGGGCACCGCGCTCCCCACCGACCTGCCACGCCCGAGGCGGCCGCTGTTCCAGGGCTCCCAGCACGCGTTCGACCTGCCGGTCGACGTCCGGGAGCTGTGCCGCGCCACCGACACCACACCGCACATGGTCTACCTGGCCGCGTTCAAGGTCTGGCTCGCCCACCGCGCCGGAACCCGGGACGTGGTGGTCGGTTCGGTGGTCTCCGGCCGGTCCAGGACCGAGGTCGCCGACCTGGTCGGGCACTTCGTCAACACGGTGGCCGTCCGCACGCACCTGGGCGGGGCACGCACCTTCACCGAGGTCGTCGGCCGGGTGCGGCAGAGCCTGCTCGGCGCCTACGAGCACCAGGAGCTGCCGCTGTCGCGGCTCACCGCGGAGCTGGGCCTGGGCCGCGGGGCCCCGTTCGACGTGCTGTTCACCCTGCACGACGAGCGCCTGCTGGAGTCGGCCGACGACGGGCTGCCGGGGGTGACGGCCGAGCGGCTGGTCACCCCGCTGGGCACCTCGCAGTTCGACCTCGCCCTGGAGGTCACCGACCTGGGCGGCTCGGCGCGGGCGGTGCTGGAGTACGACACGGCGCTGTTCCGCCCGGAGACGGTCGCCGCGATGGCCGCCGAGCTGGAACGGTGGATCACCGCCCTGGTGAACGACCCCGGCCTTCCCATCGAGGTGACGGCATGACGACGACGCGCGTGCTCGACCGCGCGGCGCGGGCGGTGAGCTTCCCCGCCCCCCGGCCGCGGGCCGCGCTCCGGCTGTTCTGCCTGCCGTACGCGGGCGGCGGCTCCGTGGAGTACCAGCAGTGGGCCGGCCTGCTGCCGGACACGGTGGAGGTGGTGCCGGTGCACCTGCCGGGGCGCGAGCGCCGGTTCCGCGAGGCCCCGCACACGGCGATGGCCGGCCTGGTCACCGAGCTCGCCGGTGCCCTGGCCCCGCACCTGGGGCGGCCGTACGCGCTGTTCGGCTACAGCATGGGCGCCTGGGTGGCGTTCGAGCTGGCCAGGGAGCTGCGGCGGAGGGGCGCGCCCGCTCCCCGGGCGCTGCTGGCCGCGGCGGCCGGCGCGCCGGACGGCCCGCGCGCCCCCGCCGTCCACGACGCCCCCGACGGCGAGCTGGTGGCCTGGATGCGCCACCTGGGCGGCAGCGGCGGCCTGCCGCTGGACGACCCCCGGCTGCTGGCGGTGGTACTGCCCCGGGTGCGGGCCGACCTGCGGGTGACCGAGACCTACCTGCCCGCGGCCGAGCCGCCGCTGACGTGCCCGCTGACCGTCTACACCGGCGACGGGGACGAGATCGTCTCGCCCGGCGAGGCCCTGCTGTGGGGCCCGCACACCGGCGGGGACTTCCGGCTCCGGGTGCTGGACGGCGACCACTTCTTCCTGCACGAGCGCCGGGCGGAGCTGCTCGGCCACATCATCCGCGACCTGGAGGTCTGACGTGAGCACGTACGTAGTGGTGGTCAACGACGAGGAACAGTACTCCCTCTGGCCGCACGACCGGGCCCTGCCCGCCGGGTGGACCGCCACCGGGGCGAGCGGCGGCCGCGACGACTGCCTGGCCCACATCGAGCGGGTGTGGACGGACATGCGCCCCAGATCGCTGCGCACGCCATGACCGTCCTGCAGGGGACCCGGCCCCGTGTCAACGCCGGGCGCCTGGTGGAGCACGTGGCCCGGCTGGGCTCGGTCGGCGCGGTCCCCGGCGGCGGGGTGACGCGGCTGGCGTTCACGCCCCAGGACGTGGAGGGGCGCGCATACGTCGCGCGGCTCATGGAGGAGGCGGCGCTGAGCGTGGAGGTCGACGCGGCCGGCAACCTGATCGGCCGCCGCCCCGGCTCCGTGCCGGGGGCGGCCGCACTGGTCCTGGGCTCGCACATCGACACGGTTCCCGACGGCGGCGCCTACGACGGCGCCTACGGGGTGCTGGCCGCCGTCGAGGTGGCCAGGACCCTGTACGAGGAGGGCGTGCGGCTGAACCACCCGCTCGCGGTGGTGGCCTTCTGCGACGAGGAGGGCGCCCACGGGACGATGGGGATGCTGGGCTCGCACGGGTTCGCCGGGGTGCTGCCGCCGGAGGCGGCGCTCGCCCTCGACGACCGAGGCGTCCCGGTCGCCGACCTGCTGGCGGCGGTCGGGGGCGACGCCAAGCGGCTGGCCGAGGCGGCCTGGTCGCCCCGCGACGTCGCCGCCTACCTGGAACTGCACATCGAGCAGGGGGACGTGCTGGAGCGCCTGGGCGTGCCCATCGGGGTGGTCGAGACGATCACCGGGCGGGTGAACGTCGCGGTCACCGTCGAGGGCACGGCCGGGCACGCGGGCACCACGCCCATGGAGCACCGGGCGGACGCGCTGGACGGCGCCGCCCGGCTGGTGCTGGCCGTGCGGGCCATCGCCGCCGCCGAGCGGCTGGTGCTGCGCGCCACCACCGGGACGTGCGCCGTCGAGCCCGGCATGTGGAACGTCATCCCCGGCAGGGTCCGGCTGGGGGTGGAGTTCCGCGACACCTCGGCCGGGGCCCTGGACGCGGCGCTGGCGCGGCTGGCCGAGGTCGCCGCCGAGGTCGCGGGCGCGACCGGCACCCGTGTCACGGTCGTGCCCGGGGCGCGCACCGCACCGGTCGACTGCGACGCGGGGCTGCACGAGATCGTCGCCCGCTCCGCGGCCGGGCAGGGCCTGCCGTACCACCGGCTGCCCAGCGGGGCCGGTCACGACGCGCAGATCGTGGCGCGGATCGCGCCCGTCGGGATGATATTCGTGCCGAGCCGGGGCGGCGTGAGCCACGCGCCCGCGGAGTACACGGCGCCCGAACACCTGGCGTGGGGGGCGGACGTGCTGCTCACGGCGGTGCTGATGCGCGACGCGGCCCCGGATATCGACCGGTAGCCGATGCGATACCGACTCGATCGCGCCTCATTCTACGTTTGTCGCAGAACGGAAGCAGGAAAGAAAACAACACGGATGAATGAGGTCGAAAATGTCTCGGTGGATTACCTGGGTCGCGAAAGTCACCGCCACTGCCGCGCTCTTCACGCTCCCCCTGGCCGTCGTTCAGGGCACGGTCACCGCGGCGGCGTCAATCGCCCACACCACCGGCGACAGCACATGGACCTGACGATTCGGAGGGTATTACGGATAAAGCCGCCAGCCGCTCGGTGATTAGCCGATATTCCTCGGAGCGGGTGTCGGCACAATAATCCAGAGCACGATTCAGCGCCTCGAAGGCCGCGGGCTCGTCCCCCTTGAGGATAAACACCTCCCCCAGCGCCGACAGAGCCCGGAACCGCCACAACCGGGTATCCAGCTCGGTGGATATCTCCAGCGTCTCCCGCAGGTGGGCCACCGCCTCGTCGAACCGGCCGCACCGGGCGTGCAACTGGCCGAAGGCCAGGTGGATCCGCGCCTCCACGAACCTCTCCCGCACCCCCTGGGCGATGACGAGCGCCTCGTCCAGGCTCTCCACCGCGGCGGCCGGCAGGTTCTGACGGAGCTGGATCTCCCCCAGCCCGCACAGAATGTACGCCTGCCCGATACCGTCCTGTCGCTTCCTGACCAGGGCGAGCGCGGCCCGCACGATCTCCTCGGCCTCCGCGGGCCGGTCCTGGCGCAACAGCGCCTCCCCCAGCCTGTTGAGGATCTGCGCCTGTCCCCGCTCGCTGCCCAGCCGGCGGAAGACCTCCAGCGCCTGCCGCAGCAGGGGCTCGGCGAGCTCCAGCCTCCCCAGGTCCACGTGGACCTGGGCGATGCCGCCGAGCACGTGGGCCTCGGCGAAGTGGTCGCCGACCTCGGCGAAGATCCTCTTCGCGGTGAGGAACCCGTCGAGCGCCACGTCGAAGCGGCCCGCGAGCCGGTCGAGCAGCGAGATGTTGCGCAGCGCGAGCGCCATCCCGTAGGGGTCCTCAAGCCGTTCGAACAGCTCGCGCGCCGCGCTCAGGCACTCGTCCGCCCGCTCCGGGACCTGCTGGAAGAGGTGCATGCTTCCCAGCGAGCACAGGACGGCCGCCTCGCCGCGCAGGTCACCCGCCTTGCGGGCGGCGTCGAGGGCCGTCTCGTGGGTGGTGCGCCAGTCGTCGAAGTAGCTGCGGACCTCGAAGAGGGTGGTGGCGGTGACGGCGAGGTCCCAGCACAGCTCGGACGCGCCGAGGTGGGCGGCCTGGGAGATCGCCGCGACGATGGCGCCGCGTTCGGCGTCCAGCCAGTCGAGCGGCCGTTCCAGGAGCTCGTCGGCGTCGGCGGGCCGCCAGCGGGGCACCGGGGCGTGCAGCTGGGTGAAGGCGCCGCCGTACTCCCGGTGGTGCGCCTCCTCGGTCAGCGCGAGCCAGCAGCTCAGCGCGCGGGTGGTCGCGGCGAGGCGGTCCCCGGCCGGCTCCTCGGCGTGGGCGCACTCCCTGGCGTACAGCCTGACCAGGTCGTGGAAGCGGTAGCGGATCTGGTCGGCGCCGTCGCGGCCCAGCACCTCGACCAGCTGGGCGTCCACCAGCTGGTCGATCAGGTCCTCGGCGTCGAAGCCGTCGACGCCCAGCAGCGCCGCCCCCGCCCAGGAGGCGAAGTCGGGCGCCTCCAGCAGCCCCAGCCTGCGGAACATCAGCGCCGCCTGTGGGCTCAGGTCGCGGTAGCTGAGGGCGAAACTGGCCCGTACGGTCAGCTGGCCGTAACTCAGCTCGTCCAGGCGGCGGCGCTCGTCGGCGAGACGCTTGGCCAGGCGGGCCGGGGTCCAGTACGAGCGGGCGGTGAGGCGCGCGCCCACGATCCGCAGCGCCAGCGGCAGGCCGTCGCACAGCTCGCCGAGCAGGGTGGCGGCCTTGGGGTCCTCCTCCATCACCACGGAGTCGGCGACCCCGGAGAGCAGCGCGGCGGAGTCGGCCGAGCCGAGCACCTCCAGATGGATCACGCTGGCCCCCTCCCTGGGGGCCAGGTCTCCCAGCGGGTCCCTGCTGGTCACGATCACGCAGCAGGTGCCCGAGCCGGGCAGCAGCGGCCTGACCTGGTCGATGACGCGGGCGTTGTCCAGCACCAGCAGCACCTGGCGCTTGCCGATCACGGTGCGCAGCAGGCCCGCGCGCTCGTCGAGGTCCTCGGGGATGCGCTCGCCGCCGATGCCGAAGGCCCGCAGGAAGCGGTCCATGACCGCGCCGGGCGTGAGCGGCTGGGCGTTGAGGTCGTAGCCGCGCAGGTTCACGAACAGCTGGCCGTCGGGGAAGCGGGAGGCGACCCGGTGCGCCCAGTGCACGGCGAGCCCCGACTTGCCGACCCCGCCCACCCCGGTGATGAGCGCGATGGTGAGCAGCCCCTGCCCGAGCCGCTTGTCCAGCAGCGCGTCCAGTTCGGCGATCTCGGCGGACCTGCCGACGAAGTGCGGCACGTCCGCGGGCAGCTGCGCGGGCACCACCCCGTGCTCGACCTGGCCCGTCTGGCCCGCCTGGACCGTCTGGCCAGGCGCCGCGGGTTCGGCGGGCGCCGGGGCGGCTTCGGGTTCCGCGGCGGTCTCGGGGGCGGGCGCGGGCGTCCGGGCGGGTGGCGGCGCGGGCGCCGGGGTCAGGTCCGGGTCGTCGCGGAGGATGGCGTCGTGCAGGGCCTGCAGCTCGGTGCCCGGTTCGATGCCCAGCTCGTCGACGAGCTGCATCCGCCCGATCCGGTACGTGTCCAGCGCCTCCGCGCGGCGCCCGCACCGGTATCTGGCCAGCATCAGCTGGGCGCGCAGCCGCTCGCGCAGCGGGTTGGCGTCGACGAAGACGGCGAGGTCGTCGATGAGTTCCCGGTGCCTGCCCAGGGCGAGCTCCAGCTGGACGCGCTCCTCGGTGAGCGTCAGCTGGCGGTCGTCCAGCCTGCGCGCCTCGGACTCGACGTACGCGCTCTCGATGCCCGCCAGGACCGGGCCGCGCCACAGGCCGCACGCCTCGGCGAACAGCCGGGCGGCACCGGCGAGGTCGCCCGCGCTCTCCGCGGACCGCGCCTGGGAGGCGAGGCGCTCGGCGAGCAGGACGTCGACCTGCGACGGGTCGGCGTGCAGGACGTAGCCGGGAGAGGAGGTGCCGAGCAGGTTCGCCGGAGCCCCCGCCTCCAGGAAGGCACGGCGGAGCCCGGAGACGCAGATGACCACCTGACTGCGGGCGGTCGGAGGGGGGCGCTCGCCCCATATCGCCGTGGCGAGCAGGTCGACGGGGACGACCCGGCCCGCGCGCAGGATGAGCGCGGCGAGAATGATGCGCTGGCGTGACCCGCCGATCGAGACCCGTTGCTCACCTACCAGGACTTCAAGTGGACCGAGAACTCGAAACGACAGAGCAGTGTCCATGCGCCACCATCAGGAAGTGTTCGACTGCCCCTTACGCAGGGTGAATCATTTACTCGCGAAAAACCCCATTCCAACAGTATTTGTCATTGCATGTCCAGTCTTTAGCGGGTGAGCGCACCCGGACACGGCCTCACTTGCGGGATTGCCGGAACTTTCGGCGGCCGGACGTCCGTATTCACGCCGGACGACGCGGCCGGAACCGCGAGGAGAGACGGGCGGCACCGTCTTTCCCGGACCCGGCGCCCTCTCCCCCCCGACCCGCTGTCAGCCTTCCCGGACCCGGCGCCCTCTCCCCCCCGGCCCGCTGTCAGCCTCCTCGGACCCGGCGCCCTCTTTCCCCGGCCCGCCCTCGGCCGTCCCGGCCACGGCCCCCTCTTTCCCCGGCCCGTCGTCGGCCGTCCCGCTCCCGCCGCCGCCCCTGACCAGCCTGGCGGCGCGCAGTCCCAGCCAGAGCGACACGGCCAGCACGGCGACCAGCAGGTACTCGATGGCGGGGATGCGGACGATCTCGTCGATCCTGCCGGAACCACGCGCGGCGTACACCACCAGGACGGCACCGGCGTAGAGGGCGGCGAGGACCCACCGGGTGGCGCGGGACAGCCCGAGGCCGTGCATCTGGGTGATCACGAAGATCCCGAGGAAGCCGAACAGGAACATCGGCCACATGCCGCCGGGGCCGCTGTTCATCACCGCCACGAGGGTGCCGTGCACGGCGACGAGGAGCTCCAGCGTCGCGGTCCACCAGCGGTTGGTGTGCGCGCGAGTCATGAACAGGCTGCCCTGGAGCAGGAGCAGGAACATGTAGAAGAAGCCGATCAGGTGACCGCTCGTGCTCTCCATGGGGTGGTACCAGAAGGTGTATATCGCGGCCCAGCTGAACAGGTAGCCGTGGTACTTGCGGGCGAACCCCACCACCTCCGCGGAGATGGGGGCCGGACGCCCGGCGAACAGGCCGCGGCGGCCGTTCTCCATCAGCAGGACCACGACCAGCAGCAGGACCACCGACCCCTGCGAGCTGAAGATCGACACGTCCTGCGCGAGCCCGTCGTAGAACAGGTGGGTCTGCAGGGTGTGCAGCACGATGAAGCCGAAGTTGACCGCGAGCGCCACGACGTTCACCCGGTGCAGGCCCGCGGTGTAGCGGCGGACCCTGGTCTGGGCGTGGTAGATCAGCCCCCAGACGGCGAGCTGGTGGGCGGCGTAGCCGAGCCACGCGGAGGCGCGGGTCCAGACGGTGGGTTCCGGCAGCTTCCAGTAGTACCAGGAGGCGCCCTGGTCGGGCAGCAGCCGGATGCCGTGCAGCCGCTGGCCCAGCAGCCAGACCAGCCCGGTGAGAAGCGCGCTGGCCACGATCCCCAGCAGGAGGGTACGGCCGGGGGTCGGGCGGCGAATATCGTTCAGCACACTGAGCATTATGCATTTACTCAGCTTGCTGAACAAATGAGTGTTTCAGGCTCCGCGCTCCTCGCACGCCGAGGGGGGCACCCCCGGAGATCCGCCGCCTCGGAGGTTCGTCACCCCTGAAACCAGGGGTCCACGCCTCCGGGACCAGGGGTCTACGCCTCGGCCGCGCCCAGCCACGCGCTGATCCCGGCCAGCGTGCCGGGACCGTAGTCGGAGGTGACGTCGCGGGCCAGGTCGGCCACCGAGACGGACCGCAGGGCGTCACGCCAGGCGGCCTCGGCGCCGGCCATCGCGCGCTTGACGGCACAGGGGGCGGTGCAGGACTCCGGCGAGGCGGCGAGCGGGCCGCGCCGGCGGATCTCGGTGCAGACGAAGGCCGGGCCCGGCCCGTCGACGGCCTCGACGACGTCGAGCACGCTGATCAGCTCGGGAGAGCGGGTGAGGACGTAGCCGCCCGCCTTGCCCTGCACCGACCGGACGAGCCCGGCGCGCGAGAGGGCCTGGAGCTGTTTGGCGAGGTAGCTGGGCGAGACGTCGTGCAGCTGCGCCAGCCGCGCGGCCGGCACGGGCTCTCGCACCGAGGTCAGCACGACACAGCAGTGCAGCGCCCACTCGACCCCGCCGGACATCTTCACCGCCCCACTCTATCCACCCTCCCGGCGACTCGGACAAAAGTTGTCCGTGTACTATCTCGGATAACAGATGTCCGAGTTAGCGGGCATGGACCATCAAGGAAGGGCAGGACGTGCCATGAAGTTCGCAGTCATCGGCGGAACCGGGCTGATCGGGTCGAAGGTCGTACAACTCCTGAACGAGGCCGGGCACGAGGCGGTGCCGCACGCGCTGTCCACCGGGGTCGACGTGCTCACCGGTCAGGGCGTGGACGCGGCGCTGGCCGGCGCCGACGTGGTCGTCAACCTGACCAACTCCCCCACCTTCGACGAGGCCTCCCCCGCGTTCTTCCAGACCTCGATGGACAACCTGCTCGCCGCGGCCGGGCGCGCGGGCACCGGGCACTTCGTCATCCTGTCCATCATCGGCGTCGACCAGGTGCCCACCGACTACTACCGCGCCAAGACCCTCCAGGAGGACCTCCTCAAGGCCGGCCCCATCCCCTACTCCATCGTGCGCGCCGCCCAGTTCATGGAGTTCGTCGACGCCGTCCTGTCCTGGACCGCCGACGACGAGACCGTCCGCCTGCCCCGCACCCCCCTCCAGCCGGTCGCCGCGGCGGACGTCGCCGCCACCGTCGCCGACGTCGCGGCCGGGACACCCCTGAACGGCGTCCTCGACCTGGCCGGACCCGAGGTGTACCCGCTGGACGAGCTGGGCCGGATCACCCTCGCCGCCAGGGGCGACAGCCGCACGGTGACCACCGACGACGCCGCCGGCATGTTCGCCGTCGTCCCCGGCGACGTCCTCACCGCCAAGGACGGCGCCCGCATCGCCCCCACCCACTACGCCGACTGGCTGAAGTAGGCCGCACACCGCGTACGCGACGCCCGGCGGCGAGGAGCGTCACGCGCGGAGCGCGCTCCGCGCGTGATGCCCGACGGCGAGAAGCCGGAGGTGTTCTTCCGGGCGCCCCCGCTCCCGCCGCGTCCGCTCCGGGCCGCTCACGCCAGCACCGCGGCGGCGACGGTGTCGACGTACCAGCGTTCGAACCGTTCGGCCGGCCAGCCGCGCTGACGGACGAGCCAGTCGTAGTTGCGAAAGTCCATGGCCAGCCACAGGACGTCGGCGACGCTGTCGACGTCCTGGTCGGAACGCACGGATCCGGTGGCGACGATCTCCGCGGCGAGCATGGCCATGCCGCGCCTGCGCTCTTCGACGTTCTTGTGCCAGATGCGCGCGGCGTCGGCGTCCGCGGTGGCCGCACCGGCCAGCGCGATCATCACCTCGGTCTGGCGGGCGTGGGTGACGGCGAGGTGCCGGGCGTAGCGGGCGAGCTTGGCGCGAGGGTCGGGCAGGGCCCGGATCTCGGCCACGAACGGCCGGTCGGGCAGTGCGACCGGCTCGTCGTCACCGGCGACGGTGACGTCGACGAGTTCCGACAGCAGCTGGTGTTTGCTGCCGAAGGCCGCGTAGATCGTCTGGACCGCCACACCGGCCTCGGTGGCGATGGCGGTCATCGGGGTGGCCGCGTAGCCGGGGTCGACGAACAGCCGGCCGGCCGCGCCGAGGATCGCCCTGCGGGTCTGGCGGGCCTGCTCCCGGCGTCGCGCCGACTGGTAGCTCCGCTTGTCGTCCACCCGCTTTAGTATAAGGTCCTATTGGATAGAGTCTCGCTCTACCCAATAGAGAGGTGGTCGCGATGCCGTTCGGAGTGCTGCAGGAGATGCCCGGCGTGACCGAGGAGGAATACCTCGCGGTGGAGCGCAACCTGGGCCCGGACCGGCCGCCGGGCCTGCTCGCCCATGTCGCGGGGCCGGTCGAGGGCGGCTGGCGGATCATCAACGTCTGGCAGGACGCGGAGGCGTTCCGGCGCTTCCAGTCCGAGCGGCTCATGCGCGCCGCCGGTCTGGCCGCCCAGACGGACGGGTTCGACGCGGGCAAGGCCGCGAATTTCCGGTCCGTGACGGTCGACGGCGCCGAGATGCCCTTCCCGTGACCGGACATCGCCGGCCTGCGGGCCCGCGACGTCTGTGACAATGGGCAGGTGGCCCAGGGAGATGAGCACCGAGTCGCTCCGGACGCGCAGGCGATGCGGGCGGACATCCGCTCGTGGCCCACGGGCCGCCTGCTGTCGGTGGCCGCCCGCATGGTCGAGGCCCGCTTCCACGACTTCCTCGCCGCGCACGACCTCACCCACGCGGGCATGATCGCCCTGCACCACGTCGTCGACGGCAGGCTGGCCCAGCGGGAGCTCGCGACGCTGTGCCGGGTGACCGACCAGACGATGAGCCGGACGATCGAGGGGCTGCACCGGGCCGGATACGTGGTGCGCGGGACCGACGAGCGCGACCGGCGGCGTACGCTCATCGAGATCACCCCCGCGGGGCGGGAGGTGCTGGAGACCGCGCGCCGCGAGGAGCGCGGTTCAGACGTCCTGCTGGGCGCGGTCGACGAGTACGACCACTTCCGCGAGCAACTGATCAAGTTGATCACGATCGTGTGAGGCACTCGCCGACCGCCGGGCGCTACCTGGTGATGGTGAAGGTGTCCACGTCGAACAGCGAGCCCGAGCCGCCGCTGAAGGTGAGGAAGATCGGCCCCGAGCCCGTCGCGGTGAGGGTGGTGGAGACGGTCCTGAAGGTGTCCCAGCTGCCGGTGTTGGGCACGGTCACCGTGCCGAGCACCGTCCCGGTCTGCGAACCGGCGCGGACCCGGATGGTGCCGCCGGCACCCGCCGAGGAGACGCGGGCGCTGAAGGTCTTCGCCCCGGAGACGTTCACCGACGCGTACCCGGCCCAGTCGCCGTTGTCGATGTAGCCCACCGTCCTGCCACCGCTGGCCGGGCCGTGGCTGGCCGGCTGCACACCGAAGCTGGAGGTGTAGGCCTCCCCCTCGACCGTGGTGCTGGTGCCGCCGGTCCTCGGGCTGCAGTCGGCCGCGACCTGTCCCGCCGCGTACTTGATGCCGCCGAGCAGCAGGCTGCGGAAGGCCGTCTCCGCGTAGGACTGGATGGTGTGGCCCAGGCCGGTGTAGAACGAGCGGCCCGACCCCTGCGGGTGGCACCAGGTGATGGGGTGGTCACCGTTCATGGTGCCGCCGCTGTAGCTGCCCTCGTCGAGGGACTGCAGGACGCGCGCGGTGGAACGCGGGTTGGTGCCGTAGTTGTACCACTCGTCACTGCGGCTCCAGGTGGCGCCCAGGTGGGAGGTGGCCGGGTGGGTGTTGTCCTCGGTCCGCACGGTGGCCTGCTGGATCGCGGGGTGGCCGCTGAACCAGGCGCCGACGAGCTGACCGTAGTAGGCCCAGCCGTACTCGGTGTCGGCCGCCGCGTGGACGCCGAGATAGCCGCCGCCGCCGTTGACGTAGTTCTGGAACGCGGTCTGCTGGGTGTCGTTGAGCACGTCACCGGTGGTGCTGAGGAAGATCACGGCCTCGTAGGTGGCCAGGTTGGAGGCGTTGAAGGCGTTGGCGTCCTCGGTCGCGGTGACGGTGAAGCCGTTGGCGGCGCCCAGGTCCCTGATGGTCTGGATGCCGGTCGGGATGGAGTCGTGGCGGAATCCGGCCGTCTTGGAGAAGACCAGCACCTCGTACGGGGCGGCGGCCTGGGCCGCGGCCGGGACGAGCACGGTCGCGGCCGCCATGGTGGCCGCCGCGACTGTCGCCAGCCCGCGTGCGATGAGACTGCGCATCGCTGTCCTTTCGTGTGCGGAGAAAACCCCGGCGCGGCGGGAGAGCGCCGCACCGGGGATTCGTCACTACTTGGTGATGGTGAGGGTGTCGACGTCCAACAGTGCGCCGGAGCCGCCGGTGAAGGTCAGGAAGATCGACCCTGAACCCGTCCCGGTGAGGTTGGTGGTGACGTTCTGGAAGGTGTCCCAGCTACCGGTGTTCGGCACGGCCACCGTGCCGAGCACCGTCCCGGTCTGCGAGCCCGCGCGGACCTGGATGGTGCCGCCGGGACCGCCCGAGGAGACCCGGGCACTGAAGGTCTTCGCCCCCGACGCGGTCAGCGTGCTGTACCCGGCCCAGTCACCGTTGTCGATGTAGCCCATGGTGGTACCGCCGCTGGCCCCGGCGTGGGCGGCCGGCTGCACCCCGGAGTTGGAGGTGTAGGCCTCCCCCTCGACCGTGGTGCTGGTGCCGCTCCCGCCGGTGTTCAGGGTGAAGGCGTCGAGGTCGAAGAGGTTGCCCTGACCGGTGACCCCCTTGAAGACCAGGAACAGCGTGGTGGTGCCCGAGGGCGCGTTGCTCAGGTTGGCCGAGACGTTCTGGAAGTTCTCCCAGCCGCCGGTGACCGGCACGGTGACCGTGCCGAGCAGCGTGCCGGTGGCCGACCCGGCCCTCACCTCCAGCGTCCCGCCGACACCGCCGGAGGAGACGCGGGCGGTGATGGAGGTCGCGTTGCCGAGCGCGTACGGCGTGAAGGAGATCCAGTCGCCGTTGTCGATGAACCCGGCGGTCTTGGCGCCCTCGGCGGGCCCGTGATCGGCGACCTGGACGCCGGACTGGGCGCCGAAGTGCTCGGCCTGACGGTGGCGAGGCTGCAGGGTACGAGTGTTCTCGCTGGTCAGGCCACCCTTGTCGGTGTAGCTGGCGACGAAGACGCCGTAGATGTTCGCGGCGCTGTCGTGCTCACCGTCGGTCGGGACCGTGATGCTCCCCGAGCAGCCGTTCTTGCTGGTGATCTCGTGCGCGTGGCTGTCGTGGCCGAGGAGGTAGGTGACCTTGACCTTGGTGCAGTCGATGGTCCCGTCCTCGGGGTCGCTCACGTTGACCTGGAAGGGCACCGTGTCGCCGAAGGAGAACAGCTGCCCGTTGACGGGCTGGGCGAGGTTCACCGTGGGCGCGGTGTTGCCGACCGTGATGGTCACGTTGGCGGTGCCGGTCAGCCCGCCGGAGTCCCTCACGGTCAGCGTGGCGGTGTAGGTGCCGTTGGCCGTGTAGGTGTAGGTGGGGTTGGCCGCGGTGGAGGTGGCTCCGTTGCCGAAGTTCCACGAGTAGGTCAGCGCGCCGCCCTCGGGGTCGGAGCTGCCGGCCGAGGAGAAGGTGACGGCGAGCGGCGCGGTCCCGGAGGTCTTGTTCGCGGCGGCCTTGGCGATCGGGTTGCGGTTGGTCCCGGCGATGTACTCGACGCGGAACAGCGTCTGGTTGCCGGAGCCGGTGCCGTAGTCGAGCACGTACAGGGCGCCGTCGGGGCCGAAGGCCAGGTCCATGACCTGGGTGCCGGTCCACGGGAAGGCGGCGATCTCACCGGGCGCGCCGGAGGAGGTGACCTCGATGGCCTTGATCCAGCGGCGGCCGTACTCGGCGGCGAAGAAGCGGCCGTTGAGCGAGGCGGGGAACTTGACGGCCGAGTTCAGGGCCGCGTCGTAGCGGTAGACCGGGCCGCCCATCGGCGACTCGGAGCCGCCGCCGAACTCCGGCGGGGAACCGGCCTCGCCGCCGTAGCGGATCCAGCTGGGCTTGGCCGCGGGCAGGGTGGTCAGGCCGGTGTTGCGGAACGAGTTGTTCGTCGGGCCGCCGGCGCAGTTGTACTTGGCCGAGGACGGTCCGGACGGGAAGGTGTACTCGTTGTAGGTCTCGGCCGTGGTGTTGGTCCCGGTGCAGTACGGCCAGCCGTAGTTGCCGGGGGCCGTGATGCGGTTGAACTCCACCTGGCCGCCGGGGCCGCGGTTGGCGTCGGCGCCTCCGGCGTCCGGGCCGTAGTCGCCCAGGTAGACGATGCCGGTGGCCTTGTCGACCGACATGCGGAACGGGTTGCGGAAGCCCATCGCGTAGATCTCGGGGCGGGTCTTGGCCGTGCCCGGGGCGAACAGGTTGCCGCTGGGGATGGTGTAGGTCCCGTCGGCCTGCGGCTTGATGCGGAGCACCTTGCCGCGCAGGTCGTTGGTGTTGCCCGAGGAGCGCTGCGCGTCGAACTGCGGGTTGCGGTCGGTGCGCTCGTCGATCGGGGTGTAGGAGTTCGACTCGAACGGGTTCGTGTCGTCACCGGTGGTCAGGTAGAGGTTCCCGGCCGCGTCGAAGTCGATGTCACCGCCCACGTGGCAGCACTGGCCGCGGTCGTTGGCGACCTGCAGGACGACCTTCTCGCTGGCGACGTCGATCGTGTTGTCGGACTTGAGGGTGAAGCGGGACAGGTTCAGGTGCCCCTTCCACGCCTCGAAGGTCGACGCGCTGCCGCTGGTGGGCGCGTCACCGTCGGGGGTGGAGAGCCTCGGCGAGTAGTACACGTACACGTAGCGGTTGGTGGCGAAGTTCGGGTCGGCGGCGATGCCCTGCAGACCCTCCTCGTCGTGCGTGTAGACATTCAGCTTGACGACGTTCGCGGTGTCTCCGGCGGCGGTCGTCCGGCGGATCGTGCCGTCGCGCGCCGTGTGCAGGATCGACCTGTCGGGCAGCACCGTCAGCGACATGGCCTCGCCGAGCTCGCTCGGGCCGGTGGCGAGGGAGACCTGCTGGTAGTCGGAGGCCGGGATGTCGACCATCGCGCGGGCCGCCGCGCCGGTGGCCGATCCGGTGGCCACGGAGGTCGTCGATCCGGTGGCCGCGTGGGCCGCCGGGCCGGTGGCCGCGGCGCCGGTGGTGATGAGCAGGGCTGCGGTCAGCAGCCTGGCCCACGGCCGAGGGCGTGGGGACATTGAGGGTCCTTTCCTGACTTGGGGGGACAGTCAGGCAAGGCGCGCGCCGCCGCGCTTATGCCGTCCGGAGGCGCTGTCACGCGCTACCGGATGATGCCGGGTTTGTTGGTGCGGTGGTGCGGTCGTGCGGTGGTGCGGTCGTGCGCGCGGTCCCGGAGGGTGCCGTCTCCGGGCAGACCGATGAAAGCCAACAGTCTGTTTTTTTCGCGACTCGATGTGCGAGTTACAGATTTTTAACACGAAGGCAACTTCGTGTAAACCCCCTGTCAGGGCTTCCCAGGTCAGTCCCCTGATGCGGGAGCGCCGAGAGCGGCGGGAGTTCGGCGCCCGTGCCCCGGGATCCGGGGGAGGGGCACCGGGACGCCGAGTCGGGGTGGCGAGTCGGAACGGTGAGCCCGGAAAGAACCTGGGCGGTGATCCCCAAATCCCCCAGGGTGAAAACACATAAAAATTGGGTAGATCGGGCATGGTGATCGAAGACAACTGGTTTCTCGACCGCGAGGAGCGCGGCAACCCGGCGTCCCGGATCGACACCCGGCACGACAGCGGGACCGCCTGGTCGCACGGCAACACCGTGCGCCCCATCCCGCACGGCGCGCCCTACTTCACCGAACTGCTCTCCCGCGTCCGCGAGCTCGGCTCGGGGGACCTGCTGATGTTCACCGACTGGCGCGGCGACCCCGGAGAACGGCTGGACGGCCCCGGCACGGAGGTCGCCGACGTGTTCGCCGAGGCCGCCAGGCGCGGCGTCGTGGTCAAGGGCCTGCTGTGGCGCTCGCACTGGGACAAACTCTTCTTCAGCGCGGAGGAGAACCGCCACCTCGGCGACGCCATCGAGGAGGCGGGCGGGGAGTGCCTGCGCGACATGCGCGTACCCCTCGGAGGCTCGCACCACCAGAAGCTCGTGGTGCTGCGCCACCGCGACGACCCCCGGCGCGACATCGCGTTCGTCGGCGGCATCGACCTGTGCTGGAGCCGCCGCGACGACTCCTCCCACGAGGGCGACGCGCAGGCCGCGCCCATGGCCAAGGTGTACGGCAGCCGCCCGCCCTGGCACGACGTGCAGGCCGCGATCCAGGGACCGGCCGTCGGCGACGTCGAGACCGTCTTCAGGGAACGCTGGGAGGACCCCCAGCCGCTGACCCGCAACCCCGTGCACCGCGTCGCCGACCTGGTCAGGCGCGAGGACACCCAGCCCGATCCGCTGCCCCCGCAGCCGCCCGACCCGCCCGCGTGCGGGCCGCACGCCGTACAGCTGCTGCGCACCTACGCCCACCGCAGGACCCGCTACTCCTTCGCGCCGCGCGGGGAGCGCAGCGTCGCCCGCGGCTACCTCAAGGCCCTGCGCCGCGCCCGCAGCCTGATCTACATCGAGGACCAGTACCTGTGGTCGCCCCAGGTCGCCGAGTCCTTCGCCGAAGCACTGAAGGCGAACCCCGAACTGAGGATGATCAGCGTCCTGCCGCTCCACCCCGACCAGGACGGCCTGATCAGCGCCGTCCCGCAGATCCTGGGCCGCAACCAGGCACTGGACGTCCTGAAGCGCGCGGGCGGTGACCGGGTCGCGGTCTACGGGGTCGAGAACCGGGAGGGCACCCCGGTGTACGTCCACGCCAAGGTCTGCGTCATCGACGACGTGTGGTCGACCATCGGCTCCGACAACTTCAACCGGCGCTCCTGGACCTACGACTCCGAACTCACCTGCGCGGTGCTCGACGAGACCCCCGACGGCCGCGAACCCCTCGACCCCGGCGGACTCGGCGACGGCGCCCGCCGCCTGCCCAGGGACCTGCGCCTCACCCTCGCCCGCGAACACCTCGATCGGCACGAGGACTCCGACGCGGACCTGCTCGACCCCGCCGCCTTCTTCGACGCCTTCGCCTCCTGCGCGGCGGAGCTCGAACGCTGGTACGCGGGCGGTCGTCAGGGCCCCCGCCCGCCCGGACGGCTCCGCACGTACGAGGTGTCCCAGATGTCCCCGTGGACCACCGCCTGGGCCACCCCGTTCTACCGGTTCCTCTGCGACCCCGACGGCCGCCCCCGCGCCATGCGCCGCGCCGGAAGGTACTGACTCCGTACGGCGGGAGTCACGGCCGGAATCACGGGGCCGAAGCACCACGGAGCCGAGGCACAGCCGGAGCCGTCCCCCGCCGGTCCCCGAGGGTGGACCGGGCCTCGGCTCGTCCCAGGCGCCCCGAGTCAGGGGCAGGAGTCACGACCGGAGCCGCAGAACCGAGAGTTGCCCGGAGTTGCCGGGGTTACCGCCGGAGCCGTCCCCGGCGGGTTCCCGAAGGTGGACCCTGCGCCCCGCGGGCGTGCGGCGGGTCTCCGCGCTAGGGCAGGCCGTTCCTGGTCTTGTAGTCGTTCCAGACCCGCACGCAGTAGGCGTGGCGCCAGTCACCGGAGGGCAGGTGGCGGCAGGCGTAGGCGGCGCTGACGCCGGCGGCGCCCCCGCTCCCGGCGGCCGGCGGCCTGTTCCTGGAGGCGGAGGGCGACGGTGCCCTGGTGGCCGACGTGCCCGTCCTGCCCTCCCGGGGCTGTGACCTGCCCTCCTGCGCCCCGGAACCTCGTGCCTCGGAGCCCTGTCTCCCAGAGCCCCGTGCCCCGGAACCCTGTGCCCCGGAACCCTGTGCCCCGGAGCGCGACCTGCCCGCCGTCCTGGCGCTCCCGGCGTCCCCGCCGGTGCTCGCGGCGCCCCGCCCGGTGCTCCCCGCCCCTCGTCCGGCGCCGCTCCCGTGCCCCGCGCCTCCGTTCGCCCGCCGGGCACCGGTCTTCGGCGCGGCGGCTCCCGTCCTTCCCTCCCCGGTTTCCCCTGCCCCTCCCGGCCCGGCACCGGTCCGCGTGGAACCCCCGCCCTCGCGGTGCCGCCCAGCCCGCTCGACCGGCTTGACCGGCTTCTTGACAGGCTTGGCACGCTCCACTCGCTCGACCCACTCGTCCCGGATGTCTCCGGCGCCGGCGAGGGCCCGTTCCGCCGGGAGCACCCGCGCCGGACCACGCCCCGGCACCTTCTTCTTCCCGCCGTCACCGCCACCGGCTCCCGCCGCGCCCGATCCCTTCTCGCCCCAGGGAGTCTTCCGCTTCCCGGCCGGGGCCTTCGCGCCCACCCCGGCCACCGCCGGGCCCCGCGAGGGTGTGACCACCATGTCGTGCCCGGCGAGGAGGCGTTCCCCGGGAGAGGCGGGCGACGTACCGGCGACGGGCGCCCCGTCCCACGGGGACCAGCCGGACGACCAGACGCCGACCCCCGCCGCGGCGAGGAACCCGGCGATCAGCGCGGGTCTCAGGAGCTGGTCGCGCGACAGGCGCGACCAGGGCCGCCGCCACGGGCTGGGAGGCGGGGGCATGGAGAACGGCCTGCTGTCGAGGTATGTCCAGGAGCGGCGGACCATCGGCCGGGTGACAGCGTCGTCCACATCGTCCGCGTGGGCCGTGTCGGCCGTGTCGGCCGTGTCGGCCGTGTCGGCCGTGTCGGCCGTGTCGGCCCTGTCGGCCCTGTCGGCCCTGTCGGCCCTGTCGGCCCTGTCGGCCCTGTCGGCCCTGTCGGCCCTGTCGTCCGCTTCCTCGTACTTCCGATGCCGCGCGGGCCCGCGCGGCACCGACACCCGCTCCCCCGCGCGCTCCCCCGCGCGACGGCCGGGCTCCGAGGTGAGCGCCCGCCCCGCGGGCGTCCAGGGCTCCGCGGGGCCCCCGGGTCGCGGGGACTCGGCGTGCTCCGCGGGTCGTCCGGGTCGCGGAGGTTCCGAGGGCTGCGGGGGCTCCGAGGGCCCCGGAGCGTGGCCGGGGCGCGAAGGCGCCGAGGGTTCGGGAGGCTCCAGGGGCCCGGGAAGGCGCGCGGATCGCGATGGCCCGGCCTGCTCCGAAGGTCCCGGGGAACCGGGGAGTCCGGCGGGGTGCCGAGGTCCGGCGGGGCGTGGAAGCGGCGGGTCGCCGTACGGCATGCGCCCTCGCGGTCTCGCCTTGAGGCCGTGGCCGTGAGTCCGATCGTGCTCACCGTGCATCTCGCCTCCCGTGTCGCGTCTGGCCTCCCCACCCTGGCAAAATCACACACTGTATGCGGCCCATGACAGTACGGTCTTACCGATCTGTTATCAGCAGCAGGCCGCAAAGATAAATAAATACGGCGAAAACCCGGCCTGACCGGTAAGGGGGCGCGGCGTACGGGCCGGGATAGTCAGGGGCGGCGGGGCGAACGGCGCCTGGCGGGGGCGGCGAAGGCCCGCGACAGAACCGCGAAATAAAATGAACGCAACAGTTCAGATTTCGGGCAACGCGCACATCGCCCACGCTGGTATCTCCGGCGCTCCCGGCCGCGTCACCCGCGTCACCCGCGTCACCCGCGCCGTCCCCCAGGCCGACACCCGGACACCCGTGTACCTGCTGGGCACGAGCACCTCCAGCGCCCGCTTCGCCGGATCCCTCGGCCTGCCGTACGCCTACGCGCACCAGATCAACCCGGCCGGCACGGTGGCCGCGCTGGAGGCCTACCGCAACGCCTTCGAACCGTCGGCGTGGCTGGACCACCCGTACACGATCGTCGCCCCCACCGTGATCGTCGCCGATTCCGACGAGCGCGCCCAATGGCTGGCGCGGGGCTTCGCCGCGGGCCGGCTCCTGGTCCGCACCGAGGACCGCTTCCCCCTCTTCCCCACCGCCGAGGAGGCCGGGCGCCGCTCGTTCGCGCCCGAGGGCGAGCGGTTCATCCGCGAGCGTCTCGACCCGCAGTTCATCGGCGGCCCCGGCACCGTACGCGACCGGCTCACCGAACTCGTCAAGCACAGCGGGGCCGACGAGCTGATGGCGCTGACCATGGTCTCGGACCACGAGGCCCGGGTGCGCTCCTATGAGCTGCTCGCCGAACTGGTGCGTTCCTGAACAGGCCTTTCCCCCATCAGTAGGAGGGTGTGGTCATATGTCATGATCGGCGCCCTTTACTAGGTAGATTTCGTAAATGGTCAGTCCCAGGCGGGGAGCATGCCCTCGGGGTAGCGGGCGCCGAAGCCGCCGTCGGGGAGGATCTCGGCGATGCGCTTCAGGTCGGTGTCGTCGAGGGTGAGGTCGACGGCGGCGACGTTCTCCTCCAGCCTGCGGGGGCTGCGGGTGCCCGGGATGGGGACGATGTCGTCGCCCTGGGCGAGAAGCCAGGCCAGGGCGAGCTGGGCCACGGTGGCGTCCTTGGCGGCGGCCAGGGCGGTGAGCTCGTGGGTGGCCTCCAGGTTCCTCTCGTAGTTGCCGGGCTGGAAGCGCGCGTCCCAGCTGCGCATGTCGCCGCTGTCGTACTCGGCGCCCGGCTTGGCGTGGCCGGTGAGGAAACCCCGGCCGAGCGGCGAGTAGGGGACGAACCCGATCCCGAGTTCGCGCAGGACGGGGAGGAGCGTCTCCACGTCGCGCTCGAACAGGGAGTACTCGGTCTGCAGGACCGAGACGGGCCGGACGGCGTGCGCGCGGCGGATGGTGTTCTCCCCCGCCTCGCTCAGGCCGAAGTAGCGGACCTTGCCGGCGTCGATGAACTCGCCGACCGTCCCGGCCACGTCCTCGATCGGCACGTCGGGGTCGACGCGGTGCTGGTAGAGCACGTCGATGACGTCGACGCCGAGGTGGCGCAGGCTGTTGTCGACGACCTCGCGGATGTGCTCGGGACGGCTGTCGACACCGCTCCGCCGGGTGCCGGTGAAGTCGAACCCGAACTTGGTGGCGATGACGACCTCGTCCCGGACCGGCGCGAGCGCGGCCCCGACGATCCGCTCGTTCTCGCCCTGCCCGTACAGCTCGGCCGTGTCGAAGAACGTCACCCCCAGGTCGTGGGCCCGGCGGATCGTCGCCGCCCCCTCCTTCTCGTCGGAGGGCCCGTACGCCAGGGAGATCCCCATCGCGCCGTATCCCAGCGCCGACACCGTCAGGTCCTGCTGTCCGAGGTTTCGCTGCCGCATGATGCTCTCTTCCCGCGGCCAGGGCCCGTTCTCGCGGAACGGGCTCCGGCCTGTGCTTCTCTTCGATGTTAGAGTGCTCTTACATTGATGTAAGAGCACTCTAACATCAGGAAGGGGGCAGAATCGTTCGCCGTGAGCAGTCCCACGACACCGCGACGCGGTTACCACCACGGCGACCTGCGGGCCAGGTTGATCAGCGAGGGCATCGCGCTCCTGGCCGAGACGGGCGTCGCGGGCTTCTCCGTGGCCAAGGTCGCCGTTCGCGCGGGCGTGTCGTCGGCCGCGCCCTACCGCCACTTCCCCGATCGCGAGGCCCTGCTGGGCGCCTGCGCGGCCGCCCTCACCGCCGCCCTCACCGACGTCCTCGTCCGGGCGGCGGAGCTGGCGGGGCCCGACCCGGTCGACCGGCTCGCCGCCACCGCGGGGGCCTACACCCGCTACGCGCTGGAGCATCGCGCCGGTCTCGACCTCATCTACTCCCCCGACCTCGCCGCCGCCCACCGCCCGGTCGTCGTGGAGCAGAGCCGTCGCCTCATGGACGCCCTGATGGCCCTGACCTCGGCGGTCCTGCCCGAAGACGCCTCCTGGGCCGACACCGCCGACCTCGCCTACGTCCACCTGTCCACCACGCACGGCTACGCCACCCTGCTCCCGAGGGACGGCCGCCCGCCCCGGGACGTCGACGGCATAGCCGCCCGCGCCGTCACCGTCGCCCGCGACCACCTCACCGGCCACCTCCTGCGCCTGCGGGGCCACGGCGCCCCCTGACGCGGCGAGCCCCGGGGCGTCGGACGGGTCCCGCCCCGCGCGAGCCGGACGCCCCGCGAGGACCGGCTGTCCCGCGAGGGCCGGATGCTCCTCGGAGGCCAGGCGCCCCGCGGGCCGGACGTACCGGGGAGACCGGACGTCCCGCGCGGGGACGACGCGGGGACGACGCGGGGACGACGCGGGGACGACGCGGGGACGACAAGGCCCGCGCGGCACGATGTGCCGCGCGGGCCTTCCTGTTCTTCGTATGTCAGCGCTTGTAGGCGATCCCGCCGTACATGAGCTGCTGCCCCACGGTCAGCCTCCCCGGGACGGATCCCTCCGGCCGCCACAAGGGCAGCGGGACGACACCCGGTTCGAGCAACTCGAAGCCGTCGAAGAACCCGGTGATCTCCTCCGGCGTCCGGAACCGGCCGGTGCCGAGCAGCGCGAGATACTTCTGCTCGGCCTCGCGCGACTCCTGGGTGGAGGCGCAGAAGTGGGTGATGAAGAGATGGCTGCCCGAGGGGACCGCCGCCATGTAGGCCTCGACGATTCCCCGGGGATCGTCGTCGTCGTGCAGGTGGTGCAGGACACCGACCAGCATCACGCCCACCGGCCGGTCGAAGTCGATGAGCCGCTTGACGTCCGGGTCGGCGAGGATCGCCGACGTGTCGCGCAGGTCGGAGGTGACGACCGCCGTGCGGTCGTCCTCGGCCAGCAGCGCCCGGCCGTGGACCAGCACCATCGGGTCGTTGTCGACGTAGACGACCCGCGACTCCGGGTTCGCGCGCTGCGCGACCTGGTGGGTGTTCTCCACGGTCGGCAGCCCCGAGCCGAGGTCGAGGAACTGGGTGACGCCTTGTTCCGCCAGGAACCGCACCCCCCGGCCGAGGATCTCCCGGTTGTAGGTCGCCACGTCGTAGATCTCGGGGACGACCTTCACGATCTCGGCGACGAAGGCGCGGTCGACCTCGAAGTTGTCCTTGCCGTTGAGGACGACGTCGTAGGCCCTCGCGATGCTCGGCCTCGTCGTGTCGATGCCGCTATTGCGCTCATCCCGCTCGTCGGTCACAGGGGTCCTTCCTCACGAGCTCCGGGGCGATCGGGATGATCATATGGCCTGGAAAGCCGACGAATATGAACTTTCGACCATGATCTGGGGGGACATCCGGACACCCCGAACCCACCGGCCGGGAACAACGAGGAAATACTCCCGCGGCCATCAGCCGGTGTTCTCCTGGTGTGACAGGATCTGTTCCAGTGCTCGCGGTCGGCGTGGCCGCCCCGTCCCGCCGTTGCGGCGCGCAACGATGGCAAGCCCCGAGTCGTCAGGATCCCCACGATGCTGAAAGCCGGTCGGTCCCAGGAGGAGATCCGCCAGCACAACCTTGGCGCTCTGCTCAGGCACGTGCACCTGGGCGGCCCGCTCTCCCGCACGGAGCTGGCCGACCTGATGGGCCTGAACCGCAGCACGATCATGGGGCTCACCGGGGAGCTCACCGCGGCGGGCCTGGTCCGCGAGGAACTCCCCAAGGACACCGGCAGGGCGGGCCGGCCGTCGCTGGTGGTCCGGCCGGAGTCCGACCGGGTCTACGTGCTGGCCTTCGACGTCCGGGTGGACCGGCTGGTCGCCGCGCGGGTCGGGCTGGGCGGAACGGTCCTGGACCGCAGGGAGGCGGTCAGGCCGCGCGCCGGGGCCGACCTCGACGACGTGGTCGGGACCCTCGCCGGGTTCGCCCGCCGGATGCACCGCGAGGCACCCCCGGACGCGGTGTGCGTCGGGGTCGGCGCGGCCTACTGCGGCATGATCAGGCCCGGTGACGGGATGGTGCGTTTCGGGCCGAACATGGGCTGGGTGGACCAGGCCTTCGGCACCGAGCTCGGACACAGGCTGGGGCTCGGGCTGCCGGTGGCGGTGGGCAACGAGGCCCACCTGGGCGCGCTGGCCGAGCACGAGCGCGGGGTGGGCGTCGGCTTCCAGAACCTGGTCTACCTGCACGGGGACGTCGGCGTGGGCGGCGGGATCATCGTCGGCGGCAAGCTGCTCGACGGCGACGGCGGGTACGGCTGCGAGCTCGGGCACATGATGGTGAACCCGTACAACGGGCGGCCCTGCGGGTGCGGCTCGCGCGGCTGCCTGGAGGCGGAGGTCGGCGAGCAGGCCCTGATCGACGCCGCCGGACGATCCGCCGAGCTGTCCGGCCGTGAGGGCGCGCGGGCCGTGGTGGACGCCGCCGGTCGAGGGGACGTCGCGGCCCAGGACGCGCTGCGCCGGATCGGCGACTGGCTCGGCATCGGGGTGGCGAACCTGATCAACCTCTTCAACCCCGGCCTGGTGATCTTCGGCGGGATGCTGCGCGAGGTCTACCAGGGCTCGGCGGCCCAGGTGCACAGCCGGGTCGAGGCCAACGTGCTGGTGATCTCCCGGGAGAGGGTACGGCTCCGCACCTCGGCCCTCGGGGACGACGCCACCCTGACCGGCGCGGCCGAACTCGCCTTCGCCGAGGTGCTGGCCAACCCTCTGGAGGTGCTCGCCCACGGCGCCGGCCGGGCCGGAGCCGGGAGGGCGTGACCCCGCTCGCCGGTGACCGGCTTTCCCCCCAGAACGAGCGGCCCCTGCCAAGGCCTGTCGGCTTCTCGGCCGTAAACGACCGGGCTCGCGGCTCATCGCCGTCGACGGCTTCGACGGTCCGGTCCGCGTCGGGCAGCGTGACTCACTGCCCAGCCCGTCTCACCGCGTGAGGCGCTACCGCCTGCATGCGCATTGGCCGCCTTCATCCCCGGAGGCGGAGGCGCTCGCGCCAGGGGTGGGTGCCGTGCTCGGTGGCCAGTGCCTCGTCCAGCCAGGCCCTCCGCGTCTCGTCCAGCCGGGGCAGGACCTCGGTGAAGTCGAGCTCGTCCTTGGGACGCCGCCCCTTGGCCTTGTACAGGAGCTGGATCTCCGGTGCGATCCGCGAGAAGCCGTCCTCGGCGACCGTGAACGCCGCCAGCGGGCGGCGGATCCTCGGGTCTCGCCGGTAGACCCAGTCGTGCCCGTCGGCCTCGTCGAGCATCAGCTGGATCCGCCACGGCCCTTCCGGGTCCTCGCGGACCCAGATGTCGTGGACACCGGCGGGAAGGGTCTCATCCGGCGGCCATCGGCGCAGCGTGCCCGGCGGTTCGGCGGCCCAGCAGTCCCATCCCGCGAGCAGCCCGCGCGCCGCGGCCTGGTCACGGCGGAGGAGACCCACATCGATGTCCGCGTGCTCGCGGTAGGCGTGGCCGACCTCCAGCTCGATCGCGTATCCACCGCCGATCCACCAGGGTGTCCCCAGCTCGCGGAACAACTCGACGACCTCGGCCGGCGGAGCCGGTTCCCACGGCCCCCACGGTGTTTCCGTACGCGGCATGCCGCCATTGTCACCAAGGGGACCGGGCGAGGAAAAGCCGTCACGCCGAGTCGGGGACCGCGAGGTGCCATCTGAGCCATTCGACGACGTTCTTGACGAAGGTCACCCGGTTGGCGATCTGCCGGATCTCGTGGCCCTCGTCCTCGAACAGCAGGAGCTCGCAGGGCACCTCGCGGGCCCGCGCCGCCTGGAGTGCTTGCTCGGCCTCGTACAGGGGGACGTTGGTGTCGCGGGCGCCGTGCACGATCAGCAGCGGAGCGGCCAGCCGGTCGAAGGAGTGCAGGGGCGACAGGGCCCGCAGCAGGTCGCGGTCGGCGACGGGGTGGCCGTACTCGCTGACGGCCGCCGCGGCGATCCACGGCTCGGTCCGCTCGTAGAAGGTCTCGAAGTCGGCCATGCCGCAGACGTCGACCCCGGCGCGGAAGAGGCGCGGGTGGGTGACGAGGGCGGCCAGCGTCAGGTAGCCGCCGTAGGAGCGGCCCATGCACGCGATCCTGGCCGGGTCGGCGAGGCCGGCGCGGGCCAGTTCCAGGGCGCAGTCGGCGACGTCGTTGATCGCGTCGAAGCGGAGGGCGTGGTTGTCGGCGTTGCGGAAGGCCCGCCCGAATCCCGACGAGCCGCGGATGTTCGGCGCGAGCACCCCGATCCCGGCGGCCAGCAGGTTCTGGAACAGCGGGTTGAAGGTGGGCCTTTCCTGGCTCTCGGGACCGCCGTGCAGGTAGACGACGAAGGGCGCGGGGCCCCGGGCGCCCGGGACCCGGTAGAGCCAGCCGGTCAGTTCCATGCCGTCTTCCGCCTGGAAGCGCACCAGCTCCGCGTCGGCCGCCCCGGGGATCCGCCCGGAGCCCGCGATCCGCCGGTAGCCGCCGGTAGCCAGGTCGCAGAGCAGCACGTGGGAGGGGTGGCCGGGCCCTTCGGCCGCGAGGACGGCCAGGCTGCCGTCCAGGGACACCCTGATCGAGGACACCACCTCGGCGGGCAGGGGAGGCAGCGGGCGCGTCCGGCCGGTGGCCGTCTCGACCACCTCCAGCTCCGACCGGCCGGAGTCGTTCCACACCAGGACGGCGAGATGGCCGTCGGCGCTGAGCGCGAACTGGTCCAGCTCGGCGTCGTGACGCTCGGCCAGCACGACGCCCGCGCCGTCCTCGCCCACCGCGACCAGCGCGGCCCGGTCGCGGCCGACGTCGGACAGCAGGTAGGCGGTCGTCCCGTCGGGAGAGAGGATCCCGTAGTCGGTGGTGCCGGTCAGGCCGGCCAGCAACGGCCGCTCCCCGTGGCCCGGCAGGTCGCCCGCGGCCTCGTCGGGAAGGCCCGAGGGGAGGCCGGGCGGGACGTCGGAGAGATGGCCCGGAGGAAGATCGAAGCGGATCCCGGCGGGAAGGTCGGCGGGGAGCCCGGGCGGGACGTCGTGGGGATCGCCGGGAGGGAGGTCGAGGTGGATCGCGGCGGGAAGGTCGGCGGGGAGCCCACCGGACGGGTCCGGGGGGAGGTCTCCGGGATGGGAGAGAGCGGAGACGAGCCCCCCGGGATGGGAGAGCCCGGAGACCAGGCCGTCGGGATAGGACAGGCCGGAGACGAGACCACCGGGATGGCCGCCGGAATCACCGGGAAGGGAGGGAAGATCGGCCACGTACATCCGGCGCACGCCGCGCGGGCCGCGGCGCAGCAGCATCCGCCGGTGGTCGCGGCTGACCGCGGCCGGGTGCAGGAGCGCCCCACCCGCGATGACCTCCCGGCCTCCCGAGGCCGCGTCGATCAGCACCGCGTCCGTGCGGCCCGACGAGGAGACCTCGGCGACGAGGAGGACCTCCCCCTGGCCGGTCCAGCGCACGAACGACGCCGATCCGCCCTCGGGGGCGGACAGCGGGCGCAGGTCGCCGCCGTCGGGCCGCACCGTCCAGACCTGCGTGTGCTCCCCGCCGCCCGGCACGACGAGGACGGCGAGCCGCCGGGCGTCGGGGGACCAGCTCACGTCGGCGGCGGGCTCGGGTCCCGTGTCGACCGGCCAGGCCTCCGCCCCCTCCCCCTGGAAGAGGTCCGGGCTCTCCCCAGGGAGCCACCCCTCCAGCTCCACGCCGAGGGGCTGGATCCAGACGCGCGGCGAGCCGTCCCGGTCGCCGATGAAGGCGACGGCGCTCAGGTCGGGCGCGAGCGCGGGCGCCCGGCAGCTCCAGGCGGTCAGGCCCGTGCCCATCGAGGGGCGAGAACGGGCGCCAAGAATTTCGGTCATCAAACTCCTTGTGCCTGCAACCACAGCTCCAGGAGTCCGAGTTGCCACAACGCGTTGGCACCCAGGGTAGTGCGATGCTCGTCCGGTGCCGCGAGCAGCTTGTCGACGTACGGCTGGTCGAACAGGCCCCGGGACCTCGCGGCCTGACCGGTGAGCGCGTCCCTGACGAGCTCCAGGAACGGGCCGTGGATGTGCTTGATCGCGGGAACCGGAAAGTATCCTTTGGGCCGGTCGATGACCTCGGCGGGCAGCAGCTTGCGGGCGGCGCCCTTCAGGACGCCCTTGCCGCCGGAGGCGAGCTTGAGCTCGGGCGGGCAGGCCGCCGCCAGCTCGACCAGCTCGTGGTCGAGGAACGGGGTCCTGGCCTCCAGCCCGAAGGCCATGGTCATGTTGTCCACCCGCTTGACCGGGTCGTCGACGAGCATGACGTTCGTGTCCAGGCGCAGCGCCGCGTCGAGCGCGGTGTCGGCGCCGGGCCGCGCGAGGTGGCGCCGGACGAAGTCGCCGCTGACGTCCTCGTCCAGCATGTACTCCGGCGACAGGATCGCGCCCAGCGTCGCGTGCGAGCGGTCGAAGAACTCCCTCTCGTACACGGCGGCGGCGTCCTCGCGCGGCACGCCGGCGAGCGGCGGGTACCAGCTGTAGCCGGCGAACACCTCGTCGGCGCCCTGGCCGGACTGGACGACCTTGACGTGCTTGGAGACCTCCTCCGACAGCAGGTGGAAGGCGACGCAGTCATGGCTGACCATCGGCTCGCTCATCGCCCGCACCGCGTGTTCCAGGGCGGGCAGCAGCCGGGCGTCGTCGACGGGGATGCGCTCGTGGTCGGTGCCGAACTCCTCGGCGATCAGGTCGGAGTAGGCGAACTCGTCCCCCCGCTCCCCTCCCGCCGAGGAGAACCCGATGCTGAAGGTCGACAGGCCCGTCTGCCCCTCCTCGGCCAGCAGCGCGACGATCAGGCTGGAGTCCAGGCCTCCGGAGAGCAGCACGCCCACGGGCACGTCCGCGACCATGCGCCTGCGCACGGCCGCCCGCAGCCGGTCGAGCACGGCCTCGCCCCACTCGTCCGCGGTCAGTCCGGTGTACTCGGGCAGGGCCGACCGGGTGTAGGGCGGCTGCCAGTAGAGGTGGTCGGTGACGGTTCCGTCGGGCTCGACGGTGCGTACGGTGGCCGGGGGGAGCTTGCGCACCCCGGCGAGGATGGTGCGCTCGGCGGGCACCACCGAGTGGAAGGTCATGTAGTGGTGCAGGGCCACCCGGTCGATGCCGGTGTCCACCCCTCCCCCGGCGAGCAGCGCGGGCAGCGACGAGGCGAAGCGCAGCCGGTCGGCGTCCTGGGCGACGTAGAGCGGCTTGATCCCCAGCCGGTCGCGGCCGAGCGTGAGCCTGCCGGTGTCGCGCTCGGCGACCGCGAAGGCGAACATGCCCTTGAAGTGGTCGACGCAGCCGGCCCCCCAGTGGTGGAAGGACTTCACCAGCACCTCGGTGTCGGAGGTGGAGAAGAAGCGGTAGCCCAGGCCCTCCAGCTCCTCGCGCAGCTCGCGGTAGTTGTACAGGCACCCGTTGAAGACCCCCGCCAGGCCGAGGTCGCTGTCCACCATCGGCTGGGCGCCCCGGTCCGACAGGTCGATGATCCTCAGGCGCCGGTGACCGAGGGCGACCGGCCCCAGCGACCACAGTCCGGCGCCGTCGGGTCCCCTGTCGCGCATCACGTCACTCATCCGGGCCACGGCGGCGACGTCCGCCGGGCGGCCGTCGAACCGGAGCTCACCGCTCAGACCACACATCGAAACCCCCCGGTGACCGGCGCGGGCCGGAGCCCGGCGCCCGGATCACACATCTCGCACATCTCGCGCTTCGTACCTCTCGGTGACCGCTCCACGCCCGGCCTCACCTCTCGGGCCGGGTGTCGGCGGACCTCCTCGGCAACCAGGTGTCCTTGGAACCGCCTCCCTGGGAAGAGTTGACGATCATGCTGCCTGCCGGGGCGACGCGGGTCAGCGCCGTCGGCGGCACCGTCGCCGTCTCGCCGAAGCAGACGAAGGCCCGCAGGTCGACCACGCGGGGGCTGAGCCGCCGCCCGTCGAAGGTCGGGTGCGTCGACAGCCGGATCGTCTCCTGGGCGACCCACCCCTCGGGCGCGGCGAGGATCGTCTTCCTGACCTGTTCGAGCTCCTCGGCGGAGGCGTCGGGGCCGACGACCACGCCCTGCCCGCCGAACCCGTCCACCGGCTTGACGACCAGCTCGGCCAGCCGGTCGAGCACCTGCTCGCGGTCCGCCGTGTCCCGGCACAGGTAGGTGGTGACGTTGTCGATCAGGGGCCGCTCACCCAGGTAGTACTCGATGAGACGCGGCACGTACCGGTACAGGCACTTGTCGTCGGCGACGCCGTTGCCCGGCGCGTTGGCCAGGACGAGCGCGGAACGCTCGACGGCGTCCATGATCTCCAGCCCGAGGTGGCCGTCGAGCAGCTCGCTCTCGTCGATCCTGCGGTAGAGCACCTCGATCCTGCGCCCGTCGATCTCCAGGTGGCCGTTCTTGAAGGACAGGTCCGCCGGTACGGCCAGGACCACCCCCAGCTCCTCGGCGAGCATCTTGTGCTCGTAGTAGGCGGAGTCCTTGGGCCCCGACGAGACCACGGCGAGAGCCGACGGATCACCGGAGCCCGCCGCGAGCAGCGCGTCCCGCAGCACCCGCAGGCCCTCCCTCGGGTCGGCGACCCCCTCGTCCGGGACGAGTTCCGGCATCAGTTCGGTGATCAGCCGCCTGTTGGTCACCGCGTACCCGAGACCCGAGGGCACCCGCAGGTTGTCCTCGAGCACCGCCCAGCGGCCGACGTTGTCGCGGACCAGGTCCAGGCCGGCCACGGCGCAGCGCACGGTTCCCTGCGGCACCCTGCGGCCGGGCCTGCGGTAGCCGGGGGACTCGTCGACCACCCACGCGGGGATCGTGCCGTCCCTGATGATCTCGCGCCCGTCGTAGACGTCGTGCAGGAACGCCTCCAGCGCCCGCACCCGCTGCGGCAGGGCCCGCTGGATCCCGGCCCACTCGCCGGCCTGGACGAGCCGGGGGACCAGGTCGAACGGGTAGATCCGGCTCTCGTCGCCGCCCTCCACCTGGAAGGTCATGCCGTTGCGGCGCTGGTAGGCGTCGCGCTTCTCCTCCCGGTCGCGCAGCCCCTCGACGCCCAGGCGGTCGAGGGCCCGCAGCACCGGCTGGTAGGACTCACGAACCGTGCCCTCGATGATCGCCTCGTCGCCGGGGGCCTCGTAGCCGTCGAGGAGGCTGGTGTGCATCCTCGGCGTCGGGCCGCCGAAGGCGGTCTCCCATTCCTCGGACCGCGTCTCGGCGATGACGAGGTCGACCACGTCGGACAGCCGGCCGCTGCGGGCGTACGCCGCGCGCTGGCGGGCCGAGGAGCTTCCCCGCCCCAGCGACTCCCTGGCCAGGGACGTGACGAGCTCCCAGTCGCCGCACTGCTCAAGCTGCGGGCGCAGGCCGTTCACCATCCGCCGGATCACCTCGGCGGCCGGGGCCGGGGTGCCGTCGACGGGGTCGACGAGGTCGCCCTCCAGCCCGGAACGCGAGGCCCGCCACGACGCGGCGCGGACCATCTCCAGCCGGACCGTGCGCTCGGGGCCGTTCTCCGCCGCCTCCAGCTCCCTGGCCACCAGCGCCCTGAACAGCCCGGCGATCAGTACGATGTCGCCCACTCGAGGGCAGGCGTCACAGACCCGCAGCTCGATGGTGGGCAGGTGCGCCGAGGGCCGGATGTCGAAGTAGATCATGCCGGGGTCGGTGATCACCCCGGAGGCGACGAGGTCCCGCACCACCCGGTCGTACTCGGCGGCCGACTCGAACCTGGGCACCGGACCGGCGGTGGGCCAGCGCTGCCACAGCAGCGGGCGGTAGCTGGCGTACCCGGTGTCGGATCCCAGCCAGTACGGCGAGCTGGAGCTCAGGGCGAGCAGCGGGGGGATCCAGGGGGCGAGGCGGTGGGCGACGGCCACCGCCAGGTCGCGGTCCTCGACGTCGGCGTGGAACTGCGTCCCGCAGATCAGCTGCTCGCGGGTGAGCAGCTGATAGTCGGCGAGCATCTGTTCGTAGCGGGGGTCCGGGGAGATCTTCAGCGCCTCCAGGTCCACCAGCGGCACGCTGCCCGCCGCCACGATTCCCAGGCCGAGGCCGTCCGCGGCCTGGATCACCGTGCGGCGCAGCGCGGTCAGGTCGTGTCCGAGGTCCTCCAGGTGCATGAAGGGCCTGCTGTTGGCCTCGACCACCGAACGCTGCAACTCGTGGGTGAAGCGTTCCGCCGGCAACTGCTCGAGCAGGACGCCGGCCCGTGGGACGAGGTGCCGGGTGTCGATATCGACGACGTGGAACTCCTCTTCGACACCGACCGCGATCGGCCCCGCCAGACCCGCCATTTCATCACTCCTGAAGTACGCCGGTTCATGGGGTTTTTTATTCTTTGCCCGAAAAATGGAGTTCCGCACTTCACGGGGCGCTTTGGGGGAAAGTGAAGTTGTGAGACCGTTCCTCTGCTTCGGGACAGACCCGCTTCCCCTCCGGCGCGCGGACTCACCTTTTCCGGCCGGGAGATCTCACACGGGTTTCGAACAGGACATCGACGACCACCGGTGAGCGGGACGGGCTTCCTCGTGGAACCCGGTCCTGGAGCGGGGCACGAACCTGTTCACACCCGGCTCGGCGCGGCCCTCCTGCCCTGTCACGCCCGGCTCGGCGTGATCACCCCTGGCCCGTCACGCCCGGCTCGGCGTGACCATCTCTGGACCGTCACCGCCTGGCTCGGCGTGATACCCCCTGACCAGGGCGGGAGCCTCGACCGGACGCCCTCAGGCACGCCCGGCTCGATGGCCGGAGCCTACCCGGGCGGCTCCCCCGCCGGGGACTCCTCACGCCCCGGCGGCCCGGCGTCCGGCCGCTCCCGTGCCGAGGAGACCCCGGACGGGCCGGGAGAACCGAGCGGGTCCGACGAGTCGGACGGACCGGAGGGGCCGGGAAGCGGCTCGGCCTCGTCCGGCCGCGACTCGATCATGCGCGGTGGACGGGGCGCGTCGTCCGGTGACGGCCCGAACGTGTCGGGAAACGCGCGGATCCCGAGCGCCTCCGGACGATCGCCCGACGGATCGGGCGGATCGAGGAGCTGCCGCATGGGCGGGCTGTCCAGAAACGTGGAGACCGCGTCGACCACCCCCTCCCCCAGCGGGCGGAACGCGTCGACCACGGCCTGGGCGGGCGGGCCGAGGCGGGTGCCGACCTCCTGGAGGAAATCTTCCAGCACCTGCGGCAGCGGCGGCACCGGTAGCCCGAACTGGGGCTTCGGCCGCGCCTTCTCCGGTGGCGTCCAGCGCATCGAGTCGTCGCTCATGGCGAGCCATTCGTCGACGGCGCCGTCGATGGAGTCGAGCACGTGATCGGAATCGTCTGGCATGGCGGCTCCCCTCATGACCGGGATCCGATAAGACGACGGTACCTCGCCCCGCCGCCCCCGGGCAGGGGCGGGTGGGACCCGCCCACGTGGTGTCGTTCCCCGGGAGATGGGCCGGCGGCCGTACAGTGGCCGTACGGCGGTGATACGGCTGACGAACGGCGACGGGGCCCGATCATCAAAGCCCGTCAAACTGGCATAACCCCCCTAACTGGGGGAATAAGCTGGCGATGCTCTCTCAAACTCGTCCCGCCGGCAGTGACACGCTCACATTCCTCGGCGCGATCATGCGTAACCCCTACCAGCTCGGGGCGATCGCTCCCAGCTCGAAGGCCGTCGCCCGCCTGGTGTCCTCGATCGTTCCCACGACCCCCGGAGCCGTGGTCGTCGAGCTCGGCGCCGGCGGTGGAGTGATCAGCGACGCGATCCGCGACCGGCTGCCCCCGGGCGGACGGCAACTCGCCGTCGAGGTCAACAAGGACATGGTGGAACACCTGCGGCGCAGCAGGCCCTGGCTGGAGGTGATCCCCGGCGACGCGGGCGACCTCGGCAAGCTGCTGCGGGAGGCCGGCCTGTCCCAAGCGGACGCGATCGTCTCCTCCCTGCCCTGGACCCTGTTCGAGGACGCCCAGCAGAAGCGCGTCCTGGAGGAGATCGCGGCCTCACTCGCCCCCGGCGGCGCCTTCAGCACCATCACGACGCTGACCGTGATGCCGTTCCGGCGCTTCCGGCACTTCCGCGGTCTCATGAACGACACGTTCGACACCGTCGACACCCTGGGCCCGATCTGGCGCAACGTACCGCCCGCCCTGGTGTACGCCGGAGTCGTGGCGAGTGACCGGCTGGCCGGGGACACGGCCGGAGGCTGGGTGGCCGACGGGCGACCGGCCGGGGACATCGGCGGCGAGTGAACGACCGAACGGCCCGCCGGGGAACCACCCGGCGGCCGGACGAGCGAGCCGGACGAGCGAAGAGCGAAGGCGGGGGTGATCGGCCGGGGGCTCCCCTCGGCGGGCCGGGCGGGCCGGGGGCGGGCAGGGACCTCGCGGTGGCGAGGCCCGTCGTCATCGTGAGGTCAGGACCGGCCCTGTCCACGTGAGATCGTCCAGGTTGACCACGATGGCGTCCTGGGTGCTGCGGGCGATGACCACGATCGCCTCCAGCTCGGGGTCGGGGTTCTCCTCCCGGTGCGGGACGAAGGGCGGCACGAAGATGTAGTCGCCGGGCTCGGTGTCGATGCGCACCTCCACGGGCTCCTCCCCCTCGATGTCGGCGAAGACGAACGAGGGATTGCCGCTGACGACGTAGATGGCGGTCTCGGACTCGCCGTGGTGGTGGTTCGCCGAGACGGTGGCGGGCGCCACGTGGGTCTGGCCCATCCACAGTCGGCTGGAGCCGACGGTGGCGCCGCTGATGGCCGCGCGGCGGCGCATGCCACCGGTCTGGGCGGTCTCGGAGGTGAGACCGCCGGGCGCGATGTGGTGCAGGCGGCGGTGGAACGGGTCTTCCGGAAGGACGATCGGCATCGGTCGCTCCTTGGTTCGGTGGGAGGGGCACGGCGCGGGACGACCGGCCCGGCACCAGGTCGTCGAGACCGGACCGGGTCACCGGACGCGTCTCGCCGGCGTCCGCCCGCGGGGCCGCGTACCGCTCGACGGTGAGGTCACCGGCCGTCAGCCGCGACTCAGGGAGGTCCCGGCGATCGCGCTGATCGACCGGTCCACCCGCTCGGCCGGATGGAGCACCAGGCCGGCCGCGCTCGCCTCCGGTTCCGGATCCATGCACTCACTCTAGGTCGGCCCCGCGGGCGACAGCCCTTCGGGGGAAGGGGAAACTCGTGGTCGCCGGCCCGCGCGAGATCGAAGACGGGTGGTCGGCAGAAATAAACCCCTGTCCGGCCTGGTTGCCGCCTGCATGGCTGATGACGACATCCGCGGGACGGCCCGCGGCTCCTCCGAGGTACCCCTGTCGATCCTCGAACTGGCGACCGTCGGTTCGGGAGTGACGCCCACCGAGACCCTGAGGGCGAGCACCGAGCTGGCCAGGCGTGCGGAGGAGTGGGGCTACCACCGGATCTGGGTGGCCGAGCACCACGGCATGCCGTCCGTGGCGAGTTCCTCGCCCGCCGTGCTGATCGCCCATCTGGCCGCCGCGACCAGGAGCATCCGGCTGGGGTCCGGCGGTGTCATGCTGCCCAACCACGCCCCGCTGGTCGTCGCCGAGCAGTTCGGCACCCTGCACGCGCTGCACCCGGGCCGCATCGACCTCGGGCTCGGCCGGGCCCCCGGCACCGACCCCGCCACGGCGAGGGCCCTGCGCGGGCGGCACGGCCTGGACGCCGACGACTTCCCCGAGCAGCTGGCCGACCTGACGGCCTTCCTCGACGGCGCGTTCCCGCAGGGCCACCCGCTGGAGCGGGTCGTCGCGGTGCCCCGCTCGCCGGAGTCCGGCCGCCCGCCGATCTGGCTGCTCGGCTCCAGCGGCTTCAGCGCCCAGCTCGCCGGGATGCTCGGCCTGCCGTTCGCGTTCGCGCACCACTTCAGCGGGAACAACACCATCCCGGCCCTGGAGCTGTACCGGTCGTCCTTCGAGCCCTCCGCCGTCCTCGACCGGCCGTACGCGATGATCGGCGTCTCCGCGATCGCCGCCGAGACCCCCGAGCAGGCGCTGCGCCTGGCCCGCTCCGGCGGGCTGTCCATGCTGCGGCTGCGGCGCGGGGTGCCGCAGCCGATCCCCACGCCCGAGGAGGCCGAGAACTACCCGTACAGCCCGATAGAGCGGGACTTCCTCGACGACCACCTGTCCAAGGTGGTGCTGGGCGACGCCGCCGGGGTGCGGCAGGGGCTGGAGGATCTCCGCAAGCGCACCGAGGCCGACGAGCTGATGATCACCACGATGGTGCACAGCCCCGCCGACCGGGCCCGTTCCTTCGAGCTCATCGCCCAGGCGTACGACCTCATCGGCGGTTCCTGACCCGGGCACCCGCCGCCTCCGTCCGGGCTCCTCGCAGAACGCTCACGGCCCTAGGTTCTGTGATCCGGTGAGGGGTGCCGAGCCGGACATCGCGCAGCTGTGCCGGTAAAGACCTAGATCTCCACCGAATCTGCACACAAGACCGTTACGCTCCGGGTGCATGATCAGATCGAGATGGGTGGGCCTGCTGGTCTGGCTGCTGGTGCTGCCGTTCGCCGCCTGGGCGGTGCTCAGGGCCGGCGGATGGACCCCGGTCTGGCAGTGGGTCGCCCTGGTGGCGTTCACGCCGTACGTGGCGGTGGCCTCGGCGATCCCGCTGCTCCTGGCCCTGGGGCTGCGCCGCTGGGCGGCCGCGGCCCTCGCCCTGGTCACGAGCGCGGTGCTGGCGACGGCCGTACTCCCCCGGCACTTCGGCGACGGCCACCAGCCCGCCTTCGACGGGGGACGGCTGCGGGTGCTCGCCGCGAACCTCGCCGTCGGCGCGGGTGACACCGACGTCCTCATGAGGCTCGTACGCTCCCTCGACCCGGACGTGCTGACCCTCCAGGAGGTCACCCCGGCCGCGCGCGACCGCCTGGAGGCGGCCGGGTTGCGCGAGCGCATGCCCCACGTCGTGGACCGCGCGGTCGACGGGGTGTGGGGCTCGGGCGTCTACTCCAAGCATCCCGTCACCGAGAGGCCGCTGATCGCGCTGGGCAGGTTCCGGCAGGCGCGAGGGGTGGTCAAGCACCCGAGCGGCCACGAGATCGAGGTCGTCTCGGTCCACCCCTGCGCGCCCCGGTACGGCGACAGGGTCCCGTGCTGGGACGAAGGGCTGCGGGCCCTGCCCAGGGCGGGCGGGCAGCTGCGGGTGCTCGCGGGCGACTTCAACGCCACCCTCGACCACCGGCTGGTGCGCGACCTGCTCGACAGCGGCTACCGCGACGCGGCCGACGTCACCGGGAACGGCCTCACACCCACCTGGCCGCAGCAGGGCTGGGAGCCCGTCCCCGGGGTGACGATCGACCACGTGCTCGCCGACTCTCGCATGGCGGTCAGGAGCTTCGGCGTCCACCGCCTCCCGCACACCGACCACCGTCCGGTCTTCGCCGAGCTGGGCCTGCCCCGCTTCACGAAGCGCTGACCCTGGCCCGGGACCCGCCGAGGAACAGGACCAGGGCGAGGAGGGCGTACGGCACCGCGGCGGCGGTGAAGATCGCGGCATGGCCGGTGAGCGCCGAGGCCGCGGCGTAGCCGCCGTAGACGAGGACGGCGCCCAGCTCGGTGCCCAGCCCGGCCAGCGAGGTCACGGTCGCGCGGGCCGGGCCCGTGATGCTCTCCTGCAACCGTACGTCGGCCAGCACGCTCGCCATCTGGAAGGCGCAGAAGGCCACCGCGAGGGCGACGAAGCCCGCCGCGACCCCGCTGAGCGCGCCCGCGCCGAGCGTCAGCGCCCCGAACGCGAGGAGCGCGGCGAACTCCCGGTCCGTGAGGCTCCGCCCGGCCGCCGCGAGCACGCCACCGGCCGCGATCCCCACCGAGACCAGGACCACCAGGAGCGGCACGACGTGCGTGGCGACGCCGGTGCCGATCGCGAGCAGCGGGGTGTACTCCTCCAGCGAGCCCCACAGGGCCGTCACCGCCGGCACGAGCAGCAGCGCCCGGCGCGTCGGCCGGTCGGCGCGTGCCGCCCGCAGACCCTCGCGCAGGATCGTGGCGTAGCCGCCCACCGGCGCCTCCTCGTCGGCGGCCCCTTCGCCGGGCCTCTCACCGGATTCCCCCGAACCTCCCTCGCCCTCCTGTTCCGTGCGGGCGCGATGTTCGGGGAAGGTCAGCGCGGCCACCGTGGCGAGCACGCACGCCAGGACGCTGCCGGCGGCGACCAGCGGGTAGCCGCCCAGCGCGAACACCGGGGTGGCCGCCGCCATGGACACCACGACGGCGCCCGTACCGACCGCGCGGGCACGGCCCATGACGGCGGCGTAGCGGCCGGCCGCGCCCAGGCGGTCGAGTTCGGTGTAGACCAGTGCCTCCAGCGCGCCCGACTGCAGCGCTCCGGAGGCGCCCCACAGAACGAATCCCGCGGCGAACGCCCAGTAGGAGGGGGCCACGACCCACAGGCCGAAACCGACGGCGGCGAGCAGCGGCGCCAGGGCGAGCAGCGCGCGCCGGGAGACGGCGTCGGCCCACACCCCCGAGGGGACCTCCAGCACGACGGAGGTGACCGACCAGATCGCCAGAAGCGAGGAGATCTCGGCGGTCGACAGACCCGTGTCGACGAACAGCAACGCGTAGAACGGGTAGAGCAGGACGAACTCATCAAGGAGGGTGTAGGCGTAGAGCGTCGTGGCCAGGCGCTTCGCACGCCCTTCGGGCGCACGGTGAAAGGAGGTGGTCATGAGGTCCTTCTCGCGGGAACTGTGCGGACTCGGGATGCTCGGCATCTCCGGGGGTCCACGGCAGCTCGCGCCGGACCGACCGATCGTTGAGGATCAATGTCGCCAGGTCATGGGGCCGACCATACAGCCGCCCGGCCCGTCACGGCCTCCCTTTTTCCACGGCCGGGGACGGTCAGAACTCGTCGTGCCCGGACACCTGGCCGATCGGGAAGACGTGCCTGTTCGCGGCGCAGATGGTCTCCAGGACGTGGACGGGTACGTCCTCGTCGGAGTAGCCGGCGCGAAGGACCTGGACGACCCACTCCCCCGGTTCGAGCTCCAGGGTCTCGTACTCGAAGGGTGTCGGCGGGCGGGCCGTCAGGTTCTCCTCGGCACGGCCGAAGGTGTGGCCGAGGGCGACGAGTGCCGACTGGAGTGACGGCTTGACGAACCCGGGCTCGGCGAGACGGGTGCCCGCGAACAGGTCCGCCCGGAAGTAGCTGGTGGCGACGCGCACCGGGACCCCGTCGGCCGTCATCATCTTCCGGCGGGCGATCACCTCGGCGCCCGGTTCGACGCGCAGGCAGGCGGCCACCTGATCGCCGGCCGGTTCCGGGCCCACGTAGAGCATCCTGCGGCCCGGCGTGACGCCCTGCCTCTCCGCCTCGGCGAGGAAGAGGGACGCGGAGGCCCGCACGGCGGGATCGGTCGGCAGCGCCCGCCGTACCAGGACCTTGGGCGCACGGACCGCGGATCCTCCCGAGGCACGGAGCGCGGACCCCCCGGGGGCGTGGGCCGAGGACCCCCCGGTGGCGCGGGCCGTGGGCTCCCCGGGAGCGAGTGCCATGGGCTCCTCGGGAACGCGGGCCGAGGGCTCCCCATGGGCGTGGACCGTGGGCTCCTCGGGGGCGCGGGCCGAGGGGCCCTTTCTCATCTGGGAGATGCGGCCGGGGGACACGCCCAGGCGCGTCCCCACGTCCTCCAGGCTCATCCCGGAGTCTCGGGCCTCGGCGATCGCCTGGCGGCGCATCTTCGCCGCCTCCGCGACGAGTCCCTGCTCCTCGGCGATGAGACGGCTCAGCACTCGTGCGCGCTCGATGGGGTCGCTCAGCTCGGAAACACCGCGCAACGTCTCCAGATCCATCGGGGTCCGCCTCCTCGCGCTCGACACCACCGGGGATTTTAGTCCCCCTATTCCGGCGCCGGACCGGCACCCGTACCGGCGGGCCGTAGGGGGAGGCGGGAGAGGGAACGGCGAGGGCCACCGGGCCGTCGCACACGTCCGCCGGAGACGCGGGCCGTCCACTCCGGGAGGGAACGGCCGGTCAACGGGCAATCTGGCCTGGTGGTTACAGCATGGGGACCCTCAAATCAGTTGCCGACGCCGCGCCCCGGTGCGGAAACTGAATGGTCACCCGTGTCACGCGGGTGGCGGTGATCCGACGGGGCGGCCACCGGGAGCGGTGGCACGGGAGAGACCGGTTGAGAGGGGATGGCGTTCCGGCCTGCCCATGCCCCGGACGGCTCTCACCCCGTCAGAACACCGTGAGGAGCGTGCCGCCTGCCGATGCCCCCTGATACCGGAGCCACCACAGCCAGCAAGGACAACAACACAGACAACACCACAGACGACACCACGAACGCCCCCGCCACCGACACCGAGTCCCCGGCCCCGCGGCCCCTTCCCTCTCGCCGCGCCAGGGCGGGCTCCCTGTGGCGGCTGAAGTCCTACCTTCGCCCGTACGTCGGCCGCCTGGTCGCCATCTGGTTCTCCTCCTTCGCCGCGGTCGCGATCGGCATCGCCGTCCCGCTGATCGGCAGAGAGATCATCGACGGCCCCGTCGCCCGGGGCGACGCCGGCGCCGTTGCTCCCCTCGCGCTGCTCGCCCTGGGACTGGGCGTGGTCGAGGCGCTGCTCGTCTTCCTGCGGCGGTGGCTGCTGGCCGACGCCGTCCTGGGCCTGGAGACCCGCATCCGCGACGACCTCTACGGCCACCTGCAACGGCTGCCGATGGGGTTCCACGCCTCCTGGCAGTCGGGCCAGCTGCTGTCCCGGGCGACGACCGACCTGTCGGCGATCCGGCGCTTCCTCGGCTTCGGCCTGCTCTTCCTCGTCCTGACCACCGTCCAGATCGTGACGGTGACCGGGCTGCTGCTGCACATGTACTGGCCGCTCGGGCTGCTGGTCGTCGCCTCGGCGGTGCCGATCGTGATCACCACCCTGCGCTTCGAGCGCACGTACATCACCATCTCCCGCCGGGTCCAGGACGAGCAGGGCGACCTCGCCACGGTCGTCGAGGAGTCGGCGGCCGGCATCCGTACGATCAAGGCGTTCGGCCGCGGCCGGTACGTCTCCGGGATCTTCGAGGAAGGGGCGCTGAAGGTCTACCGGACCTCGATGGAGAAGGTCCGGCTGTCGGCCAGGTTCTTCACCTTCCTGGAGGTCATCCCGAACATCACCCTCGCGCTCGTGCTGCTGCTCGGCGCCCTGGCGGTCGGCTCCGGCACGCTGACGCTGGGCACGCTGGTGGCCTTCGCCACCCTGATGCTGCAGCTGGTCTGGCCCGTCTCCGCGCTCGGCTTCATCCTGACGATGGGCCAGGAGGCGATGACCGCGGCGGACCGGGTGATGGAGGTGCTCGACACCGAACCGGACATCGTCGGGGGCACCGGCGCGATCGAGCGGCCCCGGGGGCACCTGCGCTTCGAGGGGGCGTGCTTCACCTTCCCCGGCGCCGGCGAACCGGTGCTCCACGACGTCTGGCTGGAGGTGCGTCCGGGAGAGACGGTGGCGGTCGTGGGCGCGACGGGTTCCGGCAAGACCACGCTGACCTCCCTGGTGCCCCGGCTGTACGACGTCGGCGCCGGCCGGGTCACGATCGACGGGGTCGACGTCCGCGACCTGCCGCTGCCCGAGCTGCGCTCGATGGTCGCCACGGCCTTCGAGGAGCCGACGCTGTTCTCGATGAGCGTCAGGGAGAACCTCACGCTGGGGCGGCACGACGCGAGCGAGGAGGAGATCGCGGAGGCGCTGCGGATCGCCCAGGCCGGGTTCGTCCACACGCTGCCGTGGGGGCTGGAGACCAGGATCGGCGAGCAGGGCATGTCCCTGTCCGGCGGCCAGCGCCAGCGGCTCGCGCTCGCCCGCGCGGTTCTCAGCCGTCCCAGGATCCTCGTGCTGGACGACACGCTGTCGGCCCTCGACGTCGAGACCGAGGCCCTGGTGGAGGAGGCGCTGCGGCACGTGCTGCGCGAGGCCACCGGGATCGTCGTCGCCCACCGGGCCTCCACCGTGCTCCTCGCCGACAGGGTGGCCCTGCTGCTGGACGGCACGATCGCGCACGTCGGCGGGCACCACGAGCTCATGGCGAGCGTGCCCGAGTACCGGGCGCTGCTGTCGGCCGACCCGGACGCCGAGGAGGCGCGACCGTGAGCGTGACCGAACCTTCCACCCAGCCTTCGGGACCTTCCACCGGCCCCGCCACCCCCGGCGACCACACAGCCCCTTCCGGACCTCCCGCCGGAGGAACCGCGAACGGGTCCCTGGAGTGGCGGGGGGTCGCGGCGGAGAACCAGGACGAGCTGTCGGCGCGGGTGTCGTTCCTGCTGCGCGACAGGTCCAGGCGGCTGCTCGGCGACCTGCTGCGCCCGTACCGCAGGGAGATCGTCCTGCTCGTCGCGATCATCGTGACCTGCAACGTCGCCTCGCTCGCCATCCCGTACCTGGTCAAGGTGGGCATCGACGCGGGCATCCCGCCGATGCTGGCGGGCGCGGGGCCGCGGACGCTGCTCACGGTCGTCGCGGCGATCCTGGCGGCGGCGGCCGTCCAGCTGGTGACCCGGCGGATCTTCCTCAGGATGGCCGGGCGCATCGGCCAGAGCATCCTGCTGGAGCTGCGGCGGCGGGTGTTCGCCCACTTCCAGAGGCTGTCGCTGTCGTTCCACGAGGACTACACCTCGGGCCGGGTCGTCTCGCGGCTCACCTCCGACATCGACGCCATCTCCGAGATGCTCCAGTCGGGGTTCGACGACCTCGTCACCGCCGTGCTGACGCTGGTCGGCACCGCGGTCCTGCTGCTCGTCCTGGACGTCCACCTCGGCGTGGTCGCGCTGCTGCCGCTGCCGGTCCTGATGCTGTTCACCGGCTGGTTCCGGCGGCAGTCGAGCATCGTCTACCGCAGGACCCGGGAGACCGTGGCCCTGGTGATCGTGCACTTCGTGGAGTCGATGGCCGGCATGCGCGCGGTCCAGGCGTTCCGCAGGGAGCCCCGCAACCAGGAGATCTTCTCCCAGCTGAACGCCGACTACCGCGACGCCAACCGGCGGAGCATGCGCCTGGTCGCGATCTTCTCGCCGGGCGTCAAGCTGATCGGGAACGTGACGATCGCGGCCGTCCTGCTCTACGGGGGCACGCTGGCGATCCAGGGCGAGGTCACGGTGGGCGTGCTGGCCGCCTTCCTGCTCTACCTGCGCCAGTTCTACGAGCCGATGCAGGAGATCTCGCAGTTCTACAACACGTTCCAGTCCGCCGGGGCGGCGCTGGAGAAGCTCTCCGGCGTGCTGCAGGAGCGTCCCGTGGTGGCCGAGGCCGGCGACCCGGTGACGCTGGAGCGGCCACGCGGGAGGATCGAGTTCCAGGGCGTGGAGTTCTCCTACCTGGACGGCACCCCCGTGCTGCCCCGGCTGGACCTGACGGTCCCCGCCGGGCAGACCGTGGCGCTGGTCGGCACCACCGGGGCGGGCAAGACCACGCTGGCGAAGCTCGTCTCCAGGTTCTACGACCCGGTGGCGGGCCGGGTGCTGCTGGACGGCGTCGACCTGCGCGACCTCGGCGAGGAGTCGCGGCACGCCGCGGTGGTCCTGGTCACCCAGGAGAACTTCCTGTTCAGCGGGTCGGTGGCGGACAACATCAGGTTCGGCAGGCCGGGCGCGAGCATGGCCGACGTGGTGGCGGCGGCCCGCTCGATCGGCGCCGACGCGTTCGTCTCCGCGCTTCCCGAGGGGTACGACACCCAGGTCGGCAAGCACGGCGGCCGGCTGTCGGCCGGGCAGCGGCAGCTGGTGGCGTTCGCGAGGGCGTTCCTGGCCGACCCGGCGGTGCTGATCCTCGACGAGGCGACGTCCAGCCTGGACGTCTCCAGCGAGCGGCTGGTGCAGCGGGCGATGCGGACGGTCCTGGCGGACCGGACGGCCCTCATCATCGCGCACCGCCTGTCGACCGTCGAGATCGCCGACCGGGTGCTGGTGATGGACGGCGGCAGGATCGTGGAGGACGGCCCGCCCGGCGAGCTCGTCGGGCGGTCGGGCCGCTACGCCGACCTGCACCGCGCCTGGCTCGACAGCATCTCCGACCACCGCGACGTTCCCGGCTGACCCTCCGGGCGTTTTTCGGGCACGCGATTTCCGGCCGACCCTGAACCCCGGCAACGGGGTCCGCGTATCTCAGGGCGGAACGGCACGAATGATCCTTCCCACCCGCAGGAAAGGGGCAGTGATCTCGATGAGCACCCGGCGGTCGCGCAGAAGACGGTCTCCGACCGCCACCTTGCTGGTCTCCGCCATGTTGGCCGCCGGGTGCTCATCAGCGGCCGTGACGACCGTAACCCCCGTCCAGGCGGTGGGGCTGGCCGGGGATCGGGCGGACGCGGACGTCCGCTTCTCCCAGGAGATGATCCCGCACCATCGCCAGACGATCCAGCTCGCCGACCTGGTGGACGGCCGGAGCGAGAATCCGTACGTGCGCGACCTGGCCGCGAAGATCAAGAAGGACGAGTCCGCCGACATCGACCTGATGTCGGGCTGGCTGCGGTCGTGGAAGGTCGAGGTCCCCGCGGAGGGCGACCAGGCCGTGCACGACATGCCCGGCATGCTGTCCGCCACCCAGATCTCCTCCCTGGAGAGGCGGTCGGGTGCCGCCTTCGACAAGCTGTGGCTGAGCGTGCTGGGCAAGCACCTCAACAGCGGTGTCCAGATGGCCCAGGTCGTGATCGCGCTGGGCAGGCACAGGCCCACCACCCGGCTGGCGGAGAAGATGGTCACCGCGCAGCGCGCCCAGATCGCCGAGATCGGCGAGAGGCTCGCCTGAGCCGCCGTACCGTCCGTACCTGTCGTGCCTCCGGGTGGCGGGCCGTCCAGGAGCGGCCCGCCACCCGGAGGTACGGACCGTCCAAAAGGGGCATAAGCGCGAGGCATCGCCGGGTCGCGGTGCCGGCGGCGACGCCGGGCGGCACCCGGTGCGGCCGGTGGGCGGCCGGCCGCCCCATCCCCCGCTCCCCCGCTGGAGGTCACATGAGCACGACCGGCAGGCGCCCCGTCCTCGCGGACTCCGTCCGGATCACCGAGGACGCCGTGGAGATCCTCGACCGCCGCGTCTATCCCTTCGAACACCGCTGGGTGCGCTGTGCCACCAGCGAGGACGTGGCGGTGGCCATCGAGCGGATGGTGACCCAGAGCACGGGCCCCTCGTTCGCGGCGACCGCCGGGATGACGCTGGCCGCCCGCGAGGCGCGGGGCGAGCCGCCGGGTGTGGCGGCGGCGCGGCTGCGCGGGGCGGGCGAGCGGCTGATCGCGACCCGGCCCACGAACAACCACATCCGCGACGCCGTGGAGGCCGTCCTGGCCGCCACGGTGGACGGGCCGCTGCCCGAGGCGCACGGGGACGAGCTCGTGGAGGCCGTGACCCGGGCGGCGGCCGAACACGACGCGGCCTACCTGGCGAGCAGCGCGGCCATGGGCAGGCACGCGGCGGCGCTGCTCGACGACGGCGCCCGCGTCCTCACCCACTGCTGGGCGGACGCCTACCTGATCGCGACCGTCGAGGCCGCGCGGGAGGTGGGCAAGCGGCTGGAGTTCGTCTGCACCGAGACCCGGCCCTACCTGCAGGGAGCGCGGCTGACCGCGCCGACGCTGGTGGAGATGGGGTACCGGCCCACCCTGATCACCGACGGGATGGTCGCCTCGGTGCTGTCCGACGGGCTCGCCGACGTGGCGCTGACCGCGGCGGACCGGGTGACGATGGACGGGCACGTGGTGAACAAGGTCGGCACGCTCGGGGTGGCGCTGGCCGCCCGCGCCTTCGACGTGCCGTACTACGTGATAATCCCGGCGCCCGACCCGCGGGCGCCGGGCATCGACGACGTCGTCATCGAGCGGCGGGACGGCGACGAGGTCCTGCACGTGCTGGGGACGCGCACCGCGGGCGAGGGCGTGACCGGCCACTACCCCGCCTTCGACGCCACCCCGCCGCACCTGGTGACGAGGATCGTGACCGAGCGCGGCGCCTACCCCGCCGAGCGCGTGTGGGAGCACTTCGGGCCCGCGAACGGTTCCGGGCCGCCGAACGGCGCCGTCCGCACGTGACGAACGGCACCCGACACCCGGCCGAGCCCCGGGCGGAACGGACTGGAACGAACGGACGGCCCCGTCGCCCGCGAACCCCGGCCGTACACGGCGCGAAGGCCCCTCTCGCCTGAGCGAGAGGGGCCTTCGCGGCTTTTTGCCCCGCCATCTGCCTGGCGCTTTTCCCTATCCATGAGCATTGGCTCGGGGCCGGTGTCCGCCGCGTTCGTTCAAGGGTCGCTGGTGGCGGGGCAGGGGGCCCGGTGACGCACTCCCATCAGGCAGTGGCAGCGGCGTGGAGCCCCAGCGGCGAAGACCTCCTCGATCAGTGCGAACGTCGTCTCTGGTGAGAGTCGCCGACGCTTCTTGGTTGCGAGGCCGCGCCCGCCAGCCGCTGATGCAGGGCGTTCGAGCCTCGCATCACGCGCCGCTCGCGTCTCCTCGTCCGTCGTCGCCATCCCTGACCTCCTTCGGACGGGGCCGACAGCATGTGCCGTTGGTTCCTGCGACCGTGAGGTGCACCAGCCGGCCGAACGCGGGCATATCAGGATGATGAGGACGTCGATGACCGCAGCTTCGGTCCTACGTTCTCGGGGATCTCGTCGTGCGGGTGCGGGACGTACACGAGCTTGTGCGTCCGGCCGTCGAGCACGGTCGACTCGATGAGCTCCAGGTCGAACTCCGCGCCGTCCTGGAAGAGCGCCGCTTCTCCGGCGCGACCCGAGATCGCGGGGAACATGAGAACCTCGATCCGGTCGACGAGGCCGGACGCGAGCAGAGCGCGGTTCAGGGAGATGCTGCCGTGCGAGCGCATCGGGACATCGGTGGTGCGCTTCAGTCGTTCGATCGCCGTCACCGCGTCTTCGTCGATGACTGTTGAGTTCTGCCACCCGGGCGACTGGGGGTCGAGTGTGTGGGAGAACACGATCTTCGGCAGTTTGTTGAGGCTGTCGTAGTAGGGCTCGTCGAACATGGTCACGAACTTCGAGAACTGCCGGAACGTCGTGGCGCCGAAGACGAGCACCTGGTCCTGTGCGAAGGTGCGCACCCGATCCTCGATGACCTCGGGGCCTTCCTTGCCCCAGTATCCCGGCCAGCCCCTGGCCATGCCGTATCCGTCGAGGCTGCAGAAAAAATCTACGGTAAAGGTAGTGCTCATAATGTTGCTCCTGTCTTGTTGATGTCAGCGGTTCGTGCCAGATCGTCACTCCCCATCGCGGTTGCTGGCGTCAGGGAGTGCATGAAAGCGCGAATTCCGCTTGGTTTGTTCTGCACTGGGGACGGTCCCGGCGCAACCTGACGGCTAAGGCGTTCTCGTCACGGCCGGGATGTTTTCTGGAGTGTGCTCGCGGTGTCGGAGGCGGCGGTTGAGGAGCCACGTGGCGAGTCCGGTGATCGCGATGATCGCGATCAGGCCGACCCGATCGATGGTGGTGTGCGCCATGACGACAAGGCCGCCCATGCTGTGCGCGATCAAGGCTCCGGCGATCACGGCGAGCGTGTGTCGTTCGGTCCACGCCGGTGACGCGCTCATGCGTCGCAGGGTGATGTACCCCGCCGCGACGAGGGCCGCTGCCGCGACCATCGGGAGCAGCACGACCGGGCCGTGGGTGAACGCCGGTTGCCGGGAGCCGAACATGGGAAACGTGAGCACGAAGAACACGAGGACGCCGAGCCCGGCCCCTCCGAACAGCCAGGCGCGGGAGGGAAACCTGAGCGGGTTCGGAATGGGGCGGACGCGCGGTACGACTGCCAACGCGATGACCCCGAGGGCGACCACGGCGAGGATGCTTCCGAGGACGAACGGCAGCGGCGCCTGATAGCCCGGGTCTTCGCTCACTGGCACGCTGAGGCGGAGTACGCCGACCCCGATCAGGGCGACGACTCCCGCGACCACCGTGCCGGGGCGGCCGAGATAGGGGCGTCCGCGATGGGTCGGGAAGAGCAGGTTCGTCAGCGTGATGGGGATCGCCACCGTGAAGATCGCATGGTAGATCACGTTCGCTTCCCAGTAGGGTGCGTTGATCCCGAAGACGCGTAGGCCCCATTCCGCGGCGTTGTACAGGTGGGAGCTGGTCAGGGCTTGCAGCCCGATGCCGTCCTCGACCAATTCGTACGCGGCGGCCAGCAGCAGGATGCTCGGCCAGCCGCGGCCAAGCCTGACGACGAGCTCTCGGATGAGCAGCACGCCGGCGCCGTAGATGGGAACCCAGAGGATCACCAGCCACGCCATGCGGACCGGCGTCGACCCGAGCGCGAGCTCTGCGATCAGTGGCGTCAGCACGATCAGGGTGAACGCGGCACGGCGATTTCGAGACGCCGTCTTTCTTGGCTCTGGTCGCTGGTTTGCCTTGCTCGTGGCCGTTTTGGGGCCGATCTGTGGTGACTGTGACTCCACGCCCGACGCCTCCGTCACGCTCGACGCGGGTCCTGGCCGGCCTCTTTCATCACCCGGTCGCCGACCTCGATCTGCTTCCACGCCTCCCGTGCGACTCTGATCTTCTCCTCGGGCCCGTCGTCGTGCCGGACTGTCACCCGCCGATACAGGTTGGACCCGTCCAACGGGGCGCGGGACTTCGAGACCACGACGGCTTCCCATGCCTGTTCATTGCTCATCTGTTCCTCCGTCTTCGATCGAATCGGGCCTCGACACGAAGCCTATCAACGATAACCATCGTCCGGAATAGGCGTACAGTTGAGGCATGCCCCAGCCCAGCCGCACCGACCGTCACGCGATCATCGCGGCGGCGATCCACGTGCTCGACGACCGCGGTCTCGACGGTCTGTCCCTGCACGCGATCGCAGCGCGCCTCGGGATCGCGCAGCCGGCCCTCTACCATCACTTCGCCAGCAAAGCGGACCTGATCGCCGCCGTCGCGGACGAGGTCCTCGACCGGTGGCACACCGACCGCATCCCCGTGGAGGGTGAACGGTGGCAGGACTTCCTGACCCGCAACGCCCGAAGCCTGCGCAAGGCGATGCTCTCAGTCCGCGACGGTGGACGACTGATCGCATCAGCCGGACCGAGAAGCCCCAACATCGACAACGCGATCCCCCAGATCGGCCTGCTCGAAGCTAGCGGCTTCACCGGTACCGACGCGGTCCTGGCCTATATCGCAGTGTCCCGATACACCATCGGCGCAACCCTCGAACAGCAGACCGCCCGCGACGGCGGGGCCATCATCCTGCCTCCGGAGCGGACCGATGCAGCGACTGCCCACTTGGCGCAACTCGCGGCCACGGTCACAGCGCTCGGCCCGGACCACGAGTTCGAGGTCGGCCTCTCCGCTCTGATTCACGGCCTCGGCGAGTTGATCGCCACCCCGACTACCGACACGCTCAGCCGGGATGCGCGCTCGGCGAGGTCTTGATGAATGCTGCGATGAGCCCAGTGCAGGCCGACTAGACGAGTAAGTCCGAAGTCTGGTCAGTGGTCGTAGGCGATCAGTGACCGGGTGATGGGCTGGCCGGTGGCGCGGTTGTGCCAGATCGCGGCGGTCAACGCCAGGATCTGCTGGGCGATGCGGACCGTGACGCCGCTCGGGCTGCGTCCGCCGTGCGGTTCCAGGTCGAGTTGGCCTTTGAGGGTGTCGTTGACCGATTCGATCAGCTGGCGGATCGGCTTGAGGAACTGCTCACCGGGCCGGGGGGTGAGGTTGCGGTAGGGGGCCGCAGCAGGTGCACACCTCGCATGGCCAGGTAGGCGTCGAGTTCGGCGGAGACGTATCCCTTGTCGGCGATGATCAGCAGGCCGGGGCGTTCGGCGGTCAGGTGCGGGTCGTGCTCCAGCAGGGCCGTCAGTACCTGGCGCTCATCGAGCTTGGGGGTGGCCAGGGCCCAGGTGATGGGCAGGCCTGCCGGGGTGCAGACCAGGTGCAGGCGAAGACCCCAAAAGTAGCGGGAATGGGAGCGGCAGTAGCCATATCCGGCCCAGTCGGCCAGGTCCGAGCGTCGGGCGGTGGGGCGCGAGCGGCCGCATTCGACCGGGGTGGAGTCGACGACCCAGATCGGGTCGGCCCGCAGGTCGCTGTCGCGGGCCAGGGCGCAGATGGTGCGCTGGAGCAGGGGCAGCGTGCGGCGCAGGCGCTTGTTGTAGCCGGACTGGCCGGGCAGGCAGGGGAAAGCGCCAGGCAGATGGCGGGGCAAAAAGCGTAGCCAGCGGGTCTTGGAGCGGATACCGGGCAGGGCCTGGGCGATGGCCACGGTGAGCGGTTCGGCGTCGGCCGGCTGGGGCGGCCGTCCCCGACGGGCGCAGCTGCCGGGAGCGCCGAGCCAGTCATCGATCTTGACGTAGAGCGCGGTCAGAAGGGTGTCGAGGTCGTTGGTCACACATCGATCCTCGACACCCTTCGTCACTTCCGCTCTGGCGTTGAGGGCAGGTTCGTCTGTCGTGAGGCGCAGCCCGGGTGGGCAACGCCCGCCCCACCACGGACACGCTCCACGGGCGGGCTCACCAGCCGGCACATCTCGCCCTACCCGTTCTCAGCCTTAGGACTTACTCGTCTAGCTGGCGGTGCCGGCGGTCTCCTGCTCCGCGGCGCGGCGCCTCTCCTCCTCCTCGATCGCCTCGACCGTCTCGTTGTCGCGGTCACGGCGGTACTCGCGGACCGAGTAGGCGATGGCGGCGGCCCAGATGACGGCGATGGTGATGTAGGCGACGGTCTGGACACCGCTGGAGGCGTCGATCCAGTCGCTGCGCAGCAGGGTCCGGACGTTGGTCAGGACGATGACACCGCCGACCGCGGAGCCCAGGATGCGCGGCGGGATGTGCCGGACCAGCCAGGCGGCGATGGGGGCCGCGATGACGCCGCCGATCAGCAGCACGGCGACCCAGGAGAAGTTGATGTTCTCGGAGCCGATGCCGACGAAGAAGCCGATGCTGGCGGCGATGGCGACCAGGAACTCGCTGGCGTCGATGGAACCGATCACCTTGCGCGGCGCCAGGCGTCCGCTGGCCAGGATCGCCGGGGTGCCGACCGGGCCCCAGCCGCCGCCACCGGTGGCGTCGACGAAGCCGGCGACCAGGCCGAGGGGCGCGAGGAAGCGCTTGCGCAGCGGCTTGCCCAGGTTGCCGCGCGGGAGGCCGAAGGCCGTGAAGCGGATCAGGACGTAGACGCCCAGCGCGAGCAGGATGATCGACATCACCGGTGCCGCGACCTCGGTGGAGAGGCCGGACAGGAAGGTGGCTCCCGCGAAGGCGCCGACGGCGCCGGGAACACCGATCTTGGCGACGACCTTCCAGTCGATGTTGTTGAAGCGCCAGTGGGATATGCCCGAGGCGAGGGTCGTGCCGATCTCGGCGAGGTGGACGGTGGCCGAAGCGGCGGCCGGGTTGGTGCCGATGGCCAGGAGCAGCGTCGTCGAGGTGACACCGTAGGCCATGCCGAGGCTGCCGTCGACGAGCTGTGCCGCGAAGCCGACCAGGCCTAAGAGGATGAGCGCACGCACAACGCCCCCCTTCCTGTTTTTCCTACTCTGTTGATAGGAATTATCGTGATTGAATGCCAAGGCGGCGTCAAGTCACGTTTCGAGCAAGGCGTCTCAAGGTATGGGAATCTTCATCCCACGTACGGCGTCAGGCCCTGCGCCGCCTGCCCGCCTCGGCCACCGGCGACAGGAGCGCGGCCAGGCTGACGGTGTCGACGATGGCGGTTATGGAGGTCTCGATGTTCAGCCATACCGCACGCAGCCGCACCGCCTCGCCGAAGTAGGCCACGTCGCCGGTCGGCAGCCCCCTCACCGAGGTCAGCTCGCCGGCGACGGCGCGCAGGACGTCCCCGACCGAGATGTCGACGGGCGGCCGGGTGAGCGTGAACCCCCCCTCGTGCCCCCGCTGGGCGAAGACGAGGTCGGCGCGGCGCAGGTCGGTCAGGATGCCGCGCAGGAAACTCGCCGGGATCTCCTGCGCCTGGGCCATCGTCTCCGACTTGACCGGGGCGGGATCGCTCAGCGCGATGACCAGCATCGCCCTTATGGCGTAGTCGCTCCGGGCCGTGATGTGCATCCGAAAGTCCCCCCGACGGTGCGCCTCTGCCGTTGGCCGACGGCCTCATGTGGGCTGGTCTCGCTTAAATCTACTATCTCTATAGGTTAACTGTGAATTATTCTCGCGGTCAGGTCCGCCCGCGAGACGTCCGACGCGCCGGGCCCGCGCGGACGGGAGCGTCCGGGCGGGCGCATGGAGCACACCGGTGTCGCCGGGAGCCGGTCGGCCGCGTTCCTCAGGCCCCGGGCCTCGGGCTTTGGGCTTTGAGCCTCGGGCTTCGAGTTTTGAGGAAGGTCAGTGGCCGGTGGAGTCGGAGTCGGTCGCGGCGGCCTCGCCCCGGTCGAGGGCGGACAGTTCGGCGACCTCCTCGGGGGTGAGGGTGAAGCCGAAGATGTCGGCGTTGGACCTCATCCGCTCGGGGCTGGACGACTTCGGCACGGTGATCAGGCCGAGCTCGATGTGCCAGCGCAGCACGATCTGGGCGGGGGTCCTGCCGTGCCGCTCGGCGGCGTCCTTGACGACCGGCTGCGCCAGCAGGTCGCCTCCCTGCCCGATGGGGCCCCAGGACTGGGTGGCGATCCCGTGGGCGGCGTCGTAGGCGCGGGGCTCGTCACGGGTGAAGAACGGATTGAGCTGGATCTGGTTCACGTCGGGTACCACGCCGGTCTCGGCCAGGAGCCGGTCGATGTGGGCCGGCTTGAAGTTCGACACGCCGATCGCCCGCACGCGGCCGTCCTCCAGCAGCTTGACCATGCCCTTCCACGCCTCCACGTAGCGGTCCTTGCGCGGCAGCGGCCAGTGGATCAGGTAGAGGTCGGCGTAGTCGAGTCCGAGCCGGTCCAGGCTGGCCTGGTACGCCTCCTGCGCGGCGTCGTACCCGTGCCACTCGCCGTTCAGCTTGGTGGTGACGAACAGCTCCTCCCTCGGCACGCCGCTCGCCCGCAGCCCGCGCCCCACCCCGGTCTCGTTGCGGTACGCGTAGGCGGTGTCCACCAGCCGGTAGCCCATCTCGACGGCCTCGGCGACCGCGACCTCCGCCTCCTCGTCCGACATGGGCCAGGTGCCCAGGCCGACCTGCGGGATGTCCGCGCCGTTGACCAGCTTCAGGGTTGGAATGTCCAGAACAGTCATGACCGACAGCCTTCCACGCCGGGCCCGCCGGACCGCCCCCCGGGGAGCCGGTCACGCCGCGGGCGCCGCCTCGGCGACACGCTCGCGGACGAGGAACGTCCCGGCCAGGGCGGCCAGGGCCAGGAGGGTGAGGACGACCCCGTAGTACGTGGTGAGCTCGGCGAGGGGCAGCAGGCCCGCGACGATCCCGGCGGCGGTGGCGGGGACGCTCATCGCGATGTAGCTGACGATGTAGAAGGCGGCCATCAGCCCGGCCCGCTCGTGCGGGGCCGCGGCCGGCAGCAGGGTGCGCGCGGCGCCCTGGAAGCCCGCGCCGAAGCCCAGCCCGGCGACGACCGTACCGCCGAAGAACAGCACTCCCGAACCGGCGTTGACACCGAGCAGGGTCACGACGACACCGAGGGCCAGCAGGACGGAGGCCACCCGCATGGCGCGCGGGGCGGGGACCGCCCGCAGCGCGAGGATCGCGACGGTGCCGCTGAAGGTCAGCGCGAAGACCAGCAGCCCGCCCACCACGACCGACCCCGAGCCGGTGACGTCACGCGCCAGGGACGGCCCCAGCGACAGGTAGAACCCGCCGAGCGCCCACCCGGCCACGGTGATCGGGGTGACGAGCAGCAAGGCCCGGCGCGCCCCGGCGGGCACGCTGACGTGCGGGCGCAGCGAGGCCAGCGCGCCCGCCCGGCGGCTGACGGACTCGGGCAGGAGGAGGATCGCGACGCCCTGGAGCACGAACGCGACGATCAGGACGACGAACACCGTCCGCGTCGGCGCGGGCAGGTACTGCACGAACAGGCTCGATCCCAGGCCGCCCGCCGCCAGGCCCAGGGCGGGCGTCACGCTGTTGATCAGCGGGCCGCGCGTCCGGTCGGCGTCCAGCAGGCCCGCTCCCAGCGCCCCGGACGCGGCCCCGGTGGCGAAGCCCTGCAGGACGCGCGCGACCACCAGGGCGGGCACCCCGTCGGCGGAGGCGAAGACCGCCATCGCGACCGTCTCGAGCGCGACCGCCCCGAGGATCACCGGGCGGCGCCCGACGTGGTCCGACAGGGAGCCCACGGTGAGCAGGGCCACCAGCAGGCTGACGGCGTAGACCGCGTAGACCGCCGTCAGGACGCTGGAGGAGAAGCCCCAGTGGCCCTGGTACACGGCGTACAGCGGGGTGGGCGCGCTGGCGGCGGCCATGAACGTCGTCAGGGTCGTCGCCAGGAGCACCACGGCCGCGCCTGCCCCCAGGCGGGGCCGGTGGGCGGGCAACGTCGAGGTCGCAGGGGACGTCACGGAGGACATGGAGGGGCTCCCGAAGCTTTAAAGCAAAAGATTTGCGTTAGCAACGTACACACCTCGGACCACTGAAGCAAATATTTTGCGTTAAGCTCGGCCCATGGGTACGAGGCAGGCGGTACGCACCGGGGGGCGGAGCGCGCGGGTGCAGCAGGCCGTCCACGAGGCGGTGCGGGATCTCCTGGCCGAGCGCGACCGCGCCGACCTGACCGTGCCGCTCGTCGCCGCCCGCGCGGGCGTGACCCCCTCGACCGTCTACCGCAGGTGGGGTGACCTGCAGGAGCTGCTGGCCGACGTCGCCCTTGAGCACATGCGGCCCGACGGACCCCCCGCCGACCTCGGCAACCTGCGGGACGACCTCGCGGCGTGGGCCGAGGAGTGGCTGGAGGAGACGTCCTCCCCCACCGGTCGCGCGTTCATCCGCGACGTCGTCGCCGGCGACGACGCCGGCAGGAGCACCGGGCAGTGCTGCGCGTACACCAGCAGCCGCATCCAGGCCATCCTCACCCGCTCCGCCGGGCGTGGCGAGGACGTGCCCGCGCTGGACGCGGTGCTGGACCACGTGGTCGCGCCGATGACGTACCGGGTCCTCTTCATGAGCGACTCCCTCGCACCCGGATACGGCCGCGCCCTGGTCGACGCCCTGCTGGGCCCTCGGTAGCGGTTGAGCGGGGACTGCCGGGTTCGCCCGCGGTGCCGCGATGGTCACACGTGAGGCGAAGCGGCCTCTCCCGGGCGACGGGACAGGAGGCGAACCCTCCCGGGCGGTGAAACGACGAGAGGCCCCTACCGGGCGACGGGGTAAGAAGCCCCCCGGGCTGCGGGACAGGACGCGGCCCTCTCCCTCACGGCGGGACAAAAGGCGGCGTCCTTTCGCCTCGCGGGACAAGAAGCCGCCCCCTCCCTCACGGCGGGACAGGACGCGAATTCTCCCGAGCGGGAGGGGCGAAAAAAGGTCCCTCCCGAGTGGCGGGATGAATGGCGGGATGGGAGATGTCGATTCGCCGCCGAGGCGATTCCGCGTCTGCCAACCCTCTCACCTCGACCGATTCCCGCGAATGAAACGTGGTTGGCCATGTGATGTCCCCCACAAAACAAGTAACCCATGTGTCGACGCACATTTTGGGTAACTCTTCAAGGATTGATTGCCGATCTTCGTTTTGTCAGGCTCTACGCCGTACCGTCCTGACTGGGGAGACAGGGTGGTGCCTTGTGAGAGACCGGAGGGGTCTGTCGTGTACGTCTCGCTCGCGGCGCCGGTGGCGCCGGTGGCGCCGATCGCCGCACACCAACTATTGATCTTCTTACTCCAGGTAGGACTGCTCCTGCTGCTCGCCCTCGTCTTCGGCCGCCTCGCCAGGCGGCTCGGCATGCCGGCCGTCGTCGGCGAGCTCTTCGTCGGCGTGCTCCTGGGTCCGTCGTTCCTCGCGCACGTCGCGCCGGGCCTGTCCACCTGGCTGTTCCCGCAGGACAGCGCCCAGTTCCACCTGCTCGACGCGGTCGGGCAGATCGGCGTGCTGCTGCTCGTCGGCATCACCGGGATCCACATGGACATGGGGCTGATCCGGCGCAGGGGCGCCACGGCCGCCGGGGTCAGCGCCGGCGGGCTGCTGGTGCCGCTCGCGTTCGGCGTCGGCGCCGGTTTCCTGCTCCCGGCCACGCTCATTCCCGCCGGAACGGAGACGCTGGTCTTCGCGCTCTTCCTCGGCGTCGCGATGTGCGTCAGCGCCATCCCGGTCATCGCCAAGACCCTGATGGACATGGGGCTGCTCCACCGTAACGTCGGGCAGCTCACACTGGCCGCGGGCATGATCGACGACGCGTTCGGCTGGTTCATGCTGTCGATCGTGTCGGCCATGGCCACCACCGGCCTGCGTGCCGGGAACGTGCTGGTCTCGCTCGCCTGCCTGGCGGCGGTCGTGATCTTCGCGCTCACCGTGGGCCGCCCGCTGGTACGGCACGCGTTCCGGCTCACCTCGCGGAACGAGGAGGACCCCGGCCCGTCCGTCGCGACCGCGGCCGTGCTGCTCCTGCTCGCCGCGGCCGCCACGCACGCGATGGGGCTGGAGGCCGTCTTCGGCGCCTTCGTGTGCGGCATCCTGATCGGCTCCGCGGGAGGCGTCGACCCGGCGCGGCTCGCCCCGCTGCGCACGGTGGTGCTCTCCGGCTTCGCGCCGATCTTCTTCGCCACCGCGGGCCTGCGCATGGACCTGACGTCCCTGACCGATCCGATGGTCCTGCTCTCCGGGCTCGGCATCCTGACCGTGGCCATCATCGGCAAGTTCGTCGGGGCGTACGCGGGAGCGCGCGCCAGCAAGCTCAACCGGTGGGAGGCCCTGGCGCTGGGCGCGGGCCTCAACGCGCGGGGTGTGATCGAGGTGGTCGTGGCCATGGTGGGCCTGCGGCTGGGCATCCTCAGCGTCGAGGTCTACACGATCGTCGTGCTGGTCGCGATCGTGACCTCGCTCATGGCGCCACCGATCCTGCGCTGGGCGATGGCCAGGGTGGAGCAGACCGCGGAGGAGGAACTGCGCGGGAACGAGCAGCTCGCCTGGGCGAGACAGTCCCCGACGAACGGCTCGGAACCGCTGTAGCGGAACCGCGATGCCGCCGTACCGCGAATCACGGTACGGCGGCATCGCGGTATGGCGATTCGCACGGAGGGATGCCCGGGAGGCGGTTCACGGTACGGCGGGAGAGAAGGCGCAGTGGAAGAAGGCAAGGCGGAAGAAGGTACGGCGGAAGGCGGCTCGCAAGCGGGCCGCAACCGGGCCCTCCTATAAAGGGCCCCGTTCCCGTATCGTCCATCGGTGCGGCCCCTCCCCTCGGGGTGTCACCCGCACCGGCCTGTCCACGAACCCCCGCCCGGCACCGCTCTCCCCCGCCGGTCGGCTCCGCGCGCCTCGGGGGAGACAGTGAGAGAGACATGTCCAGCCCTACCCGCCTGCTCGCCGGGGCCGTGATCCTGTCGGCCGCCCTGCTGCCCACCCCCGCGGCCTCGGCCCACACCGTCCAGGACACCCACGCCGCCCAGGACGGCCGGACCGCGTGGAACACCCAGGCCGTTCAGGACGGCCGGACCACGCGAGACACCCACGCCGCCCGGAGCGGCCGGACCGCACGGGACGGCCAGACCGCGTGGGACGACCTGGCGGCCGGGAGCGCCACGGCCGGGTGCAGGCCCGGCAGCGGTCCCAGGCTGGCCGGCAGGGACCTCACCCGGGTCGCGCTGCCCGCCGACCTGTCCTGCGCCGACCTGCGGAGGGCCAAGCTGGACGGTGTGCTCGTGCGCAGCCTCCTCACCGGGGCCGACCTGCGGGGCGCCTCTCTCAAGGGCACCCGACTGGGGAACGCCGAGATGGCCGGGGCCAGGCTGCGCGGGGCCGACCTGACGGAGGCGGAGCTGTACTACGCGAACCTGCGCGGTGCCGACCTGCGCGAGGCGACCATGGACGACTCGATTCCCTACAACGCGCACTTCGAGGGTGCCGACCTGAGCGGGGCCACGATGGTGCGCGCCAGGACGTACTCGGCCCAGTTCGACGACGCGAAGCTGGTCGGCGTCGACCTGACCGACGCCGACGCCTACGGCACGGACATGCGCCGGGCCGACCTCACCGGCCTCAAGGCGTCCAAGGCGCGCATGTACGAGTCCACGATGATCAAGACCGTGTTCCGGGACGCCGACCTGCGGGGCGCGCAGCTGCGCGGGTCGGTGCTGGACGGCGCGACCTTCCAGGGCGCCGACCTCGGCGGGGCCGAGCTGCGCGACGTCACGGGCGCCCGGCTGGCGGGCAGCAAGGGCGTGCCCAAGGACCTGCCGGCCCCCGACCCGGCGTGCGAGCCGGGCAGCGGGCAGAAGTACGCGGGCTGGGACCTCACCTCGGTCGCCGAGTTCCCCCGCGACCTGAGCTGCGCCGACCTGACCGGCGCCAAGCTGGACGGGGTCGATCTGGGCATCGTCAAGCTGGACCGGGCGATCCTGCGCGACGTCTCGGCCACCGGGGCCACGATCCGCTACCTCAAGGGCGCCGACCTGCGCGGCGCGCGGCTGGAGCGCGCCAAGCTCGGCAGCGTGGAGCTGATGGGGGCCGACCTGACGGGCGCGCGCATGGCGAGGGCGCAGCTCGGCAGCGCCAAGCTGGCCGGGGCGAACCTGTCGAAGGCGGACCTGTCGGGGGCGGAGTTCGGCAGCGCCGACCTGACGGAGGCGAAACTGGGCGGCGCCGACCTGCGCGACGCGGAGTTCGGCAGCGCCAGGGCCGACCAGGCCGACTTCACCGGCGCCAGGATGGAACGGGCCGACCTGAGCAGCGGCAAGTTCCAGGGGGCGGTCTTCCGCGGGGCGACACTGACCGACGCCGACCTGAGCTACGCCGAGCTGCGGGGCGCCACCTTCGCGGACGCCGAGGTCACCGGCATGAAGACCGACTACGCCAAGGACGCCGACCTGTCGGGGTCGTCCAGCCGGCCGGCGCTCGGCTGGGTGATCTTCCTCTCGCTGGCGGGCCTGGTCGCGCTCTGGGTGCTGGTCAGGGGGGTCGCGCGCGGGCGGCGGCGCGTGAAGGCCGCCAAGCTGGAGGCGACCTCGCGAGCGGCCCACCTGGAAGAGGTGAGGCGCTCGCAGGAGGAGAACGTGACGCGGCTGGGTGAGGAGATCGACCGCCTCGCCGACGGAGAGGGCGCCGGGGGCGACGTCAACTGGCACCGGGCCCTGGACGCCTACGACGCGGCCAAGAAGGCGCTGGCCGACGCCCGCGACATCGACGACGTCAAGGCCGTCGACATCATCGTGGCGCGGGGACGCGACGCCCTGAGGGGACGCACCGCGAGGTAGGAACCTGTGCCTCCGTCGCGGAGAGGCTGATCGAGACCCCGATCACGGACAGCCGGTCCACCGGCGAGGCGGAGTTCGAGGCGGGCACCGGACCGAGCCACCCCCCTGGCTCGGTCCGGTGCCCGCGGTGCGTCTGTCTCTCCCGGCGCAGGCTTGCGGTCACGACGCGGTCGATCTCCGTTCTCCGCGACCGGCTTGGGAGGATCCGTGACACACAGCGGCACGCTCCCGCTCCCGGCCCATGGTCATGGCGACTTCGTCGGCGACGCCGTCGAGTGGTGAGTTCTCACCAACGACCGGCGACCGGCGACCGGCGACCGGCGACCGGCGATCAGGCTCGCGGCCCGAGGAACAGGCCGCCACTCGCGTCGATGACCTGACCGGTTATCCAGCGCGCGGCGTCGGAGGCGAGGAACGCGACCACGTCGGCGATGTCGCCTGGCCCGCCCAGGCGATCGAGCGCCGTCGTTCCGGCGATGAGTTCGGCCAGGCCCGGCGCCTCGAAGACCGATCCGTTGGTCGCCGTCCGGGTGGCGCCGGGAGCGACCGCGTTCACCGTGATTCCTCGTACCCCGAGCTCATTGGCCAAGGTCATGCTCATCGTCTCGACCGCGCCCTTCGTCATGGCGAAGGACGTCTGGGCGGGGTTGGCCATCCGGGTCGCCACGGAAGAGATCGTGACAATGCGGCCACCGTCGCGGAACAGCGGCAATGCTCGCTGGATGATGAAGTACGGAGCTCGCACGTTCACCGCGAAGAGGTGGTCGAACTCCGTCCGCGTCGTGACCCCGAGCGGGCCGGCGGGCGCGGCCGCCGCGTTGTTGACGAGGACGTCGAGTGGCCGCCCGGCCAGGCCGGCCTCGACGCCCGCGAAGAGGGTCTCGACATCGTCGTCCACGCCCAGCTCCGCCCTGACGGCGAGCGCGGACCCACCGGCACGCGCGATCTCGTCGACCGTCGCCGCCGCGCCGTCCTCGTCCGTGCCGAAATGCACGATGACCACCGCCCCCTTCGCCGCCAGCCGGGCCGCGATCGCCTGCCCGATGCCGCGCGACGCTCCGGTCACGAGAGCCGTTCTGCCGGTCAGATCACTCATGCCAACCACCCCATCTCGTGAGTCACTACCAATCTGGTAGCGACTACCAACCTGGTAGGGTCTATCACATGCCCGACCAGCACTCAACATTGCGAGCGCAACGGAGAGCCGAGACGCAGCGGGTGATTCAGGCGCACGCGGTACGGCTGTTCACCGAGCACGGCTACGACGCCACGACCGTGACCGACGTCGCCGAAGCCGCGGGCGTGTCGCCCATGACCGTGTATCGGCACTTCCCCACGAAGGAAGACCTCGTACTCGTCGACCAGCACGGCCGGCTCGTCGCCGAGCGGATCGTCGCGTCGTCCGCCGCGCAGCCCCTGGTCCGCCGCATCGGCGGCGCGCTCGTCGACTCGGCCACGGCGCTGACCGGTCGCGCCCCCGGAGACGACCTGACGGCGAGTGAGCGGTTCCTGCTCGCCCGTCTCCGGCTCATGATCTCGACGCCGGCCCTGCGTGCCAGGCACCTGGACAACCAGTACGCCCTCCAGCAGGCGATCGTCGACGCCATCGGGGACGAGGCCACCGACCCCGACACGGCGTTCCACGTCCAGGTGGCGGCCAGCGCCTGCCTTGCCGCCATGCACACGGCACTGGTGCGCTGGGCCGAGGACGACGGACGGACCCGGTTGCCCGACCTGATCGCGAAGGCGCTCGCCGCCGCCTTCGGCGACGACATCGTCGAAGGCGCCGGCGGAATCGACATCTCGGAGCCCACCGGGCGCGCGGAGCGCCGATGACGGCCGGCGGTCGCGGTCACTCCGCCGACCGGCGTGCCCGCCTTACTTCTCGGGTGATCGCCCAGGCGTCCGCCACCGGGCCCAGGTGCCCGAGCTTGTCGGGGTTGATCACCAGGCGGATCGCCTGGATCCGCCCGTCGAGCACGTCGAGCGCCAGGGTGTGGAGCACCTTGCCGTCCCGGTCGCGGAAGATCGCGCCCGGCTCGCCGTTGATCTCGTGCGGCTCGAACGTCACGTCGACCCGGGCCATCCGGGGGAAGACGGAGGCGGCCAGCCGGGCCACGTTCTCGGCGCCGACGACGGCCCTGGCCAGCTGCGGGGCCCTGCCGCCGCCGTCGCCGACCATCGACACGTCGGCGGCGAGCAGTTCCCGCAGGCCGGCGACGTCGCCTTCGCGGAGGGCGTCGAAGAACCGCGACGCCAGCTCCTCCCGCTCCCCGCGGTCCGCCTCGAAGCGGGGCCGGCCCGCGGACATGTGGCGCCGCGCCCGCACCGCCAGCTGGCGGCACGCCGCCTCCGAGCGCCCCACCGCCGACGCGACCTCGGGAAAGCCGAAGTCGAACACCTCCCGCAGCACGAAGACAACCCGCTCCAGCGGGCTGAGCCGTTCCAGCAGCAACAGTGCCGCCGTCGACACCGAGTCGGCCAGCTCCGCCGAACGCGCCGGATCCTCGTAGGGGTCGGCGAGCAGCGGCTCGGGCAACCACGGCCCCACGTACTCCTCCCGCCGGACGCGGGCCGAGCGCAGCACGTCGATCGAGATCCGGGTCACCGTGGCCGCGAGGAAGTCCTTGACCGACCTGGGGTGTGCCGGGGAGGCCTCGAAGCGCAGCCAGGTCTCCTGGACCGCGTCCTCGGCCTCACCCACGCCGCCCAGTATCCGGTAGGCGATCGAGAACAGCAGCGGCCGCACCTCCTGGAACTCCTCGATCCTGCTCACTGGTGCACCATCCTCCTGCCGGTAGCTGAGAGACCGCTGACGCGCCCGAGGTGCCGCCGGGCCACCGCCCTGCTCGCTCGCCCCCGAGGTCCAGCATGAGTTCCGCGAGATCCGGCGGTCCTCCGGGGCGTGCCGGCCCTCGACAGGGCTGAGCCCCACGAGAGGCGGCGCGGCCTGCCCGCCGGACGGCACCGCGTCGGCCCGTCCATCATCACCCCCGCACATCCGGCCGCTCCACCACGTCCGGTTTGGCCGCACTCATCGCGTCACCCGGCGATCGCCGATGCTCCGCGCTACGGACACTCTCATGATCGTCGCCTTCCATGATCGACAATCGACTCCCGGCTCCCTGCTCCCGGCTCCCGGCTCCCGGGACAACCTGGCGGCCTGTTCGCGCCGGCCCCGGGCGGGACAGGACTGGATGACCGGCCGCCCGTCAGCCGATGAAGGACTCGGGGCCGAAGCGGCCCCACGCGACGAATGCCGCGAGCGCGAGATAGGCCAGGTTCAGCATCACGAAACCGAATTCGCCGCGGCGGCCGTGAGTGATCATCGCACCGACCATCAGCACGACCCAGCAGGCAGCGGTAACCGGCACCAGAACCGGCGCGACACCGAGCACGGCGGGCAGGATCAGGCCCAGCGCGGCCAGGAGTTCGAGGACGCCGAGGGTCTTGACGAAGGCGACGCCGACATCCCCGGTCCATCCCCCACCGTGGAACGCGGCCAGTCTCTCCTTGGGCACGAACGTCTTGCTGACGCCACCGGCCAGGGCCACCGCGGCCAGCAGTCCGGCGGCGATCCACAACGCGAGGTTCATCATCCACTCCTTGATCGAAGATTGTCCGCACCGCGTATGACGAGACAGCGCTCCCGCCTGTGACATCTCCGGGCAACCCGGGCCGGACAAGCCCACGACCTTCACCGGGATGCCCCGCCGAGGTGGTCATGGACCTCAAGACGACCGAGGGCGGCGACATTCTCGTGCTCTCCAGCGCGAGCGTCGTCAAGGCGCTGCTGGCGGCCGACAAGGTCGACCGGCTGGCGCTCAACGTCTTCCCGGTCTTCCTCGGCAGCGGGCCGCGCCTCTTCGACGACGGCCTGCCCGCGGGGCGGTGGGCGCTCTCCGGCCAGGCCGCGGGCGAGCACGGCACGCTGGCGCTCGTCTACGACCGGATCCGCTGAGCCCCGGCATCGACGGGCAGACCCGCACGGACCTGCCGGAGAACGGTGGCTCTCGCCCACGACCGGGTCCGCCGAGCCGGCCGGTCGGCGCGCCCGTTCCCGGAAAGCGTCAGGGGGCGACTCGATGCGGGACGCCCGCTAAATGCTTTGCCCGCGGACGGCGCGCGCTGCGATGCTCGGCTGAGCCGGCACGGAGAGGAAACCGCGAAATGGCCGTCACCGCATCCAGCGAGCCGTCCGGGTCCGGGCCGGAGGTCCGCACGACGGCCGGCGTCCTCCGCGGTGGCAGGGAGGCGGGCCTGGCGGTCTTCCGCGGCATCCCGTTCGCCGAGCCGCCGGTCGGCGCCCTCCGTTTCGCCGCGCCGCGGCCGGTGCGCGGCTGGGACGGCGTGCGCCCGGCGATCTCGTACGGCCCGCCGCCCCCGCAGTCCGGCGTGCTCGGGGTGGCCCGGGACCCCGGCGGCGACGACTGGCTCACGGTCAACGTCTGGACACCCGACCCGGATCCGGCGGCGGGGCTCCCGGTGATGGTGTGGATCCCCGGCGGCGGTTACGCCATGGGCGACTCCAGCCTCCCGGAATACGACGCCGGGCACCTGGCCGGGAGCGGAGCGGTGGTCGTGACCCTCAACTACCGTCTCGGTGTCGAGGGTTTCGCGCAGATCGGCGGAGCCCCGGCCAACCGGGGGCTGCTCGACCAGGTCGCGGCCCTGCGGTGGGTGCGCGAGGACATCCGGGCGTTCGGCGGCGATCCGGACCGGGTCACGGTCTTCGGGCAGTCGGCGGGGGGCGGATCGGTCGCCGCGCTGCTCGCCATGCCGCGCGCCGCCGGGCTCTTCCACCGGGCGGTCGCGCAGAGCGTGCCGGGGACGTTCTTCTCCCCCGAGCTGGCCGCCGACATCGCCGCCGCCTTCGCCGCCGAGCTGGGGGTGCGGCCCACGGTGTCCGGCCTGTCGGCGGTGGCCCCGGCCCTGCTGCCCGCCGCGGGTGACGCGGTCTTCGCCAAGACGGTCCAGCGGCGGGAGCGCTGGGGGCGGATCGCACACCGGCCGATCCCGTTCGCACCGGTCGTCGACGGTGACGTCCTGCCGGTCACCCCGTGGCGGGCGCTGGCCGACGGCGCCGCCCGGGACGTCGGGCTTCTCGTCGGGCACACCCGTGACGAGCATCGGCTGTTCAGCCTGATCGACGGCGTGCTCGGCCAGGTCACGCACGAGCAGGCCGAGACCGCTCTGCGGATGCTCGCCCCCGGCCCGGACGGTGCGCGCCGATACCGCCGGGCGTTCCCGTCCGCGTCCGGCGAGGAGCTGTACGAGCTGGTGAACGCGGACTGGTTGTTCCGCATGCCGAGCCTCCACCTCGCCGACGCGCAGGTCGCCGGCGGCGGCCGGGCCCACCTCTACGAACTGACCTGGTCCGCCCCGGGACTGGACGGTGCCCTCGGCGCCTGCCACGGCCTGGACGTGCCGCTCGTCTTCGGCAACCTGGGCAGCGGACGGCCCGCCATGCTGATCGGCGACCCGCCCTCCCCGGCGGCGCGGGAGCTGTCCGCGCGGATCCGCGGGGCGTGGACGGCGTTCGCCGCTCACGGCGACCCGGGCTGGCCTCCGTACGACACCGGCCACCGCCTCGCGCAGCTCTTCGACACCCCCTCGACGGTCACCGCCTACCCGGAGGAGACCTCACGGCTGCTGTGGCAGGACCACACCTTCCCGGCTCTCCCGCTGCTCACACCGTGAGGGAAGGCCGGGGGGCCGCCAGTGGTCATGCCGCGGCCCGCAGGTGTTCGCGCGCCCACTCCTCGAAGGTGGTGAGCGGGATGCCGAAGGCCCGCGCGTACTCCGGGCGGGCGGGCTGACCGGTCGCGTTGAGGAACTCGTGGGAGGTGACGCCCCACCTCGGCATTCCCGCCGCGACCGCCTCCTCCGGGGTCATGTCGGGCGCGGCCAGCTCGGCGCCCAGGGCGCCGGAGAGGACCTTGGCGATGTCCGTCAGCGTCAGGCACTCGCCGGCCAGTTCCAGTTCGACCTCATGGAACCGCTCCGGTGCGGTGAGGGCCGCGGCGGCCGCCGTGCCGATGTCCTTGACCGCGACGAGAGAGAGCCGCGTTTCCGGCCTCAGCACGGTCACCAGGCCGCCCTCGACGCCCCGGGGCAGTAGGTACGCCGCGGACGGCAGGAAGTTCTCCATGAAGAAGCCCGGCTTGATGATCGACCAATGTGTGAAGCCCGCCTCGCGCACGCGGTCCTGGGCTCCGGACTTGGCGGCGAAGACGGGCGCCATCGAGGCCCAGCGGCCCTCGGCCCAGCCGGGGGCCTCGGTGTGGTGTCCCGCGCCGGTGACGGACGTGTGCACGAACTGCGGCACGCCCGCGGCCAGGGCGCCCTCGACCAGGTTGGCGGCCTGGGTCAGCTCGCCCTCGAAGTCGAAGGCGCCCGCCCTCATCGCGGGCATCTGCACGGAGAAGACGGCTCGGGCTCCTTGCGCGGCCCTGGTCACGGAGTCGCGGTCGCGAAGGTCGCCGGTGACCAGTTCGGCGCCGAGCGCCTCGACCGCCCTCGCCCGGCCGGTCGCGGGGTCGCGGACCAGTGCCCGGACGGGGACACCGGCCGCGAGCAGGGCGCGGGCGGTGGCGCCGCCCTGCTGCCCGGTGGCGCCGGTGACCAGGACGGGTGCGGGATCGGTGGACATGGAGCCTCCTGGGGTGCGCGTTCGCTAAACGGCGGGGCCCGCCGTTTATCTTCCGGTAAGATACGGCGGACCCCGCCACTTAGCAAATGTTGAGGTGACGCCATGCCCGTCCAGCGTGCGGACGCCCGGCGCAACCACGCGCGCCTGCTCGCCGTGGCCGAGGAGGAGATCGCCGCGCACGGCGCCGACGCGTCCCTGGAGCAGATCGCCCGCGTCGCGGGGGTCGGGTCCGCCACCGTGCGCCGGCACTTCCCCACCCGCCGCGCGCTGCTGGAGGCGGTCTTCCGCGAACGGGTCGAGACCCTGTGCGCCCACGCCCGCGACCTGACCACCAGGGCGGACACCCGGGCCGCGCTGCTGGAGTGGCTGAGCGCCGTCACCGCGGACGCCGCGACCATCCGGGGGCTCGCCATCGCGCTGACCCGCGACCCGGCGGCCGGCCCCGGCGCGCAGGACAACTGCTGCTCGGCGCAGCTCACCGAGGCGGGCCGCCCGCTGGCGCGCCGCGCCGCGGACGACGGCGCGCTGGCACCGGGGGTGACCATCGACGACCTGCTCGCCCTGATCACCGGGATCGCCCTGGCCACGGAACACCACCCCGACCCCGCCGCCGAGGCGGACCGGCTCTTCGGCCTGGCCGTGGCGGGAGTCAGCCCCCACCGGCCCTGATCAGGAGGCGTCGGGTGGATCAGGGCTGGAAGCGGTACCCCATGCCGGGCTCGGTGAGCAGGTGGACCGGGCGGGCCGGGTCCCGTTCCAGTTTCTTGCGCATCTGGGCCATGTACTGGCGCAGGTAGTGGGTCTCCCTGAGGTACTTGGCACCCCAGACCTCCGTCAGCAGCTGCCGCTGGGTGATGAGCTTGCCGGGGTTGCGGACCAGGATCTCCAGCAGGTGCCACTCGGTGGGCGTCAGCCGTACGCCGCCGGAGACGGTCTTGTCGACCAGGTCCACGACCCGGTCGCCGACGCGGATCTCGGCGAGCTCCGCGTCGTGCAGCGCGCTGCGCCGGGAGACGGCCCGGATGCGGGCGAGGAGCTCGTCGATGCCGAACGGCTTGGTGACGTAGTCGTCGGCCCCGGCGTCCAGCGCGTCGACCTTGTCGGATCCTCCCGTACGGCCGGAGAGCACGATGATCGGGACGGTGGTCCAGCCGCGCAGGCCGTGGATGACGTCGATCCCGTCGAGGTCGGGCAGGCCGAGGTCGAGCACGACCAGGTCGGGGTGCCAGTCGGCGGCCTGCCGCAGGGCCGCGCCGCCGTCGGGGGCCACGGCCACGTCGTAGTGGCGCGCGGCGAGGTTGATGCGCAGGGCGCGCAGGAGCTGGGGCTCGTCGTCGACGACGAGGACGCGGGTCACGGCCGTTCCACCTCGGGGCGCGTCCGCGTGCGGGAGGAAACGGGAAGTGTCAGGATCATGGTGAGGCCACCCCCTGGTGTCTCGTCCGGTAGCAGGGTTCCGGCCATCGCCTCGGCGAGCCCCCGGGAGAGCGCGAGGCCCAGGCCGACGCCGGTGTGGTTGTCGCGGTCGCCGAGCCGCTGGAAGGGCATGAAGACCCGGTCGTAGGCGTCGGGCGGGATGCCCGTGCCGCGGTCGACGACGCGGATCTCCACGTGGTCACCGTACTCACCGGCCTTGACGAGGACCTTCCGGTCCTCGGGGCTGTAGCGGACGGCGTTGGACATGAGGTTGACCAGGATTCGTTCCAGCAGCGCCTGGTCGGCGACGACCTCGGGCAGCTCGACGGAGAGGTCCGTCTCGATCCGCGACGACAGGGGGCCGAGGTCGTCGACGGCGCGCGGCACGATCTCCTCCAGCGCGGTCGGCTCCAGCCTCAGCCCGAGCACCCCGGCCTGAAGACGGCTCATGTCGAGCAGGTTGGCGACGAGGCGGTCCAGTTTGGCGAGGGACTCGTCGGCGGTGGCGAGCAGTTCCTCCCTGTCCTGCGGCGACCAGTCGATGCCGGTGTTGCGCAGGCTCTCCACGGCCGCCTTGGCCGAGGCGAGCGGGGTGCGCAGGTCGTGGCTGACCGCGGCGAGCAGCGCGGTGCGCATCCTGTCGGCCTCGGCCAGCGGCCTGGCCTGCTCCGCCTCCGCCGCGAGCCGGTCCTGGCGCAGCGCCACCGCCGCCTCGGCGGCGAACGCCTCCAGCACCCGCCGGTCGGACGCCTCCAGCAGCCTGCCCCGGATGGCCAGGACGAGCCGCTCGTCGATGACCACGTCGGTGTCCGCGCCCCCCGGGCAGGTGCAGGGCACCTCACCTGCGGTGGCCACGATCCGCCACGCCTCGGGGTCGGACTGGTCGTCGGGCCCCTGCTCGCCGGTGCGTTCCAGCAGGGTGACCGAGGCGAGCCCGAAGGTCTCCCGCAGCCGGGCGAGCAGCGAGGCGAGCGCGTGCTCGCCGCGGAGCACGTGCCCGGCCAGGGTGGAGAGGACCTCGGCGTCGGCGCGGGCGCGGGCCGCCTCCCGCGTACGGCGGGCGGCGACGTCCACCACCGCGCTCACCATGACGGCCACCAGCACGTAGACGCTCAGCGCGAACAGGTTCTCCGGGTCGGCGATGGTGAAGCGGTCGACCGGCGCGGTGAAGAAGTAGTTGAGCAGCAGGAAGCCGAGCACGGCGGCGGTGACGGCCGGCCACATGCCTCCCACCAGGGCGACCACGACCACCATGAGCAGGAAGAGCAGTATGTCGCTCGGCAGGTTCACGCCGTCGCGGAAGGGGTGCAGCGCCAGGGTGAGGAGCGGCAGCCCGAGGATCGCGAGGAGCCAGCCCGCCACCCGGCGGGTGCGGGTCAGCGCGGCCCGCGAGGGAGCGCGGTCGCGCCCCCGCCTCACCCGGTCGTGGGTGATCATGTGGACGTCGATGGACCCGGACCGCGCGGTCGTGGTCACCCCGACCCCCCGGGAGAGGATCTGGGCGAACCGGCCGCGCCGGGAGGCCCCCAGCACCAGCTGGGTGGCGTTGACGCCACGGGCGAAGTCCAGCAGGGCGGTCGGCACGTCGTCGCCGACGACCTGGTGGTAGGTGCCGCCCATGTCCTCCACCAGCGTGCGCTGGCGGGCCGTGCTCGCCGGATCGGCCCCGGCGAGGCCGTCGGCGCGCGTGACGTGCACGGCGAGCAGGTCGGCCCCCTTGCTCCTGCCCGCGATCCTGGCGGCCCGCCGCACCAGCGTGTCACCCTCCGGGCCGCCGCTCAGCGCGACCACGACGCGCTCGCGCGCCTCCCAGGTGCCGGCGATGCCGTGCTCGGCGCGGTAGCGGTCGAGCTGGTCGTCGACCTTGCCCGCCACCCACAGCAGCGCCAGCTCGCGCAGCGCGGTCAGGTTGCCGACCCTGAAGTAGTTCGACAGGGCCGCGTCGACCTTCTCCGGCGCGTACACGTTGCCGTGCGCCATCCGCCGCCGCAGCGCCTCCGGGGCCATGTCCACCAGCTCCACCTGGTCGGCGCGGCGCACCACCTCGTCGGGCACCGTCTCGCGCTGGACCACCCCGGTGATCTCCTCGACCACGTCGTTGAGCGACTCCAGGTGCTGGATGTTGACGGTGGAGATGACGTCGATGCCCGCGTCGAGGATCTCCTCGATGTCCTGCCAGCGCTTGGCGTTGCGCGAGCCCGGCACGTTGGTGTGGGCGAGCTCGTCGACCAGGGCGACGCTGGGCCTCCTGGCGATGACGGCGTCCACGTCCATCTCGGTGAACACGCTTCCCCGGTGGAGCATGCTCGCGCGCGGGACGACCTCCATGCCCTCGAGGAGTTCCGCGGTGCGAGGGCGGCCGTGGGCCTCGACGAGGGCGACGACGACGTCGGTGCCCCTCGCGAGGCGGCGGCGGCCCTCGCAGAGCATCATGTACGTCTTGCCGACCCCCGGCGCGGCCCCGAGGTAGATGCGCAGCCGCCCTCGCCCCCTGCTCATCTGTCGAGGGCCAGGTTGAGTTCGAGGACGTTCACCGCCGGCTCTCCCATGAAGCCGAGGGAGCGGCCGGTGGTGTTCGCCGCGACCAGCTGTCGCACCCTCTCCACGGGCATGCCGCGCTCCCTGGCGACGCGGGCCGCCTGGAGGTCGGCGTACGCGACGGAGATGTCCGGGTCGAGGCCGGAGCCGCCGGCGGTGACCGCGTCGGCGGGCACCACGGCCTTGGCCGTGCCCCGGACCGGGACGGTGCGCCCGGCCGCGTAGTCCTCGCCCGGCCTGGCGCACTCGACCCTCACGCCGCGGTACTCGGCGACGAACGGGGTCGCGGGGCAGGTCTGGTTGACGCTGACGGCCCGGGTGGGGGTGCCGACGGCGGGGAAGACCTTCAGCACGGCGCCGACCCCGTCGGGCGTGCAGTAGGGCCGGGCGCCGCTCACCCCCTCCAGCTCCCCGACGGCCCTGGAGCGGGCGCAGACCTGGGTGAGCAGGCTCCGCCTGCCCCCCGGGACGTCCACGACGTCCTCGGGTCCGAGGTTGCTCGCGGCGGTGGAGAGCATGTCGTAGCCGTCACCGGCCGCCGACGGCCGGCTCTGGAAGTACCTGCCGACGGGCCTGCCGTCGGCGTCGGTGAAGCTCTGGCCGACGATCGCGCTGCCCACGTCCTTCCCGTCCTTCCGGACGAGGGAGCCGTTGGCCCCGCCGTTGAACACGGCCTGGGCGACGCCGGTGATCACCAGCGGGTACAGGGCCCCGGTGACCAGGGTGAGGACGAGCAGCGCGCGGAGCGCGGCGAGATGCTGGCGGATCCAGCTGGGCAGGCGTTCCATTTACGACATCCCCGGAAGGAACTGGATGAGAAGGTCTATCAGCTTGATGCCGACGAAGGGCACGACGATGCCGCCCAGGCCGTAGACGTAGAGGTTGCGGCTGAGCAGCTTCGACGCGCTGGAGGGGCGGTAGCGCACGCCGCGCAGGGCGAGCGGGATCAGCGCGACGATGACGACCGCGTTGAAGACGACCGCGGACAGGATCGCCGACTGCGGGCTGGACAGGCGCATCACGTTCAGCGCGTCCAGGCCCGGGTAGACCGCCGCGAACATCGCGGGAATGATCGCGAAGTACTTGGCGACGTCGTTCGCGATCGAGAAGGTCGTGAGCGCGCCGCGGGTGATGAGCAGCTGCTTGCCGATCTCGACGATCTCGATGAGCTTGGTCGGGTTGGAGTCGAGGTCGACCATGTTGCCGGCCTCCTTCGCGGCCGAGGTGCCGGTGTTCATCGCCACCCCGACGTCGGCCTGCGCGAGCGCGGGCGCGTCATTGGTACCGTCACCGGTCATCGCGACCAGCCTGCCGCCCTCCTGCTCCGACCTGATCAGGGCGAGCTTGTCCTCGGGCGTGGCCTCGGCGAGGAAGTCGTCCACGCCCGCCTCGTCGGCGATGGCCTTCGCCGTCAGCGGGTTGTCGCCCGTGATCATGACGGTGCGGATGCCCATCCTGCGCATCTCGTCGAAGCGCTCGCGCATGCCCTGCTTGACGACGTCCTTGAGGTGGACGACGCCCAGGACGCGCGCCCTGCTCTCGGCGCCCTCGACGACCTCCCCGACGACCAGCGGGGTGCCTCCGGAGCCGGAGACGGCGTCGACGATGCTCCCCACCTCGTCGGTGGGGTGGCCGCCGTGCTCGCGCACCCACTTCATCACGGCGGTGGCGGCGCCCTTGCGGACCCGGCGGCCGTCGAGGTCGACGCCGCTCATCCGGGTCTGCGCGGTGAACCCGATCCACTCGGCGTGGGCGAGCTCCCCGTGCTCGCGCTCCCTGAGGCCGTACGCCTGCTTGGCGTAGACCACGATGGAGCGGCCCTCGGGGGTCTCGTCGGCGAGGCTGGCCAGCTGCGCGGCCGTCGCCAGCTCGTCGGCGGAGACGCCGGGGGCGGTGAGGAACTCCGACGCCTGCCGGTTGCCCAGCGTGATGGTGCCGGTCTTGTCCAGCAGCAGGGTGTTGACGTCTCCGGCGGCCTCGACCGCGCGGCCGCTCATCGCGAGGACGTTGCGCTGGACGAGGCGGTCCATGCCCGCGATGCCGATCGCCGACAGCAGCGCCCCGATGGTGGTCGGGATGAGGCAGACCAGCAGCGCGACCAGCACGATGCCGGTGACGCCGTCCCCGGTCAGGGCGAGCGAGTCCGGCACGCCGGGGTTCTGGGCCTTGGCGTAGATCGCCAGCGGCTGCATGGTCGCGGTGGCGACCAGGAAGATGATCGTCAGGGCGGCCAGCAGGATGTTGAGGGCGATCTCGTTGGGCGTCTTCTGCCGGTCGGCGCCCTCGACCAGAGCGATCATCCGGTCGATGAAGCTCTCGCCGGGCCGCTGGGTGATCTCGACGACGATCCGGTCGCTCAGCACCTTCGTGCCGCCGGTCACCGCCGACCTGTCGCCGCCCGACTCGCGGATGACCGGGGCGGACTCGCCGGTGATGGCCGACTCGTCCACCGAGGCGATGCCGTCGACCACGTCGCCGTCACCGGGGATGATCTCCCCGGCCTCCACGACGACGAAGTCGCCGCGCAGCAGCTCGGGGGCGCCGACGACGTCCCACTCGGTGGAGTCGCGCCCGCGCAGCCGCCGCGCCGTGGTGTCGCGCTTGGCGGCGCGCAGCGTGGCCGCCTGGGCCTTGCCGCGCCCCTCGGCGACGGCCTCGGCCAGGTTGGCGAAGATCACCGTCAGCCAGAGCCACACCACGGTGGCCCAGGCGAAGAACGACGGGGTGAGCACGGCGAGCACCGTGGTGAAGACCGCGCCGATCTCGACGATCAGCATCACCGGGTTGCGCCAGAGCGTGACCGGGTTGAGCTTCCGCACCGCCTCGGGCAGCGAGGTGAGCAGCTGCCGGGGGTCGAGGAGGCCGCCGCCCACCTTGCCGCCCTTCTTCCCGTCCTTCGAGGCGGGGGTACGGCCCGGCGCTTCGAGCGTCTGGGTGGGCATCACTGGATTCCTTCCGCGAGCGGGCCGAGCGCCAGGGCGGGCAGGAAGGTCAGCGCGACGAGGATCACCGTCACGCCGACGACCATGCCGACGAACTGCGGGCGGTGCGTGGGCAGCGTGCCCGCGGAGACGGGCACCGGTGCCTGCCTGGCCAGGGATCCGGCCAGGGCGAGCACGAAGATGATCGGCAGGAAGCGGCCGAAGGCCATGCACAGGCCGAGGGCCACGTCGTACCACGGCGTGTTGACGGTGATGCCGCCGAACGCGGAGCCGTTGTTGTTGGACGCGCTGGTGAAGGCGTACAGCACCTCGGAGAAGCCGTGCGGGCCGCTGTTGAGCATGCTCGCCCGCTGCTCGGCCGAGCCCATCGCCAGCGCGGTGCCGGTCAGCACGAGCAGCGGCGTGACCAGGAAGTACATCGCGGCGAACTTGATCTCGCGCGAGCCGATCCGCTTGCCCAGGTACTCGGGCGTGCGGCCGACCATGAGCCCGGCCACGAAGACCGTGATCACGGCGAGGACGAGCATGCCGTACAGGCCCGCGCCCGCACCGCCGGGGGCGACCTCGCCGAGCATCATGTTGAACATGGTGAGCATGCCGCCGAGCGCGGTGAACGAGTCGTGGAAGGAGTTGACCGCCCCGGTGGAGGTGAGTGTGGTGGCGGCGGCGAAGGTGCCGGAGTTGGGCACGCCGAAGCGCACCTCCTTGCCCTCCATCGCCGCGCCCACCGCCTGCGGGACCGTGCCGCCGTGGGCGACCTCCAGCCCGGTCAGCAGCGCGACGCTCGCCAGCGCCAGGGTTCCCATGATCGCGACGATCGCGTAGCCCTGCCGGGTGTCGCCGACCATGCGGCCGAACGTGCGGGGCAGCGCGAACGGGATCAGGAAGATCGCGAAGATCTCGACCCAGTTGGTCCAGGACGTGGCGTTCTCGAACGGGTGGGCCGAGTTCGTGTTGTAGAACCCGCCGCCGTTGTTGCCCAGCTCCTTGATGATCTCCTGGCTCGCCACCGGGCCGCCGGTGATCGCCTGGGTGCCGCCGGTCAGGGTGGTCACCTCGTGCGGGGAGGCGAAGTTCTGGATCAGGCCGCCCGCCAGCAGCACGACCGCGCCGACGACGGCGAGCGGCAGCAGGATACGGACGGTGCCGCGGACCAGGTCCACCCAGAAGTTGCCGAGCTCGTCGGTCCTCCTGCGGGCGAAGCCGCGGACCAGCGTGATCGCCACCGCCATGCCCACCGCGGCGGACACGAAGTTCTGCACCGCCAGGCCGGACATCTGCACCAGGTGGCCCATGGTCGACTCGCCCGAGTACGCCTGCCAGTTGGTGTTGGTGACGAAGCTGACGGCGGTGTTCCAGGCGACGTGGTCGGGCACCGGGGCGAAGCCCAGCGACAGGAAGAGCCTGTCCTGCAGCCGCTGCAGCCCGTACAGGAACAGGATGGAGATCGCCGAGAACGCCAGCAGGGCGCGGGCGTAGACGCTCCAGCGCTGCTCGGCGTCCGGCCGGACGCCGACGAGCCGGTAGATCACCCGCTCGGCGGCGAGATGCTTCGTACCGGTGTAGACGCGGTACATGTAGTCGCCCAGCGGCCGGTGGACCAGCGCGAGGGCGACGACGAGGGATCCGATGAACAGGATCCCGGCCATGGTCGAGGACATCAGAAGCGCTCCCTCATCAGAAACGCTCCGGGAAGAGCAGGGCCGCGACCATGAAGATCACCAAACCGGCGACCACGACGAGACCGACGGCGTTGACGGCGCTCACAACCGTTCCACCGCCCTGACGACCAGCCCGAGGATCACGAAAACCGCGACCGTCAGGGCGACGAAGATGACGTCTGCCATCCCCACTCCTCGAATCCGGGGTTCACTCGCCACCGCCCGACGGGCGGGACATATGCAAGGAAACCCCCGTTTTCCGCCCTTTTTGCGCGTCTTGACGGGTCCCATACGCCCCGGCCTCGAGGCTTGACGCCTCCCCTACGCCCGGCCCGGCCCGTGGACCGGAGGGCCTCACGGCATCCGGACGGGAGGGGCCGGGCGGGGAGCGCGGGCGGTCACGACGCTGCCGCGGAGGTGTCGACCCGGCGCGACCCGGCGCGACCCGGCGCGACCCGGCGCGACCCGCACGGTTCAACCCGTCGCGGAGAGGCCGACGCGATGCGGCTCGGCCCGGCGCGGCTCGACCCGGTCGGCGAGACGGCGAAGGGCCGTCGCGGTCACTCTGCGGACGGCGGCGGCGTGCCGCCGTGGCGGGCGCTCGGGCACCACGGGCGCGTCCGGGCGGGCGGACAGCACGTGACGTCTGGTCGCCCTGTCGGCCAGGATCATCGCCGTCGGATCGAACATCGGGCACTCCTTCCGGTCAAGGGCAGCCCGGGAAGGGCCGCCTCTCACTTCAACCCGTCCCGCAGGGCGGCCAGCGGGCCGTCCCAGTCGCGGGCGAGCACGGCGAGGAACTGCTGCGCCACCTTCATGGGCGCGGAGTCCAGCCGGTAACGGACCCGGCGCCGCTCCCCCGGCTCGGCCACCACCAGCCCCGCCTCGGCCAGCAGGGCGAGGTGCTTGGCGATGGCCTGCCGGGTGATCGGCAGCCGGGCGGCCAGATCCGTCGCGGTGGCCGGCCCCCCGGCCGCGAGCGCGGCGAGGATCCCCCGCCGGCTCGGATCGGCCAGGGCGGTGAAGACCTCCTGCGCCACCGCCTCCAGGTCAGACATGTCCGTCGAGGTACGCGACCAGCTCACCCAGCTCGTTCGTCCAGCCCTTGGTGTTGCCCGAGTAGGCCGCCCCGTGGGCCTCGGCGTCCGGCAGCTGCGCGAACCCGCTTTCGACCATGGTCAGCGTGGTACCGCCGCCGGCGGGCTCCAGCGTGAACTCCACGTAGGTGCGTCGCGGATCCCCGCCGGGAAGGCCGGCGACCGGCCAGGTGTAGCCGAAGACGCGCGGCGGTTCCAGGCGCTCGATGGTGAGGGTGGCGGTGTCTCCGCTGTCCCAGGTGAGCCTGGCCTCGCCACCGACGCGCAGGTCGACCTCGGCGCGGTGCCCGAACCAGGTGCCCAGGCCCTCGGCGGTGGTCAGTGCCGCCCAGACCCGCTCCGGCGGGTGGGCCAGCTGAACCGTGCGCTCGATCCGGTCGGGGAATGTCATACCGTCTCCTTGAGTAGCAACCATTCGGTTGCTACTCAAAATATGGCAATCAACTGGTTGCGTCAACCCTCGGGTCCACCGGATCCCCGCGCAGTCCCCGGCCGCCCGATCCCGCACCGGCGACGGCCCGGGTTTCCGCGAAAGATCTTCTTGCTCCCGGTCCCGCTCCTAAGGTGGTACGAGATCCACCGATACGCGGGGGCGGGTCCTGAAACGGTGGGTCCTGGATCAGAGCCATGTGTCGGTTTCGAGGGTGCGCGCGAGGGGGCACCGGACGGGCCCGGGGGGGGGCACCGGGGGCCTGTGACGGGACGGCCGCCGCGACGGTTTCCGAAGTGCGTCGTACACAGGTCAGACGGGGGAACGGGTGACCAGAGGCGAGGAAGTTCGGTTCGGGGTGCTGGGACCGCTGGAGGTGACGCGTGAGGGCCTGGTGGTTCCGGTCTCGGCGGTCAAGCAGCGGGTCGTGCTGGCGACGCTGCTACTGCACGCCAACCGGCCCGTCTCGCTCGACCTGCTGATCGAGCGGATCTGGGACGGCACCGCGGAGAGGGAGGGAACGCGCGCGGCGGTGCAGGCCCATGTCGGCCGGCTGCGCGGCACCCTCCAGGCCGGCGCCGGTCTCGAAGGCCGCTCCCCGATCCGGACTCGTGACCACGGCTACGGCATCGAGGTGACTCCGGACACCCTCGATCTCGCGCGGTTCCAGGACCTCGTGAGCCGCGCGGCGGAGGCGGGTGACGCCGAGGAGGAGGGCGCCCTGCTCAGGCGGGCTCTCACGCTCAGCCGGGGGCCCATCCTGGCCAACGTGCCGTCGGCCTCTCTGCACCAGGTCGAGGTGGCGTGGCTGACCGAGGAGCACCTGCGGGTGCAGGCGCGCTGGTTCGACGTGGGTCTCCGGCTCGGCCGCCACGACGAGCTGGTCGCCGAACTCCGGACGGTCACCGCCGCCCACCCGTTGCGCGAACCGTTCTGGGCCCAGCTGATGCTCGCGCTGCACCGATCCGGGCGGCAGGCCGAGGCGCTGCGGGCGTACGAGAGCGTCGTCGCGCTGCTCCGTGAGGAGCTGGGCGTCGATCCCGGGGGCGAGCTGCGCCGCCTGCACCGGGCCATCCTCTCCGACGACCCGGAACTCGCCCTCTCCCCCGCCGCGGCCAGGACGGCGATCGCCCCCTCCACCCGCGAGGTGGCGCGGGCGGACGGCGGCCACGACGGTCCTCCGGTCCCCGCGGAGCTTCCGGCGGACGCGGCGACGTTCGTCGGACGCCGGAGCGAGCTGCGCCTTCTTCACGACGTGCTCACAGGAGACGGGCCCGGAAGGGTCGCCGTCGTCGGCGCGGGCGGGACGGGCAAGTCCGCGCTGGCCGTACACGCCGCGCACGGGGTCGCCGAGCGGTTCCCCGACGGCCTGCTCTACGTCAACCTGCACGGTGCCACGCCGAACGCGGAGCCGCTGGAACCGCAGGAGGTGCTCCGGCGCTTCCTGCGCTCCCTCGGCGCGGCCGAATCCGCCATCCCCACCGAGGTGGAGGAGGCCGCCGGGCGTTTTCGGTCCTTCACCAGCGGCAGGCGGGTGCTCGTCGTCCTGGACAACGCCCGCGACGCGGCGCAGGTACGGCTGCTGCTGCCGGGCGGTGACGGCTGCGGCGTGCTGATCACCAGCCGCAGGGCGCTCGGCTCGCTGGACGGGGTGGCGCACCAGCGGCTGGGCATGCTGCCGGACGAGGAGGCGCTGTCGCTCTTCGCCCGCCTGGTCGGCTCCACCCGGGTGGCCGAGGAGCCGGGACCCGCCGCCGAGGTCGTACGGCAGTGCGGGAACCTTCCGCTCGCCGTGCGCATCGCCGCGGCCCGGCTCACCAACCGGCCTGCCTGGCGGATCTCCACCCTCGCCGACCGGCTCGCCACCGAGCACCGCCGCCTGTCGGAACTGCGGGTCGACGACCATGCCGTCCGGGCGAGTTTCATGGTCAGCTACCAGGACCTGACGGCGAACCACGACGACGCCGACGCCGCCCGCGTCTTCCGCCTGCTCGGCGCGCTCGACCTTCCCGGCGTCTCCGTCCCGGTGGCCGCGGCCCTGGCCGCCGTCCCCCACGAGCGGGCCGAGGAGCTCCTCGACCGGCTCGTGGACATGCAACTGGTGGAGAACCCCGCCCCAGGCCGGTACGCCATGCACGACCTGCTGCGCCTGTTCGCCCGTGAGAGGGCCGCGGAGCAGGAGAGCCGGGAGTATCTGGTGCGGGCCGTCGAACGCGTGTGGCACCACTACGTCGCCACCGCGCGCACCGCCACCGGCCTGGTCCGCCCGAAGGCGAGATGGCGTACGGAGGTGGGTGTCCAGGTGCCGTCCTCCCAGGACGTGGGGCTGACCACCAAGGAACACGTCTACCGGTGGACCGACGCCGAGACGTGCAACGTGCTCGCCGTCGTCGCCCAGGCGACCAGGGCGTCCGACCACGAGGTGGCCGCCGCGCTGGCCGCGGCCTTCGCCTTCCCGCTGTACGACCGGGGCCGGTGGGGTGACCAGCTCGAACTCTTCACCACGGCGGTCCGCTCGGCCGAGAGCTCCGGCGAGCCGGATCATCTCGCCCTCGCCTACAGCGACCGGGGCTGGGCCCTGTCGCGGCTGGGGCACCTGCGCGAGGCGATCGACGATCTGCGGCGGTCGCTGGAGGTCTACCGCCGGATGGGCAACCACCACCGCGCGGCCACCCAGCTCGAAGGGCTCGGCGGCGTCTACCGGCGGCTGGGCGACTTCGAGAACGCGATCGGTCACTACCTCCAGGCGCTCGACGGGTTCCGCGAGCACGGTGACCCCTACCTGCAGGGCGGGGCCCTGTCCAACCTCGGGGTCACCTACCAGCACGCCGGCCGCCACCGGGAGGCGATCGACGCCCACACCCGCTCGATCGCCTTCCTCCGCGACAGCGGGGACACCCTGGCGGCGGCGGCCGCCCTGGGCAACCTCGCCGAAGGCCACCGGCTGGCGGGCGAGGCGAAGCAGGCGGCCGTCCTCTTCGAGGAGACTCTCGCCCTCGACCACCAGGAAGGTCTCGCGGGCACCTACTGGGAGGCCGAACATCTGTGGGGGCTCGGACGGGCCCTGCACGACCTGGGCGAGGACGACGAGGCCCGGCGGTGCTGGCGCCGCTCCGCCGAGATCCTCCTCACCCTCCGCCTCATCGGCGCCGAGGAGAGGGACGCCGTGGTGGCCGCCGACCACCCGCCGACCCCCGAGATCATCGAACGCCACCTCTGACCGTCCCCGCCGGGGGTCCGGCGGGGAGTTCGTCGGTGATACGTCGGCGGCCTGTCGGTGACATGTGGGCGCGCGTCCCTACGGTCTTCCCCGGGCGCGTCCTCGCGTGCCGAACGACGCATGCGCGGTCTCCTTGGCATGCCTCCGCGAGGACGAGCCGACATCCCATCAGTCAGAAGGAGCGGTAACGCATGTCTTTCAACCTCTCCAGGGTCGTCCTGGTCACGTCGGTGGTGGCGCTCGCCGTGCTGCCGGCGGTTCAAGCCGCTCAGGCGGTGGCCGGGCCGCCGGAGAAGGCGGCCGGTGCCGTCGGGGTCCCCACGTCGCTCGGCTCCAGTCTCGACGTCGACGAGAAGCTCGAGGCCGACGACTATCTGCGGTCTCCGAACCAGCGGTTCAGGCTCTACATGCAGAAGGACGGCAACCTCGTCGTCCGTGACGGGGAGCAGGCGCTGTGGGAGTCGAGGACGGCGGGCGCGGGGGCTTTCGCCTACCTGCAGAAGGACGGGAACTTCGTCGTCCGCTCCGCCTCGGGCAAGGCCCTGTGGACCAGCAGGACGAGTGGCACGGGCGTCAGGCTGACCCTGCGGGACGACGGCGACGTGGTCATCCGGTCGGGTTCCGGCAAGGCGCTGTGGTCCTGGAAGAGCACGTCCTGGAGGCTGGCCACCGACGAGTCGCTCAAGGCGGGTGACTACCTCCGGTCACTGAACCGCAAGTACCTCCTTCACATGCAGGCCGACGGCAACCTGGTCCTCCTCAACGAGGCGAAGCGGGTGCTGTGGCACACCGAGACGGGCGGCAACCCCTCGGCGTTCGCCCACATGCAGAAGGACGGCAACTTCGTCGTCCGTTCCACCTCGGGCAAGGCCCTGTGGAGCAGCGGCAAGAGCGCTCCCGGCGGCACGCTCTACCTGCAGGACGACGGCAACCTCGTCATCCGCACCGTCGACGGCGAGGCGGCCTGGACCAGGTAGGAGGCCGCCCGGGAAACCGGGGTGGGGGTGCCGCCGACGGGGACGGCGGCACCCCCACCAAGAGGGTTTCCCGCACAACCCGCACAGCCCGCACAGCCCGAGTGGTTTCCCCCGCAGCCCGAGTGGTTTCCCGCGCAGCCCGAATGAACGGCCGCCCCCTTCCTCACAAGATTCACGACGTCAACGCCCGCACGTCACAGTAATCCCGGAAATCCCGGCCACCCCTTCTGCAAGCAGATCGCCGATACCTGAACCGGGCGACGAACCTTCGACCGGCCCAGGGCGATCGACCCTCGAATCGGTTCTCAGAAAGAAGAACTCAGATGCCCTCTCTCCGGCTTCGTACCACGCTCGTCTCGGCCGCCGCGCTGGCGGCCGTCGCGATGGCCACCACCACCGGCGCGTATGCCGACCCCGGCCACGACAGACCCGTCGCGGAACCCGGCTTCCCCTCCCCTGAGGCGCCCGGAAATACGGACGCCCGGAAACTGCCCGCGAAGGCCGGCAGCCCCGAAACGAACCTGGCCGACTATCCGAAACTGACCGACGAGCAGATCGCCGAGAAGATCGCTCAGGAACGTGCGGAGAAGGCCAAGGCCCCGGTGAACACGACTCCCGTCATGGAGGTGACCGCCACGGAGTCGCTTCCCGACGGGACCGTACGGGTGGACACCTACACGCCCGCGCAGGGCGTGGCCCCCGAGCGGCTCGCCGCCTCGCTGCGCGAGGAGGGGAAGCGGAACGTCAAGGTGACCTCCCACGCCCTCGAGTCCCGGACGAAGTCCGACGTCGGGACCGCGGCGGCGGACGACTGCGCCTACGGCCAGGCACGGAGTGTCACCTGCCCGGTCTCGTACTGGCGGAACCTGGGCCGGGGAAACCCGGTGGTGATGTTCAGCGACTACTCGAGCGCGGCATGGCCGACGGACGCCGCCGTGTACAAGTGGAACGTCGTTCCCAACATCGACAGCTGGTACCGCTACGGGGGCCACTGCGACGTGCTCAACGACGCCTTCTGTGTCAACGTGTACTCCGCCAACTACGGTGACACCGGCTGGTGGGGACGCACCACCCACTACTACGTCCCGCCGAACTACGGAGCCATCATCGGCGCGGAGGTACACCTCAACGACGCCCCCAACCTGACGGCCGCGCAGCGCAACAGCACCGTCATCCACGAGCTGGGCCACGTACTGGGCCTGGGCCACAACATGTGGAGCGGTGACGTCATGTACGCCTACGCGCCCTCCAGGCAGGACATCGGCGGGGAGAACTCGGCGCTGCTCCAGTCGATCTACTCCGTCTACCGTTAGGGCGTGACCCACTCGGCGGCCGCTCGTCGCACATGGCGTGGACGCGTTTCCTCGGCGACCGGTCCCCGACGAGTTGTGGGAACTGTTTCAGCGCGTGGTTTCCGTCGGCGCCCCCTGCCGCAAGGCGGTGGGCGGCGCCTTCACCGAGGGAAGGAAAAAGGGCATACGATCGGCGCCTGCCCGGCCGGACCCGTTTGACCGCCGAGCCACCTGACCGAGAAAATCGAAAGTCAGTAAAGGCCGGGAGCCGTCACCGATTGCTTGACAATGGCGTTCTCCCCGGAAATGGTGAAGCCGAGGATGCCTGAACGGCCAGCGCCCTGGGGAGCACCATATGATTCCATTCATTCCCGCCCTGAACGAGAACCGGGTGATCGCCGAAAGTCTTCGCGGTATAGACCAGAGAATCAAGGCGGAAAACAAAGGGGTTTTCTCCGAGGCCGTCATCCTGTTCGACCACGTGCCGGTGCACCGCACCCTGCCCTACAGCGGCTACGACGGCTACGCGGTGGCCGGCAGGAGCCTGCGCTTCGCGCTCACCGACCCGAGGCCCGACGCCCGCGAGCCTCGCAGGCCCTACTACGTCTCCGACAAGGAGGCGAACGTCTCGCTGGCCGACTCCGAGGTGGTCAGCCTGGAGCAGGCCTGGCGCTGGCTGACCGACTGGAAGCAGAGCAAGGCCCTGTTGCGGGAACAGATCGTCCAGCGGCACCAGGTCTGGCGGAACAGCCGGGAGGCGGCGGCGTCGGACCTGCGGGCCCGCGAGTACGAGCGGGTGCGCTCCGATCCGGATCCGCTCCCCCTCCCTCCGCAGATATGGGGGCCGGAGCAGGAACGCGCCTGGCAGGCCGACACCGACCGCGGGGAGGTGGCGGCGTACCAGGAACTCCAGGCGTGGGACGGCTATCCCCGTTCGGTGACCGTGTTCCTGGTCGGCAACATCGGCCCCTGCGACGGGTGCAAGGCCCGGTTGAAGGTTTTCCTGTACGAGCTCAGCGCGGAGCTGTTCCCCAAGGCGCTGGTGATGGTGAAGGCCGTGTACACCGGCGACCAGTGCAAGCGCGGAGTGCGCGGCACCACCGACCGGCTGGAGACGGAATACGGATATCCGGACCGCGCCGAGCAGCAGGAGTTCCGGTTGGACGGCGAACCCCTCCGGCGCGCGTGGGTCCGCCTGGTGACCGCGTGGCCGGTACGGCAGTAGGTCTCCGCAGGACGAGGATGGCGGCCGGGGCGAAGAGGATCCGGAGCGGGGACGGAGCGATGCCGATGGGCCTGCCCCGCGATGCCTCCGAAACCGGAGATCCTTTCATCAAGAATGGATCATGCGGCGTCAAGCACAGGTAGCGAACACTGCCGGTGTGGACGATTCGCCCACACCGGCAGTGAAACACACGGGGAACATTCTCATTTCGAGCAATTGCCCTTTATGACACAAATGCCATCCGAAGCGGCGGGCTCGCGAGAAGCGCTCATGGAGTCGCGTCACCCCGATGGTCACCCGGCAGGGACGCCCCTCACCCGGCGGGCGCCGGGCTGATCTGGAACAGGGCCGCCTTCCACTCGCCGTCGTGGCGGGTCAGCGCGGTGGTGGCGAAGACCCTCATGGTCTGCTTGTCCGTGCCGTTGACGAGCACGTCGATCTCCACGGTGGCGGTGTGGGTCGCACTGCCGTCGCCCAGCACGATCACCCGGTGGTCGCTCAGCTCCGTGCGCGTGTACGGGTTCCGGTTCTCGGCGAACCCCCGCAGGATCGCCTTCCGGTCGTCCATGATGCCCCACTGCGACACGCTCAGCGGCGTCTCGGTGAGGAAGCGGTCGTAGAAATCCGCGTCGCCGTTCCTGTTGGCCTCCCAGGCCCGCTCGGACAGCTCGACCAGCTCGCGCTCGATCGACTCGCGCTCGGTCCGCTCACGCTCAGGGCTCATCGCCGTACCCTCTCTCTCGCTGACACCGGTTTAACCAGTGTCAGTGTTACACTCGACCCATGACCCTGGCAAACGGCATGGAGCTCACCGCCCCCGGCAGGAGGAGCTTCAGGTTCGACGCCGGCACGCTCTGCCTGGAGCTTCTCGTCACCGGGGGCGAGGGAGAGCTCGCGCGGTGGGAGCGGCTCCACACGCCCGGCGACCTCGCCGCCTGGATTCCGCACTCCCGGGCCGGTCTCGGCGACCTCGTCCAGGTCTCCGCCGGCGACCTCGCCGCCACGCTCCGCCTGCGCGCCGCCCTCCAGCGGCTCGCCGCGACCGCCGCCTCGGGCTCGCGCGCCTTCTCGGCGGCCGACCTCGCCACGCTGAACGAGGCCGCCGCCGCGCCGCCGCCCGCCCCGGTCATCGGCCCCGCCCTGGAGCGCTCCTGGGCCTCCCCCGTCACCGGGGCGCAGTTCCTCTCCGCCGTGGCCCGCGACGCCGTCGAGGTGTTCGGCGGACCGGCCCTCGACCGGATCAGGATGTGCGGGGGCGAGCGCTGCGCCCTGCTCTTCCTCGACACCTCACGTCCCGGGGCGCGGCGCTGGTGCTCGATGGAGCGCTGCGGCAACCGCCACAAGCTCCGCACCCGCCGCGACCGCCACCCGGCGGGCTGACGCCCCTTCAGGAGCAAGTCTCCGGGGGCATGCCTTCCGAGGTACGCCGACCGGTCCGAGTAGTCTCCTGTCCGACACTCGCGTCGTGACCCGCCGGGACCTGACGGACCCGTCCCGGCGGGTCACGACGTGGACCCCCCTCCCAAGGAAGTGCGATGACCTCACAGACGGCGGGACGTTTCGGGCTGGTCGGCAGCGGGTGGCGTTCGGAGTTCTTCGTACGCCTGGCCAGGCAGCTGCCCGAGCGGTTGTCGGTGTCCGGCGTGGTGACCAGGTCGCGGGAGCGCGGCGCCGAGGTCGAGGCCGCCTGGGGTGTGCCGGCGTTCCGTTCCGTCGAGGAGATGCTCGCGGCCGGACGTCCCGAGTTCGTCATCCCGTCGGTGCCGTGGCCGGTCACCCCCGAGGTGACGAAGGAACTGGTGGGGTTCGGCGTGCCGGTGCTGGCCGAGACGCCTCCCGCGGCCGACCTGGACGGGCTGCGCGACCTGTGGGCGGCCGTCGGGTCCAGCGGCCTGGTGCAGGTCGCCGAGCAGTACTCGTACATGCCGGGGCACGCGGCGAGGCTGGCGCTCGTGCGCGAGGGGGTCATCGGGCAGGTGACCTCCGCGCAGATCTCCTCGACGCACCTGTACCACGCCGTGTCCCTGATCCGGCACCTGCTCGGGGCCGGTTTCGGGGAGACCACGGTGACGGCGCGCTCGTTCACCGCCCCGCTGGCCGACCCGCTGTCCAGGGACGGCTGGACGGGCGACTCCACGCCGAAGGAGGCGGCCACCACGATCGCCACCCTGGGGTTCGCCGAGGGGATGGGGCTCTACGACTTCACCGACAACCAGTGGTGGAACCCGCTGCGCGCCCGGCGCGTCGTCGTCCGGGGATCGCTGGGAGAGATCGTGGACGACAGCGTGGTGCGCCTGGCCGACCCGAGGACCCCGGTGGAGTCGCGGCTCACCCGGCGCCAGACCGGGATCGACCTGAACCTGGAGGGCCGCGAACTCGACCACATCAGCTTCGACGGGCGCGTGGTCTACCGCAACGAGTACCGGGGCGCGCACTTCTCCGAGGACGACCTGGCCGTCGTCTCGCTCCTGTGCCGGATGACGTCCTGGTGCCGGGGCGAGGCCCCGGAGCCCTACTCCCTGGCCGACGGCTGCCAGGACCACCTGATCGGCCTGGCGATCGGGGAGTCGCTGCGTACCGGCGCCGACGTGACCACCGGCCGCGAGGCCTGGGCGCGGTAGCACTCGCCGGGCCGCCCGACACGGCCGGGCGACCGGGCGGTCCGACGCGGTACGGCGGAGAAGGTCAGTGACCCGCGCTCTGGCCACCGTCGACGTGCAGGATCTCGCCCGTCACGAACGGCGCGTTCTCCAGGTAGACCACGGCGTCGGTGATGTCGGAGATCTCGCCCAGGCGGCCGACCGGATGCAGGGCGGCCATGGCCTCGTGCGTCTCCGGCGCGTGCATCGGGGTCCGGATGACGCCCGGCGACACCGCGTTGACCCGCAGCCCGCGACCGGCGTACTCGATCGCGAGCGACTTCGTGGCCGACTGCAGGCCGCCCTTGGTGAGCGACGCGAGCACCGACGGCACGCTGGAGTTGGCGTGGTCGACCAGGCTGGTGGTGATGCTGACGATGTGGCCGCCGCCGTGGGCGAGCAGGTGCGGGACGGCCCGCCTGGTGACCTGGAAGAACCCGGCCAGGTTGATCCCGAGGTAGGTCGCGAGGTCGTCGTCGGTGTAGTCGGTGAACGGCTTGGCGACGAAGATCCCGGCGTTGTTGACCAGGGTGTCGAGGCGGCCGAACTTCCCGATCGCGGTGTCGACGACCCTGTCGGCGGTGCCGGGGTCGGCGATGTCGCCCTGGACGGCGAGGATCTCCGGGTCCTCGGGCTGCGTGATGGAGCGTGACGTCGCGACGACGGCGTAACCCAGCCCACGGTAGGCGGCGACGAGGCCCGCGCCGATGCCCTGGGAGGCCCCAGTGATGATCGCGACCTTCTGTTCCTGCGTGCTCATGCGATGACTCCCTACTAGCCGACTGGTCTACTACTTCAAAGTAGACGACCGGTCTAGTATTCGTCAAAACCCGTGGAACGCCTTCGGAGCCGGGGAGCCTCCGAGGGCGTTCCGGCTACCGGCCGAGGACGCGCGAGACGTGGTAGTGCCGGATGCGCCATGCGTCGCCGTCGCGCACCAGGACGAGGGAGAGGTTCACCGGCACCGCGCCCTCGTCGCCACCGAGGAACGTGACGGCGGCGAAACCGCCCGCCACCGCCTCCCCGAGCGCGTAGGTGCGCAGGGCCCCCACCTCGGCCGTACGACCGGGCGGGACGGCCTCGTAGTAGGCGCGCACGGCCTCCCGGCCGGACACCGGCTCCGGGAGGAAGCCCAGGAACAGCGCGTCGTCGGTGAACAGCTCGGCCATCGCGTCCGGCCGGTGGCCGTCGAACGCGGCCTTCCATCGCTCCAGGATCGCGCGCATCGGATGACTCATGACTACCCTCCGTTTATAGACGACCGGTCTATTTGGGAACATAGACGACCGGTCGTACACTTGTCACATGGGACGGACCAGTGACGCCAGGGAGAAGATCCTCACCACCGCGCGGCGGCTGATCGAGCTGAACGGGTACTCCGCGCTCGGCGTGGCGGAGATCTGCAAGGCCGCGGGCGTCCCGAAGGGCAGCTTCTACTACTTCTTCGAGTCCAAGGAAGCACTGGTCCGGGCCGTCATCGACGAGGAGTGGACCGAGGAGCGCGACGGCTGGAAGGTGATCCTCGGCGGCGACGGCGCCCCCCTGGAGCGGCTGCGCCGGCTGTTCGAGGCGACCGCGGCCGAGCAGCGCGCCGGCAAGCAGTCGTGCGGCACCGTCTCCGGCTGCATGTTCGGCAACCTCACGCTGGAGCTGAGCAACCGGACCGAGCCGATCCGCGTCCGCCTGCAGGAGATCTTCGACGCCCAGGTCGGCATGGTGCGGTCCGTCGTCGAGGAGGCGCGCGAGCGGGGCGAGGTCACCGTGGCCGACAGCACCGCGGCCGCCCGGGCCGTGGTCGCGCAGATCGAGGGCCAGGTGCTCTTCGCGAAGCTGTACAACGACACCCAGGGCCTCGACACCATGTGGCTCAACTGCCTGGCCCTGCTGGGCGCCCGCCCACCGGAGCGGGCGGCCGCCGTCTAGGACGTCCTCCTCGGCCCGTCAGGACGGCCCTCGCACGAGCTCGACACGTCAGGACGGTCCTCTGGGCACCAACCCGGCATACCGGAAGATCCTCTCGGCCCGAGCGGGCCGACGACCCGGGTGAACGGCCGAGCGCCGGACGGGAACCCGGACGCGGCCGGGATCCCGTCCGGAAGGCGTGCGGGAAGAAGGTGGAGAGCGCCGCCCGCCCGGGGGGTGACAGGCACAGGCGGGCGGCGCCGTCGGGGAGCCGCTCAGCGCAGTGACAGCTGGAGCAGCAGATCCTTCACCTCGGTGGCGGCGATCCGGTCGCTGGCCACGGACGGGTCGGAGCAGAGCAGCACCGGCCCGTCGAGGGGGTTGTCGGGCAGACGGCCGTGCGAGCCCCGGATGGCGCGGGCGCCCGCGTCGAGGCCGACGACGTTCATCGTGTAGCGCATGCCGGTCTTCTTGCGCAGCAGCGCCACGGCGGCCCTGCGCTTGGCGGCGCCGGGGGCGGCGGGGTCGAAGAACAGCTCGGCGGGGTCGTAGCCGGGCTTGCGGTGGATCTCGACCAGGTTGGCGAAGTCGGGACGCCGGGCGTCGTCGAGCCAGTAGTAGTAGGTGAACCAGGAGTCGGGCTCGGCGACGAGGACCAGCTCCCCGGCCCGCGGGTGCGCGAGCCCGTTCCTCGCCTTGCCCTCCTCGTCGAGCACCTCGGCGACGCCGGGCAGGCCCGCGCAGAGCTTGGCGACGGCCGGGATGTCGGCGGGGTCGGCGACGTAGACGTGGGCCACCTGGTGGTCGGCGACGGCGAACGCGCGGGAGGTCCAGGGGTCGAGATACTCCATGCCGTCCTGGGTGTAGACCTCCAGCAGCCCCTCGGTCCGCAGCAGCCGGTTGACGTCGACCGGGCGGGAGACGTCGGTGATCCCGTACTCCGACAGGGCCACCACGGTGGTCCCGCGCGCGACGGCGGCGTCCAGCAGGGGGGCGAGCACGGTGTCGAGCTCGGAGGCGGCCGCGGCCGAGCGCGGGTCGGACGGGCCGAACCGCTGCAGGTCGTAGTCGAGGTGCGGCACGTACGCCAGGGTGAGGTCCGGGTCGTGGTCCTTCATGATCTGCTCGGTGGCGCGGCAGATCCAGGTGGACGAGGCGATGCCCGCCCCCGGGCCCCAGTAGGTGAACAGCGGGAAGTCGCCCAGCTTGCCGGTGAGCTCGTCGTGCAGCTCCGGCGGGTAGGTGTAGCAGTCGGGGTCCTTGCGCCCGTCGGCCCGGTAGATGGGCCGGGGGGTGACCGTCCAGTCGACGTCGGCGCCCATCGCGTACCACCAGCACACGTTGGCCACGGTGAAGCCGGGCCGCTCGCGCCGGGCGGCGTGCCACAGCTTGTCCCCGCCGACCAGCGCGTTGTGCTGGCGCCACAGGAAGACCTCGCCGAGCTCGCGGAAGTACCAGCCGTTGCCGACGACGCCGTGCTCGGTGGGCGCGACGCCGGTGAGGAAGGTCGACTGGGCCGAGCAGGTGACGGCGGGCAGCACGGTGCCGAGCTCGGCCTGGAAGCCGCCGTCGGCGACGGCGCGCAGCCTCGGCATGTGCGCCAGCAGCCTCGGGGTGAGCCCCACTACGTCGAGGACCAACAACGATGTCATGCTTTCACTCCAAGATCGCGCATCTCGGCGCGGGCGAAGTCCAGCTCGTCGGCGATGCCCGCCGCGAGCTGGTCGGGGGTCTGCGGACGCAGCGCGGGTGGCAGCACGCCCCAGGTGTAGGTCTCCACGTCGAAGTGGTCGCACAACGGCTCGGGGCCGCCGACCAGCTCCGCGAGGGCCTCGCGGAGCACCGGCGCGGTGGTGGCGAGCGGCGCCTCCGGGGCGACGTGCAGCGGTACGTGGTAGTGGACCCGCCACGGTCCGGGCAGCTTCCGCTCGAACGCCTCGTCGAGGTCGTCGGCGTCGTCGCCGGCCGCGTTGCGGGTCTGGTGCAGGAAGCGCGGCTCGACGTACTCGCGCAGCGTCTCCGGGTCGTCGCTCTCCAGGGCGGCGGAGACCTGGACCTTGACGATGGGCAGGCCCGCCTCGGCGTACCGGCGCAGCGCGTCGGCGGGCCGTTCCCAGGCGCACGCCAGGTGGGCGAGGTCCAGGCAGATGCCGAGCCGGTCGGTGTCGACGCCGGACAGGGCGCGTACGGCCTGGTCGGTGGTCTCCACCACGCAGCCGGGCTCGGGTTCGAACGCGACCCGGATGACGCGGCCGGTGGCGGACTCGACGGCGGCGAGCCCGGTGGCGAGCTCGTCGAGCCTGCTCATGGCGAGGCGTGACATCTCCTCGTCCCAGGGGTCGCGCCAGGCGAGCGGGAGCGTGGAGATCGACCCCCTGGCGGCGTCGTCCGGCAGCAGCGCGGCCAGGACGTTCGCCAGGTCGAGGGTGTAGGCGAGCCGTTCGGGAGTGGTCCAGTCGGGGTGGTAGACCGCGTGCTTGACCACCGGGTCCTGGAACGAGCGGTAGGGGAAGCCGTTGAGCGTGACGACCTCCAGCTCCCGCGCGTCCAGCTCGCGGCGGAACCCGGCCAGCAGCGCGGGGTCGGCGGCGAGCGCGGCGGCGACGGGCGCGGCCAGCCAGAGCCCGAGCCCGAGCGTCTCGGCGCCGAGACGGGCGCGGATCGGCACCGCGTACGTGTCGAGCTGCTCGACGATGCCGTCGAGGTCCTCGGCCGGGTGCACGTTGGTGCAGTAGCTGAGGTGCAGCGCCCGGCCGCCGGGGTGACGCAGCCGCATCAAGACCCTCCGCGCTTGATGGAACTGCCCTCGAACGTGGCCTCCCGCGCCCCGGCGACCTCGGACAGGTCCAGGCGTCCCGACTGGCCGTAGAACTCCACGGGGTTGCGCCAGAGCACCCGGTCGACGTCGTCCTCGCTGAACCCGGCCTCCAGCATCGCCCTGCCGGTCTCCAGGGTGAGCAGCGGGTCGGACACGCCCCAGTCGGCGGCGGAGTTGACCAGCACCCGCTCCAGGCCGTGCTCGCGCAGGATCTCCACCATGCGGGGCGGTGACATCTTGGTCTCGGGGTAGATGGAGAAGCCCATCCAGCAGCCCGAGTCGTGCACGATCCCGGCGGTGACCTCGTTGAGGTGGTCGACGGCGACCCGGCCGGGCGCGATGCCGGACGAGGCGACGACGTCGAGGGTGCGCTGGGTGCCCCTGGCCTTGTCGCGGTGCGGGGTGTGCACGAGCGCGGGCAGCTCGTGGTCGACGGCCATCGCGAGCTGCCGTTCGAAGGCGTCGTCCTCGGCGGGGGTCATCGAGTCGTAGCCGATCTCGCCGACCGCGACGACGCGGTCCTTCTCCAGGTAGCGCGGGAGCAGGTCGAGCACGGGCCGGCAGCGCGGGTCCCCGGCCTCCTTCGGGTTCAGCGCGATGGTGGCGTGGTGCAGGATGCCGAACTGCCCCGCGCGGTACGGCTCCCAGCCGATCAGCGAGTCGAAGTAGTCGGTGAACGAGCCGGGGTTGGTGCGCGGCTGGCCCAGCCAGAAGGCGGGCTCCACGATGGCGAGCACCCCGGCGGCGGCCATCCTGGCGTAGTCGTCGGTGGTGCGCGACGTCATGTGGATGTGCGGGTCGAAGATCCGCATCAGGCCTCCTTCTCGCTGGTCGGACGGTCGGGCTTCTCGCTGGTCAGGCGGCCGAGCAGGGCGGTCGCGTCATCGGGGGTGTGGCGCCCGGCCGCGGCGCGCTCCTCGGCGAACGCGGCCAGCATCCCGGCCAGTTCCGCGTCGGCCCGCTCGTCGAGCCGGTCCACGGCGGCGAGCGGCACGCCCATGAACACGCACTTGAGCACCGCCTGCCGCCACATGGTCTGGTCGAGGTGGCCGGCGTAGGGGCCGAGCGCGGCGGCCACCAGGCGGGTGTCGTTGGTGCGGATCGCGTCGTGCAGGAGCGGCACCGCCTCCGCGCCGACGGGCAGCAGCGGCAGGGCCTTGAGCACGGCGCGCTTCTCGTCGGCGTCGCCGTACCGGTAGAGGTCCGCGACCTGCCCGGCCACCGCCTCCGGCGGGAGCGCGGCGAGCAGGACGGCCCTCGCCGCCTCGTCGGCGGTCCAGCCGGGAGCGTCCGGCAGCGGTGCCCGTCCGGCGCGCCGTCCCGCGGAGGCGAAGTGGCGCGTGACGCTCTCGGGTTTGGCGGCGACGCCCTCCCGGGCCTCGCCGAGCCACTCCTGGTCGAGCGCCGCCAGCAGGGCGTCCGCCTGGATGCCCTGGGTGCTCGGTTCCGGTGTCATGCGTTCGTCCCTTCTGCGGCGGCCGCGCGCAGGAAGTCCAGGGATCGGGCGGCCACCTGCGGCGCGGCGTGCGAGTGGCGGGGCAGTTCGACCGCGACGAGGCCCCGGTAGCCGCACTCGGTCAGGGCGCGCAGCACGGGAGGGAAGTCGATCTCTCCCTCGCCGAACTCCAGGTGCTCGTGCACGCCGCGGCGCATGTCGTCGATCTGCACGTTGACCAGATGGCCGGCGACGGCCGTGACGCAGTCGGGGACCGGGTCGGGTTCGAGGCAGCGGCAGTGGCCGATGTCCAGCGTGATGCCGAACCCCGCGGGCTCGCCGAGCTCGGCGTGCAGCTTGCGCCACCCGGCGATCGACTCGACGAGCATGCCGGGCTCGGGTTCGAAGCCCAGCGGCACGCCGGCGGCGTCGGCCGTCTCGGCGAGCCGGGCGCAGCCGTCGACGAGCCTGGCCCAGGCCGTGGCCTCGTCGACCGTCTCCGGGCGCACCCCCGCCCAGAACGACACCGCCTCGGCCCCCAGGTCGGCGCCGATGGCGACCGCCCGGTTCAGGAAGTCCAGGCGCGTCTCGCGCTCGTCGTGCAGCAGCGTGGGGGCGTGCTTGTGCCACGGGTCCAGCAGGTAGCGGGCGCCGGTCTCGACGACCACGCCGAGCCCGAGGTCGCGCAGCAGGTCGGCCGTGGCCGCGACCCTGCCCGCCAGCCCCTCCTCGTACGGGTCCAGGTGGTCGTGGTCGAGCGTGAGCGCGACCCCCTGGTAGCCGAGGTCGGCGATGACCCGGAGCGCGTCGGCGAGCCGGTGGTTGGCGAAGCCGTTGGTGCCGTAGCCGAACCTCGGCCCGGCGCTCGTGCCTGTGCCGGCGGGGCTCACGTGGGGGACACCTTCCTGGCGAGGGCCCGGCCGAGCGGGACGGCGGCCGCGACCACGATGCCCTCACGGGTGGCGCCGCTGCGGGCGACGAGCGCGCCCTGCAGGGCGGGCAGCGCGACGATGCCGGTGCCGACGGCGGCCCGCATCCGGGAGGCCGACGGCTCGGCGACCGCCTGGGCCTGGGACAGGCCGAACCTGGCGGCGTACCAGCCGGTGAGTCCCGCTTGCACGATCCGCACCACCTGCGCCGCGCGCGCGGTCTGCGGCTTCGGCGAGGCGTCGCCGCGGCCCAGGGCGGTGGCCACCGCGAGCGCGACGGTACCGGCCAGGGTCGCCACCGGCAGGCGCCGGTCGGAGCCGGAGACCTCTGCGCGCGACAGCGCGGTGAGCAGGTAGGTGTGGGCGGCGACGGTGAAGGCCGAGGGCAGCGCGTCCGCGACGCTCCGCCCGGGGGTCGCGCCCAGCAGCACGTCGAGCCCCCTGCAGAGCGCCATCGCCAGCGGTCCCGCCGCCGTGTTCTTCGCCACCAGGTCGTACGACCAGACGGCGGCGGCGAGCGGGACGGCGACCGCGAGTGCCCGGCGACCGCCGGAGAGCCCGGCCGCCGCCAGACCGGCGACGGTGAGCCCGGCGGCGATCCCGAGCGCGGCGCCGGGCGACACCCGGCCGGACGGGATCGGCCGCTCCGGGCGTTCCACCGCGTCCAGGTGGCGGTCGGCCCAGTCGTTGGCGGCCATCCCCGCCCAGTACAGGCAGACCGAGGAGCAGGCCAGGCCGAGGGTCCTGCCGCCGAGCACCTGCCCGGCGGCGGCCCCGGCGACGACGTCACCGGGTACGGACAGGGCGGCGGGGGCGCGCACGAGCTCCGTGAGGTCGCGCAGCGACGGCATCAGACCGGTTCCTCTCCGCCGAGGGTGCCGGCGAACTCCCGCAGCACCCGCCACTGGTCGGCCAGCGCGTGCGGCACCACCCCGAGCGGGTCCTTGAAGAAGAAGGCCAGCTCGCCCAGCGGACCGGTGCGGCCGGAGCGGTGCGCCGCCGCGGTGAGCCTCGCCAGGTCCAGGATCAGGGGCGCGGCGAGGGCGGAGTCGCAGCCGTGCCAGGTGAACTCCATACGCATGGGCGTACCCAGGAACCCCTCGAAGGTGACGAGGTCCCACGCGGTCTTGAAGTCGCCGATGTCCTCCACGTACTCGATGCGGGTCTCGCCCTGCGGGGTGTAGCCGAGCGTCTCGCCCAGCACCCGCTGCTTGCTGGCGGCCTTGGCGGCGTTGGCCGCGGGGTCGGCGAGGTTGGCGCCGTCTCCCCCGCCGAGGAGGTTCATCCCCGACCAGGTGCGGACCCGCAGGTTGCGCTGGGCGAACATCGGGGCGAGCACCGACTTGACGAGCGTCTCGCCGGTCTTGCCGTCGTGGCCGCCGTACGGCAGCCCCGCCAGACCGGCGAGCCGGTCCAGGGCGGGCAGCCTGGCGCCCGTCGAGGGGGTGAAGTCCACGTAGGGACAGCCCGCGCGGAAGGCGGCGTACGCCGTCAGGGCGCTGGGCGGCAGCAGGTCCTGGGAGACCGCCAGCTCGGCCTCCAGCAGCTCCAGGTCGGCGTACGCCGGATGGGGCTCGGGTGCCGGCTCGGTGGTCGAGACGTTGATGACGACGACCCGTTCCAGGCCGTGCCGCAGCCGGAACTCGGTGATGTCGGCGCTGATCAGCTCCGCGGTCGCGGCCTGGTTGTCCGCGAGCGGCACCTGCCGCAGGTTCTCCTCGACGCCGGCGAGCTCCTCGCGCAGGGCCTCGACCAGCCTGGCCGGGACGATCCCGGCTCCGGCGAGCGCGGCCGCCTTCTTCTCCAGCGGGGTGGGCACGATGTCGTGCCCACCGAACACCAGGTCTCCCAGACCTGGCAGTCCGGCGCCGCCGAACTCGGGGAGTTCCGTGACGCAGCCCGTCGGCTGGGCGAGACCGGCGCGCACCGCTAGCGCTCCGATCACACTTGTGACGGCGACGGAACCTCGTGCTCCTACCAGCCACACTCCCGTACGCATCTGGCCTCCTGTGGTGAGTCGACTCCTGGGGATGACAATCTTCATCCGCCCGGCCGAGGCCGGACGGCGCCGATGACATCACCTTTTCGGCCGTCCGGTCGGAGGGGATGTCACGGCGGGTATACGTGGTCGTTGAAACGGAGGAGACGACCCCGCTGCGGGTCGAGCCGGGAGGTCCGACCCGCTTGTGCAAGGAATCGTACGTTGTGCGGATATTACGGATATATGTCTCAGGGGTATATTTTTCCGCCAGACCAGCTGAACGGAAGAAAATCCTGTCAGCGAGCTCGGCCAGGAGCCTCGGGCCGGGAAGTCCGGCCCGAGAGGTACGCCCCGAGAGGGTCTCGGTTCCGTTTCGGACCGGCTTTCCAGCCGGGTTCCGGCCTGGAGTTTCAGGCCGGGTTCCCGTCCGGGGATTCGGTCCGGAGATTCAGTCCGAGGAGAAGGCGGCGTCGAAGGCCGCGGTGGGCGGGGTGATGGCGTTGAGCTTGCGGATGATGGCCAGCGCGTCGG
>NZ_JBHMBS010000023.1:0-138023 GCF_042428775.1 Streptosporangium vulgare | reverse complement strand
GGCGGCGTTGAAGAACGTCGAGCCGACGTCGTTCACCCCGATCAACACCGAGCGGTTCGGCGGCTGCGGTCAGAGCTGCCGGCCCGCACCGCCCCCGTCGGACGACGAGGGCGACGAGGGCGGCATCGAGATCAACGGCCCCGACGACTCCGGCGGTTTCGACAGGCCCGGCTGGGACAACGGTCCCGGCGGCCGCGGCGGGAACGGCGGCGGCAACGGCCGTGGCGGCCAGAACCCCTTCGGTGAGGGCGACGGCTGACGGGAGCCACGGGAGCCAGGCCAGCGTCAGCGAGCGCTGGACCATGAGTTGCCGCACGGCCGGTTTTCGGTCGGCTTTTTCGGCCGTGCGGCACTCGTGGTCAGGTCAGATTTCTCCGCTGCGGACGCCCGCCAGGAAGTCGCCCCAGGCCGCGGGGGAGAAGGTCAGCATCGGGCCGTACGGGTCCTTGCTGTCGCGTACGGCGACGATGCCGGGCAGATCGGTGGCGACCTCCACAGTCGTCTCCGTTGGGGCCGCTGTAGCTACTTTTGATCCAGGTGAGGTCGAGATGGATGGATTCCATGATGCTCGCCTCTACTCAAAGTGATCAATGAGTTTGGCCAGGTATGTGGCGGAACCCTCCGCACTGAGTGCCGACGCACGCGCATGGTCGAATATGAGCGCATAACTACGCAACTCTTCTGCGGTCTCCAAGTACAGGTCGCTTATGGCCGTCTCCACGTCGACGAGGACGCGGTGCGTGACGGAGTGGACCGGCGCTTGCTCGGGCTACGCGTCGAAGCGGCGGCGGGAGTCCTCGATGTGGCCGAGGTAGCGGCTGGTCCAGTCGCACATGCCGTCAACCGTCTTCCGTAACGCCTGGCCCGACTCGACGAGGGTGTACTCGACCCGTGGCGGCACGGTGGGGTGCACCTTTCGCTCGACCAGGCCGTTGCGCTCCAGCATGCGCAGGTTCTGGGTGAGCATCTTGTGGCTGATGCCCTCGATCTCGTTCCGCAACTCGCCGAAACGCAGGGTGCGTTCCCCCAGGGTCTCGATGATCAGGAGCGCCCACTTGTTGGCGATGTCCGAGAAGATCTCCCGCGCCAGGGAGTCCGCGCGTGTCAGGTCCGCTTCCTGGGGCGAGCCGCTGAACTGCTTGGTCACCATGAGGTTCCCCAGTCACTGAAAAGTGCGTTCTTCCATGTCAGCGAACACTCTCCTATGGTTCCCAAGTAACCACAAGAGACCGGGAGCGCCTTGGATCGCTGGAAGCGGCGCCCAGTGGCTTTCCCGACGAGGGAGCGGACAACATGACCATCACCCTGGTGAACCCCGCCGGACTGCCGGAGATCGACGTCTACCGGCAGGTGTCGATCGCGACCGGGTCGAAGCTGGTCTTCATCGCCGGGCAGGTCGCCTGGGATGCCGAGGGGGTCACGGTCGGCGAAGGCGACCTCGCGGCTCAGGTCGAGCGGTGCTACCTCAACGTCGGAACGGCTCTGGCCGAGGTCGGTGCCTCCTTCCACGACGTGGCGAAACTGACCGTCTACGTCGTCGACTGGGCCCCCGACAAGATGCCGCTGTTCCTGGAGGGCGTCGCTCGGGCGGCCGCGAAGCTGGGGGTCACCCCGGTGGCCCCGGGTACGCTGCTGGGCGTCACGGCCCTGTCCGTGCCCGAGCATCTGGTCGAGGTCGAAGCCACCGCGATCATCGACTGAACGAAGGTTTCTCCGTGTGAGTTGAGGGTCAGGTACGGCGTTCGGCGCAGACGGTGCGTTCGGTGCGCATCGAGAGATCGTCGCGGCGCAGGATGCCGGCGAGGCCGTCCGTGTCGAGCAGCTGATCGAACTTCACCCTCGCCGAGCGCGGCGACCGGTTCGTCATGCTGTCGGGGCCGTCCGTGTCGAGCAGCCGGTCGCACTTCACCCTCGCCGAGCGCGGCGAGTTCTTCGGCCACGCGCTGATGACCACCGTCGAACGCCCCCCGGCCATTGAGGCCAACCGAGAAGCGGTATCCAGGCCACGCTTCCCAGCCGGTTCTCAATGGTGGTGTTCTCCTGCGGGGTCACGTCCTGCCGGGGGTGATCCCGTACCGCTGGAGCCGGTCGGCCTCGTCGCCGCGGCCCAGCTGTCTCAGCAGGCCGATCGCCCGGCGCAGGGCGCCCGGAAGGCCCAGTTCGGCGGCGCGCAGGTAGGCGAGGACGGCCCTGTCGGGGTGGCCGGTCTCGTGCAGCAGGACGGCGGTCCAGATCAGGGCGTCGGTGTCGCCCGCCTCGGTACGGGCGCCCAGCCAGGTGACGGCCTCCTCCGTCTCGCCGGTCTCGTACATCAGGTCGACGGCGTGGCCCAGGGCGTCGGTGTCGCCGGTCTCGGCGCGGGCCCGGAGCCAGGTGATCGCCTCTTCGGAACGGCCCAGCTGGTACATCAGGGTGGTGAACCGCCCGAGGGCGTTGACGTCGCCGGTCTCGGCGCGGCCTCGCAGCCAGGTGACCGCCTCCTCTGTCCGTTCGGTCTCCTGGAGCAGCTCGACCGCCTTCCACAGGGCGTCGGTGTCGCCGGTCTCGGCGCGGGCCCGGAGCCAGGTGATCGCCTCCTTGGCCCGCCCGGTCTCCTGGAGCAGCTCGATCATCCGCCACCCGGCGTCGGTGTCCCCGGCGTCGGCGGCGTGCCGGTAGGCGGCGAGGGCCTCCTCGGTCCGGCCCGTCTCCTGGAGCAGCTCGACCATCCGCCGGCCGTCACCGGTGTGCCCGGTCTCGGTGGCTCGCCGGTACGCGGCCAGGGCCTCCTCCAGGTGCCCCTCCCGGTGCAGCAGGGCGGCCATCGACCAGTGCGAACCGGCGTCTCCCGCCTCGGCGGCGCGCCGGTGGACGGCGATCGCCTCCGTGGTCCGCCCCGCCCTCTCCAGGAGGTGCGGCAGCAGGTCGAGGGCGAGGCGGTCGCCGGTCTCCGCGCGGGCGTACAGCCAGGTGATCGCCTCCCCGAACCGGTTGGACTCCCGCAGCAGCTCGACCGCCTCTTCGAGGGCGAGGCGGTCGCCGGTCTCGGCGCGGGCGATCAGCCGGGTGATCGCCTCCTCGATCTGTCCCGTCCGCTGGAGGAGGCCGATCGATCGCCAGTAGGCGTAGGTGTCGCCGGTCTCGGCGCGGGCGCTCAGCCAGGCGATCGCCTCCTCGGTCCGTCCCGTGTACTGGAGCAGCTCGACCGTCTTCGCGATCGCGCGATGGTCGCCCTTGTCCGCGCGGGGTCCCAGCCAGGTGATCGCCTCCTTGGCCCGCCCGGTCTCCTGGAGCAGCTCGACCGCCTCCCACAGGGCGCCGGTGTCACCCCTCTCGGAGCGGATCCGCAGCCAGGTGATCGCCTCCTCCGTCCGTCCCATCTCCCGCATCAGGGCGACGGCCTGCTTGAGGACTGGGCCGTCGCCGGTCCTCGCGGCGCGACGGCAGGCGGCGAGCGCCTCCTCCTCGCGGCCGGTCCTGTACAGCAGGGATGCCAGCCACTCCGGGGCGTCGACGTTCCCGGTCCTCGCGGCGCGCAGGTAGGCGGTGAGGGCCTCCCCATGGTGTCCCGCCCTGTCGAGGAGCGCCGCGGTCCAGACGGGAAGGCCGGCGTCGCCGAACCAGTCGTGGGCGTTCAGCCAGGTGAGCGCCTCCTTCACCCTTCCCTTGTCTCCCTTGTCTCCCTTGCTTCCCTGCTTCACGAGCAGGGCGATCGCCTCCCTCGGGGCGTCGGCGTTCCCCGCCTCCGCGGCACGCCGGTAGGCGGCGATCGCCCTCTCGTGGTGTCCGGCCCCCTTGAGGACGGCGGCGCTCCAGCCGAGGGTCCGGGCGTTGTCCTGCCCGCCGTGGACCCGCAGCCAGGTGAGCGCCTCCTCGGTACGTCCCGTCTCCCCGAGCAGGGCGATCGCGTGCTGAGGGGCGTCGGGGTCACCGGCCGTGGTGGCGGCCCCGTACAGCAGGAGGGCGTGGTGGTAGAGACCGCGGGCCCGAGCCTGGGCGGCGAGGCGCGGCAGTTCCTCGGGGTCGGCGTGGAAGACCAGCGCGTCCCACAGGGCCGCGGGAGCGGGACGTGTACGGCGCTCGGCGCGACCGAGCTGCTCCAGGTGGTCCGCCAGCCGGTAGCGGGGGTACGAGGACGGCTCGTCGTGGCGGGGACGGACGCGTATGAGGGGACCGTGAGCACCACAGGCGTAGGCCAGGGCCCGTTCGAACCAGTCCCGGGGCAGGGAGCCGTACTCGTAGTCGGTCAGGTAGTCGAACGCGGCGGTCTTCAGCAGGGCGTGCGGAAGGGCGGGGCCGTGCTCCGCGCGCCGGGCGTCCATGGCGGCCTCGATCACGGCCTTGGCCGGGGCGGGCGCGTTGCGGTAGCGCTCCACCATGCCGGGCACGCCGGTCAGGTACTGGGTGATCCGGCCGTCGCGGGTCCCGGCGTACGCGCGCTCCAGACGCGGATCGCCGCCCGCCGCGCCGCGTACCGCCTCCAGGGAGGCGCCGGCGAAATGGTCGGGGACGTGGATGGCCGCCCCGGTCACCAGTGCCCGTGCCTGGGTACGGGGGGCGGCGCCGCCGTTCGCGGGAGTCGCGGTGAGGGCGGCCCAGTATTCGGGCCAGAGGGTGCCCAGGACCAGCACCGGGCCGCGCTCAGGGTCGCTCACCAGGGCCCGCAGCCCGGCGGTGACGCGCTCGTCCAGGCCGTCGGCCGGGGCGAGCAGGTAGGACTGCGCCTCGTCGAGCCACACGACGGTCCGCGGCGCGAGGGAGCCCAGGGCGAGGGCGGTCGTCTCGGGACGGCCGTGATCACCCGGATGCCACAGCCGCCACCCGCCGGGCAGCAGCCGCACGGCCTCCCAGCAGGCCCGGGTCTTGCCGGTCGAAGAGTCGCCGACCAGCATCGCGACCGTGCTGCGTCCGGTCATCGCCCGCCGTACGGCGGCGGCCAGGCGGTCGTCGTGGGGGCGCGGCACGTAGGCGGGCAGGTCGGGCATTCCGGCGGCCTCCGCGCCCGCGTCGATCGCCCGGTGCACCCCCAGCGAGAACGGATCGGCCAGCGAGCGGATCGGCAGCCCGGCCGGTGAGACCAGGCGGGCCCTCCTCCACAGCTCGCGACCCCGGTCGGCGGCCCCGGCGGGATCTCGCCGGGCCAGACGGGCCAGTGTGGTGATGACGGCCGTCAGCTCGGCCTGGCTGGGAGGCGGTTCCGCCGCGGCCAGCATCCGGCGGACGGTCTCGCGTCCGGGGGCACCGGGGCCGGGGAGGTCGCCGGCGATTCCCTCGGCGATGTCGTCGAGAGTGGGGGCCCCGGCTTCCAGGTACAGCTCGTGCAGCAGGTCCCCGAGGTCACGGAGCGGTCCCTGAGGAGGCCGCGAGCGGATGAACAGGAGCGGTCGCCGCCGTACGTCGCCGCCCTTCTCGTCACCGTTGTTCATTTCTTCTCGCCACTCATCGCAACATCATCGCTCTCGATGGAGCCTGTGAAAGGTAGAAATCAGCAGTAATAAGGTGACAAATATGCTTCCGTCGTAAGCGAGGTCGGTTTCCCGATGGTGTGGTGCTCGCGGGACGTCTCTGGTCGCAGCTGTCGATGCGGAAAGGGGCCTTTCCGCTCATTGAACCGATAATAGGTATTTAGACGTTTTCAATGCATGTCCAGGGGATATTTCCGGGCTTGCCAAGCGAATCCGAAGGCCCCCGAACCCACCAGACCTGTCGGACAGGCCGAACCCGCCGAACAGGCAGAACCCGCCGATGGACCGGACCCACCGGATGAACCGGACTCGCCCAACGGATCGGATCCGCCGAACGGACCCGCTGACCGCATCGAACTGGCCGGACGGACCGGACTCGCCTAACGGTCCGGACCCGCCTAACGGACCGGACTGGCCGGATGAACCCGCTGACCGGACCTGACCCGCTGAACGGGCCGGTGCCCGCCGACGGGAAGTCCTGCCCGCCCCGCCTCCCCGTGCTGCTCCGCATTGCCCCGCACCGCACCGCACCGCTCTCGCACCGCACCGTGCCGCGTCACCGCGATCACCGTGATCACCGCGTAATGAAGTGGCGCCGGTCCATGAGCCCCTGTTTGGATGCGGGTCATGATTGACACCGAAGGCTCCGGGGCCCTGTTGGACCTGATCGAGCACTACTACGACGCGGTTCCGCGACGCGAGGCCAGGGTCGAGGACCACGGGCCGCTCACCCTGTTCGTACAGGAGGGCGCGGGGTGGCCCTTCTACGCGCGCCCGGCTTCCGGGTGGTCCGGCCCGGTGCGGGCCGGCGACGTGGCCAGGGTCCGAGACCGGCAGCGTGAGCTCGGGATTCCGGAGAGCTTCGAGTGGGTCGCCGAGACCACGCCCGCGCTCCGTGCCGCGGTCGAGGAGACGGGGCTCACGGTCCATGAGCACCCGCTGATGGTGCTCGGAACGGACGCCGCGCCGGTCGCGCCGGAAGCGGCGCCCGGGGATCCGGCGGTGCGGGTCCTGGGCGCCGACGATCCGGCACTGCCCTCCGCGCTGGTGGTTCCCCACCTCGCCTTCGCCGAGCCCGGCACCCGCGTCGGCGCGGCGGACACCGCGGACCTGGCGGAGGCGATCCTCGCCCGCACCGGTGACGGCTCCCTGGAAAGCGGCGCCGCACGGGTCCGGGCGGGGCTGACGGTGATCGCCGCGGCCGTCGAGGGCGACACGGCGCTGTGCGCGGGCCAGCACAACCAGGTCGGGGAGGTGAGCGAGATCGTCGGGGTCGGCACGCTGCCCGCCGCCCGCCGTCGCGGCCTCGCGCTCGCGGTCACCGCGGCGTTGATCGCCGACGCCCGCTCCAGGGGAGTGAAGACCGTCTTCCTGTCGGCGGGGGACGAGGATGTCGCCCGGATCTACGCCAGGCTCGGTTTTCGCCGCGTCGGCACGGCACTGATCGCCGAACCCGCCGGTTAGCGCTTCACCGGTCAGTGCTTCACCGGTCGGTGCCTCAGCGGCAAGCGCCTCACCGGTCGGTGTCTCCGCCGGTCGGGGTTTTCATCGGTGGCGGCCCCCAGGCTCAGAAACCCGGCGGCCGCATGACCCCGACGCCGAGACCGGCCGGAGGTCGGCCACCCGAGCCGGAAGTCCGGGAGAGCGATGCTCGGAGGGCTCCCGGTCCGAGCGGCCTCGATCACGCGGAGCCCGCGACGGAGACGAACCCGGAACCGGGCCGGTAGTTGGGAGACTGGTGCCGGAAGTAGGTGTTGTAGACCTGGCAGTAGTGACCACCGCGAGCCAGCAGCGTGCTGTGGTCGCCCTCCTCGACGATCCGGCCGTGATCGAGCACGATGATGCGGTCGACGTGCTCGATCGTGGACAGCCGGTGCGCGATGACGATGGAGGTGCGGTCGGCCAGCACCCGGTCCAGGCCCTCCTGGATCTGGGCCTCGGTCAGCGGGTCGATGCTGGCGGTGGCCTCGTCCAGGACCACGATCGCGGGATCCTGGATGAGCAGGCGGGCCAGCGCGACGAGCTGGCGCTGGCCCATGGACAGGGCGCGGCCGTGCTCGCCGACGTCGGTCCCCAGGCCGTCGGGCAGGGCGTCGATCCAGTCGCCCCCGCCGACCGCCGCGGCCGCGGCGAGCACCTCCTCGTCGCCCGCCTCCGGCCTCGGGTAGCGGATGTTGTCTGCGACGGTGCCGCTGAACAGGAACGGGACCTGCGGCACCGCGCCGATCTGCCGCCGGTATCCGGTCAGGTCAAGGGTGCGGACGTCACGGTCGTCGATCAGCAACCGGCCGTCCTGGAACTCGTAGAACCGGGTGATCAGCTTGCTGAGCGTCGACTTGCCCGCCCCGGTGTGGCCGACCAGCGCGACGCTCTCGCCCGCCTCGACGGTGAGGTCGAAATTACGCAGCACGGGGCTCCCGGCCTCGTAGCCGAACGTGAGGTCGCGGAACTCGATGCGGCCCGCCAGCCTGCCGACCGGCTGAGGGTCGGTCTGCACGACCCGGGGAGGCGCGTCGATCAGGGCGAAGACCCGTTCCGACGCGGACAGGCCCTGCTGGAACTGGGACCAGAACGCGGCGATGGAGGTGAGCGGGAACCAGAAGAGCGAGACGCCCTGGAGGAAGAGGAACCAGTCGCCGCTGGACAGACCGCCGCCGAGCACGGTGGTGCCGCCCAGCTGGACGAGCATGACCGTGGCCAGCCCGGCGACGAGGAAGAGCACGGGGAAGATGCCGGAGAAGACGAACCCCTGCCTGAGCGTCACCTGGTAGCTCTGCCGGTTGATCGGCCGGAACTCGTCGTAGACCCGCTGCTCCTGACGGAAGTTCTTGGCGACGGTGATCCCGCCCATGGTCTCCTGCAGGGTGGCGTTCACCCGGCTCAGGGAGCGTTGCGCCCTGCGGGTGCTGCTCCGGGCGACCCGCCGGAACAGCAGGGCGATGCCCATCACGATCGGCGCCACGAGCAGGGTGAGCAGGGCGAGCTCGACGCTGCGCAGGAAGAGCAGGATCGTGACGAAGCCAACCATCAGCACCTGGCTGATCAGGTCCATCGTCAGGGTGGAGACGGTGGCGAAGTCGTCGGTGTCGGAGGTGACCCGGCTGACGATCTTTCCTGACGGGGTCTCGTCGTAGAACGACAGGTCACGCTCCAGCACGGCGTCGAACGCGTCCTGGCGGAGATGCAGGACGACGTCGCCGGTGACCTTCGCGCTCTGCCACTGGCGGACGAAGTTGAACAGCCAGCCGAGCACCCCGGCGAGCAGCAGACCGGCGGTGAGCTGCCAGCCCACGTCGGCGATCGTGCCGTCCTCGATCCCGTCCACACCCCAGCTGACCAGCAACGGCATCGCCGCCTGGCTCAGTGAGAACAGCACGATCATGACCGCGACCAGGATCATCGACCCCAGCTTCGGCCGGAAGTAGGACAGGATCCGGCGAAGGAGGTCACGATCGCCGTAGGTGCGGTCGTAGTCCTCGGCGTCGAGGCCGTCCATGATGAAGCCCATCAGCTCTGCGCTCCCTGCTCGCCCGCGAGGACCACGGCCGGGTCGGTGGTGGTGCCGGCCACGGCGCCGCCGGCCACGTCGACCTCGTCGACCTCGTCGTAATGGGAGAAGATCCGCCGGTAGAGGCGACTCCGGGTGAGCAGCTCGTCGTGCGTGCCGTAGTCGACCAGCTCGCCCCGGCGGAGCAGCAGGACCTTGTCCGCCCAGCGGATCTGGGAGAGCCGATGGGTGATCAGGAAGGTGGTGCGCCCGTCGAGAACGCGGCCGATGGCCTGCTGGATCCTGTCTTCGGTGGCGGAGTCGATCGCACTCGTCGAGTCGTCGAGCACGAGGATCGCCGGATCCGTCAGCAGGGCCCGCGCGATGGCCAGGCGCTGGCGCTGGCCGCCGGAGAGGGTGACGCCGCGCTCACCGATGACCGTGTCGTAGCCGTCGTCGAGCTCGCCGATGAAGTCGGCCGCCTGGGCCTCCTCGGCGGCCCGGACGACGGCGTCCCGCTCCGCCCGCTGGCCCAGCCCGAAGGCGATGTTCTCGGCGACCGACCGGGAGAACAGCACGATGTCCTGCTCGATGGTGGAGATCTGGGAGCGCAGCGAGTCGAGGTCCCACTCGCGGACGTCCACGCCGTCGACCAGGATCCGGCCCGCGGTGACGTCGTAGATCCGGGGGACCAGCTTCGCCAGGGTGCTCTTGCCCGAGCCGGTCTCGCCGACGATCGCCACGGTCTCGCCCGGCCGTACGGTGAACGTCACCCCGCGCAGCACCGGGTCGTCCTCCCCGTAGCCGAACGTCACGTCCTCGAAGACGATCTCCCCGCTGATCGGCGCGGCGTGGCCGTCGGCGCGCTGCCCGAGCTCGGTCTCGGTGTTCATGATGCTCAGGATCCGGCGGGAGGACACGATGCCGATCTGGACCAGCGAGAAGGTGAAGATCGAGATGTTGGTCGGGAAACCCAGCATGGCCACCAGGCCCATGAAGGCGACCAGGTCGCCGATCGTGATGGCACCCGCGGCGTGCAGGTAGAGGCCGTGCCAGAGAGAACCGGCCATCGCGAAGGCGAAGAGCAGGGTCGGCAGGTAGCGGGCCTGGACCAGGCCGTTCTGGGTGAAGGAGTCGCGGTAGCGCCGCGCCACGGTCCTGAACCGCCGCCGCTCCTGCTCCTCCTGAGCGGTCACCTTGATGACCTCGATGCCGCGGACGGCCTCGTTCAGCCCGGCGTTGAGATCGCCGAACTGCTCCCGCATGCGGGTCGCCACGGGGTTGAGCCGTCCCATGTAGTGCCGGAGCGCGACGACGAAGGCGACCGCGAAGACGCCGGGCACCAGCAGCAGCCGCGGATCGATCGCGACGATGAAGACCAGGGGCACGAGGCCGGTCAGGCCGGAGTCGACGATCAGGTCGACTCCCGGGCTGATCATGGTGGAGAGCTGCCGGATGTCGTTGGCCGCCCGCGCCATCAGGTCGCCGACCCGCTGCCTGTTGTGGAAGGTCTGGCTCTTGCCGAGCAGGCTGACGTAGAGCTCGTCCCTGGCGTCCCGCTCCAGCCGCTTGGCCAGCACCTCGCTGGCCAGCCGCGCGACGACGTCGAAGGCGCCACGGGCCAGCACGACCGCGAGCAGCACCAGCGAGATCGCGCCCAGTGCCCGTGCCCCGCCGCCGTCCTTGCCCAGCACGGCGTCGAAGGCCGCGCCGGTGAGCCCGGGGACCATGGCGTTGAGCACGACCATGATCAGCGATGCGCCGAGGAATCCGGTCAGCTGGAGCGGATGGCGGCGAACATGGGACCAGAGCCAGCGCACCGGACCCCGCCTGTCGTGCGGGCGGCCGGATACGGAGAACTCCGAACTGCTGGTGACCACGAGCTCGCCCCCGAGCGGATCGATGATGGGATCGAACTTGTTTTCTACCACCGGGCACCGACCGTTTCCCATCGCATTTTCCGGCCCGGCCCCCGCCCGGCCCGGCCCGGCCCCCGCCCTGCCAGGCCCATGCCCCGACCCGCGTCAGGACCCGGCTCGCTCGGCACCCGGAGCCGAGGAGATCCGGCACCCGGAGCCGGAGGACTCGGCACCTGAGTTCGGGGAGAGAGGAGTGCGGAACCGGCGGCCATTCCCGATATCGGGATGCCTGGTCAGGAAACCGGCGTGTACCCCGCGCGGGGAACTCCGGAGGGAAATCGTCGTGGGGCACGTTGAGGTCGGTCAGCCCACTTACAGGCCATGGCCCCCATGAACTCCGGCGCTTCGATCCCCGGTTCCCGGAGTTGAACGTCTCCGGAGCCGTCGCGGATCACCGAATGGAAGAGCCGGTGCATGCTGATCGTCTCGGCGTCGTCCAACCCCACACGGGTGATCATGCTGTACGAGGCCAACACCCCCGATGCCTCCACCACGTGGACTACGCCATCGAGGCATGGCGGGTACAAACCACTCGCAGCGGAACGCCTGTGACCGGCGATCGGTGCGAGGAGTCGGGCTACCACCCGCAGAGCACCGCCGCGCCGACCCACCGGGAAGGGGGCGGCTGAGAACCGGGTGACGGAGAGACTTCGTCGGTCGCGACAAGGATCGACGTGGCGCCTCCCGGCGGGCTCCGGTGTACCGGGTCACCGCCGGGAGGCGCTGGGTCAGTTCGTCACCTGGAGGTCACTGCCAGGTGTCCAGGCGGCAGCCGTCGGTGGTCTTGCCGTTGTTGCAGTGGTTGAGCTGGAGGGCGTCGAGCTGGTAGACGAAGGTCTGGCCGGCGGGGCTGACCACCGAGATCTGGACGCCGGTCGCTCCGGTCGGGGCGGTCGCCCTGTGCCGGTATTCCGTCCAGGTGCTGGTCAGCGCGGTGGTCGGACCGTCACTGGTGGAGATCAGGGCATTGGACGAGTCGTACCACGACAGGCGCAGTTTCACGTTGCCGGAGGTGGCGGTGGTCATCTTGGCGAAGAACTTGTAGGTCTGGCCGGCGGTCACCGCGGGTTTGCGGGTGACCGATACGACACCGTCGGCGTACGACTGCACGTTCATGGTGAGCGACCGGCGGCCGTCGTAGTGCTTGGCCGAGATCTGTGACGTCGGGCCGGGCGGGGTCACCTGGATCCAGCCGCCGCCCGAGACGCTGAACCCGGTCGGGGTGGCGTACGGCGCGTCGGCCTCGACGGTGCGTTCCTGCGCGGTCAGCAGGTCGTTGCTGTAGCCGATGTCGCAGCAGGTGGGGGTGGTGAAGTAGGGCCAGGCCGCGACGTTCACCTTGCGGGTGTCACTGGCCTCGTTGCCGGTGTAGAAGGTCGCCGTGGTCTCGCTCGGGTCGTAGTAGTTGTTGAAGTCATGGTCCAGCTGCCAGTCGTAGGTCTGGCTGGACATGACGTCGGGATAGCTGAGGTGGTCGATGGTCTCGGTGACCTTGGGATGGTCCACGTAGAAACCGTCCGCGCCGAGGTGGATCAGTTCGTGCAGCAGGGTGGCGCTGGACCATTCGTCGGCGGTCGCCGCGCACGTCGTCGTGCACCAAGCGGTCGCGGTCCCGTTGAAGTCCTCGAACACCACGTACTTGCGGTTGGCGTTGTCGTATCCCGCCGCGCCGAGATCATCGGTGATCTTGTCCACCGTGGTCTCGCCGCCGATCACGCCGGCCTCGATCTTCTCCGGTATCACCAGCGCGCGGGCGTAACCGGAGTAGGTGCTGGTGTCGTAGCCGGTGCGGCAGCTCAGCTTCAGGTGCTGGTCGTAGTTGGTGGACTCGTCCAGCTCCAGGTCCATCCGGTCGACCAGCTTGGCGATCTGCTCGACGTGGGTCTCGTAGTTGTTCCCGCCGCCGTCGTGCCAGGCGTAGATCACCTGGATGGCCGGGGTGCTCCCGCTCGCGTCCTTGGGGTCGGACAGCGTCGTGGTGCAGCCACGCTTGGGCACGTCGGCGTCCACCGGCAGTGCGTACGGACCGGTGGGTTCGTTGATGTACGGCGGCGCGAATGCGGCCACCGGACTCGCCATCGCCAGAACGACGAGTCCCCCCGCGGCGATCGCCGACATGATGCGACGCAGTTTCAGCGACAAAGGTGCTCCTCCCGTTGAGAACCCATGATCGGGAGAGTAATCAGCGCCACTGACGAAACAAATACCTCATTGCAAACATTTTCGGACTAGTGAATAAACGTACAGTCTTGCCCGGGTATCGGGTTTGCCATAACCAAAAGTGTAATACCGATAATGGTTCCGGTTGATCATCTTTTTCTGCCAAAAATCGCGACAGGGCACCTTGGATGGATTTAATTACTTATGTCCGCAAAAAGGATGGTTTGTGCATTTTGTGCCGCTGTGGCGGGCGGGCCAGATGGCGGTGTCCCCGGGATGCCGGAGGCATACGGCCGGTCGACGCGGAAGTGGCCTCGGGAAGAGTTCATCAGCTCACGAGCGCTGGGGCGATCCGCTCGCCGTGGGCATGACGACCGGATCGCCAGGCCGTACCGGCTGGAATCGGGATGCCGGACCTGAAAACGGCATGTAGCCTGCGCGGGGACTTGGAAAGAGGGAATCGCGGTGGCACATGTTGAGGTTGGTCATCTGACATACGTTCTGCCGGATGGGCGGCCGTTGCTGGACGACGTGTCCTTCCGGGTCGGCGAAGGGGTCAAGGCGGCACTCGTCGGGCCCAACGGGGCGGGCAAGACGACCCTGATGCGGCTGATCGCGGGCGACCTGCAGCCGGTCGACGGGAGCGTCGCCAGCTCGGGCGGCCTGGGCATCATGCGGCAGTTCATCGGCAGCATCCGCGACGGCAGGTCCGTGCACGACCTGCTGGTCAGCGTCGCCCCGGGGCGCGTGCGGGAGGCGGCCGCGCGACTCGACGCCGCCGAGTTGGTGATGATGGAGCGCGAGGACGAGAAGGCGCAGATGCGCTACGCGCAGGCCATCACCGACTACACCGACGCGGGCGGCTACGACATCGAGGTGCTCTGGGACACCTGCGCCATGGCCGCCCTCGGCATGCCGTACGACGACTGCAAATACCGCGAGGTCAACACGCTGTCGGGCGGTGAGCAGAAGCGGCTGGTGCTGGAGGCGCTGCTGCGGGGGCCCGACCAGACGCTGCTGCTCGACGAGCCGGACAACTACCTGGACGTGCCGGGCAAGCTCTGGCTGGAGCGGGCGCTGCGCGAGACGGCCAAGACGGTGCTGCTGGTCAGCCACGACAGGGAGCTCCTGGCCAACGCGGCCGACCGGATCATCACCGTCGAGTCGGGCAACATCTGGGTCCACGGCGGGGGTTTCCGCTCGTACGCGCAGGCGCGCAGGGAGCGCAACGAGCGCCTCGACGAGCTGAAGAAGCGCTGGGACGAGGAGCACGCCAAGATCAAGCGCCTGGTCCTCATGCTGAAGCAGAAGGCCAAGTACATGGACACCATGGCCGCCGCCTACCACTCGGCCCAGACCCGGCTGCGCAGGTTCGAGGAGGCCGGGCCGCCGGAGGCGGCGCCCAAGGAGCAGTTCATCAGCATGCGGCTCAAGGGCGGCCGGACCGCCAAGCGGGCGGTGATCTGCGAGAAGCTGGAGCTCACCGGCCTGATGAAGCCGTTCGACCTGGAGATCTGGTACGGCGAGCGGGTCGCGGTGCTGGGGTCCAACGGCTCGGGCAAGTCACACTTCCTGCGCCTGATCGCCGGAGAGGAGGTCCGGCACACCGGCGTGGCCAGGCTCGGCGCCCGGGTCGTCCCCGGCCACTTCGCCCAGACGCACGCCCGTCCCGAGCTCATCGGCCGGACGCCCTGCGAGATCGTGATGACCGAGCACGCCCGGCTCAAGAACGAGGCGATGAAGGTGCTGTCCCGCTACGAGCTGGCCGGGACCATCGCCGAGCAGCGCTTCGAGACGCTGTCCGGCGGCCAGCAGGCCCGGTTGCAGATCCTGCTGCTCGAACTGTCGGGCACCACCCTGCTGCTGCTGGACGAGCCGACCGACAACCTCGACCTGGCCAGCGCCGAGGCTCTCCAGGAGGGGCTGGACGCCTTCGACGGGACCGTGGTCGCCGTCACCCACGACCGCTGGTTCGCCGATGACTTCGACCGGTATCTGGTCTTCGGCGCGGATGGGAAGGTCTACGAATCATCCGAACCGGTATGGGATGAGGCCAGGGTTGTCCGGCAGAGGTAAAGACTCAGGCCGTTTCCGGCGTGTCCAGGTGGGCGGGAGCCCGTAACCGGTTATCACGGCTAGGTGACGCACAGCACCCGAATCGTTGGCGCCCTCGCCCTCCTTCTGCTCGTCGGATGCGCCGGATGCACCGACGACGAGGAGACGAAGCAGGCCGCCGCGCTCCAGCCGATCGCGGTCAGGGAGCAGGCCTCGTCCATCATCAAGGGCGATGATGGATACGTGGTGAACTGGGCCGGAGTGCTCGCCAACACCAACCCGTGGCACTTCGGCGAGAACGTCGTGGCCACCGTGGTGGCCAAGAACTCCGAGGGCAAGGAGGTCGTCCGGCTGGAACAGCCGCTGGACGCCGTGCCCCCGGCCGGGACGCTCCCCTTCACCGGCCAGGTGGTGACCCAGGAGAAGCCCGCCGCCGTGAGCATCGCGTACCGCCCGGCGCACTGGCACCTGGCGGGCAGGATCGTCTCGGCCTTCCAGCCCTTCCCGGTTCGCGAGGTGCTGACCGACCGCACGGCCGACGGCGACTATCTCGTCACCGGCTACGTCGGCACCCCGTACGTGATACCGGCCCGCAGCCTGGCCGTCACCGCGCTCCTGCGCGACAAGCGGGGCAAGCTGCTCGGTGGCGGGAGCACGTTCGTGGACAACGTCCAGGCGGGCCAGAAGCGGCGGTTCATCCTGCAGATCAAGAGCGTCGAGAACACCGGCGACATCGCCTCGGCCGAGGTGACCGCGCGCACCTGGGGATCGAGCAGCCGTCCCTTCGAGCAGCTCGCCCTCGGCGGTTCGCTGCCCCTGAACACGGTCAAGCCGAAGATGCCGCCGTTCGACAAGGACCGGGGCAGGCAGGCGCCCCTGGCGGGCGCCGTCCGCCCGTGACCGCCGATCCGTGATGGTTCGTCCGTGCTTGTTCGTACGTGATCAACCGCCGGTGGTCGTCCGCCGTTGACCATCGGCCGTTGACCGTTGACCGTCGGCCCGTGATCCTCCGCCCGCGACCGTCGCCGTCGGTCCGTGGTCGACCGGCCGTGGCCGCCCGTCCGCGGCGGAGGTCCTTCCTCGATGTACCAATAGGCGCGATTAATTCGATTAAATGGCCATTCATCAATATTTATGATTGCTATTAGTGGCGGGTTTTCGCTCTATTCGTTGACGCGATGAAGACAATCGGAGCCACCGCCCCCGAATCGCTGGAATTTCCGGTTACCCAGCGTTTACCTTCGATTGCATGACTGACAGTGTCCTGGTCGCGGCGTTGTGCGCGAGGAATCCCAGAGCCCTCGCCGATCTCTACGACTCATACGCGGAAAGCGTCTACCGATACTGCCGTTCAATGCTCGCCACCTCCGAGGCCGCGGAGTCGGCGCTCCTCGGCACCTTCATCGTCGCCGAGGCCCATGTTCACGCGCTCGCCGACTCCCGTCGGCTGGAGGCGTGGCTGTACGCACTCGCTCGGGGGGAGTGCGTACGGCGTCATCTCGCCGAGGGGCCCGACCCGCTGGTCCCCGCCCCGGCGGTTCCCGTCCCGGTGGTCACCGCAGGGGGCGACGCGGACCTGCGGGTGATGGCGTGGAACGCCACCCGGAGCCTGTCGCCCGAAGACCGTGAGGTTCTCGACCTGAGCTGCCGCCACGGCTTCGGGCCCATCGACCTCGCCGCGGTCCTGGGCGTCACCCCCAAGGTCGCCGGCGCGCTGTACGAGTCGGCGAGGGAGCGCCTGCGTGACGTCGTCACCGCGGAGGTCCTCGTCCGCAAGGGGCCGTACGACTGCGCGAGCCGGGCCCGGATGCTCACCGGGTTCACCGGCGAACTCACGCCGGAGGTGCGCGAGCGGGTCATCCGCCACGTGAACCGCTGCGACACCTGCGCCCCGCACCGGGTCAGGCAGGTCTCCGCGGCCAAGGTCTTCGACCTGCTCCCCCTGGTCACGCTCCCGCCCACGCTGCGCGCGTGGGTGATGAGCTACTTCACCGACCCCGAGCGGGTCCCCTACCGGCGCGACGTCGCCCACCTGGCCGGTCCTCTCGACGATGCCGGGTTCCCCGTCGGCAGGAGGCGCGGCGGACGCCGTCGGCCCTACGCGCTGGCCGGTGCGGCCGCCGCGGTCGCCGCGGCGGCGGCGCTGGCCCTGTTCCTCACCCAGACCGTGGCCGACCCGGGAGACGCGGGTCCCGGCGTCGCCTCGGGCACGTTCCCGGTGGTGGCGGACCCTCCGGACACCCGGACACCCGGGGAGTTCCGGCGGGGAGGCGCGTCCGCGCCGCTGGAGTCCGTCGGGGAGGGGGTGGCCGTCGAGCGGGTCGGTTCGCTCGGGATGACGGCGCCGGTCAGTGCCACCGGACCCGCCTTCGGGGACGAGCGGGCGGGAACACCGGGCCCGACCGGTCCCCTGACAGAAGACTCGCCCCGGCGACCGGGTGACGGATCGTCCGGCGACGGACCGGCCGATCCCGCCCGTGAAGGATCTTCGGGTGAGGAGTCGGCCGACCGGCCGGCCGCTCCGGCGGAGAGCCCGGCCCAGCCGTCCCCGCCCGCGTCACCGGTGCCGCCCGTGCCGCCGGGGTCTTCCGGGGTCGGCGCGCCGTACAGGTCTCATCCGTCCCGTGACCACCACGGACACTCCTCCCGTCGCTGCGGGCTCACCCACCGGCCGGCGGATCCGGTGCCCCCGCAGGCGGATCAGGGCTCCCCTCAGGCGGATCCGCCTGAGGGAAGCCCCCGGCCCCCTCGCGCGGATCCCGGGGCCCCGCGGGCGAACCCCCGGCCGCCGTACGCCGATCCGCGACGCCCGCGGGCGAACCCCGGCCACCCGAGGTCCGGTCCACGGCAGGTCCCCGACGATTCCCGGCCGGCCCCCGCCGGACCGAGGCGGACCCCGGACGAGGCGGGTCACGGGGCGAGCCGGGATGACCAGGGCCCGGCACGGATCCCGAACCGCTCGGGTCCCGGACGGACCCCGGGCGGTTCGGGCCCCGGACGGGCTTCCGACAGCTCGGGTCCCGGACGGACCCCGGACAACTCGGGTCCCGGTCGGGCTTCCGACAGTCCGGGTCCCGGGCGGTCCCCGGGCGGAACGAGCCGGGGGCGGTCCTCGGACGGCGCGGGCCAGGGGCGGTCCTCGGGTGATTCAGGTCAGGGGCCGTCTTCGGTAGGTCAGGAGCGACCCTCGGGAGGTTCCCCGTCGGATCCCACCGGTACGAATCCCGTCACACCGCCCTCGCGGCCGGAGCCTCCCGCCCCCTCCGGGTCGGCTGCCACACCGGCCTGACGGATCTGACCGGCTTCACCGGTTCGCCACCGCTTCCCTTTCCTCCGGACACAGCCCCCTTCCCCCGGACACAGCCCTCGCTTTCCCTGGACAGTCCTCGCCTCCCCTTTCCCCGGACTCTCACCTTTCCCGCTCTTCGGTCCTGCTTTCTCCGGCCCCTGCTCGCGGCCCGCCCCTGACCTCCGCCGGGCGGGCCGTACGGACGTCCGGGGAGAAAACCGTCGCGCACTCCTCGCGCGGGCGACCAGGTGTGGGATACGGGGACCGAGGACCCTGCCGACGGGGGTATTGTGACGGGCGTTGACCACGGTGTGTGAGTGGCATGTGTGCGGAGAGTGACTGACGGGAATGTTGAGGTAGGCCGCCGCCTGGCACGCGGCGACGCGCCGCGTCGTGCGGTGAGACCGCGACACGTGGTGAGACCGCGACACGCGGTGTTCAAGGTGACTCCGGGGGGAGACGCATGCATTCAGTCAGACGGCGCCGTCATGCCGCCGCGGTGGCGGGCCTCGCCTGTTGCCTGATCGCCGGGCCGGGGCTCCCCGCCGGCGCTGTTCCCGGCCGGCCGGGACCGGCCGGCGACGCCGCGCCGGGCGGCGTGTCGGGACCGTCGGCCGACGAGGTCGCCGACGCGCGGGCGCTGGCCCGCGAGCGCGGTGAGAGGCTCGGCTCGACCACGGTCCTGGTCGCCGAGGCGCAGGCCAGGTTGCAGGAGCTGGTCGCCCAGGCGGAGCGGCTCGTCGAGTCGTACAACGGGGAGCTGGTCAAGACGGCTCGCGTCAAGAAGCTCGCCGAGCAGGCGGCCGAGCGGGCCAGGACGGCGGGCTCCGAGGTCGGGGAGGCACGGGAGGCGGTGGCCGCGATCACCGTCCAGAACTACGGCGGGCTGGACATCGCCCAGCCCATGATGGCCATGATGACCGACAGCGGCGGCCCCACCGACGACGGTTACCTGCGCAGGGCCAGCATCCTGGCCCACATGGGCGGAGGGCAGGCGGAGACGCTCAAGCAGCTACGGGAGGCCCAGGAGGTCTTCGCCATCCTCCAGGCACAGGCCGACGACGCCTACGCCGTGCAGCGGGAGGCGCAGGCGAGGGCCGAGGAGGCGAAGCTCGCGGCCGAGGAGGCCGTCGCCAGGCAGGTCGACGAGACCCGGCGGATCGAGGAGGAGCAGGCCCGGCTGGAGAAGCTGGCCGAAGAGGCCCGGGGCGCCGCCGACCTGCTCGCCAGGAAGCGCGAGGCGGCCCTGGAGCAGGCCAGGATCGCCAGGGAGAACGCAGAGCGCGCTCGATACCAGGCGGCCGCGGCGCGCCGCGAGGCAGCGCGGACGGCGGTGGCCTCGGGAGAGCCCGCGTCGCGCTGGGCGGTCGACATGACGGCCGGTTCCGCCAGGGGCGACATCGCCGCCGACTGGGCGCTCACCCAGCTCGACAAGCCGTACGTGTGGGCGGCCGCCGGACCGGCGGCCTACGACTGCTCGGGGCTGACCATGCGGGCCTGGGAACGGGTCGGGGTCGTCATGGACCACTGGACCGGCACCCAGTGGACCGCGGGCCCGCACGTGCGGCTCAGCGAGCTTCAGCGGGGCGACCTGCTCTTCTACGGGCAGATCACCCAGAACCCCGGCGACATCCACCATGTGGGGATCTACATCGGCCGGGGGCTGATGGTGCACGCCCCGCAGACGGGGGACGTGATCAGGGTCGCGCCGATGTGGCGCAGCGACCTCGTCGGCGCGACCCGTCCCGCGTGATGACCGGTCAGAGAACGACCTGCCGAAGAACGACCGCCCAGCGAACGACCGGTCAGACAACCTGCCGAAGAACGATCGTCCGGAAGATGGCCGGCCAAGGGGCGGCCGGTCAAAGAGCGGGTAATGAACCGGTCACGAATCAGTGCTTTCCGTGGACCTCGTCCTTGGCGCGCTTGATGGAACGGACGATCTCCTCTTCGGCCTCCACCCTGCCGACCCAGTTGGCGCCCTCGACCGACTTACCGGGCTCCAGATCCTTGTAGACCTCGAAGAAGTGCTGGATCTCCAGACGGTCGAACTCCGGCACGTGGTGGATGTCGCGGATGTGTTCCATCCGGGGGTCGGTGGCGGGGACGCACAGGACCTTGTCGTCGCCGCCCTTCTCGTCGGTCATGCGGAACATGCCGACCGCCCGGCACTTGATCAGACAGCCGGGGAAGGTCGGCTCCTGGAGCAGCACCAGGGCGTCGAGTGGATCACCGTCCTCGCCGAGCGTGTCTTCGATGAAGCCGTAGTCGGCGGGGTACTGCGTGGAGGTGAAGAGCATGCGGTCGAGCCTGATGCGGCCTGACTCGTGGTCCACCTCGTACTTGTTCCGTTGCCCCTTGGGAATCTCAACGAGAACGTCGAACTCCACCGCGGTTCCTCCACTCAGACCCCCGGGCACCCCCGGTTGGGCGTTAATGTCTCGTAGGCGATTTATGTCTTTTGGATACCGATGATGAGAGGACGACGACGAAATGCGGCGTGAGCGGTGGGTGGCCTTGGTCACTCTCGTCCTGCTGCAGATCTTCGTCGGCGCGGCCGGGGCACACCTGCTCACCAGCGATGTGCTGGTCGAGGGTGAGCCCGAGACGATCGTCGCGTCGGCCGAGCCGCCCCCCGTCCCGGTCATCACCGCGGGTCCGGTGCTGGCCGCGGGGGGGAACGGCCCTCTCCCCGCCAAGGGTACTTTGGCGGAGCGGCTGACCGAGGCGTTGGGTGACCCCGCCCTGGGGAGAAGTGTCGGCGCCGCGGTGCTCGACGCGGAGACGGGCGCCCTGCTGTTCGGCAGCGGCCCGGCCACGGGCATCACCCCCGCCTCCACCACCAAGGTCGTCACCGCGGTCGCCTCGATGGCCTCGCTGGGACCCGACGCGAGGCTGAGCACCCGCGTGGTGCGGGGGTCCTCGCCCGGCTCGATCATCCTCGTCGGCGGCGGCGACCCCACCCTCGCGAGCCCCAGGACGGCGGGGAGCCCGGTCTACCCCCGGCCCGCCTCGCTCGCCACCCTCGCCTCGCGTACCGCCAGGGCGCTCAAGGCGGCCGGGGTGTCCAAGGTGACGGTGGCCTACGACGACTTCCTCTACACCGGGCCGCGCACCGCCGCCACCTGGAAGCCCGGTTACGTCCCCGAGGGCAGCGTCGCCCCGGTCACGGCGCTCATGATCGACGAGGGCAGGGCCTCGCGGGGAAGTGACCAGCGGGTCTCCGACCCCTCCCGCGCGACGCACGCCGCGTTCGTGTCGCTGCTGTCGAAGTACGGCGTCACGGTCTCCAAGTCCGCCAGGCGGTCCAAGGCCCCGGCCGGTGCGCAGGAGCTCGCCCGGGTCGACTCCGCGCCCGTGTACGCCCTGGTCGAGCGGGCCCTCACGCTCAGCGACAACGACCTGTCGGAGGCGCTGGCCAGGCACGTGGCGATCAAGGAGGGGGAGCCCGCCTCCTTCGACGGCGGAGCCGCGGCCGTCGGCAAGGTGCTGACCAGGCTCGGCGCGGCGAAGGGGGTGCGGGTGTTCGACGGCAGCGGGCTGTCGCCGAAGAACCGCATCGCCCCCGAGGCGCTCGCCCGCCTGGTCTCGACGGCGGCCTCCCCGGCCAACCCCGGCCTGCACCCGATCATCAGCGGCATGCCGGTCGCCGGTTTCAGCGGCACCCTCGGGCACAGGTTCGGCAAGATCCACTCCGCCTACGGGCTGATCCGCGCCAAGACGGGCACCCTCGACGGGGTCAACACCCTGGCGGGCATGACCACCACGCGGGGCGGACGCCTGGTGACCTTCGCCTTCATGGCGGACAAGGTCCCGCCGGGCTGGGGCAAGGCGGAGGCGGCCCTCGACAGGCTCGCCGCCGCGGTCGCCGCGAGTTGATCACAGGTCGCGGGTGCGCGAGTCGGGGGGAGAGCACGTACGGTGGACGGTATGCAGGTGATCGATTGGGATCTTGCCGTAGCGACCGGAACGCGCCTGGTGCGCCCCGGGCCGCAAGTCAGCCGAGAGGAGGCCCGGCAGGCCGTCGCCGATTTACGGCGGCTCTCGCGAGAGGCCGAGGGGCACGTTCGCGAGTTCACCCGAATCGACACCGAGACCGCGCCGCAAACCGCGACCATCGTCGACAGGCCCGGCTGGATCAGGGCCAACCTCGACGGGTTCCGGGTGGTGCTGGAGCCGCTCATCGAGCGGATGTCCGCCCGCGGGAGCCAGGCACCGGCGATCGTGAGCGCGGTGGGCTCGCGTGTCACCGGCGTCGAGGTGGGTGCGGTGCTGGCCTTCCTCGCCTCCCGCGTCCTCGGGCAGTACGAGCTGTTCCTGCCGCCCGACCCGACCGGCCAGGCGCCCACGGGACGCCTCACCCTGGTCGCCCCCAACATCGTCCACGCCGAGCAGGAACTCAACGTCAACCCGCGTGACTTCCGCCTCTGGGTCTGCCTGCACGAGGAGACCCACCGGGTGCAGTTCACCGGCGTCCCCTGGCTGCGCGAGTACGTCAGGACGCAGACGACCGACTTCCTGCTCGCCTCCGACATCGACCTGCCCGCGCTGCTGGAGCGGCTCCGCTCGGCCGCCGGAACGTTCACCGACGTGGTCAGGGGTGGCGAGGGCAACCTGATCGACGCGATCCAGACGCCCGAGCAGAAGGTGATCCTCGACCGGCTCACCGCGGTGATGACCCTGGTCGAGGGGCACGGCGACCACGTCATGGACGCCGTCGGCCCCTCGGTGGTCCCCTCGGTCGCCGACATCCGCGCCAAGTTCCACCACCGCCGCGAGGGCGGTTCCCGTGTCGACCGCACGATCCGCAGGCTGCTCGGCCTCGACCTCAAGATGAAGCAGTACGCCGAGGGCTCGGCCTTCGTCCGCACGGTCGTGGGGCAGGTGGGCGTCGACGGTTTCAACAAGGTCTGGACCTCGCCGGAGACGCTCCCCACCCAGGTGGAGATCGCCAAGCCGGAGCGCTGGATCGCCAGGGTGATCGACACCCCGGCCATTCCCGAGGCCAACGGCACCATCGGCTGACCGGTCCGGCCGGGCGACCCGATAGGTCGGGCCGCCCGGCCGATCGTGTCGACCGCGCCGATCGTGCTGATCGCGTCGTCCCCGCCGGGCCCGCTGACCGCACCGCTCCCGCCGCTCCGTCGCTCCAGCCGATCCGGCCGCCCCGCGGCTCCAGCCGATCCGGCTGACCTCGCCGACTTCGCCGGCCTCACCGGCCGCGAACGGGGTGGTCGTGCCACCATCCCCTCCGAGGCCGGACAATGGCGGGCATGGGTCCGCATCCCGCCGTCGCCGACGTACGGCGCGCCGTACGGCTCGCACTGGGTGACCTGGAGCCGGGCGCCCTCGTGCTCGCCGCGTGCAGCGGCGGCGCCGACTCCCTGGCCCTGGCCGCCGCGCTGGGCTTCACGGCGCCCCGCGCCGGGCTCCGCGCCGGTCTGCTCAGCGTCGACCACGGCCTGCAGGAGGGGTCGGGCGACCGCGCGGGCGACGTCGTGCGGCTCGCGCCCGGCCTGGGGCTCGACCTCGCCGAGGCGCTGCCCGTCTCCGTCGGCACCTCGGGAGGGCCGGAGGCGGCGGCGAGACAGGCCAGGTACGCGGCCCTGTCCGGGGCGGCGGAGCGTCTCGGGGCGGCGGCCGTGCTGCTCGGGCACACCAGGGACGACCAGGCGGAGACCGTGCTGCTCGGGCTGGCCAGGGGGAGCGGCCCCCGGTCGCTGGCCGGGATGCCCGCGCGGGCCGGAATCTACCGGCGGCCGCTGCTGGAGCTCGGACGCGCGACGACCGTGGCGGCCTGTGCGGCGCTCGGCCTGACCCCGTGGGACGACCCGCACAACCTCGACCCCCGGTACACCCGGGTCCGGGTCCGCGAGCGGCTGCTGCCCGCCCTGGAGGACGAGCTCGGCCCCGGCGTCGCCGAGGCGCTCGCCAGGACCGCGTCCCTGTGCCGCGACGACGCCGACGCGCTGGACGCCTGGGCCGGGGAGGTCTACGCCCGCGTCGCCGTACGGGATTGCGCTCTTAGCGATATCAGCACGGTGACGGTGGCCGTACGGGACCTGGAGGGGCTTCCGGCCGCCGTGCGGCGGAGGGTGCTGCGGAGGGCGGCGATCGACGCGGGGTCGCCGCCGGGCACGCTCGCGGCCTCGCACGTCCTGCAGGTCGACCGTCTGGTCACGGCGTGGCGGGGGCAGCGGCGCGTAGAGGTGCCCGGGGGGGTGGGCGCGGTCCGGCGGTATGACACCCTGATACTCGCCAGACAGCCAGCCAGCCCCGTTTCGTAAGGAAAATCCCAGGTGGACGCAGCCGATATGGGCAGGGACCTCTCGAAGGTCCTCATTCCCGAGGAAGAGCTCCAGGCCAAGATCAAGGAGCTCGCGAGCCGGATCGACGAGGACTACGCGGGCGAGGACCTGCTGATCGTGGGCGTGCTCAAGGGCGCGGTCATGGTGATGGCGGACCTGGCGAGGGCACTGCGCCTGCCCGTGCAGATGGACTGGATGGCCGTCTCCTCCTATGGGGCGGGCACCAGGTCGTCGGGCGTCGTGCGCGTGCTCAAGGACCTCGACACCGACATCGCCGGACGCCACGTGCTCGTCGTCGAGGACATCATCGACTCCGGCCTGACCCTGTCGTGGCTGGTCCACAACCTGAAGTCGCGCAACCCGGCCTCGGTGGAGATCTGCGCCGCGCTGCGCAAACCGGACGCGATCAAGGTGCCGATCGACGTGAAGTACATCGGTTTCGACATCCCCAACGAGTTCGTGATCGGTTACGGCCTCGACTACGCCGAGCGCTACCGCAATCTTCCCTTCATCGGAACTCTCGCCCCCCACGTATACGGAGCGGGCTGAAAAGTACGCCCTGCGCGAAGTGAGCCCTTCACAAACGCGACATTGCCCATAGCGGCGGGGAACACGGACCTACCTGACGTACGTTGGTAGGGCAAAGCCGGTCTGTCCGCGCGGTGACCCCGCGCGCCACGCCGGTGTACCTTCGGACAACCGAAGAGGTGGCCTCCCGCCGTCTCTGGGTAGTCAGTTGGAGCGGTTAGGGATACCGCGAACCCCGGGTTCGCCCGGGGTTGCCAGGCTCTGGTCAGGAAGGGACGGGCCCGCCGGGGTTCCGCATCGGATGGATCTCAAGCGATTTACACGTGGGCCACTGCTGTGGATCCTGGGCATCGTCGTTCTGCTTCTTCTCGTCACCACGATGTGGGGCGGTGAGGGCAACTTCGAGAGGCGCGACACCTCCCAGATCATCAGCTGGATCGACGAGGGCAAGGTCTCCAACGCCAAGATCATCGACAAGGACCAGCGCATCGAGGTCACTCTGACCGACAAGAAGCGCTACTACTCCTCGTGGGTGACGGGCCAGGGCGTGCAGCTCGCCGACAGGCTCCAGACGGCCAAGGCGGCCAACAAGCTGCCCGGCGGATACAACGTCGACGTGCCCAAGGAGAACTTCCTCCTCGGGCTCCTGGTGAGCTTCCTGCCGATCGTTCTCATCGTGCTGTTCTTCCTGTTCATCATGAACCAGATGCAGGGCGGCGGCTCCCGGGTGATGAACTTCGGCAAGTCGAAGGCGAAGCTCATCACCAAGGACACCCCGAAGACCACTTTCGCCGACGTCGCGGGTGCCGACGAGGCCATCGAGGAGCTCCAGGAGATCAAGGAGTTCCTGCAGGCCCCGGCGAAGTTCCAGGCGATCGGCGCCAAGATCCCCAAGGGCGTCCTGCTCTACGGCCCGCCCGGAACCGGCAAGACCCTGCTCGCCAGGGCCGTCGCCGGTGAGGCCGGGGTGCCGTTCTACTCCATCTCCGGTTCCGACTTCGTGGAGATGTTCGTCGGTGTCGGCGCCTCCCGGGTCCGCGACCTGTTCGAGCAGGCCAAGGCGAACGCTCCGGCGATCATCTTCATCGACGAGATCGACGCGGTGGGCCGCCACCGCGGCGCCGGTCTCGGCGGCGGCCACGACGAGCGCGAGCAGACGCTGAACCAGCTCCTCGTCGAGATGGACGGCTTCGACGTCAAGGGCGGCGTGATCCTGATCGCCGCGACCAACCGGCCCGACATCCTCGACCCGGCGCTGCTGCGTCCCGGTCGTTTCGACCGCCAGGTCACCGTCGACCGCCCGGACCTCGAGGGCCGCAAGGGCATCCTCAAGGTGCACGGCCGCGGCAAGCCCTTCGCCGAGGGCGTCGACCTCGACATCATCGCCCGCCGGACGCCCGGTTTCACCGGTGCCGACCTGGCCAACGTGATCAACGAGGCCGCGCTGCTCACCGCGCGGGCCGACCAGAAGCTGATCACGATGGAGCTGCTCGAAGAGTCCATCGACCGCGTGATGGCCGGTCCCGAGCGCAAGTCCCGCGTCATGTCGGACCAGGAAAAGAAGATCATCGCGTACCACGAGGGCGGGCACGCCCTGGTCGCGCACGCGCTGCCCAACTCCGACCCGGTCCACAAGATCACGATCCTGTCCCGCGGACGCGCCCTCGGTTACACGATGACGCTGCCGATGGAGGACAAGTTCCTCGCGACCCGCTCGGAGATGCTGGACCAGCTCGCGATGCTCCTCGGTGGCCGTACGGCGGAGGAGCTCGTCTTCCACGAGCCCACCACCGGTGCCTCCAACGACATCGAGAAGGCCACCTCCATCGCCCGCCGCATGGTCACCGAGTACGGCATGAGCGAGCAGCTCGGCGCCCGCAAGTTCGGCAGCGGCAACGGCGAGGTCTTCCTCGGCCGTGAGATGGGCCACGAGCGCGACTACTCCGAGAAGATCGCCTCAACGATCGACGAGGAGGTCCGCCGCCTCATCGAGTCCGGCCACGACCAGGCCTGGGAGATCCTCGTCGAGTACCGCGACGTGCTCGACAACCTGGTGCTGGAGCTGATGGAGAAGGAGACCCTCTCCCGCGACCAGGTGCTGCAGATCTTCGCCCCGGTCGTCGTCAAGGAGAAGAGGCCCTCCTACTCCGGCTACGGCAAGCGGCTGCCCTCCAACCGCCCGCCGATCCTGTCCCGCAAGGAGCAGTCCGGCAACGGCGCGCTCCCCACGGGCGAGGCCGGTGGCAACGGCGCCCTTCCGGCGGGGACGGGTCACCCCGACGCCTCGCCCAAGGACGTGAACTGAGCGTGGGGGGTGCCAAGCCGCTCCAGGTCGACGCGGCCCGGCTGGAAAGTGCCGTTCGGGAGATCCTCATCGCCATCGGCGAGGATCCCGACCGCGACGGCCTCCGCGACACCCCCGCCCGCGTCGCCCGCGCCTACGCGGAGCAGTTCGCCGGGCTGGGGCAGACCCCGGAGGACGTCCTGACCACGGTCTTCGACGTCGACCACGACGAGATGGTGCTCGTCCGCGACATCGAGGTCTACTCGACCTGCGAGCACCACCTCGTGCCGTTCCACGGCGTCGCCCACGTCGGCTACATCCCGAACGCGAAGGGGCAGGTCACCGGCCTGTCCAAGCTCGCCCGCCTCGTCGACGTGTACGCCAGGCGCCCCCAGGTGCAGGAGAGGATGACCTCCCAGATCGCCGACGCGCTCATGAGCGTGCTGGAGCCGCGGGGGGTCATCGTGGTGATCGAGTGCGAGCACCTCTGCATGACCATGCGGGGGGTCCGCAAGCCGGGTGCCAAGACGATCACCTCGGCCGTGCGCGGGGACTTCCGCAACAGCGACAAGACCCGCGCCGAGGCGATGGCCCTCATCATCCGCTGAGTCCTGTGGATCCCCTGAATCCCCTGATTCGCCGGATCCGCAGGAGCGCCTTCCCGCGTGCTTTCGAGAGCCCGTACGAACAAGACCCCGCCCGGACCGCCGATCGGCGACCCGAGCGGGGTTCTCGCGTTGTCAGGGGAGCGGAGGGCCGTGACCGGGTGATGACCGGGCCGTGACCGGGGGCCGGGTCCGTGGCCGGACAGGTGACCGGACCGGCGATCGGGTCGGCTCTTGCCGGTGGCCGGGAAAGGCCGGTGGCCGGGAAGGGCTGTGGGGCGGGGAAAGTTCCCCAAGCCGACCTTGGCCGGGCTAATATCGCCACACCCGGCGCTGATACCGCCATACCCGGCAGGGCCGGGCGCCCCGATCGGTCCTCTCCGGCTCCCGGATCGAGACGGCCACGCCCGTGGGTCCCGCGGGGCCGCCGGCTCCGAGTGATCCCGTGGAGCAGCCGACTCCGAGTGGAGGAGAACGCATGCCAGCCAGACGTCCCGGGCGGGACGCCGACCGAGGGCCGTCCGCCCTGTGACGGGTGTGCGGATTCGTTATGGCGCAAGCCGGACCCACGAGACGGGCGTACGGTGCGCAACGCCTAGGCTTGTCGCCATGACTACGTGGAGTGTGCCCGGGCTGCCGGACGCGGGCCGGTGCCTCGTGATGGGCGTGGTCAACGTGACTCCCGACTCCTTCTCCGACGGCGGCAGGTGGTTCGACCCGGCGGTGGCCGTGCGTCACGGCCTGGAGCTGGTGGAGCAGGGCGCCGACATCGTCGACGTGGGCGGCGAGTCCACCAGGCCCGGCGCCGCGCGGGTGCCCCTGGAGGAGGAGCTGGCCAGGGTCGAGCCGGTCATCCGGGAGCTGAGCCGCGAGGGCGTCACCGTCAGCGTCGACACCATGCGGGCCGAGGTCGCCCAGATGGCCGTGGAGGCCGGGGCGAAACTGGTCAACGACGTCAGCGGAGGGCTGGCCGACCCGGCGATGCCGAGGGTCGTGGCCGCCTCGGGCGTGCCGTACGTGGTGATGCACTGGCGGGGGCACAGCCACGCCATGGAGCGCAGGGCCGTGTACGGCGACGTGGTGACCGAGGTGCGCGAGGAGCTCGCCAAACGGGTCGCCTCCGTGCTGGCCGAGGGGGTGGCGGAGGAGCAGATCGTGCTCGACCCGGGGCTGGGCTTTTCCAAGAACCCCGAGCACAACTGGGCGCTGATCGCGGGCATCGACAGGCTCGGAGAGCTGGGTTACCCGCTGCTCGTCGGAGCCTCGCGGAAACGCTTCCTGGGTCGCCTCCTGGCCGACCCGGAGGGCGTGCCGCGCCCTTTCAGTCGTAGTGACGATGCCACGCTCGCCGTGACCGCGCTCGCCGCGCAGGCGGGGGCCTGGTGCGTGCGCGTGCACGACGTCCGTCCGAACGCGGACGCCGTCCGTGTGGCTGCCGCAGTTCAGGGAGCGAGATCATGAGCGTCGACACCACCGCCGTCGAGACGGTCAACCAGGCGTTCTACACCGCCATCGAGGACGCCGACCTCGACCGGATGACCGAGATCTGGGCCGAGGACATCGAGGGCGAGCAGGTGAGCTGCGTCCACCCCGGCTGGCCGATCGTGAACGGCCGGCAGGAGGTGCTGCGCTCCTGGGCGCTCATCATGGCCAACACGCCCTACATCCAGTTCGTGCTGACCGACGTCCGCGTCATGGTCCTGGGCGACGTCGCCATCCTCACCTGTGAGGAGAACATCCTCACGGCGGGCGACGAAGGTGATTCCAGCTTCGCGGCGGGCAAGGTGGTCGCGAGCAACACCTTCGTGCGGACGTCGGCGGGGTGGCGGCTCTGGCTGCACCACGGCTCACCCGTGCTGCAGGGAGACGACGAGGACGAGGAAGAGGAAACCGCGTGAGCGAGCGCACCGGTGAACGGTCCGGCGGGGGTGGCGGTCACCCGGTGGCCGGGAGGCGGCCCGCCGGCAACGGCGATTTCGTGGTGGACGAGCGGCCCGGCGGGCGCGGCGACTCCGCGGAGGGCGCGAGGCCGGCCGGTGACGGACTCAGGGCCGGTGACGGACTCAGGGCCGGTGACGGCTCCAAGACCGGTGACGGCCCCGGATTCAGTGACGCATCCGGGGGCCGTGACGAGACGCCCCTGCGGATCGACGACGGCGTCAGCGACCTGATCGGAGATCCGGCCGACGAGCCGGTCGGGGGCCCGGCGGGCGGCCGGTTGCCGGACCTGCTGGACGACCTGGCTCTGGGCCCGGCCAGGGAGGTGGCGTACGGCCTGCCACCGGGCGGGTTCGTCAGGACCGCCACCGACCGGATCAGCCTGAAGGGGCTGCGGGTGCACGGGCGGCACGGCGTGCTGGCGGCCGAGCGGGAGCTCGGCCAGGAGTTCGTCGTCGACGTCACCCTGTTCCTCGACACGGCACCGGCGGCGGCCGGTGACGACCTCACCAGGACCGTCCACTACGGCGAGCTCGCCGAGGACCTGGCGGGGGTCGTGGGAGGCGAGCCGGTCGACCTGATCGAGACCCTCGCCCAGCGGCTGGCCGACGTCTGCCTGGCCCGCGAGCTCGTCCAGGTGGCGGAGGTGAGCGTGCACAAGCCCGCCGCGCCGATCCCGCTGCCGTTCGACGACGTGATCGTGACGATCACCCGGGGCCGGGCATGAGGGTGGTCCTGGCGCTCGGCAGCAATCTGGGCGACCGGTTCGACACCCTGCGGGGCGCGCTCGACGCCCTCTTCGAGAAGCCGGACCTCACGTTCGTCGCGGTGTCGCCGGTCTACGAGACCGACCCGGTCGGCGGCCCGGAACAGGGCGCCTACCTCAACGCGGTGGTGATCGCCGAGAGCGCGCTGGAACCTCGGGCGCTCCTCGATCGTGCTCAAGGTGTGGAGAACGCCTTCGGCAGAGTCCGGGTGGAGCGCTGGGGAGCGCGCACCCTGGACATCGACCTGATCACCGTGGGGGACGCCGTGATGGACGACCCCGACCTCACCCTGCCGCACCCCAGGGCGCACGAGCGCGCGTTCGTGCTGGTCCCCTGGGTGCGGGCCGACCCCGGCGCCGTCCTCTCCGGGCGCCGGGTGGCCGACCTGCTGGCCGGTCTCGACCAGGGCTACGTACGGCCGCGCCCCGACCTGACCCTCCAGAGGCCCGTGTGAAGCCAACCCGTCCCGGTGTGCTCATCGGGATCTTTCTCGTGTTCGCGATCCTCACCTGGGGGCTTCTCAAGCCGCTCTACTCGGATCTGCCGACCGTGCCGTGGACGGCGATCCCGACGGTGCTGCTGCTGGCGATCGGCGAGTTCTACAGCGGGTGGATGACGAAGGCCAGGATCGAGCGCAAGCCCGACACCAAGCCCGTCGAGCCCCTCGCCGTGGCCCGTCTGGCCGCCCTGGCCAAGGCCTCGGCGTACGGCGGGGCGATCTTCGGCGGGGGCTTCGCCGGGTTCACCCTCTACACGGTGGAGCTGCTGGAGCAGGAGGTCCCGCGCCGCGACTTCTTCATCACCGGAGGATCGCTGCTGGTGTGCGTGCTGCTGATCTGCTCGGCCCTGTACCTGGAGCACTGCTGCAAGGTGCCCAGGGACTCCTCGGACGACGATCGCTGAGGTGCCGCGCCCGGCGGTCGGCCCCGCCCCGGTCCGCCCGGCGTCGCCCCCGCCCCGGCCCAGCCCATCCGGCGGTGGGCCCGCCTCGCCGTCTGTCGCCGAGGTCCCGCCGTCCGCCGTCGGGATGTCGCGCTAGCCCCGCCGCCTCGTCGTCCACTTGCGTCCGAAGAGCATGATGACCGGGAGCGTGCAGACCAGCGCCCCGGCGACGGCCAGGGGGCGCTCCAGCCACCAGAACAGGTCCGGCCGCACCCCCTCGCCGGGCCCGCCGCCCGCCACCCACCAGGTCAGCGCCACCCAGATCGCCATCCCGGTCGTGTGGAACAGGAACAGCGGGAGCGCGAACCGGTTCACCGTCTCGTTCACGCGCTGCCACCTGGGACGTTCGAGCAGGCGTTCCATGGACGGCCTCAGCACCTCCACCAGGCCGATCTGGAAGATCAGGAGCGCCACGATGACGAAGGTGGGCGGCGCCATGTTGGAGAGCTTGTCGCCGGGAACGCCCACCATCGAACCCGGGTAGATGCCCGAGTAGACCAGGCCGAAGAGGGCGAACAGCCCGGTCCACAGGATGGCGACGTCGAAGCGGCGGGGAAGCGCCACCACCCTGTCGTAGAAGAAACCGGCCTGGTGGGCCAGTCCCCAGACGATGATCATGTTGAGCCAGCCCACGGCCTCGTACCCGTAGCGCAGCCGCAGCACGTCGACGACGAGCGCCGCCCCCGCCAGCCAGATCAGGGCCAGCACGTCGTAGTGCCGGTGCAGCCAGAGCGAGATCGGGAGCAGGGCGATCAGCACGAGGTAGACGCCGATGAACCAGAGCGGGCTGATGACGAGCAGGACCACGCGGTCCATCCACTCGATCCCGAACGCCCACGCCACGAGCACGCCGAACACGATCCAGGTCGCGGTCAGCGCCAGCGCGGGGATCGCGAGGCCCCGGATGCGCCGCGACACGAAGGTGCCGATGCCGACCCCGCGCTCGCAGGCCCGGTTCCACGACAGCAGGTGGACGTATCCGCCCACGTAGAAGAAGAGCGGCAGCACCTGAAGCAACCACGTCAGGATCCACAGCCCGGAGGTGAAGCCCAGCGGGCTCGTCGGCGAGGGGCCGTCGGGGCCCCACTGCAGGATCGTGAACGCCCAGTGCCAGACGACCACGACGATCAGGCTGAACGCGCGCAGCCAGTCGACGTACCGGTCCCGCCGCGGCCCGTCCGCGACCCCGGAAGCTCCGGACGACCCGGGATCCGGGGCCGCGGTGGTTCCGGCGCAAGGGGTCTCGGCGGCCCCCGGGACGGGAGTGGCGAGGGGGACGGAGGGGGAGATGGGGACGGAGGGGGAGATGGGGACGGAGGGGGAGACGAGGGCGGAGGGCGTGGGGGGTGCCGAAGGGGCCGCGGGAGTCGCCCTCTCCTGGTCCTCACCGGGTTCGATCATGCGGTTCCAACCGTGCCTTACTTGTCGATGTCGCCGACGACGAAGAACATCGAGCCCAGGATGGCCACCATGTCCGCGACGAGGTGGCCGGGAAGCATCTCGCGCAGCACCTGGACGTTGTTGAAGGAGGCCGAGCGGAGCTTCATCCGCCACGGCGTCTTCTCCCCGCGCGAGACCAGGTAGTAGCCGTTCAGGCCGAGCGGGCTCTCCGTCCAGGCGTAGGTGTGGCCCTCGGGAACCTTCAGCACCTTGGGCAGACGCTGGTTGACCGGCCCCGGAGGCAGGTCGAGGAGCCTTTCCACGCAGGCGTCCGCGAGGTCGAGGGAGACCTTCACCTGCTCCAGCAGCACCTCGAAGCGGGCGTGGCAGTCTCCGGCCGACCGGGTGACGACCTTCACCGGCAGCTCGCCGTAGGCGAGGTACGGCTCGTCCCTGCGCAGGTCGACGTCGACGCCTGAGGCGCGGGCGATGGGGCCGCTCACGCCGTACTGCATCACCGTCTCGCGGTCGAGGACGCCCACCCCGCGCGTACGGGCGAGGAAGATCTCGTTCCCGACGATCAGGTTCTCGATGTCGGGCAGCCGCCGCCGCACGTCGGCCACGGCCTGGGCGACCCGGCCCGTCCACCCCTCGGGGATCTCCTCCTTGAGGCCGCCGACCCGGTTGAACATGTAGTGCATGCGCCCGCCGGAGATCTCCTCCATCACGGCCTGGAGGGTCTCGCGCTCCCGGAACGCGTAGAAGACCGGGGTGATCGCGCCCAGCTCCAGCGGGTAGGAGCCGAGGAACATCAGGTGGCTGAGCACCCGGTTGAGCTCGGCCATCAGCGTGCGCGTCCAGACCGCCCTGACCGGCACCTCCATGCCGAGCATCCGCTCCACCGCGAGCACGACGCCCAGCTCGTTGGCGAACGCCGACAGCCAGTCGTGCCGGTTGGCCAGCACGATGATCTGCCGGTAGTCGCGCACCTCGAAGAGCTTCTCCGCGCCCCGGTGCATGTAGCCCACGACCGGCTCGGCCGAGCTGATCCGCTCGCCGTCCAGGGTGAGGCGCAGCCGCAGCACACCGTGCGTGGACGGGTGCTGCGGGCCGATGTTGAGGATCATGTCCTCGGTCGCGAGCTCCTTGCCGTGCGCCCCCCGCACGGCCTCGGCTCCCGCCCCCATTCCCACGCTCAGCTCGCGGGGCGCGCCTTCAGTCATAGGGCCATGCTGTCACGTCAGCCGCGCGAGGCAAGATCCCGCAGGGCGTCGATCAGCCGGTCGACGTGCTCGGAGGTCGTACCGATGCCGATGGAGGCGCGGACGGCTGAGGCGGTGACGTCGTCGCAGCCGCCGTCCTTGGCGCCCAGCAGGTGCCGTACGAAGGGGTGGGCGCAGAACTTGCCGTCGCGGACGCCGATGCCGTAGTCGCCGGACAGGGCCTCGGCGACCTCGCGGGCGGTGAAGCCGTCCACCACGAAGGAGACGATGCCGACGCGCGGGTGGTCCGGGCCCCACAGGGACAGCTCGTGCACGCCGGGCACGGAGGCGAGGCCCGCGCGCAGGCGCCCGAGGAGGCGCTCCTCCTCGCGGACCAGCGGGGTCCAGCCGGTGGCGGTGAGGGCGTCGCAGGCCGCGGCGAGCGCGACGGCGCCCAGCACGTTCGGGGTTCCGGCCTCGTGCCGGGCCTCGGGGTCGTCGTGCCACTCGGTGGCGTCGTCGTCCACGGCCCTCACCGCGCCGCCGCCCCGCAGGTACGGCTCGGCCTCGGCGAGCCAGTCGGAACGGCCGATCAGCGCCCCGGTGCCGAACGGCGCGTAGAGCTTGTGGCCGGAGAAGACCACGTAGTCCAGGTCGAGCGCCGTCAGGTTGAGGCGGCGGTGCGGGACGAGCTGCGCGGCGTCGACGAGGACGCGGGCCCCGTGGCGGTGGGCGATGTGGGCCAGCGCGGCGATCGGCCAGAGCTCCCCGGTGACGTTGGAGGCGGCGGTCACGACCAGCAGCTTGGGGCCGTCGATCGAGGCGAGGGCGTCGTCGGCGGCGCGGACGGCCTCGCCGGGGAAGGCGGGGGCCGCGAGCCGCACGACCCGGTCCCAGGGCAGCAGCGAGGCGTGGTGCTCGGTCTCGAAGACCACGGCGGTGGTGCCCTCGGGCAGGCTGCGGGCGAGCAGGTTGGTCGCGTCCGTGGTGTTGCGGGTGAAGATCACCGAGTCGTCGGGACGGGCGCCGACGAAGGCGCGGACCGTGTGCCTGGCCTGCTCGTAGCGGGCCGTGGTCAGCTGGGACGCGTATCCGGCGCCGCGGTGGACGCTGGAGTAGGCCGGGAGCGCGGCGGCGACGGCGGCGCTCACCGGCTCCAGACAGGGGGCGCTCGCGGCGTAGTCGAGGTTGGCGTAGCGGACGAGCCTGCCGCCCCTGACCGGGACCTCCAGGTCCGAGCCGAGCACGGCCGGGATCGGGCGGCCACCGGACGCGCGGGTCTCGGGAACGCTCACCACGGCGGGGGCGGGGCTCTCGGGGGCGGTGAAGATCGTCAGGGTGGACATGCCAGGGCTCCTTGGAGGTCATCGGACCCCAACCCATGACACAGGTGCCTGGAGCCCGCGCTTGCCCGGCACACCTCGTGCCGGACCAGGTCCTCACCCGGGGCACCCCGCCGCGGACGCGAGGGTTGCCGGCCAGCGAGCCGGGGCTTGTCACTGGCACTCATGACCTACGGGGGAACTATAACCGACACCCCGCGGTGCCCCGCAAGTCCGAAACGTGATCAACCCGATATCGGAGCCGGAGCGAGCGCCTCGGAGGCGCCCGGCGAATTTTGACAGCGAAGCGTGATGGCGCGGAAGGAACTCCGGGCGCCTCCCGGTCGTCCTGGCAGTCAGCCGAAGAAGCGTTCGGGCAGTTGGCCGACGGTGTGTTCATGCGCCGACCGACGAAGGAGTAAGCAATGGACTGGGTGACCAATCCGGAGATATGGATAGGGTTCTTCACCCTTGTCGCCCTGGAGATCGTCCTGGGAATCGACAACATCATCTTCATCTCGATCCTGGTGGGCAAGCTTCCGCCCGAGCAGCGCGACAAGGCCCGCAAGCTCGGCATCGCCGTCGCCCTGCTCAGCCGCCTCCTGCTGCTGCTGGCGCTGTCGTGGGTGGTGAGGCTCACGGAACCGATGTTCGAGGTCTTCGGGCAGGGGATATCGGGGCGCGACCTGATCCTGATACTCGGCGGCCTGTTCCTGCTGGGCAAGAGCGTCCACGAGATGCACGGCAGCCTGGAGGGCGACTCCGGCCACTCCGAGGGCAGGGTGGCCTCGTCCTTCACCTCGGTGATCATCCAGATCATGATCCTCGACGTCGTCTTCTCGCTCGACTCGGTGATCACCGCGGTCGGCATGGTCGACGAGCTGGGCGTCATGATCGCGGCCGTCATCGTCTCGGTCATCGTGATGCTGATCGCCTCCGGGCCGATCAGCCGCTTCGTGGAGCGGCACCCGAGCATCAAGATGCTCGCCCTGTCCTTCCTGGTGCTGATCGGCGTCGTGCTCATCGCCGAGGGGTTCGAGCAGCACATCTCCAAGGGCTACATCTACTTCGCGATGGCGTTCTCGCTGCTGGTGGAGCTGCTGAACATCCGGATGCGCGGCAAGGCGAGCAGGCGGAAGCCGGTCGAGCTGCGTTCCCGCTACGAGAGTGAGGACGAGGGCGAGGGCGAGACCGGCCCGGAGCCCCGGAGAACCCCGGGGACCCCGGGGGTCCAGGTGGGCCAGGCGGCTCCGGCGGGCCGGGCGGACGAGCCGGCCGAGGGGGGGAGGCCGGACGAGCGGGCCGGATCCTGAACCGGGGATCGCCGGGACCGGGGATTACGATGCCTACGTGCGCTTTGATCCCTGGAATCCGGAATTCGTCGCCCACCCCTACGACGTCTACGACGAGCTGAGGCGGGAGCGGCCGGTCAGCTTCTTCGAGCCGACCGGCCAGTGGCTGGTGGCCAGGCACGCCGACGTCAACGCGCTGCTGCGGGACCGCAGGCTCGGCCGCTCCTACCTGCACGTGGCCTCGCACCAGGAGTTCGGCAGGCCGGACGACCCCGACTTCCAGGATCCGTTCTGGCGGGTGATCAGGGCCGGGATGCTCGACGTCGAGCCGCCGGTGCACACCAGGCTCCGGCGGCTGGTGTCGAAGGCGTTCACCCCCCGCATGGTCGAGGCGCTCCGCCCCAAGGTCGCCCGGATGGCCGGGGAGCTGGTGGACGCCTTCGTCGAGCGCGGCGGCGGAGACCTGATCGCCGAGGTCGCCGAGCCGCTCCCGGTCACCGTGATCGCCGAGATGCTCGGCGTCCCCGAGGGCGACCGGCACCTGCTGCGGCCCTGGTCGGCCGACATCTGCGGCATGTACGAGCTCCAGCCGTCGGTCGAGGCCCAGCACACGGCCGTACGGGCGGCCGAGGAGTTCTCCGCCTACCTCGTCGAGCTGGCCCGCGCCCGCAGGGCCGATCCCGGCGACGACCTGATCAGCGCGCTCGCCCTGGTGGCCGACGAGGGGGACAGGCTCACCGAGGAGGAGCTGGTCGGCACCTGCGTGCTGCTGCTCAACGCCGGGCACGAGGCCACCGTCAACGTCACGGGCAACGGCTGGTGGTCGCTGTTCCGCAACCCGGCCGAGCTGGATCGGCTCCGCGCCGACCACTCCCTGCTGCCCACCGCGGTCGAGGAGCTGATGCGCTGGGACACCCCGCTGCAGATGTTTGAGCGCTGGGTGCTGGAGGACGTCTCGGTGGGCGGGATCGACATCCCGCGCGGCACCGAGGTGGCGCTGCTGTTCGGCTCGGCCAACCGCGACCCCGAGGTCTTCGCCGACCCCGCCCGCCTGGACGTGGGCCGGGCCGACAACCCGCACATCTCCTTCGGTGCCGGGATCCACTTCTGCCTGGGGGCCCCGCTGGCGAGGGTCGAGCTGATCGAGTCCTTCGGTGCCCTGCTGCGCAGGGCGCCGAAGATGGAACTCGCCGCCGAGCCCAGCTGGGGACCGGGCTACGTCATCCGCGGTCTGCAGGCACTCCAGGTGCGGGTCTGAGAGCCGGCCCGGCGCGGGTGGGAGTCCGAGAACCGGCCCCTCCAGGTGGGTTCTGAGAGCCGGTCCGGCGCGGGTGACATGGGTGCCGTCACACAGGCCGGGCGGTGCCCCGTCCGGCCGTGCGTGACGGCGTCCATGGCCGGGCGGCGCCACGCCCATCCCGTGGACGCGGAGCCACGCCCGCCCCGCGGACCCCGCCGGAACGGCATCGGCCCGGCGGGTCAGGGACGGCTCTGCGACAGCCAGCCGAACCCGCCGAGGCCGCCCGGGGCGATGAGCTCCGCCTCCTCCGAGGCCCTCGCGAGGGCCTGCAGGTAGCCGCGAGGGTCACTTGCGGCCTGCTCGATCGCCGGGCGGCCCCCGGTGACCCCGAGGGCGAGCAACGCCTCCCGCTGCGTGGTCAGCGCCGTCGTGACGGCCCCGGCGCTCTCACCGGCGGCCGCGCAGGCGTCGAGCGCCACGTGGGCGGTGATGTCGCACGAGCCGTCGGGCACGGGCGCGACCATCGACCCGTCGCGGTAGCCGGCCAGCGTGCCGTACGGCGGCCGGTCGTCCAGGGCGTGGGAGTAGTCGATCGCGACCGCCCGGCCGCGCGCCAGCCGTACGATCACCGACGCCCAGGCCCTGTCGCGCGGCCTGCCGATCTCGGCCCGCTCCCCGACGGCCCGCATCGGCCACCATCGGTCCAGCCAGGCGAGGTCCGCCTCGGAGGGCCTGCCGCCGAGACGCTCCTCACCGTCGGTGACGTTGACCATGACCAGCCGGGGCCCGTCGGCCGTCTGCTCGGCGATGTCGACCGGGACGTTGTCGAGCCACTCGTTGGCGATCACCAGCCCGTGGATCCCGTCAGGCGCGGCCCTCGCCCAGACGATCTCCCCGGGCAGCGCCGCCGGCCGGGGCGCCAGGTCGACCGCGGTCACCCGCAGCCTCGACCGGAGCGCGGGCGGCGCCGCGGCGAGCACGCCGGCCGCCAGCTCGCCCCCACCGGCGCCGATGTCGACCAGGTCGAGCGGGTCGGGGCCGCCGAGCGCCTCGTCGATCGCGGCCAGCTCGCGCAGCACGGCCTCGGCGAAGACGGGGGAGGCGCCGACCGATGTCCGGAAATGGCTGGAGGGGCGCTCCCGGAGATAGAAACCGCTTTCGCCGTAGAGCGCATGCTCCATCGCGGCACGCCAGGTGAGCCACACGCTCTCAGACGCTACCCGCCGCGGCGGGGGAACGAGATCGACTCGCGCTGACGCTTCGAGTGAATGCATGACTACATTCTGTCACCGGTTTGCCTGATCGTTGTCGACGCCGCCTCGGCGCGTCGCCGCCCGGATCGCCTCGTGAGCCGGGCCTGCGGGCTCTCCGGCGGGGCCTGTACGCTCCCGGTTCTCCCGGGCCGGGCCTGCGGGGGTCCGCTACCGACCGCTACCGACCGCTGCCGAACACGCGTCTTGCCGTGGGTGCGGCGGCATGGCCCGTTACGCTGGTCAATCGGGCACGGAGCCCCACATGGTCGAAGGACGGGACGTCATGGACGCAGTCGATCGCCCGGCACGGCTGGCCGTCGGAGTGGTTGGAGCGGGCAGGGTCGGTTCGGCGCTCGGCGCCGCGCTCGTCAGGGCGGGGCACCGGGTGGTCGCGGCGAGCGGTGTCTCCGACGCCTCCAGGGAGCGGGCGGTCGAGCGGCTCGGGCTCGTCCCCACCCGGCCGCAGGACGTGGTGGCCGGCGCCGACCTCGTCCTGCTGACGGTCCCCGACGACGTGCTGCCCGGCCTGGTCTCCGGCCTGGTCGAGACCGGTGCCGACCTGCGCGGCAAGCTGGTGGCCCACACCAGCGGCGCGTACGGCCTGGCCGTGCTGAACCCGGCGATCAAGGCCGGGGCGCTGCCGCTGGCGCTGCATCCCGTGATGACCTTCACCGGCCGCGACGACGACCTGCGCCGCCTCACCGGGATCTCGTACGGGGTGACCGCTCCCGACCAGCTCCGCCCGGTGGCCGAGGCCCTCGTCATCGAGATGGAGGGCGAGCCGGTCTGGATCGCCGACGAGGACCGGCCGCTCTACCACGCGGCCCTGGCGCAGGCGGCCAACCACATGGTGACGCTCATCGCCGAGTCCTCGGAGCTGCTGGAGAAGATCGGGGTGGAGCAGCCGGGACGGATGCTCGGCCCGCTGCTCGGCGCGGCCCTGGAGAACGTGCTGAGGCTAGGCATCGCCGGGCTGACCGGCCCGGTGGTACGCGGCGACGCCGGGACCGTCCGCAGGCACGTGGACGCGCTGATCCTCGCCGCCCCCGAGGCCGCGGACGCCTACGTGGCGCTCGCCAGGCTCACCGCCGACCGGGCACTCGCGGCCGGGCTGCTCAAGCCGGAGGCCGCCGAACGCCTCCTGGACGCCCTGGGCGGCAACATCTGGACCTGAGGGACCTTCTGAGGGCCCGTACAGGCTCCGGGGGCGCGACGTATGGCGCTGGGGCCCACGCGCCGACCCGGTGCCCGCCCCGGCGACCCGATCGGGTTAGCTGATCCGGTGAGCCGAATCCGCCCGGCGAAGGGAACCGGCGGATTCCGATGACCGTCATTCCTCTCCGGCCCGGGAGCCGGAGCACCCCCGGGAGGTTCCAGTGATCGTGGCGGACGACCGCGCAGGGCTGCTCAAGGCCCGCGAGGCACTGGGGATCGGCGCGGGCGCCTCCCCCGGGAGAGGCGCTCTGGCGCTCGTGCCGACCATGGGCGCGCTGCACGAGGGGCACCGCTCGCTCATCCGGCTGGCCCGTGAGCGAGCCGCTCACGTGGCGGTGAGCATCTTCGTGAACCCGCTCCAGTTCGGGCCCACCGAGGACTTCTCCCGCTATCCCCGTACGTTCGACGCCGACCTCGAAGTCTGCGAGGCCGAGGGGGTGAGTGTGGTGTTCGCCCCCTCGGCCGAGGACATGTACCTGCCGGACAGGCAGGTCGGCGTCTCCGCGGGCGGGATGGGCTCGGTCGTCGAGGGGGAGTTCAGGCCCGGTCACCTCGACGGCGTGCTGACCGTGGTGCTGAAGCTGTTCAACCTGGTCCAGCCGGACGTGGCGGTGTTCGGGCAGAAGGACGCCCAGCAGCTCGCGGTGATCCGCAGGATGGTCGCCGACCTGAACCTGCCGGTCTCGATCGTCGGCGGGCCCACGGTCCGCGAGCCGGACGGCCTGGCGCTGTCCAGCCGCAACCGCTACCTGTCATCGGAGGACCGGGTGACGGCCCTGGCCCTGTCCCGCGCCCTGACGGCGGGGGCCGGGCGGCACGCGCCCGCGGAGATCCGCCGGGCCGCGCTCGCCGTCCTGGAGGCCGAGCCGTCGCTGGCGCTCGACTACCTGGTCCTGGTGGACCCCGCGACCTTCACGGAGGTCGGCGACGACCACACGGGTGAGGCGATCCTCGCGGTGGCCGCCAGGGTGGGATCCACCAGGCTGATCGACAACGTCACGCTCGGCGTCGGCTGACCCCGGACGCTCGCCGGTCCCACCCGGCGAGCGGTGAGCCATGAGCCATGAGTCGTGAGCCATGAGTCGTGAGCCGTGAGCGGTGGCCGACGACCGATCGACCGGTTGACCGACCGCCGGTTGACCGCTGGTCGACGAGCGGGCGGCGGTGACCGGCGAGTGGCCGGAGGAGACCGATGAGTGATCGCCGGTGACCTGCGACGGGTGACCGGTGAGCGACACGTGGCGACCGGTGCGCGGTCCGTGGTGGGCGGCGCGGGGCCCGTGGTGGGCGATGCGCGGTCTGTGGTGAGTGGCGGCCGGGGAGTCGCTGGGGGCGTCCCCGAACTGCGGTGATTTCAAGGTTCGGGCGAAATGTCCTACCCCGGGGAACAGCCGCTTCGAGGGCCGCGTTATCGTCACACTGACGAAATGAACAGCCTCTAATGAACCCCGCGAGGAGGCGGCTATGAGCATCCCGGCCATTCCCCAGAGGTTGACCGCTCCCGCTCCGGGCTGGACGGTACGGGCGGACGTGGTCGTGGTGGGCTCCGGCGTCGCCGGCCTCACCCTGGCGCTGCGGTACGTCGCCCTCGACCCCGGGGCGAAGGTCCTGGTCGTCACCAAGGACGTCCTGTCGTCCGGCTCGACCCGCTGGGCCCAGGGCGGCATCGCCGCCGTGCTCGACCCGCGGGACACCCCCGAGGAACACCTGTCGGACACCCTCGTCGCCGGAGTGGGACTCTGCGACGAGGAGGCCGTCCGGATCCTGGTGACCGAGGGGCCCGACGCGCTGCGCGGCCTGATCGCGGTGGGCGCCCGGTTCGACACCGACGACTCGGGGGCGCTCCAGCTCACCAGGGAGGGCGGCCACCGGCGCGACCGCATCGTGCACGCGGGCGGCGACGCCACCGGTGCCGAGGTGCAGCGGGCGCTCGTCCAGGCCGTCGCGGAGGCGGGGATCGAGGTGATCGAGCACGCGCTCGTCCTCGACCTCCTCAAGGACGCCGAGGGCCATACCGCGGGGGTGACCCTGCACGTCATGGGCGAGGGCGACCGCGACGGGGTGGGCGCGGTCACGGCGGGGGCCGTGGTGCTGGCCACCGGCGGCATGGGACAGGTCTACGCCGCCACCACCAACCCCGTCGTCTCCACCGGCGACGGGGTGGCGCTCGCGCTGCGCGCGGGCGCCGTCGTCAGGGACCTGGAGTTCGTCCAGTTCCACCCGACCGTCCTCTGGCTCGGCGAGCACTCCACCGGCCAGCAGCCGCTCGTCTCCGAGGCGGTCAGGGGCGAGGGCGCCGTGCTGGTCGACGCGGACGGCACCCGGTTCATGAAGGACGTGCACGAGCTCGCCGACCTCGCCCCCCGCGACGTCGTAGCCAAGGCGATCATGCGGCGGATGCGCGCCACCGGCGCCGACCACGTCTATCTCGACGCCCGCCACTTCGGCGAGGAGAAGTGGCGCACCCGCTTCCCGACGATCCACGCGGTCTGCCTGGAGCACGGCATCGACCCGGTCACCCAGCTCGTCCCCGTCGCGCCCGCCGCCCACTACGCCAGCGGCGGCGTCCGCGCCGACCTGCGCGGCCGTACCAGCGTGCCCGGCCTGTACGCGTGCGGCGAGGTCGCGTGCACCGGCGTGCACGGCGCCAACCGGCTCGCCTCCAACTCCCTGCTCGAAGGACTGGTCTTCGCCGGGCGGATCGCCGCCGACATCCACGCGGTACGGGCCGTACACGCCGGGAACGCGACGCCGGTGGCGGGCGAGCCGGTTCCCGACGACCGGCCCACCGGCCTGATCGACCCCAGGGCCCGGAGCAGGATCCAGGCGCACATGAGCCGGGGGGCGAGCGTGCTGCGCGGCCAGGAGTCCCTGGGAGAGGTCGCCAGGGCCCTGCTGAACCTCAGGTGGACCCCGGTGACGGTCGAGCCGTGCACCGAGTCCTGGGAGACCACGAATCTCCTGACGGTCGCCTCCGCGCTCGTGGCGGCCGCCCGCGAACGCCGGGAGACCCGGGGCTCGCACTGGCGGGAGGACTTTCCCGAGCGCGACGACGCCTGGTGGCTGGGCCACCTCGACACCACCCTGACAACGGAGGGACCCGCCATGACATACGTACCGCACGGGCGCCGCGTGACCGCCCTGCCGCCCCAGGTGGAGAACGACCTGGTCGAGGCGGGCCTGGACCCGGCGGTGGTGACCGCGATCCTGGAGGCCGCCGAGGCCGAGGACCTGCGGGAGGAGGGCGACGTCACCAGCGCCGCCACCATCCCCGCGGACCAGACCGCCACCGCCGACGTGGTGGCCCGCGAGGACGGCGTGGTCGCGGGGCTCGCCGTGGCCGAGGGCGCGTTCTCCCACCTCAGCCAGGGCCGCCTGGTGACCGAGCGCAGGGTCAAGGACGGTGAGCGCGTCGCCGGGGGCGACGTGCTGATGACCGTCACCGGCCTCACCCGGGACCTGCTGACCGCCGAGCGCACCGCGCTCAACCTGCTCACCCACCTGTCCGGCATCGCGACCCTGACCGACCGCTGGGTCTCGGCCGTCGAGGGGACCGGCGCCCGGATCAGGGACAGCCGCAAGACGCTGCCCGGACTGCGGGCCCTGGAGAAGTACGCCGTCCGGTGCGGCGGCGGAACCAATCACCGGATGTCGCTTTCGGACGCCGCGCTGATCAAGGACAATCACGTGGTGGCCTCGGGCGGGGTCGCCGAGGCGTTCCGTGCGGTCCGCGACGCCTACCCCGGCCTGCCGATCGAGGTCGAGGTCGATCGGATCGACCAGATCGAACCGGTGCTGGCCGAGGGAGCGGAGGAGATCCTGTTGGACAATTTCACCGTCGAGGAGCTGGCACGGGCCGTACGGCTGGTGGCCGGCCGCGCACGGCTGGAGTCCAGCGGGGGACTGACCCTCCAGGTCGCTCGTGACGTGGCCGAAACAGGTGTTGACTACCTTGCCGTGGGCGCGCTCACGCACTCGGCGCCGGCGCTGGACATCGCCTTGGACCTTCGGGGGAATTGATGCTGCTTGCCATCGACGTCGGCAACACTCACACCGTTCTCGGGCTCTTCGAGGGCGAGGACGTCATCGAGCACTGGCGGATAGCCACGGACGCCCGGCGCACGGCGGACGAGATCGCCGTCGTGCTCCAGGGGCTGCTCGGGCAGTCGCCGCTGCTCAAGGGCGCCGACGTCAACGGCATCGCGATCTGCTCCACCGTCCCCTCGGTGCTCAACGAGATGCGCGAGATGTGCCGCCGCTACTACGGCGACGTGAACGCGGTGATCGTCGAACCCGGCGTCCGCACCGGGGTCCCGGTCCGGATGGACAACCCGAAGGAGGTCGGCAGCGACCGCATCGTCAACGCGCTGGCGGCCATCCAGTTGTACGGCGGGCCGTGCGTCATCGTCGACTTCGGGACCGCGACCTCCTTCGACGCCGTCTCCGCCAAGGGGGAGTACGTCGGCGCGGTGACCGCCCCCGGCATCGAGATCTCGGTGGACGCGCTCGCCGCGGCCGGGGCGCAGCTGCACAAGGTGGAGCTGATCCGCCCCCGCTCGGTGATCGCCAAGAACACCGTCGAGGCGCTCCAGGCCGGCATCATCTACGGCTTCGCCGGTCAGGTGGACGGGATCGTCGAGCGGATGGCGGCCGAGCTCGCCGCCGACCCCGACGACGTCACCGTGGTCGCCACCGGCAGCGCGGCGCCGCTCGTGGTGAGCGAGGCGCGCTCGATCGACATGCACGAGCCCTGGCTCACGCTGATCGGCCTGCGGCTGATCTACCACCGCAACGCCCCCTGAGGGCGGCGACCGCGGCGCGGAGGAGGAGTCCTCCCCGCGCCGCACGACGTGCCGCACGGCGCCGAGGCACATCGCACGGCGCCGGGGCGCACCGTGCGGGACCGGCTCCCGTGCCGCCCGACCGGTTCCTCGTGTCGCGGACCGGCTCTCTCCGCCGCCCGATCGGTTCCTCGTGTCCGCTGATCGGTTCCTCGTGTCCGCATGACCGGTTCCCGCGCCGCCCGACCGGTTCTCGTGCGGCGCGACCGGCTCTGGTGCCGTACGACCGGCGAACTCACGAGGTTCGCCGCATCGGTACCCTTTGGAACTGTGACCGATGACGTGACGAATCCCGCCGAAGATCTGCCCGAGCAGATGCGCGTGCGCCGGGAGAAGCTCGACCGCCTCCGTTCCGAGGACGTCGACCCCTACCCGGTGAACTTCCCGCGCACCGCGACCAACGCCGAGATCCGCCAGAAATACGCTGATCTCTCCGCTGACACCGCGACGGGCGACAAAGTGGGCGTCACCGGCCGCGTGATGCTGTCCAGGACCGGCGGCAAGCTCTGCTTCGCCACCCTCCGCGACGGCTCCGGCGACCTCCAGGTCATGATCTCCCTGGACAGGGTGGGCGAGGAGTCCCTGGCCGCGTGGAAGCGCGACGTCGACCTCGGCGACCACGTGGGCATCGAGGGCGAGGTCATCACCTCCCGCAGGGGCGAGCTGTCCATCCTCGCCGACCGTTGGGCGATCACCTCGAAGTGCCTGCGCCCGCTGCCGGAGAAGCACGCCGGGCTCACCGACCCCGAGGCGCGGGTCCGCCAGCGCTACGTCGACCTCATCGTCAACGACGAGGCCAGGAAGATGGCCCTCACCCGCAGTGCGGTGGTCAGGGCCGTCCGCGACTTCTGGCACGACGAGGGCTACCTGGAGGTCGAGACGCCGATGCTCCAGCCGATCCACGGCGGAGCCACGGCCAGGCCCTTCAAGACCCACATCAACGCGTACGACATGGAGCTCTACCTCCGCATCGCGATCGAGCTCTACCTCAAGCGGCTGGTGGTCGGCGGCCTGGAGAAGGTCTTCGAGATCAACCGCAACTTCCGCAACGAGGGCGCCGACTCCACCCACAACCCCGAGTTCACGATGCTGGAGGCGTACGGCACGTATCTCGACTACAACGACATCGCCGACCTGACCCAGCGGATGATCCAGAAGGCCGTGGTGGCCGCCCTCGGTCACTCCGTGGTCGTCCACGAGGACCAGGAGATCGACCTCGGCCTGGCGAAGTGGCCGCGGATCACCCTGTACGGGTCGGTCTCCGAGGCCCTGGGCGAGGAGGTCACCACCGAGACGCCCCTGGAGCGCGTCCGCAAGCTCGCGGACGCGCGGGAGATCCACTGGGACGCCAAGTGGGGTCAGGGCAAGCTGGTCCAGGAGATCTTCGAGGCCCTCGTCGAGCACACGCTCGTCCAGCCCACGTTCGTCATGGACTACCCGCTGGAGACCTCCCCGCTGGCCCGCATCCACCGGGACAACCCGCTCCTCACCGAGAAGTGGGACCTGATCGGCTTCGGCACCGAGCTGGGCACCGGCTACTCGGAGCTGAACGACCCGATCGAGCAGCGCCGCCGTCTCACCGAGCAGTCCATGCTCGCCGCGGGCGGCGACGTCGAGGCCATGCAGCTTGACGAGGACTTCCTCACGGCCCTGGAATATGCGATGCCGCCCACCGGTGGCATGGGGCTCGGCATCGACCGCCTCATCATGGCCTTCACCGGCAAGAACATCCGCGAGACCATCCTGTTCCCGCTGGTCAAGCCGACCGCCTGAGTCCGGCGGGCGGTGCGGAAGGACGTTCTACCGGTGCGGTGGCGCCGGGCCTGACACTGTCAGGCCCGGCGCCACCGCCATGAGAGGCTGCGTCGCCCCGGTCGCCCCGGTCGCCCCGGTCGCCCCGGTCGGCCCGGTCGGCCCGGGTCGCTCCGGTCATCCTGTCGCCTCCTGGCGACGGCGCGCCCCTGGACGGAGACGGCGGGCTCCCGGGCAGGGGCGTGCCGGGAACGGGGCCGGATGGCCACCTCGGTCACCGCTCGGGAACGGGTCCCGGCCCGCTCGGAATCGGGCTGTGGCCCGGCCGGTCCCGCGCGGGTCCGGCCGGGACCAGCGGGTCCGGGGAGCGCCCGAGAGCCCGGCGGGGACGCCCAGGAGCCTGATCTGCCGCGCGGGGCGGCGCCGTCACCGTCCCCTCTGCCCTCTCTTCTCCCCCTGCCGATTCCCCCTGCCGATCGGCGTTCTCCTCGTCGGCCGGCCCGGCCCGCGGCCGTCACGACGCGATCTCGCGCCGTTGGGCGTGAACCGGGAGTGTGAGCCGCGCGCGGCCTGGTCGCGGTGAAAGGCGATTCCCCGATCGTCTCCGGTCCGTCCCTCACGGGAAACGCCTCAAGGCCGTTCCCGCCGTCTCCCGGCCGTCCTTCGCGGCAAACGCCCCGAGGCGGCGGGGCGGGGCCCCGTGGGACCCCGCGCATCGGGTGGGTCCTCGTGGGAGCGCCCCGAGGCGCCGGGGCTGACCCGGCGGGCCGGAAATGTCCGTCGGGCTCATGGTTCCGCGCAATACCGGACGCATTTCCGTATGGGGCAGAAGTCCCTTTCCTGTATGTCCAATATCGCCCGGACATCCCGCCCCCGCCGCACGGTACTTCGCGAATGCCGCAAAGCTGTACGCTTGTCCCTCATATTTCCGCGTTTTTCACGGTGCGCCGTCAAGGTAGCGGGGGCGTGGTCGCCGGAGGGCGTCGGGAAGAGATCAATTTTTTCCGAGAAATGCGGGCGGTCCGGATCCCGAGAGGGTGGCTTCGAGGTGACCGGCGGAGCGGTGGTTCCGGCGAAACCTTGTTCTGCCAGGACCTCGGTCACCGCAGCCAGGGGGTGCTTGCCGGCTCGTGCCTGCGCTCGATCATGACATAGCCGCAAAGGCACTGACATATCATGAGTACTTCACGTAGCGCCTGCTATGTCAATACTGGACGCACGCTATGAAGAGTGGAACTTGACGACCTTTGAACAAGGCGTTTACCGTTCCTGGCGGACGGTATTCATTTCCGGCGTCTCGCACCCGGTTTCCAGAGTGGGGGGAGTGACTCTTGATGGCATATCCAGAAGTGGATTCACGCCATGGCGACAGCCCCCTGGGCATGAGCGATATCGGTCTCAGCGACGACGACCTCGTGCTGCTGGCTGAGCTCGCCAAGGGTGTCACGGTCGATCGGGTGGGGCGTCGCCTCGACATCAGCGGCCGGACGGTCAGACGCAGGCTCAGAGGCATCTGCGACCGCATCGGCGTCGCCACGGCGATCGAGGCCGTGGCCTGGGCAGCCCGTCGCCGCCTGATCTGACACACCGCCGCGTGTCCGGCAGGTCGGGCCGGACACGCGTGCGGGCCGGACATGTGTGCGGCCCGGACACGGGTGGACGCCGATCCGATCCGGCGGACGCCCCGGCTCTGCCGTGCGCGTCCCCGATGCGACCGTGCGCGTCCCCGGTTCCGCCGTACGCGGATCCGATCGGCGATGCCGGTTCAGATGCCGTTCAGATGCCGTTTCGGACGCCGGGTTCAGGCGGCGGTTCGGGCGCCGGTTCAGGCGGCGATGCGGACGCCTCCGACGAAGGGCCGGTTGTCGATCGTGGTGATGTGGACGACGTCACCCGTCTGGGGAGCGTGGACCATCAGGCCCGCACCGATGTAGATCCCGACGTGGTGCAGGTCGCTGTAGAAGAAGACCAGGTCGCCGGGGCGCAGCTCGTTCCTGGAGACGTGGGTGCCCGCGGTCCACTGGTCGCCGGTGTAGTGCGGCAGGCTGATGCCGACCTTCTGGTAGGCCCACATGACCAGGCCGGAGCAGTCGAAGGAGTTGGGGCCCTCGGCGCCCCAGACGTACGGCTTCAGCTGCTGGGTGAGCGCCCAGCGGGTGGCCTCCGCGGCCTTGCCGCTGCCCACGATGGGCACGTTCGTCTTCACCCGGGCGCCCCTGTTGCTGACGGCCCTGGTGCGCACCTCGCTGAACAGGTCGCTCTCGACCCGGTCGACCAGCCGCTCGATCTTGGTCCGGTTGCCGTCGATCTCCGCCAGGATCTTCTTGACCTCCGCGGTCCTGGCCTTGGCGCTGGCCTGGGCCCGCTCGGCGGCCTCGATCGCCCGGCTCACCTGGGCGACCTCCTCGCTCTGCTGCTGCTGGAGCGCGTAGTTGGTGGTCGCCTGGTCGAGGAAGGTGTCGGGATCGGTGGCCTGCGTGAAGGCGAGCCCGGAGTTCAGGCCGCCCGACATGTAGGTGCTCTGGGCCAGGAGGGTGGCCTTGGTGCGACGGGACGCCAGCTCGGACTCGCTCGACGCGAGAGTCTTCTTGGCGCTCTCCGCGGCCCGCTGGGCCTGCTTGAGCTTGACCCGCTCGCCGTTGTAGCGCTCCGCGAGGACGCCGATCTCCTGCTGCAGCTTCTCCGCCTGTTTGGCCAGCTGCTGGAGGCTGGGCTCGGGGTCCGCGGTGGCCGCCACCAGCGGGGTGCCGAGGGTCAGGGTGGCGAATGCCAGGCCGACGACCGCCATGCGACGGCGCAGCCCTCGTGGCGCGCGTTCGCGGCCGCGGGCGTCGTGACCCGCGTGCTCTCCTCCGTGGTCGCGCGTGCGCTTCACCAACAGGCTCCTCTCCTCGGCCGCCTACCGGGTTAGCTGACGGGTTCGGGCCGGAGGCAGCCCTACCGGGTGCGCCGGTGGCACTCGGATTCACCCCGGAGGACGTGGTGGGTCCCCGGTTCCCCACGTGCGAGGATTCGGCGGGTCAGGCTTTTTACGTCTCTGACATCGAGCACGGAGATTAGTGCACCTATGGTTCCTGCTCAACCAGAACTGCGAATTCAGTAGAGGTTTCGCAACCGAGGTGTCACGAAAAGATCACACCTCAATATGATCAACATGGCCGTTACGCTGCCTTTGCCTCCTGTGCGACGCGTGTGACGAAGGTCTTCCCAGCTCCGGGACCGTGCCAAAGGTGAGCTACGGCACACTGGAGGCGTCGTGTACCGAGCGTGGTAAAGCGACTGCCAAGGGTCATGTGCGGCCCGCGAGCTGGGAGTTAAGGGTGAGCCGTAATTGAAGACCCGTGAGGACGTACGCTGAACGGTCATGGAGCAGCTTGCTGAGCATTCTCCCGTGCCGGTTGTTCACGCCCCCGGCGACGGGGAGCGGCGCGCCGAATCCGCGGGGGCGGAGCAGGGTTCGCCCGTGCCGGGGACGGGTTCCGAGGTCACGGTCCGCCGCGCCCGCACCCAGGACGTCCGGGCCATCAGGCGGCTCGTCGACACCTACGGCGGTGTCGGCCGGCGCCTGCTGGAGAAGGCCACCGTCACCCTGTACGAGGACGTCCAGGAGTTCTGGGTCGCCACCGACGCGGAGGGGGAGGTGATCGGCTGCGGAGCGCTCCACGTCCTCTGGGAGGATCTGGCCGAGATCCGCACCGTCGCCGTCGATCCGACCCGCAGGGGAATGGGAATCGGCCACCGGATCGTCTCCGCGCTCATTCGCACGGCCGCCGACCTGGGCCTGCGCCGGGTCTTCTGCCTGACCTTCGAGGTCGACTTCTTCGCGCGGCACGGATTTCGGGAGATCCAGGGCACACCCGTCGCCCCGGAGGTCTACGCCGAGCTTCTCGCCTCCTACGACGAGGGTGTGGCGGAGTTCCTCGATCTGGAACACGTCAAGCCCAACACCTTGGGAAACACCCGGATGCTGCTGCATCTGACACGCGAGCCCGACTCTGATGACTTTAGAGCTGACTGATCGGAAAGGTGACTGTTGATACCTATGTCGATACCTTGTGCAGCAGCATGCATGTGCGTCTGACATTTGCCACATGCGCAGTCTAAGTGAGGTGACGCGGTGAGCACCGGACAGCCGCCGTATCCACAGGATGATCCCGACCGCGATCGCACACCGTCGGGACAGCCGGATTACGGACAGCACAACGCGGGTCGAGGCCCTGGCGGACTCGACCCCGACGTGACAGTCGTGGGGTACAGGTCGGAGGCCTCACAGCCGAACACCGGCCCAGGGCAGAGCCAGCCCGGATACGGGCAGCAGGGCTACGGCCAGCAGCCCGAATACGGCCAGCAGGGCGGGTACGGCCAGCAGCCCGGCTACGGCCAGCAGGGCGGGACCGGCGCGTACGGTCAGCAGCCCGGCTACGGCCAGCAGCCCGACTACGGGCAGCAGCAGCCCCAGCCCGGTTACGGCCAGCAGCAGGGGTACGGCCAGCAGGGCGGGACCGGCGCGTACGGTCAGCAGCCCGGCTACGGTCAGCAGTCCTCCCACGAGCAGCAGGGCTACGGCCAGCAGGGTGGGTACGGTCAGCAGCCGGGTTATGGCCAGCAGCAGCCCGGCTACGGCCAGCAGCCCGACTACGGGCAGCAGCAGCCCCAGCCCGGTTACGGCCAGCAGCCCGACTACGGGCAGCAGCAGTACGGGCAGCAGGGCTACGGTCAGCAGCCCGACTACGGGCAGCAGGGCTACGGCCAGCAGCAGCCCGCGTACGGCCAGCAGGGTTACGGCCAGCCGTACGGCGGCCCCCCCGGGGCCCCCGCCCCGCTCGCCGAGTGGTGGCAGCGCCTGGTGGCGAGGATCATCGACGGGGTCATCCTGGTGATCCCGATGTTGATCATCACCGCGGTGCTGACCGCCGTCATCGTGACGCAGGCGAGCTTCAACACGGAGACGGGCGCCTTCACGGAGCCGGGTGGCGTATTCCTCGCCAGCCTGCTCACCGCCCTGATCACCGGGGCGATCTACGTGGCCTACGAGTTCTTCATGCTCACCCGGGGCGGCCAGACGGTCGGCAAGATGGTCATGGGCATCAAGGTCGTGCCGGTCGGCGGCGCCCTGCCGCCCGGCGGGCTCAGCTCCGACGTGGCGCTCAAGCGCGCCGGAGTGCTCTTCGGCCCGCAGTTCCTGAGCTGGGTTCCGTTCTTGAACTACGCGGCCAATATCTTCTCCCTCGTGAACGTGCTGTGGCTGCTGTGGGACAAGCCGCTGCAGCAGGCCCTGCACGACAAGGTGGCCGGGACGGTCGTCGTCAAGATCAAGTAGTTCCCTGAATAACGGGGCCGGCGGTTGAACCGCCGGCCCCGTTTTCGCGTACGGGTGAGAAAACGAGGGGCCTTAGGGGCTCCGTATGGGTCTCGGGGTCCAGGGCCACGGAAGCGCAAAACCATTTGCCGCGCCCTGAGCAACGTAGGGGAACTTATGACCGAGTCTCGCCCCGCTCGCCGGAATATTCGCGTACGGTGCCCACAACGGGCTCACCCGTGCCCGTGGGTCTCCTATGAGGCGTCAATGCCGGATCCACCGCCGTCGGGGGTTCGCGCACTACTCACCGAATGGTCGGCTCGGCATGCCTCCGGCATCCTCGGCGCCCCCGTGCCTGATTCTCTTCTTCGCCTTCCGCCGCGCGTTCAGGACAGCCGGTGAAGGCCTTCTTACGGATCCGGATCGGGGGCGCGTGGTGTTGGCGGGGTTGTCCGAGGGGCTCATCGCGTTTGGTGGTTATACGGTCTACGACTATGTACTCCGTGCCAGAGCGGGTCGTACTCTTGGCGAGAAAGTGTTGAAGATCCGTCTTGTTCCATACGCTTGCGTCACATCGGTCCACACCGGGGTGATGAAGCGAGCAGCTCTCCGTCCGGGCGTTCCGTCAACGGCGGGCATTCCCGTGATGAACCCGCTCGCGGCGATCTCCGGTTCCACGGCGGGGCGCCGTTCGTCCCGGCGGGCAGGTCCCTTCCACCAGGGGTTTCGGCGCGAGGAGGCTGACGGCGCGGCGGCCGGGAACCCGGCGGTCATTGGTATTACGGAGACGGCGATGATCACCTGATCGCCCTGTCGGTTTTTCCTCGCGGCTTTACGACCGCAACCGGTAAGGCGGCTGGAGAGAAGCATTAGGCTGGAGAGAGACGGACATGGTCGCCCCTGCTGACGCACGTCGCCGGTCGGTGGCGCTATGGTCATCTGTGGGCGGTTCCAGACCGATCGGGCGTGCCTGCGCGACCCGGGAGTCGCCGCCACATTTCCATGGTCCCCAGAAAGCCACCCACGGTGCGGAGCGAGGACGAATGTACGACGTATTGTCCGCGTTGATACCCCCGGCGGTCGTCGGCGGGGCCTTCATCTTCGGAGTCGTCAAGCTACTTCGGAGTGAAGCCGTCGGCCGGCGTCCGGCAAAACGACCCGACCCCGAGTCGCAGAAGAGCTGATCCACGGGAGCCTCGACTGCGAGTCTCGGTTGCCTGTGAGAATCGCCGGGCTCCTGGAATTGCCGCTCTTCGATCCCGGGTATATGTTTAGCTTGCGAATGAAACAATACCCGCGAAAGGATTGTGTAGATGGCCAAGCAGATCCAGGAGATTCTCATCGACGACCTCGATGGGGGCGAGGCCAATGAGACTGTCGCCTTCGCGATTGACGGCACCAGCTATGAGATTGACCTGAGTGACGTTAACGCGAAGAAGCTCCGTGACTCCCTGTCGCCTTTCGTGCAGAGCGCCCGCCGGTCCGGCGCCCTGGCTCCCCGCCGCCGCCGCGCAGGCGGAGCGCGGGCGCTCACGCGAGAGAAGAGCGCCGACATCCGGGCGTGGGCGAAGTCCCACGGCCTTAATGTCAGCGAGCGCGGTCGAATCGCCTCCAAGATCGTCGAGCAGTACGAAGCGGCTCACTAGATCGGCCCAGCGGATCGAGTGAATCATGCGGTTATGGCGGTCACGGTGGGGTCCGGTGGCGGCCATGACCGCATGATGCGTTTCGCCGACAGACAAACGCCGTTCGCTTGCGGCGTAGCGGGAACATCCCGCCCCTCGTAAGTAGTTGGATGGAGGGTGAACGCCCTGCTCTCGGGGAACGTCTTCTGCATAGAGCGGTCGCCGGGTCGGGGCTACCATGCGGGATGACAGGGCTCGGATATCCCGGACCTGCCTGACCGCTCTGTGAGGAGCGACGAGATGTTCGAGAGGTTCACCGACCGCGCACGGCGGGTTGTCGTCCTGGCCCAAGAAGAGGCCCGGATGCTCAACCACAACTACATCGGTACGGAGCACATTCTTCTTGGCTTGATCCATGAAGGTGAAGGCGTTGCCGCCAAGGCTCTGGAGAGCCTCGGCATCAGTCTTGAAGGTGTGCGTCAGCAGGTCGAGGAGATCATCGGCCAGGGTCAGTCTGCGCCGTCGGGGCACATTCCGTTCACCCCGCGTGCCAAGAAGGTCCTTGAGCTTTCGCTCCGCGAGGCCCTGCAACTAGGCCACAACTACATCGGCACCGAGCACATCCTGCTCGGCCTCATCCGTGAGGGCGAGGGCGTCGCCGCCCAGGTGCTGGTGAAGCTGGGAGCCGATCTCAACCGGGTCCGGCAGCAGGTCATCCAGTTGCTCCACGGCTACCAGGGCAAGGAGCCGGCCGCCGCGGGCGGGCCGACCGAGGCCGCACCGTCGACCTCCCTTGTGCTGGACCAGTTCGGCCGCAACCTGACCCAGGCCGCTCGCGAGGGCAAGCTCGACCCGGTCATCGGCCGGGAGAAGGAGATCGAGCGGGTCATGCAGGTCCTGTCCCGCAGGACCAAGAACAACCCGGTCCTGGTGGGCGAGCCCGGCGTCGGCAAGACCGCCGTCGTGGAGGGCCTGTCCCAGAAGATCGTCAAGGGCGAGGTGCCCGAGACCCTCAAGGACAAGCAGCTCTACACCCTCGACCTGGGTGCCCTGGTGGCGGGTTCCCGCTACCGCGGTGACTTCGAGGAGCGGCTGAAGAAGGTCCTCAAGGAGATCCGCACCCGAGGCGACATCATCCTGTTCATCGACGAGCTCCACACGCTCGTCGGCGCGGGTGCCGCCGAGGGCGCGATCGACGCCGCGAGCATCCTGAAGCCGATGCTGGCCCGAGGCGAGCTGCAGACCATCGGAGCCACCACCCTCGACGAGTACCGCAAGCACCTGGAGAAGGACGCGGCGCTCGAGCGGCGCTTCCAGCCGATCCAGGTGGCCGAGCCCAGCCTCAGCCACACGATCGAGATCCTCAAGGGCCTGCGCGACCGCTACGAGGCACACCACCGCGTCTCCATCACCGACGGCGCCCTGGTGGCCGCCGCCCAGCTGGCCGACCGCTACATCAGCGACCGGTTCCTGCCCGACAAGGCGATCGACCTCATCGACGAGGCCGGCTCGCGCATGCGCATCCGCCGCATGACCGCGCCGCCGGACCTCCGCGAGTACGACGAGAAGATCGCCAACGTGCGGCGCGACAAGGAGTCCGCGATCGACGCGCAGGACTTCGAGAAGGCCGCCGCGCTGCGTGACCAGGAGAAGCAGCTCCAGCTCAAGCGCGAGCGCCGCGAGAAGGAGTGGAAGGCCGGCGACATGGACGTCGTCGCCGAGGTCACCGAGGAGCTCATCGCCGAGGTCCTGGCGACCGCCACCGGCATCCCGGTCTTCAAGCTCACCGAGGAGGAGTCCCAGCGACTGCTCCGCATGGAGGACGAGCTGCACAAGCGGATCATCGGTCAGGACGACGCCATCAAGGGTCTGTCCCGCTCGATCCGCCGTACGCGCGCCGGTCTGAAGGACCCGCGCCGTCCGGGTGGCTCGTTCATCTTCGCCGGCCCGTCCGGTGTCGGTAAGACCGAGCTGTCCAAGGCGCTGGCCGAGTTCCTGTTCGGGGACGAGGACGCGCTGATCATGCTGGACATGTCGGAGTTCATGGAGAAGCACACCGTCTCCCGCCTGTTCGGCTCGCCTCCCGGCTATGTCGGGTACGAGGAGGGCGGGCAGCTGACGGAGAAGGTGCGGCGCAAGCCGTTCTCGGTCGTCCTGTTCGACGAGATCGAGAAGGCCCACCCCGACATCTTCAACTCGCTGCTGCAGATCCTGGAAGACGGTCGCCTGACCGACGCCCAGGGCCGGGTGGTCGACTTCAAGAACACCGTCATCATCATGACGACGAACCTCGGCACCCGCGACATCTCCAAGGGTCAGGGCGTCGGCTTCGCGAAGAACAACGACGCCGAGTCCAACTACGACCGGATGAAGTCCAAGGTCCAGGAGGAGCTCAAGCAGCACTTCCGGCCGGAGTTCCTCAACCGTGTCGACGACATCGTGGTCTTCCACCAGCTCACGCCGAAGGAGATCATCCGCATCGTCGACCTGATGCTGGCCCAGGTGGGCCTGCGTCTGAAGGACCGCGACATGGGGATGGAGCTCACGCAGGAGGCCAAGCAGCTGCTGGCCGACCGTGGCTACGACCCGGTGATGGGCGCCCGCCCGCTCCGCCGCACGATCCAGCGCGAGCTGGAGGACACCCTGTCCGAGAAGATCCTGTACGGCGAGCTCCGTCCCGGCCAGATCGTGAAGATCGGCATCGAGGGCGAGGGCGAGAACGCGAAGTTCACCTTCATCGGTGAGAACGCGCCGGTCGACCAGGTTCCCGACTCGGCCGCCGCCATCGCGGAGCCGATCCAGAACTAGGAACGACCAGGCATGGCCTGATCAGGCAGGGAGCAGACCCCGCAGTGAGGAGACTCACGGCGGGGTCTGCTTATTTGTTACCAAAGACGGTATCTCGCCACCACAGGTAGTACTACACTCTGTAGAGCGAGTTCGGTTAATCCCACCCAGATGATCTCAGCGTTGTACGAACTGCGCTGAGAGCGGTATCGAGGTCAGCCCAGCGACGTACCGAGGAATCAGCTCCGGGAGTGACGCGGAGGTCGGTGCCCGCGCGGGATGCTTCGGACGACCGGGTCGAGCTCCCGGCAGGGAGAGCCCCGGCTCACGCCGCCCTCGACGACCGGCACGGAGCCATCGGGGACGCTCACACGGAAAGCACGCCTTGGAGGCACACATGCGTTTGCGGCACGAGGACGGGACACTCGTTCACCTGGCCTACAACGCGGGTGTGCACCCCGCCGAGGATCTGGAGAACCTCATCGCGCACCTGACGCGATACGCGGTGCCGGTGCGCAAGCGCCTCGGGGTGGAGCGCATGGGGGTCGGCCTCTGGCTCTCCCCGAGCGTCGCCGACCATCTCACCGCCGACAGGATCGAGCTGGTGCGCCTGCGCCGCTCCCTGGAGGAGCGCGGCCTGGAGGTCGTGAGCCTCAACGGCACCGGCGGCAGGAACCAGGAGGTCCCCGGTCCCGACTGGGCCAAGCCCGAGCGCTACCGCTACACGATGGCCCTGGCCAAGATCCTGGCCTTCCTGCTCCCGGAGGACGTCCGTTTCGGAAGCATCTCCACCATCCCCATCGGCTGGCGCCGCGACTGGCCGGCCGACCTGCACTCGATCGCCTCGCGACGGCTGGAGCGCCTCGCCCGCGAGCTGCGCGGGCTGCACAGCGTCACCGGCAAGACGATCAGGGTCGGCTTCGAGCCGTGGCCTGGATGCGTGCTGGAGACCACCAAACAGGCCCTCGACCGGGTGGGCGGCATCGACTCCGAGCATCTCGGGATCTGCCTGGACGCCTGCTACCTCGCGGGCGGCTCTGAGGAGCCCGGAGCCGCCCTGCGCGGCCTGGCCGACACCGGGGCCCCGGTCGTGAAGCTCGGCCACGTGCACAACCACATGGCCGCCGCCTGCCAGGAGCTGCCCAGCACCCGGCCGGTGCTGGAGGACACCCTCACCGCGATGCTCTCCGGCGCGGTGAACGGCACCGCGCACATCGAGGTGGAGACCCACGACCTGGCCGTGCCGCTGCGGACCAGGGGCCCCGGCGCCCTGGTCAACATGATCGCCGAGGAGCTCGACTGGGCTCGCACCAGCCTCACCGCCCTCGGCCTGCGCCTCGCCGCCTGACCCTCCCGGCTCGACGCCCCGTCGTGTCGATCCTCGCTCGGTGCCCTGTCGTGTCGATGTCGAGGGCGGACTCACCGCCCTCGGCGCCGGACGGCTCCGAGAGAGGTGTCCTGATCTCTCCGTGCCACGGCGCTCATCACCGGGAAAACGTCGAAGCCCTCGGCTCCAGGAAGAGCCGAGGGCTTTCGCGGCATCGGGACGGCACACCTCAGACGTACGAGAACTCCGGATGCGGGTGCATCAGGAAATCGTGGTGGGAGATGTTCCAGGCGTAGGCGCCGGCCATCAGGAACTGCACCAGATCGCCGGTCGCCAGAGCCGCCGGGACCCGGCGCGCGAGGGTGTCCTTGGGAGTGCAGAGCTGGCCGACGATCGTCACCGGCTCGCCCTCCTCGGCGATGACCATCGGCTGATCGTGGCCCTTGGTCGCGGGCGTGCGGATGTGGTGGGTCCCGCCCGCCACGATGGCGAACAACTCGCCGTGGACCCGCTTGACGTCCAGCACACGGGTCACGTACCGCCCGCAGTAGACCGACACGGACCGGCCGGGCTCGACACGCAGCGTCTCGCCGGGGCGGCGCAGCCCCGCCAGGCCCTTGCCGTAGGTCTCCCAGTCGAAGACGGCGCCGGGGTCGGCGTAGTCGACGGCCATGCCGCCACCGAGGTTGATCTCGGTCAGGCCAAGACCACGGGCGTAGCCGAGCACGCCGTCGGCGACCTCCAGCATGCGCGGGGCGTCCAGGCCGCTGGCCAGGTGGGCGTGAACGCCGCGCAGGCGCACCGCGTCCTGGCGATCCAGGAGCGCGAGGCACTCCTCGACGCCGGCCGGGTCCATGCCGAAGGGGGTCGCACCGCCGCCCATCGCCAGGGCCACGTCCCCCAGCGAGAGGGCCAGGTTGGCGCGGAGCAGCACGTCGGCCTCCCGCCCGGTGGCGATCAGGCGGCGCAACTCGTTCGGGCTTTCCACGTGCAGCCGTTCGACGCCGTGATCGAGGGCGAGCCGGAGCTCGTCGTCGGTCTTGCCGGGGCCGCCGAACGCGATCCTGGCCGAGGGGAGCACACCCCGCACATGCTCCAGCTCGCCACCGGAGGCGACCTCGACCCCGTCCACGTGCCGGGCCAGCACCCGCAGCAACTCCGGGTCCGGGTTGGCCTTCGCCGCGTAGTACAGCTCGACTCCCGGAAGCGCCGCCCGCACCGCCGCCGCGTGCGCGTCCAGGGCGGCCAGGCCGTACACATAGGCGGGCAGCCTTCCGGCCGCCGCCAGCTCACGGGCTCTTACGGTGAGAGCGTCCACAAAAATCTCCGATGGATGTGGGATGCCGAGGATCAGGCGAGAGGGAACGTGGATTCGATGATCAGGTAGCTGGTAGGCGTGACGGTCGTGGTCACCTCCACGGTCCGGCCGTCGGCCGTGCGCCCCGTGTGAAGAATGTCGAAGACCGGCCTTTCGGCACTGATCTCCAGCTTCTCCGCCTCTTCGTCGGTTGGGAGGCGAACCAAGATCCGTTCGTCTGCCTCCACCTGAGGATGGCCGAGACTGGCGTACAGGGACTTGATGCCTCCGACGATCACCGGCTCAGGCTCTTCAAGCGCCGTGCCGACCGCGATGTCAGCAGGCATGTAGGAAACAACGAGGCTGACGGGTATGCCGGAGGCAAGCAGGCGACGTGACCTGCGCACTACGGTGATCTCCGAGAGGCCAAAAAGGACGGAGATGTCGTCCGGAGCGGGCATTCGTGTAACTGAGATCTCATGCTGTGGTTCCAGGCCGATGGCACGGATCTCAGCGTCGAACGCCCCTTTCGCTCCTTCGTGCTCACGCGTGTCGCGCCGATAGCGGGCGCCGGACCGCGACAGCGGCGGAAGCCAAGTCACTCGGGTTCCGTCTCCCTGTCGGGGACGTACCAGGCCTTCAACGGCCAGGAGCTGCAACGCCTTGTTCACCAGACTACGAGAGACGCCGTAGTCCGCAGCGAGGGCTGTTTCGGACGGCAATGTCTTACCAGGAGCGTAGGTTCCACTCCGGATTGATTTACGTAGGTCTTCGGCTATGTCCCTGTATGTGAACTTCACGATCCGGCTTTCCTCTCTCGCTGACACCTCAGCATAAGGGTTAAACGTTTGTCATCTCTTGACGTGGGGTCTCGACCGCGCCAAGCTGGAGACGTTAAACGTTTGTCTTTTAGAGTACCGCCTTGAGCTGTCAGAGAAAAGATCGGGCCTGCCAGGTGCTGAGAACACCGAACAGGCCCTTGATCAGGAAGGCACTCCTGACCCGTGAACAACCCTAATGCCCCGAGTCTCGACCGAACTGCGGCAATCGGCTGCGGCTGCTTTGCCGAGGCTTCGCCGATGCCGATGGGCTGCGCCCTCTGCGGGCACGCCCCCTACGCGCATGGCTGTCCCGGCCAGGGCGCCGTCGACCACGACTATGCCCAGCCGTCCAGGGAACTGATGGCCGTCCGATTGGAGGCCTGGCGCTTCGGCATTCCGCTGCCCGCCTCCGAAGCGTTCGTCGACGCCGAGGTCATCCCCCTCGTGCCCGCGCAGCGCCGTCCTGAACAACCCGCCTCGGCCGCGCCGACGCCACTGCCCAAGCGCCCACCCCTGTCCTTCCCTCATTCGAACACCCGCCCCGCCCCCCGCCTCGTCGAGCCCCGGCAGGACCGCGCGGCCCGCCTAACGCTCGCCCGCGACCCGCGCGCCCACCGCCGAGCCCGTGTCGTGGCTCGCGCGCACGAGCACACATCCCCGCGCCGGACCGCTGTGCTCCAGCAGTCCGCCCACCTTCCCGACGCGAGTGAACGACGTCAGTTGCACCGGATCCTCCAGCCGAGGTCGGCCGTCGCCCTCGGCCGGGGTCACCCGCCGACTTCCCTCCCTTCTTTCCTGCTCGCTCCGTATCGTCAGGAGGTCGCGGCATGAACGCGCCCCCGGAACGGGGCGACGCCCCCACCAGCCGACGCGACAGCAGTCCTGCCGCTCGAACGATCACTGCCGCGTTGTCGCCCACCGCCAAACGGCCGTCTCCCGTGCGGCACGCCGAGGACCTGGCCGCTCTTCTGGCCGACCTCCACGGCATCGTGGCCGATGTCCACGAGTTCGCCTCCGGCAACGCCATCGTGTCCGTTCATTACGGGCTGCTGGCCTACACCGATGGCGAAGGTTTCTGGTGGACCAGCCCCGAACTCAATCACGCCGGAGCACCGATCCTCAGCTCCGCGCTCACTCTGACCGAAGCCGCCGCCCAGCTCGCCGAACACCATGCCATCCTGAGCGCGCGGGAGGCCACCGACGTGGTGCGCGGCGGGCTACCCCTGCTGGGCGATGTGATCGGGGCCGAGCATGTTGACCCTCGCTGACCTCGACGCGGCCCGAGCCGCTCAACAGGTCCAACAGCACGCGCCCGCCTGGTTCGTCATCTGGAGCCTGCGCCACCGTCGCTTCGAGGCATGGAACTGCACCGACCCTCAGGGGTGCCGCATCGTCTACGCGCAAAGCGCCACCGCCCTGTGGAACCTCATGCAGCTGACCGAAGTCGGCCTGCGGCGGATTTCACCGCATGGCGCCACGCTGCCCTCCGACGTGGCCAGCCCGAACCCGCCACTCCCGATGACCTCGGGATTTTTTCCTCGTCCCCGCGCCCTGCCCTCGGCGCGTGCCGAGCAAGTCCCGAAGCCACATTTCTCGTCGTGGAAAAGGAGGCGTCCGTGATCCCGTACTTCAACCCCCTGGCAGGCGACCAGTTGAGCGCGACCACCTGGCGCCTCGGTGCCATCAGCGCCGTCAAACACCTGCGCACCGAACTACACGCCCACCGCATCTACCCAGAGATCGCCTACGACGAGGGCAGGCCTCGCCTTGTGATCAGCTCTGAGCTGACCGTATGGGCTGATCAGGCGGGCATGATCTTCTGTTGGGGAGCTTGCTTCCTCCAGGGGCCTGTCGACCAGGCGCCGACAGACGACGTGCCGCAGGTCGCGCGCCGCATCGCTGGACGACTCGGCAAGCACTACGCCGAACCGATAGATCCGCCCTGAGCCACGTGACAGCACGGCGATACCTGATCTCCGGTGCTGTCCGCCCCAACTTCCTGCGGGCGGTGGTGCGCCACCAGGGGCCGCCCGTAGGGACGGACACAACCAACCGCGTACATCCAGCGGCCAAAGAGCCGCACGTGTAAGGGGAGGTTCCACCATGACCACCTTGCTCACTCAGCAAGTCGCCTGCACCAGTGGCGCCCTCGATGCCGCGCTTCTGGAGCGTGTCCGCCACGAGACGCTCACGGTTCCGGACGGGTGGGTCACCGAGTACGGCGATTACCAGTCCGGAGGCTGGGGGACGCTGTCGCTGCTGAACGCCAGCGGCGTGGCCACCGACGTGACCATCACCGACTGCGAGCCGATCGAGACCAGCGTGCTCGCCTCGATGCCCGCCACGAAACAGCTCTTGTCCGGTCTCGGCTTCCGCTATATGTGGGCACGAATCGCCAGACTCACTCCCGGCTCCTTCCTGTGGGAACACCGCGACTACGGAGAGCTGCGATCGGTCGAGCGTTACCGCCTGCACATCCCCATCGTCACCAGTCCTTCGGCCTTTCTGGTCCTGGCCGGGTCTGCTGTACATCTGGCGGCCGGTGCTCTGTGGAGGCTCACTCCGACCTTCGTTCACGGCGCCTGCAACCTGTACGGGCCTACCCGTATCCACCTGATCCTCGACTGCTACGCCAGCCCTGAACTCGACGACCTCATCGCCGGCCAGCAGCTTCCTGGTAACTACGTTCGCCACCTGCCGCCCCTGCACGGCGAATCGCTTCAGCAACAGCTCGACAAGGCGACATCCCTCGCCCGGCTCGGATACCCCAAGGCCGCCGAGCAGCACTTACTGCGGTTGTTTTTCAAGCACTCCCTGCCCGAGGGCGGAACCTACGACCTGATCAGCGACATGTACGACGCCATTGGTACCCCCGACATCGCCCAGGAATGGCGGAGTCGGAAATCCATCCTGCTCGGCCTCACCGCGTGAGAAGGGACACCCCCATGCCCGCTATCTGCCTGGACGCCATCGATCGGCTCGCGGCAGCGAACCGGCCCCGCCAGTTCACCATCATGGAGAACGTCACCGATCTCCTGGCCGCCAGCCCTTTCGTCACACACCTGCTCGTACGTGGCTCTTTCGCACGGGGCACCTCCGATCGGCTGTCCGATGTGGACCTCGTAATCGGTATCACCCCTTCGGCGTTCATAGAGTTCGTCACCGTGCACGACGCCCTCGCCGCCACGCGGCTCGGCGCGATCATGCCCGGCTGGTTCGACACGATCGTTCCCCGAATGGGCGGGCTCGGCTACGTCCACCTGATCGAGTACGACGGCAAGCTCTATCAACTTGACCTGTACTTGGCCCCGTCCGAACAGATCGAGAGCATCGCCGCCTTCACCCGAGGGCAGATCATCTACACCGCGCAGGCCAACGACACCATTCCTGATCCGGCTGTGACTCAGTTCATCGCCGACCGCATGGCGGCACCGCCCACCTGCGAGCAGCTCATCATCGAGATGCTGGCGCTGAGCTGGATGATCCACAAGCGGATCATCCGGGGGCAGCGGTTCATGGCCTACGCCGAAACGCACATGCTTCACACCGCCGCGCGCACCCTGGTCCGGACTGCACTTTCCCCGCAGACGGCGTTCTACGGCTGGTACCACCTCGACACCGATATCGGCACCACACCCATCGGCCGAGCCTGCCTGCGGGAGCTGGAGGTGCTGATCGCTTCCCCACCGCTGCCCACCCACGAGTCCCTGACCGAAATGTTGGAGCGCATCCTCGCGCTCGCCCACCGCGCCGCCCCGCATGCCGTCGAAGGGCTGAGCCTGTCCATCGACGCCTATCGTTACCATCTCGACCTCGACTGAGTGCACGGCGATCAGCCGTCGCCACGCGATACGGTGGATGACATGCCCCTTCAGATGGGACGGCGAGCTATCGGCGCCGGACAGGGATGACGAGGAACCTCCTCGTCCTGTCCGGTGTGTGCCTTCGCGCTCTGCCCGACCAACACGAAGGGGTCCTCCCTTGTCGCCCGCCTCGTACGACCATCCGCCGCTCGGCGCCACCGCGATACGTCCGTCCTGGGGCGAGCTCCCCGGGAGCCTGCGGGACTCCATCACGGCTCATCTCGGTTCCGCCGTCGTCACCGCCGATGTCCAAGGGGGAGGCTTCACCCCCGGAGTCGCCGCACGCCTCGGTCTGGCCAACGACGATCGAGTGTTCGTCAAGGCCATCCCGGACGACCACGTTCTGTCCGGCAAGTACCTGACCGAGGCCGCGACCTCCGCCGGTCTTCCCGCCACCGCGCCGGTTCCACGTCTACGGTGGTACGGCGCATCGGCGGGGTGGATCGTTCTGATCTTCGATGACCTCGACGGCCGCCACCCCGATCTGTCGCCGGGGTCGGCCGATGTGCCCGCTGTCGTCACGGCCGTATCCGGCATGGGTGAACTGCTGACGCCCTCCCCGCTGTCCGACCTTCCCTCGGCCTCCGCCACTCGCGTTTCCCTCCTGCACGGTTGGCGCGAACTGGTCACCTGCCCGCCGGTGGACCTCGGAGCCTGGGAACGACGCCACCTACCCGATCTCTCGGAGCTGGAAACCCACTGGGCGCGGCACACCGAGGGTTCCGCCCTGGTTCACGGCGACATTCGCCCCGACAACATGATCATCTCTGCGGGCGAGGTCGTGTTCGTCGTGGACTGGGCGCAACCCAGCCGGGGAGCCGCCTGGCAGGACGTCGCCGACCTCGTCCCCCACATGATCATGGCGGGCCACTCTCCGGCGGCGGCGGAGAAAGCGTTGATCGGCGTCCAGGCATGGGATTCCGCCCCACCAGATGTGATCACCAGCTACGCCGCATCGTTCGCCGGGTACTGGACCCGGATGAGCCGGCAGCCCGCACCGCCGAGTGTCCCGAACCTTCGCGGCTACCAACGCCGAGCGGCTGCCGCTGCCATCGCATGGACGATGTACCGCACCGGCTGGTGACTCAGCCGGGGAGGCGGTAGGTGCCGTCGTCGAGGACCTCGGCCAGGCCGTCGGCCACCAGGCCGTCGAGGGCGCGCTCGCGCTGCGGGGCGTCGTCCCAGACCACGTCGAGAGCCTCCTTGGGCACGGCGCCGTGGGCCTGGCGCAGCACCGCGAGGAGGCGGCCGCGGCACTGGCGATCCGTTCCCGCGTACGTCTGGCCCTTGCGCGCCGGACCGTCGTGGGCCGGCTTGCCCGCCAGGCGCCAGGCGCACAGGTCGCTGATCGGGCAGTCGGCGCAGCGGGCGGCGCGGGCGGTGCAGACCAGGGCGCCCAGTTCCATGACGGCGACCGCCCAGAGGGGCGCGCGGTCGGCGTCGGGGAGGAGCGAGGCGGCGAGCCTGCGCTCGGCGGGGGTGGTGGCCTTCGGCGGGTACTCCTGACCGCTCACGGCCCGCGCCAGGACCCGCCGCACGTTGGTGTCGAGAACCGCGTGCCGGCCCTGGAAGGCGAAGCTGGCGACCGCGGCGGCGGTGTACTCGCCGACGCCGGGAAGCGCCAGCAGGGCGTCGTGTTCCGTGGGAACCTCGCCGCCGTGCCGGTCGGTGATGGCACGGGCGCACGCGTGCAGGTTCAGTGCCCGGCGGGGGTAGCCGAGGCGGCCCCAGTGGCGTACGGCCTCGCCGGGGGACTCGCGGGCGAGCGAGGCGGGCGTGGGCCAGCGTTCCATCCACTCGGTCCAGACGGGCAGCACCCTGACCACCGGGGTCTGCTGCAGCATGATCTCGCTGACCAGGATCGACCAGGGGGAGGCGCCGGGCGTCCGCCAGGGAAGGTCGCGGGCGTTGGCGGCGTACCAGTCGAGGACGGGTTCGAGTAAGCGGTTCGGCTCGGGCACCTTTCGACGATAGTGCGGCCCCGGGCCCCCTCGGCCTGTCTTCGTCCGTCCGCGTCCCCCGTCCCGTGTCCGGAGGCCGAAACAGGCCGGAAGCGGCGGGTCGCCTGCTGTGGTCCGCGAGGACTAACCATACTGAGCGTATGGATCCCGACACGTTCCGTAGCGATATCGGAGTCGACGTCTACTGGCGGCGCCGGATGGCCGCGCTCGTCGGAGTGCTCGTGGTGGTCGCCGTCGTGGCGTGGGCCTGCTCGTCGACGAGCGGGCCGGACGACGTCAGGGAGAGGAGCTCGGCCGCCCGGCAGGAGACCCCGGACCCGCTGGTGGCCGTCCTGCCGACCGTGACGGTCATCCCCTCGCCGTCCGCGAGCCCGACGCCCTCGCCGGGGGCGGCCGAGGCGTCCGCGAGACCCAGGCGGCCCGGCGAGCCCTGCCTCTCCCCGCAGCTCGTGCTGAGCATGGAGGGCCAGGGAACGATCTACCCGGCGGGCATCCGGCCCCGCTTCACCCTCACCCTCGTCAACGTCGGCAAGGTGATGTGCACCACCGACGTGGGGCCGCGCGCCATGGAGGTGCGCATCACCTCCGGTGACGACCGCGTGTGGTCGTCCTCCGACTGCGTCAGCGGCGAGGCCACCAACGTCCGCAAGCTCGACCGTGGCATCCCGTACGTCAAGGAGCTGGTGTGGGACCGTCGCCGGTCCGGTGACGACTGCACCGCCGACCGTGCCGCGGCCCTGCCCGGCACCTACGTCGCGGTGGTCCACGCCCCGGGCCTGAGGAGCCGCAAGGCCGTCTTCCACCTGCGGTAGCCGCCCGAGGGTCCTCGTCCCGGCGGGAGACCCCGGGGCCGTCCCCGGTGGCCGCCGAGGGGTCTCGCCTGGCGGGGATCCCGGCTCCGCCCCTGGTGGGGCCGCCGAAGGGCCCGGTCCGGCAGGGGCCCCAGGGGCCGACGAGCCCGCACCTCGGAGCCGTGCCGGGCGGGACGCCGCCCGCGCCCGGACCTCAGACGTAGCGTTCCAGGATGGACGACTCCGCCAGCCGGGACAGGCCCTCGCGGATGTGGCGGGCCCTGGCCTCGCCCACCCCGCCCACCTCCTGGAGCTCGCCGATGCTGGCCGCCAGGAGCTTCTGCAGGCTGGCGAACTGGTCGACGAGGCGGTCGACCACCGTGTTGGGCAGGCGCGGGACCTTGGCCAGCAGGCGGTAGCCCCGGGGACTCACCGGCGCCTCAAGGGCGTCGTTGCCCGAGTGGCCGAGGACCTGGGCGACGACCGAGAGGTCGAGCAGCTCGGCGGAGGAGAGCTGGTCGAGCTCGTGCAGCGCCTCGGCGAACTTGCGCGGCCGGCGGCCCGCCACGGGCAGGTAGTCGCGCACGATCAGCTCGCGGTCGCTCTCCGTGCCGGCCACCAGCTCGTCCAGCTGCAGGGAGAGCAGCCGGCCGTCGGTGCCGAGCTCGACGACGTAGCCCGCGATCTCCTCGGAGATGCGCCTGACCATCTCCAGCCGCTGGGCGACCACCGCGATGTCGCGGACCGTCACCAGATCCTCGATCTCCAGCGCCGAGAGCGTGCCGGAGACCTCGTCCAGGCGGAGCTTGTAGCGCTCCAGCGTGGCCAGGGCCTGGTTGGACTTGGACAGGATGACCGCCGACTCCTCCACCACGTAACGGATGCCGTCGAGGTAGAGGGCGATGATCCGCATGGACTTGCTGAGGGAGATGACCGGCAGCGACGTCTGCAGGGCCACGCGCTGGGCGGTACGGTGCCGGGTGCCGGACTCGTCGGTGGGAATGGACGGATCGGGCATCAGGTGCACGGCCGCCCGCACGATCCTGAGATCGCCGGCGTTGAGGACGATGGCGCCGTCCATCTTGGCCAGCTCCCGCAGCCGCGTCGCGGAGAACTCGATGTCCAGCTCGAAGCCTCCGCTGCAGATCTCCTCGACCGTGCCGTCGTATCCCAGCACGATCAGGCCACCCGTGTGACCGCGAAGAATGCGCTCCAGCCCGTCGCGCAGGGCGGTGCCCGGTGCGACCGCGGCCAGGACGGCCCTGCGGCGTTCGTCGAGCCCTTTGTAGGTTGATGCCACATGACCCCCGTGGTCTGCGTATAACGCTCAGCTTACCGGCGAAGGCCCGGTGCGGCCCGAAATCGGTGGATGCCACGCGCCGTGCGACTCCCGTGACGCGCCGCACCGGGAGGAGGCCGCCGGCCGTCTCCCGCCCGGTGCCCGTGACGCGGGGTCGCCGGCCGTGTCCCGTACGGCCCTGTGAGGCGTCGGCACCGCCGCGACGGGGTGGCCCCCGGCACGGGCGCGGGCGGGCACTCCATGGGCCGTACGGAGCCCGTGGCGGTCACGGGGGCGGGGTGCGGCTCAGGTGACGTGGGTGAGGGCATCCCAGACGTTCTCCGCCTCGACGACGTCGAATCCGGGCGCGAAGGGCGCGCCGCGCCCGGCCATGGGGACCAGGGAGTGGTCGCCGTTGCGCTTCTTGCCGGTGTCGAGGGAGCCCGCGGGGACCAGCGCCCGGGTGAAGCCGAGCCGGGCGGCCTCCGACAGGCGGCGCCGCACGTCGCGCACCGGGCGCAGCTCTCCCGCCAGGCCCACCTCGCCGAGCACCACCAGGCCGGAGGGGAGCGCCTTGTCGCCGGCCGCGCTGGCGACCGCGAGCATCACCGACAGGTCGACCGCGGGGTCGCTGAGCTTGATCCCCCCGACGGTGGCGGTGAAGACGTCGCACCCGCCCAGCTTGGCGTTGAGCCGCCGCTCCAGGACGGCGAGGACCATCGTCACCCGGTAGGTGTCGAGCCCGGAGGAGGAGCGGCGCGGCTGCTGCGCCTCGGTCCTGGCGACCAGCGCCTGGACCTCGGCCGGCAGCGGGCGGGTGCCCTCCAGGGTGACCGTGACGCACGTGCCGGGCACCGGGTCGGTGCGGTGGGAGACGAACAGGCCGCTGGCGTCGGCGATGCCCTCGATGCCGTTCTCGTGAAGATCGAAACAGCCGACCTCGTCGACCGGGCCGTACCGGTTCTTGATCGCGCGGACCAAGCGGAGCCGGGAGTGCCGGTCGCCCTCGAAGTGGAGCACGACGTCGACCAGGTGCTCCAGGGTCCGGGGGCCGGCGATCGAGCCCTCCTTGGTGACGTGGCCGACCAGCACGGTGGCCATGCCGCGCTCCTTGGCGAGCCGCACCAGGTTTCCCGCGACCTCCCTGACCTGGGTCACCCCGCCCGGGACGCCGGTCGCCTGGGTGGAGCCGATCGTCTGCACCGAGTCGACGATGAGCAGGTCGGGCTGGACCTTCTCGACGTGCGAGACCAGCGCGCCCAGGTCGGTCTCGGCGGCCAGGTAGAGGCGGTCCTGGATCGCGCCGATCCGGTCGGCCCTGATCCGCACCTGGGCGGCCGACTCCTCGCCCGTGATGTAGAGGACCGTCTGCTGCCGGGCGATCTTGGCCGCGGCCTCCAGCAGGAGGGTCGACTTGCCGATGCCGGGCTCACCGGCGAGCAGCACGACGGCTCCGGGGACCAGGCCGCCGCCGAGGACCCGGTCGAGCTCGGGCACCCCGGTGCCGCGCGCGTGCGCCACCTCGGCCTTGACCTGGCCGATCGGCACCGCGGGCGCCGACACCGCCGCGGCGGAGGCCACACGCGCCCCCGCGGCCGCCGTCTCCTCCTCGACCGTGCCCCAGGCCTGGCACTCGCCGCAGCGCCCCACCCACTTGGCCGTCTGCCACCCGCACTCGGCACAGCGGTAGCCACCAGCCTTCTTCGCCATGGCCGCACGTTACCGGCAGGGCCCGACAACTTTCACCCGGTACGGCATGCCGTACCGGGTGAAAGTTGTCGGGAGGGGCGGCGTGCGCTCCGTCAGATGTGGTCTTCGATGTCGGCCAGGAGCAGGCGCTTGGGCTTGGCGCCCTTGATCTGCTGCACCACCTCGCCGTCCTTGTAGAGGTTGAGCGTCGGCAGGCCGAGGACGCCGTACCTCGCGGTGATCTCGGGGTATTCGTCGGCGTTGAGCTTGGCGATCGTGACGCGGTCGCCGTACTCGGCCTCGATCTCCGCCAGGACCGGCGCGATCATCTTGCACGGTCCGCACCACTCGGCCCAGAAGTCGACCAGGACGGGCTTGTCGCTCCGCAGCACCTGCTCGTCGAAGTTCTCCGCGGTCAATGTGATCATGACTCTCCCACTTTCCTCAGTACGCATCCTGGGCAGGCCGTGGTCAGCTGTGCAGCCACCTCCGCCCTCCGGGTGAGAAGCGCGCGGATCTCGTCGTCGATCTCCGCCAGCTTGCGCTGGTAGACGGCCACGGACTCCGGGCACGACCCCCCGGAGCCGTGCCCGGCCCGCAGGCAGTCCACGAACGGGCGGGCGTCGTCCAGGGTGAATCCGACGGCGAGCAGCGAACGGATCTCGGAGACGAGTCTGAGATCCGCCTCCCCGTACTCCCGATAGCCGTTGGCCGAGCGCCGGGCCGTGATCAGGCCCTGTTGCTCGTAGTAGCGCAGCGCCCGGGTGCTGACACCCGCCCGCCGCGCCAGCTCACCGATCCGCATCCGGCCCTCCCCATGACACGACGATAAACCTTGACATCAACGTCAAGGTCAAGCCCCCGTCCCGTTGTTCCCGGCCGGCCCGGGGAGGTCGGCCGACCCCGGAGAGGCCGCAGAGGTCGCGGAGGTCGCGGAGGTCGCGGAGATCACCGCCCGTACGGCCGTGTCCGGAGATCAGAACAGCTTCCAGCGCAGCAGGTTGGGGTAGGCGATCTCCAGGCCGGGGGTCTCGGCGATGGCCTGTTCGGCGACCGCGGGGGTGAACTCGATGCGGAGCACCGCCTCCAGGTCGGCGCGGCGCTCGAAGGACATGCGCAGGTCGAGCCTGCTCGTCTGCCAGCCCTGGCGGTTCCAGAAGTTCTCGACGGACCTGGCCGAGTACGCGGGGATGGACTGGCCGAACCAGCGGCCGAAGGCGCCTCGGGTGGTGTCGATGTCGATCACGAAGGCCGCGCCGCCGCGCCGCGTCACCCGGGAGAGCTCGGCCAGGCCGGGCTCGCACCCGGGGCCGAAGAAGTACGCCCAGCGGGCGATGGCCACGTCCACGGAGGCGTCGGGCAGCGGGAGGGCCTGGGCGGTGGCGGCGTGGATCTCGACGTTCCGCAGGGCGCGGCAGCGGCGCCTGGCCAGCCGGACGAGGTCCTCGTGCGGCTCGGCGCCGATCACGCGGGCGGCGGTGGCGGCGAGGGCGGGCAGGTGGTAGCCGGTGCCGCAGCCGATGTCGAGGACCGTCGCCCCGGTCCAGGACCGGATGGCCGACATCGCGGCCTCGGCGCGCCCCTCGGGGTCCACCGCCCGGTTCTCCAACTCGTAGGTCTGGGGGGTGTTCCAGATGTTGGGGCTGGGGATGGCGCCCCTCAAGAACCTCGGCATGCCCTCACCGTAATGGTGTGATCTGGGACGCGTCGGTGGTGGCGGACAGCACTGCCCGCCAGACCCGCTTAGGCTGGCAAAGGTGAGCGACTTGAGCGAGTGGGCCGGTCGGCCCGGCGGTGTTCGCGAGTGTGCGCTCCGAGCCGGAGACGAGGAAGCGGTATGAGCGTCCGTGTATCCAGCGCGAAGATCGCGCTGTCCACAGCGTCGGTGTATCCCGAGCGCACTCCCGACGCCTTCGAGCTGGCCGCGCGCCTGGGGTACGACGGCGTGGAGATCATGGTGGGCGCCGACCCCGTGAGCCAGGACGTCGACGTCCTGGAGCGGTTGTCGGACCACTACCAGCTGCCGATCCTGGCCATCCACGCGCCGTGCCTGCTGGTGACGCAGCGCGTGTGGGGCAAGGACCCGTGGGCCAAGCTCGAGCGCGCGCAGCGCGCCGCCGAGCGGGTCGGCGCCAGGACGGTCGTGGTGCATCCCCCGTTCCGCTGGCAGCGCGACTACGCGCGCGACTTCGAGATCGGCCTGGCCAGGATGCGCGAGGAGACCGACGTGGTCTTCGCGGTGGAGAACATGTTCCCGCTGAAGGCCAGGGGCAACGAGGTCGTCCCCTACTCGCCCGACTGGAACCCGGTCGACTACGACTTCCCGCAGGTCACGCTGGACCTGTCGCATACGGCGGTGTCCGGGTCCGACGCCCTGGAGATGTTCACCAAGCTCGGCGACCGGCTCGCGCACCTGCACCTGGCCGACGGCCTGGGGGTGCCGAACAAGGACGAGCACCTGGTTCCCGGCCGGGGCGGCCAGCCGTGCGCGCCGATCCTGGAGCGGATGGCGGGCAACGGATACTCCGGGCTGGTCGTGCTGGAGATCAACACGCGCAAGGCGGCCAGCCGCTCCGAGCGGATCGACGACCTCGCGGAGGCGCTGGCCTTCGCCCGGCTGCACCTCGCGGCCTCCACTCCCGCATGAGCGAGCCCGTCGCGAGCACCCCGTCCGGGAACGGGCCTTTGTCCGGAAACAGGTCCGGGAACGGGTCCGGGAACGGGTCCGGGAACGATCCCGCGTCCGGGAAGGGGAACGGGAACGGACTCGCGTCCGGGGACGGGCTCACGTCCGGGAACGGATCCGTGTCCGGGAACAGGGACGGGAGCGGATCCGTGTCCGGGGACGGACTCGCGTCCGGGGACGAGCCCGTCGCGGAGGCCAGGAGGCGTCCGGGGCGCAGGCCGGGGTCGGCCGACACACGGGGGCAGATCCTCGCGGCGGCGCGCGAGACCTTCGCGGAGAAGGGGTTCGACAAGGCGACCATCCGGGGCATCGCCCGGCAGGCGGGGGTGGACCCGGCGCTGGTCCACCACTACTTCTCCGGCAAGGAGGGGATGTTCGTCGAGGCGATGGATCTGCCGATCACCCCCGACCTCGTCCTCTCGGCGGTGACGGCGGTGCCTCGCGAGGAGGCCGGGGAGCGGCTGGTCCGGCTCATCCTGACGATCGTCGCGGAGGAGGGGGCGCGCCAGCCGGTGCTGGCGCTGGTCCGCACCGCGATGACCAACGAGCAGATGGTCGCCACGATCCGCGAGTTCATGACCCGGGCGCTCCTCAACCGGGTCGCCGAGGCCCTGGACGTCCCGCCGATCCGGATGGAGGCGGCGTTCGCGCAGATGTTCGGCGTGGTGCTGGTGCGCTACGTCCTCAGGCTGGAGCCGCTGGCCTCGGCGGACATCGAGGATCTGGTGAAACTGCTCACGCCCACGATCCAGGGCTATCTCGACGCTCCCCGATAGCCTCTTCCCGCTCGACCGCGTGACCTTCCCGGTCGCTCCGGTGTCCGGACGGCCACCTTCCCGTCACGTCCTGAGGGTCTCCCCGGTCACTCCGGTGCCGTCCGGAGGCGTACAGAGCATTGTTCTGGGAACGGTGTTGACCATAGGGTGACCACGGTCGCCACGGGCCCCGGTGCGAAGCGAAGTTACTCGTCGGTAGGATTCGTGGAGACCTCTTGTCATCGTGGATGACCGGCGGTCGTACGCTGGCAGCCAACGCCGTCTGTGGGAGGACCCGTGCTCTGGGTAGCGATCATCGGGCTGGTCATGACAGCCGTCGCGGTCGCGCTTGCCGCGCGCCGCGTGTTGTTCCTGTACAAGCTTGCCACCGTCGGGCCCGCCGCGCCCGAGCGCGTCGCGTACGCCAGGAGTCACCTGGGTGAGGAGATCAAGGCCCAGCTGGTCGAGGTCTTCGGGCAGCGGAAGCTGCTGAAGTGGACGGCGTCCGGCATCGCGCACTTCTTCGTCATGTGGGCGTTCTTCATCCTGGCGACCGTCTATCTGGAGGCGTACGGCGCGCTGATCCAGGGGGCCGTCACCGGCACCCCCGACTTCCACATCCCGCTCGTCGGGACGTGGGCGGTCCTGGGCTTCCTGCAGGACTTCATCGCGGTCGCGGCCCTGCTCGGCCTCCTCGCCTTCGCGATCATCAGGATCAAGAACTCGCCGAAGAGGCTGGGCCGCAGGTCCCGCTTCTCCGGGTCGCACCTCGGCGGCGCCTGGCTCGTCCTCTTCATGATCTTCAACGTGATCTGGACGATGCTGCTCTTCCGCGGCGCGGCGGCCAACACCGGCAACCTGCCGTACGCCTCGGGGGCGTTCGCCTCCGACGCGGTCGCCGCCCTGCTGCGCCCGCTGGGAGCCTCGGCCAACGAGGTGCTCGAACACATCGGGCTGCTCCTGCACATCGGCGTCATGCTGGTGTTCCTCGTGATCGTGGTGAACTCCAAGCACCTGCACATCTTCACCGCGCCGCTGAACGTGGCGTTCTCCCGGCGCCCCGACGGCAACGGCCCGGCCCAGCCGATGCGGATCGACGGCAAGGTCGTCGACTTCGAGGACGAGGAGCTCGACGGCGACCGGCTCGGCCGGGGCAAGATCGAGGACACCACCTGGAAGGGCTTCCTCGACTTCTACACCTGCACCGAGTGCGGACGCTGCCAGGATCAGTGCCCGGCCTGGAACACCGACAAGCCGCTGTCGCCGAAGATGCTGATCCTGGAGCAGCGCGACCACGCCTTCAAGGTCGCGCCGTACCTGACGGCCACCCAGGAGGAGCGCGCGGGCTTCCACGAGGACGTGCTGGCCCTGCTGGAGAAGCCGCTGGTCGGCGAGGACGGTGTCATCCACCCCGATGTGCTGTGGTCCTGCACCAACTGCGGCGCCTGCGTCGAGCAGTGCCCGGTCGACATCGAGCACATCGACCACATCCTCGACATGCGCCGCTACCAGGCGATGGTGGAGTCCAACTTCCCGTCCGAGGCCGGGGTCATGGTCAAGAACCTGGAGAACAAGGGCAACCCGTGGGGGATGTCCGAGACGAAGCGGGCCGACTGGATCGAGGAGCTGGCCGGGCGTGAGGTCGACCCCATCGAGGTCACGCTCATCGATGACAAAATGGGCGAAGATGTCGAATATCTCTTCTGGGTCGGTTGCGCCGGAGCCCTGGAGGACCGGGCGAAGAAGACCACCAAGGCGGTCGCGGAGCTGCTGCACGTCGCGGGCGTCAAGTTCGCGGTGCTCGGCCCGATGGAGGCGTGCACCGGCGACCCGGCCCGCCGCCTGGGCATGGAGTATCTCTTCGACATGCTGGCCAAGCAGAACATCGAGACCCTGAACGAGGCCGGGGTCAAGAAGATCGTCGCGACCTGCCCGCACTGCTTCAACACCCTCGCCAACGAGTATCCCCAGCTCGGCGGCACCTACGAGGTGGTACACCACACCCAGCTGCTGGCCAAGCTCGTGGACGAGGGCAGGCTGGTCCCGGTCACGCCGATCGAGGAGAAGATCACTTACCACGACCCCTGCTTCCTCGGACGCCACAACAAGGTTTACTCCCAGCCCCGCGACATCATGGCCAAGGTGCCCGGGGTGAGGACCCAGGAGATGCACCGCCACAAGGACCGCGGCTTCTGCTGCGGCGCGGGTGGCGCGCGGATGTGGATGGAGGAGCGGCTCGGCAAGCGCATCAACACCGAGCGGGTGGACGAGGCGCTGACCACCGAGCCGGACACCATCTCCACGGCGTGCCCGTTCTGCCTGGTCATGCTCGGTGACTCGATCAACGAGAAGAAGAACACGGGGGAGGCCAAGGAGACGCTGGAGGTCGTCGACGTCTCCCAGCTGCTGATCAAGTCGATCAAGGGCCAGCCCGTCGAGGCATCCTGACATCCGTCCGGTGACCGGTCAGAGGGGACATCTTCCCGATATCCCCTCTGACATATGGTCAAGTCAACGGGAAAAGGACGTCAGGTCCGAAAACCTTTCTCCACATAACGGGAAAATCACGGTAACCTCAACGTCGCGTAGCTCATTCAACGGGGAGGGGGCTTGACGATGCCCGTCGTCGTCAGCGATGCCGAGGTTACCCTGGCCGATGTTCTCTCACTTCGGCTGGCCGTCGACGAACCTCTGGCCGACGGCACCGAACTGGTCCTGCGTAACCGGGCCACCTCGGTCGAGAGCCGGGTGCCGCTGGGCACCCCGGACGCACGGATGCGCGAGGCGGAGCTGGCGGTCTCGCTCGCGCCGCTCGAACTCGGTCCCGGCCGCTGGGACACCTACCTGCAACAGGGCGCGGCGCGCACGCGGCTGCGCAGCGTCGATCCCGGATTCTCCCTCGACCACCTCGACGCGTACGCGCTGAGCCGCCGCACGCTGGCCTACCGCGCCTACCGGACCCGCAACGGCTTCCTCGCCCTTAAGGTCGACGACGCCCAGCCGGCGGCGGAGGTCCGTTCCGTCTGGTTCAGGGAGGGGCGCTTCGAGGTCACCGGCCTGCTCGCCTTCACCGGCCTCGACGACGACGAGGCGCGGCACGAGGCGAAGCTCGCCCTGCGCCGCAGCCGGCCCGACGCGGAGCTGACCTCGGTTGCAACGGTCCAGGGTGTGCGCTTCCACGCCGCGCTCTCGCTGTGCGACGTGATCGCCGCCGCCCCCGACCAGACCGGCACCTGGGAACCCTCCCTGGAGGTGCGTGGGGTGGCCACGCCGCTCCGCCTGGCCTCCCGTCTGGACGACGTCGACGGCAAGCGCCGCCGCCTGCACTATCCCGCCGCCCAGATCGACGGCGTACCGATCCGGCCCTGCTACACGGCTGACGACGAGCTCAGGATCGAGGTCGGCGGGTGAGGATCTGCCTGCTCACCCCCTCCGTCTACGGCATGCGCGGTGACGTCCGCTCGATCGTCAACCTCGCGGGGGAGCTGGCAGAACGTCACGAGGTCGAGATCATCAGCGTCCGCCGCCACCGGGAGAAACCGTTCTTCCCGGTGGCGTCCGGCGTGAAGCTCTCCTGGGTGGTCGACGGCCGGCCGGGGGTGAGGTACCTGCTCCCGCGGGGCCAGATGCGCACCGAGGTCGCCCTCTGGCGGCGGCTGCGCGGGCTGCGGGCCGACGTGATCGTCAGCACCCGGCCGGGGCTGAGCGTCCAGGTGGCCAGGCACGCGCCGCGCGACGTGACGCGGATCGCCCGTGAGTGGGGCCGGCCGCCGGTGCCGGGGCCGATCAGGAAGTTCTACCCGCGCCTGGACGCGGTCGCCGCCGCCACCGAGGCGAGCTGTCAGGAGTGGGACCAACTGCTGGGCGGGAGCGTCCCGGTCAGCGTGATCCCGGACGCGCTGCCCGCCGGGCCGTGGCCGCGCTCGCGGATGGACAACCGCATCGTCGCCGCGGGAGGGCGCCTGGTGCCGGTGAAGGCCCACGACCGGCTGATCCGCGCGTTCGCCGTCGTCGCGGGCAAGCGCCCCGACTGGCGGCTGCGGCTGTACGGCGGGGGGCCCGAGGAGAAGCGCCTGCGCGCCCTGGTCGCCGACCTCGACCTGCACAACCACGTCTACTTCATGGGGACGACCTCCGACCTGACCGGCGAGTTCGCCAAGGCGTCGATCGTGGCGACGACCTCCAGGACGGAGGTGCTCGGGATGACCGTGATCGAGGCGATGGCCAGCGGGGTGCCGGTGATCGCGTTCGACGGGCCCCGGGGGCCGGGCGAGTTCGTGACCGACGGGCGGAACGGGGTGCTGGTCTCCGAGGGGGAGAACGAGATCGAGGCGTACGCGTCCGCGCTGCTCGCGCTCGTCGACGACGAGCGGCGGCGCAGGGAGCTGGCCGCGGGAGCCCTGGAGGTCGCGGCGGGCCACGGCGCGTCCTCGGTGGCCGACCGCTGGGAGAAACTGATCGCTGCCACGTCCCATCGCGCCTGACACCGGTACCGTTGGGACATGCATGGGTACAGCGGTGACAAGCAGGCTTATCTGACCCGGTTGCGGCGCATCGAGGGGCAGATCAGGGGCCTGCAGCGGATGGTCGAAGAGGATGCCTACTGCATCGACGTGCTGACCCAGGTCTCGGCCGCCACACGGGCGCTCCAGGCGGTGGCGCTCGGCCTGCTGGAGGACCACATCGGGCACTGCGTCGCCGACGCCATCAGCACCGGGGGGCCGGAGGCGGAGGAGAAGGTCAAGGAGGCCTCGGCCGCGATCGCCCGTCTCGTCCGTTCGTGACTAGTCACATGACTATCTTTTCCGACCACGTCCCGGACCCCGCTGGAGGGTCCGGGACCAGGTCTTGGAAACGGTTCTTCCCGAGGCCTCAGCAAACAGCCGAGGCGCTCAATCCGAGCGCGTTGTCGAGCTCCACCAAGGTGAGGGGCCGTTCGCTGATCGCGACGGCGGACAGCACCTCGGCATAGAGCGCGATCTCGTCCAACGCGACACGGTCGTGGACCCTAGAGTCCAGGTCGTCGTGCCCCACCGCGTCGTCCTTCCTTCCGCAGCCCACACCCACTTCGAGGTTACGGCGGGCGGTCATCGGTGCCCATGGCCCATCGGGACCATTCCTCGCCCCGCCCGGCACATCCTCAAGGAGGATCATTTCCCGTTTAGGAGATCACAATTCAGCTAATTGTCTGATGCGTGGGGGGCTAGAAGGATATAGGGAGAGTAAGGATGAAATAACTGTATTTGTGGTTTAGGTATACCGGCGCGTGTCAGAAGTGACGGGGGTACGTTCCCGATACGCCGGGGACGGGGTCGTCGCGCTCGTGCGTCAGCCGGTGCACGACCGCGGAGGCCGTCGCGAACCCGCGCTCCGGTATCTCGGTCCCGGTGAGGCGGCACCACGCGAGCCCCGTGGCGTAGGCGGCGCCGAGCAGGGCCGCCGCCGCGGCCCGGTCCGGCGGGTGGAGCGCCGAGGGCAGCTCCCCCGAGCGCGGCCAGCACCCTCGCAGCGGGTGGGAGGCGTCGGTGAGCACCACGTGGAGGATGTGCCGCAGCTCGGGATCCAGCCACGGGTAGAGGCCGTCGGCCGCCCTGGGCGCGACGCCCGACAGGTCGGCGGCGAGCAGCGAGGCGGCCACCGCCCTGGGGTCGGCGCCCATCGGGGCGAGGAAGTCCAGCGCCTGGACCAGGTCGTAGACCGCGTGCTGGAAGTACTCGCCGGGTGAGGTGTCGGGCAGCGTCAGGTGGGGCGGGCAGCGCGAGAGCCACGCGTGCCGTACGGCCTCGTCTCCCCGGTGGGCCACGACGGGGTCCTGGCAGGCCCGGCGGAGCAACGGCTCGACCATGGACAGCAGGGCGTCGGCCCTCGGCCTGAACCTCGGGTCCTCGCGCACCACGGCGGCGGTGTCGGCCATCAGCGCGACCAGCCGCAGGCCCGCCTCCGGGTGCCCGGCCCTGACCCGCTCGCCGTACAGCGCGACCAGGTCGTCCAGCGAGGTGGGCGGCAGCCAGCGGACCCACTCGTCACCGGGCAGCGGGCGGGCCAGGAACTCCCCGAACATCGACAACAGCACCTCGTTGCCGTCGAAGGCGGGGGCGTAGGCGCACCACATGAGCGTGCCCCAGATCGCGGCGACGGGACTGGCCACCTCCCTGGCGAAGAGCTCGGCGAACGGCCCGGTGATCGGGAAGTCCTCCCTGCGCCTGCCGCGCTGGGCGACCACCAGCTCGCGGACCCGCTCGGTGATCTTGTACGGCACGTCGGGACCGACGAACCCCTGGATCGAACCCCGGTCGGCGACGAGGTCGGCGCCGGACGGCACCAGGTGCGGCATGATCATCGAGGTGACGTGGATCACCTGCGCCGCGGCGCGGAAGCTCCGGTCGGCGGGGGGAGCGGTCAGGTACCAGCGGCCGTCGGCGGGGTCCTGGCGGTACCACCGGGCGTGGGCGCCGAACAGCCAGCGCCCGCCGTCCGGGGTGGCCAGCGTGCGCTGTGCGATGGCCTGGGCGCGCGCGAGCGGCGGCAGCGTCACCCACCGGTGGTCGGCGACCATGGTCCGCACGTCGTTCTCGATGGCGTCGAACCCGTCCCACTGCCACATGCCGGTCATCGGCATTCCGGGGCGATGGCCCCTGGCCTGCGCCACGGGCGGGATGCCCCTGCCTCCCTTCGGTCAAGGTCGTGCCAGGCCCCGCGATCCCCCGATGGGGCCTGGCACGATCGTAAGGCCCTCCCCGCCGCCGTGTCGGGGGCGTGCCGGTGCGGCCAGGGCCGGGAAATCCCGAAACGCCCGTGCACCTGGGCGTCCGGAGCTTCTGGATCCTCGGGCGTTCGGTCGCCGAGGTCGTTCAAATCGTTCAGGTCGTCCGGGGCGTCCGGGGCGTCCGGGCGTTCAGGTGATCCGGGGCGTTCAGGTCGGTGGGAGGGGCGACGGGAAGGCCGGGGGGAGGGCGGTCGCGGCCCGATGGCGGGCCGCCTTGGCGATGTAGCCGGCCGGTGTGCGGGCGAAGGAGTCGCGGTCGTCGTCGGTGAGCTCACGGACGATCCTCCCGGGGACGCCCGCGACGAGGACCCCCGCCGGGATCCGCTTGCCCGGTCCCACCAGGGCACCCGCCGCGATCAGCGATCCCGCGCCGATCCTGGCGCCGCCGAGCACGATCGCGCCGATGCCCACGAGCGCGCCGGTCTCCACGTGGGCCCCGTGCACCATGGCCTTGTGCCCGAGGCTCACCCGGGGCTCCAGTACGGCCGGCTCGCCCGGGTCGGCGTGCAGGCAGCACAGGTCCTGGATGTTGCACTCCTCCCCGACCTCGACGTCCTCGTCGTCTCCGCGCAGGACCGAGCCGTACCAGACGTTCGCGGCACGGCCCAGCCGTACCCTCCCGACGACCACCGCTCCGGGGGCGACGTAGGCGTCCGGATGGATCTGGGGGATCGCGTCGCCGTCGAGGGCGGCGATGTAGGGCGTGGCGTTCATGAACACGATGGTACGAGGGGGTGATCTGCCCGGTATTTCCGCAAGCAGGTCGGGCGTTCCGGTTGCGGACTTGGGCAGTAAGCAGGAAAGTCGTCTCCTGACGTCTCCTTTCCCGCCACACAACCTCCACGGGCAGTGCCATGACAAACCAGCACGAGAGCTTTCCCGACCTGATGCATGAGGACTCGTTCGAGGTCGTCATGCGCGGCTACAGCCGTCGTCAGGTTCACGACTACATGGACCGCCACCGCCACCAGATCCGCGATCTGGAGGAGCGGCTCGGGCGCGCGATCGACCAGGCCGAGCAGGGCCGGATCGAGCTGGCCGAGGCCCGCAGGAGGCTCTCCGACGCCCCTCAGGACTACGACGAGCTCGGTCAGAGGCTGAGCCAGATCCTGAAACTGGGCGAGGAGGAGGCCACCTCCAAGAAGCAGGTCGCCGAGGCGGAGGCGATCAAGCTCCGCGACGACGCGGCCGCGGAGGCCGAGCGGCTGGTCACCTCCGCGCAGGATCGGGCCGAGGGCATTTTGAACGCCGCGCAGCAGGAGGCCGAGCGCCGGGTCGCCGAGGCCACCGCCGCCGCCGAGCAGATGCTCGCCCAGGCCGGCAACGACGCCGAGGAGACGCTCAACGCGGCCCGTGCCGAGTCCGAGGAGACGTTGCGCGGTGCCCGCACCGAGGCCGACCGGATGGTCACCTCGGCGAGGAGCGAGGCCGAGCGGACGGTCCAGGAGGCCCGCGCCGAGGCGGAGTCCACGCTGAGCGCCGCCAGTGCCCAGGCGGAGGCGACCGTCCTCGCCGCCAACACCGACGCGCACTCCACCCTGTCGGCGGCCCAGCAGCGCGCCGCCGCCCTGGACGAGACCACCGGTCGCCGGGTCGTCTACCTCACCGACACCCATCACGAGGTCATGCGCCGCCTGCACGAGATGGGCACCGTCCTGGGAGACCTGCTCCACCGCGAGAGCGCGGCCGGACCCCTGGTCGACGAAGGCTCCGTGCTGCCCCCGGCCCGCGTCCAGCCCGCGCTGGCCGCCCCGGCCGCCGGTCCCGATCCCGTCCCCGCTTCCGCTCCCACCTCTCCCGAGGCTCCCGACGACGTCCAGGACGCACCCGGTGCGGCGGACGCCGTCGCGTCCGACGGCGCGGAGGCGCCGTCGGGACAGGCCAGGCAGGCCGGGCAGGCCCCGCAGGCCGGGCCCGAGGACGCGCGGGACACCGGTTTCGACGGCTCGTCCGACCTGGAGTCCGTACGCGTGATCGTGGACGACGAGGCCCCGGCCGGCGGCGCGGGCGAGCGGCGCGGCCGGGACGACGCCCTTTCCGACGAGGCACGTGTCGAGGTGTACGACGACACCGCCGACCTCGACACCGACACCGACCTCGGCCCGGTCACGGGGAAGGCCGGTAAGGGCGAGGAGAAGTACGCCGCCCCCAGGAGGAAGTAGGGGACCCCGCCCCCGGAGACCGTGAAGCGGGTTCGTGCGGCCGTGGAGACGTCGCGCGTCACGGGTGGCGGGATGGTCCGGGACCGGTGCCGGGAGTGGCCGGCAGATCAGCGGAGCGGTCCGGAGATCGGTGCCGGGAGCGGCCGACAGATCAGCGGAGTGGTCCCGGGATCGGTGCCGGGAGTTGTCGAGGGACCAACGGAGCGGTCCGGGGACCAACGGGGTGGTCCGGGGATCGACGGAGTGGTCAGGAGAGCAGGCGGAAGCCCCCGCCCCCGATCGGGTCGGGGGCTTCCGCGATTGGGGGCCCGGCGCCGGGACCGCATCGGATCCGCTCATCCCGGCACCGGGCGGTCTTCAGGTGTCCGCTCTCGGCTCCGTGTCGCCGGAACGTTCCCGTTGGTCGAGTAGCTGCTCGCGCAGCCCTTCCGGATCGTCCGCGTCGATGGTCATCGCGCAGCCGACGTCACGCTGGGCGGAGGTCAGCGGGTGGTGGCGGGTGGCCCACCACCTGCCCGCGTCGCTCCGCCAGATCGTCCAGTCGGGGAACTCCCGGGCGATCTCAGCGAGATGTCGGTCGAAAGACATCTGTGCACCTTCCCCGCGCCCAGGCCCGCCTTTGCGACGTTCCACCTCTGACGGTGAGGCACTTCTCTAGAGAAATCAATGATCGCGGGGGACAGGTCAACCTATCGGTTGACGGATGGCCTTGATCTATGAGTCGAAGTCGTACTGAAGTACGTAAGAGGCGGCATCGAGGATCATCTCGTTGACCTCGACGGCGACGCCGTCGGCGGTGCGGGCGACCCGGGCGATCACGATGACCGGGGTGCCCGCGGGCAGGTCGAGCTGGACGGTCTCATGGGGATGGGGCATGCGGGCCCTGATCTCCTCGGTGAAGTGCGCCGGGGCGTGGCCGAGCTCGCCGAGGCGCGCGTAGACGCCTCCCGGGCCCGTGTCCTCGCTCGTGATCGCGGTTCCCTCCACCAGGGCGGCGGGGAAGTGGGAGACCGACAGCTGCACCGGCCGCTCGTCCACCGAGTAGCGCCGCCTGCGGACCCACACGTCGGGGCCGCCCAGCACCCGGGCGACGGCGTCCTCGGCGGTCTCCCGGTCGATGTACACCTCGTCCACGGTGTAGGGGCGCCCCCTGGTGTCGGAGTCCCAGATGGCCTCGCCGCGTCCCCACTGGCCACGGGAGAGCCGCCGGGAGCCGTGCCGCCTGATGGGGCGGAACTGCCTGACGTACACCCCCGAGCCGCGTTTGGGGACGGCCAGTCCTTCGTTGATTAGTACGGACAGTGCCTGTCTGGCGGTGGCACGGGCTATGCCGTGCCTCGCCATCAGGGCGTTCTCGCCCGGAAGCCGATCCCCGTCTCGGAGATCACCGGACAGGATCGCTTCGCGAAGCCCGTCGGCGATGCGCCGATAGATCGGGGGCTCGGGAGGTACCGGGGACTGCTGCACGTTCGATCACCCTCTGTCACCAACCGGGTTTGGCGTCTCCAGAGAACTTGCCCCGCCTTGTCCACGATCGCACAGATACGGAGGTTGGTATCGTGCTTCTTTTGGGAGGATCGTGCCCGTGTGGCGATCTTAAAGAGTTTCTCCGGTCCGTTACCGTGGAACGGTCCCAGCCGGTATTCGGACGGCCCACCACCGGCGCGTGACGATCGCGGCCAGCACGGCCCCCGTCGCGTTGACGATCACGTCGTCGACGGAGCTCACCCGTCCCAGGCGCAGGGCGTACTGGAGGACCTCCACGGTGAGCGACGCCCCGGCCGCCACGGCCGCGATCCGGGCGAGTGACGCGAACCGCGCCGAACGGACGGGAAGCATGGCCCCGAGCGCGGCGAAGACCAGGAGATTCCCTCCCACCTGCACGAACGCCGCCTGTCCCGGCCCGTGCAGGGTCGCCCACAGGTCCGCGAACGGGACGAGACTGACGCCCGAGACCCCCACCCCGGGGGTGAGGATCATCCAGATCCAGGGCGCGGTCCCGGCCGCCGCGACCACGTCCGCCAGGGCGGTGCGCGCGGCGAAGGGGTGACCGGCGCGGGTGCGGTGGAGGGTCAGAAGGCGGACGGCCACGACCACCGCGGGGACCGCGAGGAGGGCCGCCAGAACGATGTTCCCCCACTGCTGCCACGCCTGGTGCATGAGGCAATGATCAACGATGCGGTGCGCGGAGGCCCGCCGGGCGGCCTCCAAGGTTACGAGAAGGTGACCTTCGAGCAAGGGTCGTTCTCACCCTCGGCGGCGCCGGGAAGGCGTCCGAGCGTAGGGGAGGCGGGTGTCGGGGAGAGACCGGTCGGCGCGTCCTCCGGGGGGGCGAGGGCCGGGGGCGCGGGGGCGAGGGAGGCGTCTCAGGGGGAGGCATCTCAGGCATCTCAGGGGTCTCAGGGGGAGGCGTCTCAGGGGAGGGAGGCCGGGGCGAGGTTGCGTCCGAGGAAGTGCACGGCCCGGTCCCAGGCGGCCCTCGCGGCCTCCTGGTTGTAGAACTGTGCGGCCTCGTGGTTGTGGAAGGCGTGCCCGGCCTCCTCGGCGACGTACACCTCGACGTTCGGCCGCCCGGCCGCGGCCTTCTCCACCACGGAGACCCGCTCTCGCGGGATGTAGGGGTCGGAACCGCCGAACACGAGCAGCAGCGGGCAGGTGATCTTCTCCAGCATGCCCGCCGCGTCGGGGACGGCGGAGCCGTAGAACGACAGGACCGCGTCCACCTCGACCGTGGCCGCGAGCAGGTAGCCGATCGAGCCGCCCAGGCAGAACCCGACCACCCCGGCCCCGCCCTCCGCCTCGGGCAGCCCCCGCAGGTGCGTCAGGGCCACGGCCGAGTCGGCCACCCCGTGGGGGACGTCGAACGTGGAGACCATCTCGATCGACAGGTTCGTTCCGGCTTCGTCGTGGCCGGACACCCAGTTGGGCCGGATCCGCCAGAACAGGTCGGGGGCGCCGACGACGTATCCGAGCGCGGCCAGGTCCTCGGCCACCTTCCTGATGTACGGTCCCACCCCGTAGATCTCCTGGATCAGCAGGATCACCGGCCCGCGGCCGGCCGGGGGCAGCCACAGATGCAGGTCGAACGAGCCGTCGGCGACGGTGACCGTCTCGGTGCGAGCTTCCACGTGTTCCTCCTGCTGGCTTACGGTGACCGCTGGCTTACGGCGACTACTGGCGTATGACGGCTACTGGTGTAAGGCTGCGGACGGGCGGTGCGATGGACGAGCAGTGAATCGCATACCCGTCGAACGCGGACAGATGTGCGGGCGGGCGTACGTCCTGCCCGTCAGATGGTCCTGGCCAGGGCGCGGGAGATGCCGAGCGCGGCGGCCTTGACGGCCGGGGCGAGCCGGGTGGGCTGGAAGCGGGCGAGCGGCACCGAGACGGACAGCGCGGCCACGGCCACGCCGTCGCCGAACACCGGGGCCGCGATGCACGCGCCGCCCAGCTGAACCTCCTCTCGCTCGTAGGCCAGCCCCGCCGCCTGGATCTGGCCGATGGCCTCCTCCAGGCGTCGGGGGTCGACGATCGAGTGCGGGGTCAACCGGCGCAGCGGGCGGCCGAGAACCTCGTCGATCAGGTCGGGCCCCGAGTAGGCGAGCAGGGCCTTGCCGATCCCGGTGCAGGTCAGCGGGAGGCGCCCGCCGACGCGCGAGGGCAGCGCGAAGGTCTCCTGGCCGCGGATCTTCTCGACGTAGACGACGTCGAGCCCGTCGCGCACGCCCAGGTGGACGGTCTCGTGGGTCGCCTCGTAAAGGTCGTGCATGAAGGGCAGCGCCGCGTGTCTCAGGTCGCGCTCCAGGGGCACGATGCTTCCGAGTTCGAAGAGGCGGCGGCCGAGATAGTAGCCGTCCGGGCGGCGGGTGACCGCGCCGATCGAGGTCAGTTCGGCGAGCAGCCGAAAGGCGGTGGTCTTGGGCAGGTGGCAGCGCTCGGCGACGTCGGTCAGGCGCAGCGGTCCTCCCGTGGGACGGAACGCGTCGAGTACGAGCCAGGATTTCTCCAGCACGGACAGCCGGTCGGGGTTCCGTTTCACGGAACACATTCTTGCCTATAGGTCACCCACGGCTCTATACCCGTACATAGTGACCTTAAGGAGCACATCCCCGAGGAGCAGTCTTGTTTGACCAGGTGAACCACTTCATCGGTGGGGTGCCGGTCGCCGAAGGGGCGACGTTCACCACCCACGACCCGGTGACCGGCCTGCCGGTGCGCGAGGTCCGTGAGGCGGACCGGGACGTCGTCGACAGGGCGGTGGCCGCCGCTCGCGCGGCCCTGCCCGGGTGGGCGGCGCTGCCGGTGGCGGAGCGCGCCGCCTGGACGCGCCGCCTCGCCGACGCGATCGAGGAGCGGTTCGAGGACCTGGTCGCGGCGGAGATCGCCGACACCGGGAAGTCGATCACCCAGACCCGTACCCTGGACATCCCGCGCGGCGCCGCGAACTTCCGGTCGTTCGCCGAGATCGCGGCCCAGCACCCGGAGAACGCGTTCCATCTGACGGACGTGCTGAGCTACACCGTCCGCAAGCCCCTCGGCGTGGTCGCGGTGATCGTGCCGTGGAACCTGCCGTTCCTGCTGGCGACCTGGAAGCTCGGTCCCGCGCTCGTCGCGGGCAACACCGTGGTGGTCAAGCCCTCGGAGCACACGCCCGGCTCGGTCGCGGTGCTCGCGGAGATCGCCGCGTCGATCGGTCTGCCCCCGGGGGTCCTCAACGTCGTGAACGGCTTCGGCGGCGGTTCCACCGGCCAGTTCCTGGTGGAGCACCCCGGTGTGGACGCGGTCACCTTCACCGGCGAGAGCCGTACCGGATCGACGATCATGAAGGCGGTCGCGGACCGGGTCAAGCCCGTCTCGTTCGAGCTGGGAGGCAAGAACGCCGGGCTGGTCTTCGCCGACGCCGACCTGGACGCGGCCGTCGAGGGGAGCGTGCGGTCGGTCTTCACCAACGGCGGCCAGGTCTGCCTGTGCACCGAGCGGCTCTACGTGCAGCGGCCCGTCTTCGAGGAGTTCACCGAGCGGCTGGCCGCGCGTGCCGGGGAGCTGCGGTTCGGCCGTCCCTCCGACGAGGACGCCACGATGATGCCGATGATCTCCGCCGAGCACCGGGACAAGGTGCTCTCCTACTACGAGCTGGCCAAGCACGAGGGCGCCGAGATCCGCGCCGGGGGCGGGGTGCCGCGCTTCGGCGACGACCGCGACGGCGGCTACTACGTCGAGCCGACCGTGCTGACCGGGCTGCCGCCCGGCTCCCGGGTGAACCGGGAGGAGATCTTCGGCCCGGTCTGCCACATCGCCCCCTTCGACACCGAGGCCGAGGCGGTCGGGCTGGCCAACGACAGCGAGTACGGCCTCGCGGCGACCGTCTGGACCTCCGACCTGAGCAGGGCCCACCGGGTCGCCAGGTCGCTGGAGGCCGGGCTGGTGTGGGTCAACACCTGGTACCTGCGCGACCTGCGCACCCCCTTCGGCGGCGTGAAGCTCTCCGGCATCGGCCGCGAGGGCGGCACGCGCTCGCTGGACTTCTACTCCGAGCCGACCACGATCACCATCAAGCTGGAGCCTGGACATGACTGAGTGGAGCGAGGCCACCGACGCGCACGCGGAGGCGGCCGACCGGCTGCTGGAGGCGGCCAGGAGCGGCAAGCCGTGCGCCCCGGTGCGCGAGACGCTGCCGAGCGGGAGTGCAGAGACCGGCTACGCCGTACAGGAGATCAACACCAGGCGGGCGCTGGACGAGGGTCGCAGGCTGGTCGGCAGGAAGATCGGGCTGACCTCCACCGCCGTCCAGCGCCAGCTCGGCGTGGACCGGCCCGACTTCGGGATGCTCTTCGCCGACATGGCCTATCTCGACGGCCTGCCGGTGCCGACCGGCCGGTTCCTGCAGCCCCGGGTCGAGGCGGAGGTCGCGCTGGTCCTCGGGAGCGACCTGGAGGGCGGCCCGTTCACGGTCGCCGACGTCATCCGGGCGGTCGACTTCGTGCTTCCGGCGATCGAGATCGTCGACAGCCGCATCGCGGGCTGGGACATCACGCTCGTCGACACGATCGCCGACAACGCCTCCAGCGGGGCGTTCGTCCTCGGCAACACCCCGGCGAGCCTGCGCGGCCTGGAGCTGCGCCTGGCCGGGATGACCATGAACCGGCGCGGTCAGGAGGTCTCCACCGGCGCGGGCGCGGCCTGTCTCGGGCACCCGCTCAACGCCGCGGTCTGGCTGGCCGACGCGCTGGGCCGCACGGACTTCCCGCTGCGCGCCGGGGACGTCGTGCTCACCGGCGCGCTCGGCCCGATGGTCGACGTCGAGCCGGGCGACGCTTTCGAGGCCCACATCGAGGGCCTCGGCTCGGTCAGGACGGTGTTCTCGTGACGGCCCACGAAACCCCTGCCGGCGAGAGGCCCGTGGAGCCCGGGGAACCCGGGGGACCCGGGGGACCAGTGAAACTTTTGAAAGCGGGCATGTCGTGAAAATTGCCATTATCGGCTCAGGGAACATCGGCACCGACCTGATGTTCAAGGCCCTGCTGTCGGAGAAGGTGGAGGTCGTCGCGATGGCGGGCATCGACCCCGACTCCGACGGCCTGGCCCGCGCCCGTCGCCGCGGGGTCGCCACCACCCACGAGGGCGTCGAGGGGCTGGTCGCGCTGCCCGGGTTCGCCGAGGTGGACGTCGTCCTCGACGCGACCTCCGCGGGCGCGCACCGGCACAACGACCGGGTGCTCCAGGCGCACGGCAAGCGCGTCATCGACCTCACCCCCGCCGCCGTCGGCCCCTACGTGGTGCCCCCGGTCAACCTGGAGGACCACCTCACCGAGCGGAACCTCAACATGGTCACCTGCGGCGGGCAGGCCACCATCCCGATCGTGGCGGCGGTCGCCTCGCGGGTGCCCGTCCGGTACGCGGAGATCGTCGCCTCGATCTCCTCCCGGTCGGCGGGGCCCGGCACCCGGGCCAACATCGACGAGTTCACCGAGACGACCTCCCGGGCGATCGAGCGGGTCGGCGGGGCGGCGAGGGGCAAGGCGATCATCGTCCTCAACCCGGCCGAGCCGCCGCTGATCATGCGCGACACGGTCTACTGCCTGGTGGACGAGTGCGACGAGACGACCATGACGGAGGTGGCGGGCGCCGTGCTGGAGATGGTGGCGAGGGTCAACGACTACGTGCCCGGCTACCGGCTCAAGCAGGACGTGCAGTTCGAGACGATCCCGGCCGGGGAGCCGCTGCCCGACGGCACCCGCGACGGCGGCGTCAAGGTGACCGTCTTCCTGGAGGTGGAGGGCGCCGCCCACTACCTGCCCGCCTACGCGGGCAACCTCGACATCATGACCTCCGCGGCGCTGCGCACGGCCGAGCGCCTGGCCGAGGTGCCGGAGCGGGCCGTGGACGCGAGCCGCACGGAGCACGAGGGCCGTACGCGGGACGAGGACCGTACGGGCCGCGCCGCCCGTACGGACATGGAGGTGGGCGCGTGAAGCTCTACATGCAGGACGTGACACTGCGGGACGGCATGCACGCCGTCCGGCACCGCTACACCGTCGCCCAGGCCGCCGAGATCGCCGCGGCGCTCGACGCCGCCGGGGTGGCGGCCATCGAGATCGCGCACGGCGACGGCCTCTCCGGGGGCAGTTTCAACTACGGCGCGGGCGCGCACACCGACGACGAGTGGATCGAGGCGGTCGCCGGGGTCGTGCGGCGGGCGAAACTGACGACCCTGCTGCTGCCCGGCATCGGGACCATCCAGGACCTCAGGCGCGCCCACGCCCTCGGCGTCACCTCGGTCAGGGTCGCCACCCACTGCACCGAGGCCGACATCTCCGCCCAGCACATCTCCACCGCGCGCGAGCTCGGGATGGACGTGGCCGGGTTCCTGATGATGTCCCACATGGCCCCCGCCGAGGAGCTGGCCCGGCAGGCCGCGCTCATGGAGTCGTACGGCGCCCACTGCGTCTACGTGACCGACTCCGGCGGCCGGTTGACCATGGACGGGGTGAGGGAGCGGGTCCTGGCCTACCGCGCGGTGCTCGACGAGCGCACGGAGATCGGCATCCACGCCCACCACAACCTGGGCCTGGGCGTGGCCAACTCGGTCGTCGCGGTGGAGAACGGCACCTACCGGGTGGACGCCTCCCTCGCCGGGATGGGCGCGGGCGCGGGCAACTGCCCGATCGAGGTGTTCGCCGCGGTGGCCGACCTGATGGGCTGGGAGCACGGCTGCGACCTGCACGCCCTGATGGACGCGGCCGACGACCTGGTCAGGCCGCTGCAGGACCGGCCGGTCCGGGTGGACAGGGAGACGCTGACGCTCGGCTACGCGGGGGTCTACTCCAGCTTCCTGCGGCACGCCGAGGCGGCCTCCGCGCGGTACGGGGTCGACACCCGGACCATCCTGACCGAGGCCGGCCGCCGCCGGATGGTGGGCGGCCAGGAGGACATGATCGTGGACATCGCACTGGACCTGGCGGGGCCGGGGGAGCGGGCGGGCCTGGCACGGACGGGGGGGCGGTCGTGACCGACGTCCACAAGCTCGCCGCCGTCCTGGACGAGGCCACCCGCACCGCCCGCGCGGTGCCGAGGCCCGAGCAGGACTACGGGGTGGCCGACGCCTACCGGGTCCAGGAGGAGCTGATCCGGCTCCGCCTGGAGCGGGGGGACCGGCTCGCCGGGGTGAAGCTGGGCTTCACCAGCGAGGGCAAGCGCCGCCAGATGGGCGTGCACGACATCATCTTCGGCCGGGTGCCGGAGTCGTCGGCCATCCTCGAGGGCTCATACGCGGATATGTCGAGATATATCCATCCGAGGGTGGAGCCGGAGGTCGTCTACCTCGTCGGGCGGCGCATCGCGTCGCCGGGCGACGCGCTCGCGCCGGGTGCCGTCGCGGCCGTCGCGACCGGTATCGAGGTGATCGACTCGCGCTACGAGGACTTCAGGTTCTCGCTGCCCGACGTGATCGCCGACAACACCTCGGCCGCCGGGTACGCCGTCGGCCCCTGGCAGCCGTACGACCCGTCGCTCTGGAACCTGGGCGTCGTCCTGGAGATCGACGGGCGCGTGGTCCACGCCGGGTCGACCGGCGCGATCCTGGGCGACCCGCGCCGGGCCCTCGCGGAGGCCGCCCGTCTGGCCCTCCAGGCGGGGACGGTCCTGGAGCCGGGCTGGGTCCTCCTCGCGGGTGCCGCGACGCCCGCCGAGCCGCTCGCGCCCGGCGCGCGGGTGCGGGCCGAGATCCAGCACCTGGGCTCGGTCTCGTTCACCGCCTCCGTTCCGGAACCCGTTCCGGGCGCTCCGGGGGTTTCGAGGGCTTCTCGGGAGGGATCATGAGCGACGGGCTCGTCGTCGCGGGGAAGGCCAGGCCGCGAGGCAGGTTCCCGCACGTCAAACGGGCGGGAGACCTCCTGTACGTGTCCGGGACCAGCTCGCGCAGGCCCGACAACACGATCGCCGGAGCCGAGGCCGACGAGTTCGGCACGGTCACGCTCGACATCGCCGAGCAGACCAGGGCCGTGATAGAGAACATCGGCGACATCCTCAAGGCGGCGGGAGCCGACCTGAGCGATCTCGTGCAGATCACCACCTACCTGGTCAACATCAATGACTTCGGCGGATACAACGCGGTCTACGCGGAGTACTTCGACGAGTCCGGCCCGGCGCGCACCACCGTGGCCGTCCACCAACTGCCCCACCCGCACCTGCTCATCGAGATTCAGGCCGTGGCACACCGACCGGAGGAGCGCCCGTGATCCCGCCCATCGACTTCACCAAGTGGATCGACGAGCACGCCCACCTGCTCAAACCTCCGGTGGGCAACAAGATGGTCTTCGAGGGCGCCGGCGACTTCATCGTGATGGTCGTCGGTGGCCCGAACGCGCGGACCGACTTCCACATCGACCCGTACGAGGAGCTCTTCTACCAGATCCGCGGCAACATGCACGTCAACGTGATGACCCCCGAGGGGCCGGAGACCGTGCACGTGCGCGAGGGCCAGATGTGGCTGCTCCCGGCGAACACGCCGCACTCGCCGCAGCGCCCCGAGGAGGGGTCGGTCGGCCTGGTGGTGGAGCGGATCAGGCCGGAGGGCGTGCTGGAGCGGTTCCTCTGGTACTGCCCGGAGTGCAGCGGCGTGGTCCACGAGGTGGAGCTCCAGGTCCGCGACATCGTGACCGACCTGCCGCCGATCTTCCAGGCGTTCTACGACGACGAGAAGGCGCGCACCTGCGAGAACTGCGGCACCCTCCACCCCGGCAGGGGATAGCCGTTGATCATCGACGTCCACACGCACCACGTCCCCAGGGGCTGGCCCGATCTCGGCTGGCCGGGGGCGCCCCGGCTCAGGATCGACTCCGAGCGGGAGGCGATGATCCTGCTCGGGGACCGGGAGTTCCGCCGGATCGCCGACGACTGCTGGAACCCCTCGGTCCGCCTGGAACGGATGGACGCCGACGGGGTGGACGTCCAGGTCGTCTCGCCGACGCCGGTCTTCTTCTCCTACGAGCGCCCGGCGGCCGAGGCCGTACGGGTCGCGAGGGTGTTCAACGACCTGGCGCTGGAGATCTGCGCCTCCGAGCGGCTGGTGCCGTTCTGCCAGGTGCCGCTCCAGGACCCCGACCTGGCCTGCGCCGAGCTGGACCGGTGCCTGGCCGCCGGGCACGCGGGCGTCGAGATCGGCAACCACGTCGGCGACCGCGACCTCGACGACGGGGGAGTCGTCCAGTTCCTCCAGCACTGCGCCTCGGTGGGCGCGCCCGTCTTCGTCCATCCCTGGGACATGGCGGGCGGCCCCCGGCTGGAGCGCTGGATGGCGCAGTGGCTGGTCGGCATGCCCGCCGAGACGCACCTGTCGGTGCTCGCCCTGATCCTGGGCGGCGTCCTGGACCGGGTGCCGGAGACGCTGCGCCTGTGCTTCGCGCACGGCGGCGGCTCGTTCGCCTTCTGGCTCGGCCGGTTCGAGAACGCCTGGCACCGCCGCAACGACCTGGTCGGGGTCTCGGAGTTTCCTCCTTCGCACTATCTCGACCGGTTCAGCGTGGACTCGGTCGTGTTCGACGAGCGGGCGCTGCGGCTGCTGGTCGACACGATGGGAGAGAACGGGGTCATGCTCGGCTCCGACTTCCCCTACCCGCTGGGCGAGTCGCCGGTGGGCTCTTTGATCCGCCGGGCGGGGTTCCTCTCCGACGCCGCCCGTGCCAAGCTGCTCGGTGGCAACGCCACCCGGTTCCTCGGCCGCTGATCAGGGCGGAATGCCATGAAATCTGGCATTGAAGGCATTATGGGAGGGTTGCCAGGCACCTAACCGGGAGACGACTCTTGGCCATCAGCCGTGCGGAGTGTGTCGCGCTCGACGCCGCAGACCCCCTCAAGGACGTCAGGGACGAGTTCGTCCTGCCCGACGGGACGATCTACCTGGTCGGCAACTCCCTCGGCGCCCCGCCGAGGACCGCGGCCGCGGCGGTGACGCGGACCGTGGAGCAGGAGTGGGGAGGCCGCCTGGTCGGCGCCTGGAACACCTCCGGCTGGTTCGACCTCCCGCTGACCACGGGCGACCGGCTCGCCCCGCTGATCGGCGCGGGCCCCGGCCAGGTGGCGGTGGGCGACACCACCTCGATCTCCATCGTCAAGGCCGTGTCCGCCGCGCTGAGGCTGCGCCCCGGGCGCCGGGTCGTCGTCTCGGACCTGGCCAACTTCCCCACCGACCGCTACGTGGTCGAAGGGCTGGCCGAGGCGCTGGGCGGCTACGAGATCCGCGACGTCACCGGCGTCGACGGCCTCGCCGGCGCCCTCTCCGACGAGGTGGCGTGCGTGCTGCTGTCGGAGGTGGACTACCGGACCGGGGCCCGTCACGACACGGCGCCGGTCACCGCGCTGGTCCAGGAGGCGGGCGCGCTGATGATCTGGGACCTGTGCCACAGCGCCGGCGCCTACCAGGTGGACGTCTCGGCGGCCGACTTCGCGGTCGGCTGCACCTACAAGTACCTGAACGGCGGCCCCGGATCCCCGGCCTTCGTCTACGTCCACCCGCGCCACCAGGCCGAGGCGCGGCCCATGCTGACCGGCTGGCACGGCCACGCGGCGCCGTTCGCGTTCGAGCCCGGCTTCCGCCCCGCCGACGGCATCCGGCGCTTCACCGTGAGCACCCCGCACGTGATGTCCTTCGCCTCGCTCAACGCCTCGCTCGACATCTGGGAGCGCGTCGACCTGGCCGCCGTACGGGCCAAGAGCGTGGCGCTGAGCTCGATCTTCATCGAGCTCGTCGAGGAGCTCTGCGCGCCGTACGGGCTGGAACTGCTCTCGCCCCGCGACCCGGAGCGCAGGGGCAGCCAGGTCAGCTTCGGCCACCCCGACGGCTACCCGGTCATGCGCGCCCTGATCGACCGTGGCGTCCACGGTGACTTCCGGGCTCCCGACGTCCTCAGGTTCGGGTTCGCACCGCTCTACATCCGCTTCGCGGACGCCTACGACGCGGCCGTGATCCTGGCCGAGGTGCTGGAGAAGGAACACTGGCGCGACGGCCGTCACGGCGACCGTCTCACCGTCACCTGACGGGACTCGCCCTCCGGGGAGCCGTCCCGCGACGTCCCGTGACGTTTCGCGAGGCGGGAACCCGTGAAACGAGGGAACCGGGGGCTCAGCGCCTGCTCAGGCGGCGTCCCTTGTACATCGGGTGGTCGGTCTCCCAGTATCTCCAGCCCTCCACCCGCGCGGGGACGCTGGCGACCCCGGCGGCGACCTTGCGCACCCGGCAGCTGTAGATCTGCCGCCACGCGGAGAAGCCCACCCGGTAGCCGAAGACGCGGTACCACATGTTGCCGTACTTGCCTTTGGTGATCTCCTGCGTGTATTGATGTCCGGTCTCGACGATGTATTCCTCGGCGAGCAGCGGGTTCACCATGTTCCGCAACTGGCGGATCAATTCGTCCCTGTCGATCTCGCCGATTCTCTCCCTCTCGATTTCCATCTCGGCGTACACGCGGTGCTGCCGGGTGACCGAAACCGTCATCGTGCCGCCGGGGCCGTCGATGAATCGGGTACGGGGAACGAAGAAATTCCTCGGCCTGAAGGAGTGGAATCGGAAGAAGGACCTCGGCTTGCATTTCTTGCGCGCCTGCTCCAGAAGCGAGTGGTGATGGCCGTCGTCATCGTCGTCGGTGCCGAAGTCGGTGCCGGTGCCGGTGTTGGTCTCGCTGTTGGGGCCGGTGTCGGTCTCGGTGTCGGTGTCGTCGGGGGTGGCGGTGCTGGTGGAGGTGCTGGTCGACGTGACGGACGATTTCGGGTCAGGGGGCGGGTCGCCGAGCGCCGACGCGGTGGCGGGCGAGGAGGCGGCGACGACAAGGGTCACGGAGAGCGATCCGGCCAGGGTCAGCATCGCCGGTCCTTTTTTCGGCCGGCGCCCCTTCCATCGGTCACGCGTGATCGCGGCACTCGTTTGAAGGTCGGGGGTGAGCATGGGGACACCATTCCCTTCGAGACGTGGTCCGTGGCCGCAACCAATCCGCTGACCGAAATACGGCTTTTGTTGGTGCATCGAGCCACTCAGCGTGACAGTGAAGATGCTTACAGTCGCGATTGACCATCATGTGATGCCACGCCGAGAACCAGTCCACCGAATGGGGAAAGGGCGAGTGAAAAGGGGTCTAGAGCGATTGTCCGCCCGTGCGCCGGGTCGTCGCCGTTCGGCGAAGGCGCGTCGAGTCCGGTGGCGGAGCCGGCCCGGTCGGCCGGTCCCCGGTTGCCCGGTCAGCCGGTCGGCCGGTCGGCCCGGGACCGGCCGGTTCGGCGGTTCAGGGGCGCGGGATGTTCCGCAGGTTCGCCTTCGCCATGTCGATCATGCGCCCGACCCCGCCGTTGAGCACGATCTTGCCCGCGGCCAGGGCGAACCCCTTCACCTGCGCCCGGCTGATGTTCGGTGGCACGGCCAGCACGTCCGGGTCGGTGACCACGTCCAGGAGGAAGGGCCCGGGGGTCGCGAAGGCCGTGGCCAGGGCCTCCCGTACGTCCGAGGGGTCCTCGACCCGCAACGACCCGATCCCGGCCGCGGCGGCGATCGCCGCGTAGTCGACGGGAGCGTGGTCGGTGCCGAAGTCGGGCATCCCGTCCACCATCATCTCCAGCTTCACCATGCCGAGCGAGGAGTTGTTGAACACCACCGTCTTCACCGGCAGGTCGTGCAGCCGGACGGTGAGAAGCTCCCCGAGGAGCATGGCGAGCCCGCCGTCCCCGGAGAGCGAGACGACCTGCCGGTGCCGGTCGGTGAACTGGGCGCCGATGGCGTGCGGGAGGGCGTTGGCCATGCTCCCGTGCCAGAACGAGCCGATCACCCGGCGGCGCCCGTTGGGGCTGAGGTAGCGGGCCGCCCAGACGGTGCACATCCCGGTGTCCACGGTGAACACCGCGTCGTCGGCGGCGAGCTCGTCGATCAGGTTCGCGACGTACTCGGGGTGGATCGGCAGGTGGTGCTCGATGTCGTGGGTGTACGCCTCCACGACGTTCTCCAGCGCCTTCAGGTGCTTGCCCAGCATCTTGTCGAGCCGGCGGCGGTCCGTCTTCTGCGCGACGTGGGGCAGTACCGCGCGGATCGTCGCGCCGACGTCGCCGTGCACGGCCAGCTCCAGCGGGGTCCTGCGGCCCAGCCGCGCCGCGTCGTGGTCGATCTGGACCGTACGCGCGCCCGGCAGGAAGTCGTCGTAGGGGAAGTCGGTCCCGGCCAGCACCACCAGGTCGGCATCGTGCATCGCCTCGTAGCAGGCGCCGTACCCGAGCAGCCCGCTCATCCCCACGTCGTACGGGTTGTCGTACTGGATCCACTCCTTGCCGCGCAGCGCGTGCCCGACCGGTGCCAGGACGCGTCCGGCCAGTGCCATGACCTCGTCGCGGGCGTGGCGCGTCCCGGCGCCGCAGAACAGCATCACCTTCTCGGCGCGGTTCAGCGCCGCCGCCAGCTCGGCCACCTGGTCGGGGTGCGGGACGACCGTGCCGGTCCTGGTCAGGAAGTCGTGATCGCCGGTGGGGCCGGCGGCGGACAGGTGCGCCACGTCGCCGGGAAGTACCACGACCGAGACGCCGCCCAGGCCGATCGCCTGCTGGACGGCGACACGGAGCACCCGGGGCATCTGCTCGGGCGTGCTGATCATGTCGCAGAAGTGGCTGCACTCCACGAACAGGCGCTCGGGGTGGGTCTCCTGGAAGAAGCCCGTGCCGATCTGCGAGGAGGGGATGTGCGAGGCCAGCGCGAGCACCGGGGCGCCGCTGCGGTGGGCGTCGTAGAGCCCCTGGACCAGGTGGGTGTTGCCGGGCCCGCAGCTGCCCGCGCAGACCGCCAGGCGCCCGGTGACCTGCGCCTCGGCCGCGGCGGCGAACGCCCCGGCCTCCTCGTTGCGCACGTGGATCCACTCGATGCCGCCGGCCTTCCTGACGGCGTCGACCACCGGGTTCAGGCTGTCGCCCACCACCCCGTAGATCCGTTCCACCCCGGCCTGGCGGAGAACCTCGATGAACTGCTCGGCAACGGTCGCCATGGTGCCCCCTCGTGTCTGGCGTCACCGGGGTACCTCACCGTATTTCGCCGGATCACTCCGGATCACTCCCGCAGGAAGTGCCAGGCCAGGTGCTCGGAGACCGCCTCCGGCCGCTCGACGTTCGCCAGGTGGGCCGCTCCGGGCAGGACGACCAGCCGGGAACCGGCGATCCCCTCGGCGATCCGCTCCGCGTGCTCGGGCGGTGTGGCGGGGTCGTCGGCCCCGGCGAGCACGAGCGTGGGCGCCGAGATCAGGGGCAGCTCGGGGCGGAGGTCCATGGCCCCGACGGCCTCGCAGCAGGCGGCGTACCCCTCGGCGGAGATGCCGCCGAGCATCGTCACGTACGGTTCCCGCCCGGTGAAGGAGGGGGTGAACCACCGGGCCATGGCCGTCTCGGCGATCGACGCGGTGCCCGCCTCGCGGACCGCGCCCGCCCGCTCGGCCCAGGACTCGGGGGTGCCCAGCTTCGCCGACGTGCACAGCAGCGCGAGCCGGTCGATCCGCTCGGGCGCGTGCGCGGCCAGCCACATGCCGACCATGCCGCCGAGCGAGAGCCCCGCGAAGGAGACCCTCGGCAGTCCCAGCAGGTCGAGGAGGTCCAGCACGTCTCCGGCGAGGTCGGCGATCGAGCATTTCCCGGTCGCCGGGGACCGTCCGTGGCCGCGGTGGTCGAAGCGGACGACCCTGAAGTGCCCGGTCAGCGCCTCCATCTGCGGATCCCACATCTCCAGCGTGGTGCCCAGGGAGCCGGCCAGCACGAGCGGCCGGCCGTCGGCGGGTCCTTCGATCTCGTGATACAGCATTGTTCACCTATCGCACATAAGTTCTTTATCCGGACATACTGTAGCCCGGAGGATACGTTCTCCAGAGAAGATGGCCAGGTCCGGCCGGAGGTCTGTCACTTTCCGTGGCGCCCTACCTACCATGCGGCGAGGTAACCGCCTTTGGAAGGGTCCAGATGACCGGGCAGAACTCAGCGACCGCCTCCGACTACGTGTTCGACAACGACGGAGACCACTCGTCCGACCAGCATCACTATCTCGCTCGGCTGCTCGACCCGCTGACCTTCGAGCGCCTCGCCCTCACCGGCGTCGGCCCCGGCTGGGACTGCCTGGAGGTCGGGGCCGGCGGGGGCAGCGTGGCCCTATGGCTGGCCGAGCGGGTGACGCCGGGCGGGCGCGTGCTGGCGACCGACATCAAGCCGGGCCTGATCCCGTCCAGGCCGGGGCTGACCGTGGCCCGCCACGACATCGTCACCGACCCGCTGCCGGAGGGCGCGTTCGACCTGATCCACGCCAGGCTCGTGCTCAGCCACCTGCCGCGGCGCCGTGAGGTCCTGCGACGCCTGCGGGCCGCGCTGCGGCCCGGTGGCTGGCTGCAGCTCGACGAGATCGACATCACCCGCTGGGTGGCGCCGCCCCCCTCCGGCGGGCCCGGGGAAGAGGTGTACGCGGCCTACGTCAAGGCGATGGCCCGGGTGCTGGGCGCGGCGGGCAGCGATCCGACCTGGGGCGGCACCGCCGCGCGGGACATGGCGGCGGCGGGTCTGACGGACATCGACCGGACGCGCTGGACCGAGGTGTGGAAGCGGGGTTCCGCCGGGCTCGGCCTGCTCATCAGCAACAGCCACCATCTGGAGGGCCGCCTGCTGGAGGCGGGGATGACCCTCGGGCAGCTCCGGGAGGTCCGGGAGGTCATGTCGGCCCCGGGGTTCAGCGCCCCCTCCTTCGAGATCCACTCGATCCTCGGCCGCAGGGGCCGCGACGACTGAGTGTCACGCGGGACGGGCGACCGTGACGGCCGGGCGTCCCGTGGGGCCTGTCGCGGCAGGGTGTTCCGGGGACGGTGTGACGGCCGGTGGTCACGTGCGGCGCGTGACCACCGGGAGCGGGGCGCGCGGCTGAGGCGCCCCGGTTGTGGTAGGTGGGAGGGGCGGGGGTAAAGGCCCTGGTATGACGGTCACGGGTCTCACCGCGCGCATCTCCAGGGCGTGGACGCGTGCCCGCCGTCGCCACGGCTGGCTGGACCATCTGGTGCGTGCGGGAGTGCGCTACGACGAGGTGGACGCCGGACGGCTTTCGGCGGCGCTCACCTACTACTCGTTCTTCGCCGTGTTCGCGCTTGGGCTGCTCGGCTTCGCCGTAATCGGGCAGGTCCTCGACGACCCGCAGGTGGTGCACGCCGTCGAGGGCTATCTCTCGGAGAACTTCCCGCGTCTGGACGTGCGGGCGCTGCAGAGCGCCAGGACCACGGCCGGGGCGATCGCCTTCGTCGGCCTGCCGCTCACCGGCCTGTTCTGGATGGACGCCCTGCGCTCGGCGATCAGGGCCATCTGGCGGATCGAGGAGTACCCGGGCCGCTTCGTGATGCGCCAGATCATCGACCTGGGGGTGATGGCCGCTCTGGGGCTGCTGCTGTCGGTCTCGCTCGCGGTGGCCTTCGTCGCGGAAGCGGTGCTGAACTGGTTGTTCCTGCACACGGTGGGCGTCGACGACACGCTGTCGCGGTGGCTGCTGTCGGCCGCCGCGTTCGTGATCGGACTGGCCGTCAACGCCCTGCTGGCGGTCGCCCTGCTCTGCGGCCCGCCGCGCCTGCGGCTGTCGTTGCGCCGGGTCATCTGGCCCGCTCTGCTCGTCACCGCGGGGCTGGAGGTTCTCAAGTCCCTGGGACAGGTCTATCTGGAGATGGCCGCGGGCAATCCCGCCTACCAGGTCGTCGCCGGTGCCGTCGGGATGCTCGTCTTCCTCAAGATCCTCAATCAGCTGATCCTCTTCGCGGCCGCCCTCACCGCCACCGGCGAGGGCACCATGATCGACCTGGCCGCCCGCCGCGCCCGCTCGGAAGCCGTCCGCGAGTCCGAGATCGCGCGTGAGTCCGAGGCCGTACGTAAGCCTGATGCCGCACGTGAGTCCGGGACCGTGCGTGACCCCGAGACCGTACGTGAGCCCGAGTCCGAGTCCGAGTTCGAGCCCGAGTCCGAGGCCGGGCGTGAGGGCTTCCGGGGCGCGGGGGAGGGTTCCCGGCCCGGCGATGCGACGAGCTCCCAGGGCAGGCGCAGGGGCTTGGCCCGGGATGTCTCGCGGGGGCCGGATGTCTCGCGGGGTCCGGTGGGCGATCCTTCCGTGTCCTTCCTGTCCCTCCTCCGCGACGGCCCGTAGGAGAACCGGGCTCCGCGACACGCCGAATCCTCGTGTCTCGGGTTTCGGCCATTTACCGGCGCTGTGATCTGTGCCACCCTCCATAACAAAGCTCTAGAAGCGGATTCTAGATTTTGGCTACAGGAAGGCCGGCGCATGGTCGACACGCCCACCACCCCACGCCTGAAACTCGGAGCGCCCCGCAACGGGGAGGTCGACGCCGGGTCCCGCGCCCCCTACGGCTGGGCACCCCTGGTCGTGCTCTTCATCGTCGGGCTGGTCGACCGCATCGAGTTCAACCTGCTGTCCGGAGTGCTGCCGCTCATCCAGGCCGAGTGGGGCTTCAGTGACACCGTCGCCGGTTCCATACCCACCGCCTCCGCCCTGGCGGCCGCGCTCGTCGCGCTGCCCGCCGGGTACTTCGCCGACCGCCGCAGCCGTACCCGGATCATCGCCGTCGTCGTCTTCTGCTGGGCCCTGGCCACGCTCGGCTCGGGACTGGCCACCGGGTTCGCGATGTTCTACGCGATGCGCGTCTTCCTCGCCGCCGCCGAGAGCATCGACAATCCGGCCGCGGGCAGCCTCCTGGCCGACTACTACCCCCCGGCCACCCGCGCCCAGGCCTACGGCTGGACCCGCGTGACCACCTATCTGGGAGGCATCGGCACACTGCTCGGCGGCGTGCTCGCGGAGGCGTTCGGCTGGCGCAGCGCGTTCCTGATCATGGTCGTGCCGGGCGCGCTCACCGCGCTCCTCGTGTGGCGGCTGAACGAGCCCGTCAGGGGTCACCTCGACCGGCTGGTCGCCAACGCCGCCAACGCCGGTTCCGCTTCCGGCGCCGACGCCGATCCCGTTCTCGGCGTCGATCCCGGCCTCGCCGCCGCCGGGGCTCCCGCTCCCAAGCCGCCGTTCGCCCGCCAGCTCCGCGAGGTCCTCACCATCCGCACCCTGCTCGCGGTCTCCATCGGCCTCATGCTGCTCAGCCTGGGCCTCGCCGGGATCTTCTACTGGCTGCCGTCGCTGCTGGTGCGCAACTTCGGCATCGGCCCCGCCGCCGCGGGTTCGCTGGGCGGTCTCATGACCATCGTCGGCGTGGTCTCGGGAACCCTGATCGGTTCGTGGCTCGGCCGGCGCTGGCACGGCACCCGCAAGGGCGGCAGGCTCCTGGCGGGCGGCGGGGGCATCACGGCCGGGTCGCTCGTCCTGGCCGTCGCGCTCACGATGGACTCCCTGGCCGCCTTCTGTGTCGTGGTCACGGCCTCCAGCGTGCTGACGTCGATGGCCATCCCCAACATGACCGCCTCGCTCGCCGACGTGATCAGCGCGTCCTCCCGGGGCCTCGGCTTCGCCGTCCTCCAGGTCCTCATCACCGCGGGCGCGGCGTTCGGGCCGCTGGTCGTCGGCATCGCCTCCGACGGCACCGGCTCGCTCATCTCCGCCATGTACGTGCTCATCGTGCCCATGGTGATCGGCGGCCTGCTCACCCTGTCCGCGCGGGGCTTCTTCGAGAGCGACTCGCGGCGGGTCCTCGAGGCGGCCCGCCGCTGACCTCGGCCCGCCGCCGAGCGCGCCCCCACCGCCGCCCCCGGCCGGGCCACCCCCCCGGCCCGGCCACCCACCCCCGGCTCAGCCGCCCGTCACCGGACGGGCGGCCGCCGGACGGCGCCGGATGGTGACGGAATGATGTCAATCCGTGGTGACGGCGAAGGAGGGCTCGCCCGCGGACGGCACCCGGTATGAGCTGGGTGATTGCCGGAAACCCCGGTTTTCACGGGGGTGAGGTCGCCCTGCTCACCATGAACATTGATACTCAATATTCGCTCCGGTGGCTTGAAGCGCGATATGTCCCATGGGCATAGTGTGTCGAATCACACACGCACCAGTCGCGGCGTGCGACCGCGGGGCACTTCACGCCCGCGGCTGTCGGCTACGCGCAGGAACCGCGGATTGGACAAGTCGAATGAGTTCCCCCCCTCCGATTCGCTCGAAGATCCTCCGGATCCTCATCCTCCCTGTGCTCTCGTTGATCATTCTGTGGGCGTTCGTCGCCTACTCGACCGTCGCGCAGGTCGCCGGCATCGCCCAGACCCAGACCCGCTGGCAGGTGATCGGGGCGCCGATCCGGCAGCTGATCGTCGAGATCCAGCGGGAACGCCAGCTCTCCGCCGACGCGGCGGGCGCCACCGCCCAGAGCAGGGCGCTCTCCGAGCAGCGACGGGTCACGAACAGCAAGCTGGACCTGGTGCGCCAGGCGATCGCCTCCGCCGCCGCCTACGAGCCCGACAACGCCCCGAAGGACGTGCGGTCGCTGGAGGCGGCCATGGACGCGCTCATCCAGGTCCGCACCTTCGCCGACAGCGGTGCGATCACCCCCATCCAGGTCACCGACGGCTACAACGAGTTCATCAGCGTCGCCAACCGGCAGTTCGGTGACTCCAGCGCGATCGCCGACCTCACGTCCTTCCGCAACGTCCGTGGCATGGGCGCCTACAGCACCACCAGCGAGTTCGCGGGCCGGGAACACGCGGTGCTCACCGCCGCGATGAAGCGCGGCGAGATGACGCCCGCCGAGCACGCCGCCTTCGTCTCGGCGATGACCAGCCGGAGGAACTACCTGGTCTACGCGGAGCGGGACATGAGTCCCGACCTGCGGGCGGACTACGAGACGTTCCTGCAGAACCCCGCCTACCTGCGGTTCAATGCCCACGAGGACAGGATCTTCTCGTGGAACCTCATCGGTAAGCCTCCGCTGGACGCCGCCGAGTGGAAGCGTGACGCCGAGGCCGTTCTCGGTGCCGTCAACAAGCAGAGCGTGCAGGAACTGGCCCGCTCCACGGGCAGGGGCGACACCCTCAAGAGCGCCGCGTACCTGCGGATCGGGCTCACCCTGGGGCTGGGCCTGCTCGCGATCGTCATCTCGATCGTGGTCTCCTACCGGTTCGGCCGCTCCCTGATCGCCGAGCTGAAGCGGCTCCAGGCCTCGGCCGTGGAACTGGCCGAGGAGCGGCTGCCCCGGCTGGTCGAGCGGCTGCGCAGGGGCGAGGACGTGGACCCGGCGACGGAGGCCCCCGAGCTGGCCCGGGCGAACACCGCCGAGGTCGACCGCGTCGTGAACGCCTTCTCCAGCGTGCGGCGTACCGCGGTGGAGGCCGCGGTCGGCCAGGCCACGCTCCGCAAGGGCGTCGGCATGGTCTTCCTGAACCTCGCCTGGCGCAACCAGGCGCTGCTGCACCGCCAGCTCACGCTCCTCGACACGATGGAGCGCCGCGTCGAGGAGCCGGAGACCCTGGAGGGGCTCTTCAAGCTCGACCACCTGACCACCCGCATGCGGCGGCACGCGGAGAACCTGATCATCCTGTCCGACGCGGCCCCGGCCCGCAGGTGGCGCGACCCGGTGCCGATCTTCGACGTGGTGCGCAGCGCCGTGCTGGAGGTCGAGGACTACACCCGCGTCACCGTGCTTCCCATGCCGCAGGCGCCGTTGCTGATCGGCGCCGCGGTCACCGACGTGATCCACCTCGTCGCCGAGCTGGTGGAGAACGCCACCATCTTCTCGCCGCCGAACACCGTGGTGCACGTACGGAGCATGGTCGCGGCCAACGGCTTCGCGCTGGAGGTCGAGGACCGGGGTCTGGGACTGAGCCAGGCTAACCTCGACGAGCTCAACGCCAAGCTCGCCGATCCGCCGGAGTTCGACCTGGCCGACAGCGACCGGCTCGGCCTGTTCGTCGTGGCCAGGCTCGCCGCCCGGCACGGCATCAAGGTCGTGCTGCGCCCCTCGCCGTACGACGGCACCACCGCGATCGTGTTGCTGCCGCAGAACCTGCTCGCCACCTGCGCGTCGCTGGCCGCGGAGGGCGTGCCGCACCGGGCGCGCCAGGGCGGCGCGCACGCGGGCGGGCCCGTCCGGGCGCTGAGCGCGTCACCGGAGGAGTGGCCCAAGGTCCTCTCCGGTACGCAGGAGGAGGTGACGGCCACCGCTCCCGAGACCACGCACAGCTGGTTCCCCACCCAGGAGCGGCGCGAGGCTCCCGCTTCCCCGAACGGTTCCCCGGCCGCCTCCTCGAACGGGTCCCCGAACGGGACTCCGAACGGGACTCCGAACGCCTCCCCGACGCCGGTGCGGCGGGCCGTGTACGTACCCGACACCGACGACGACCTGGACGGGCTGCCGATGCGGGTACGGCAGGCCAATCTGGCCCCCCAGCTCCGCCAGACACGTTCTCCCGAGAAGCGCGACATCACCGCGCGAACTCCCGAGGAGCTCTCAAACCTCATGTCGTCCATGCAACGAGGCTGGCAGCAGGGCCGCAGCCAGGCCGAGCAGGAACTGGACGTGTGGAAGCGAAAGGACGGCCACTCCGATGCCCGACCCCAGATCTGAACTGAGCTGGTTGCTCGACGACCTGACCCAGCGGGTCACCGGTATCCGGCACGCCATCGTGCTGTCCGCCGACGGCCTGGCGATGGGCGGTTCCCGGGAGCTGACCCGGGAGGACGCCGAGCATCTGTCCGCCATCTCGGCGGGAAGCCACAGTCTCGCGCTGGGCGCGGGGCGGCACTTCGGCCTCGGCGGCGTGCGGCAGACCATCATCGAGATGGAGGGCGGCTTCCTGTTCGTCACCGCGGCGGGGCAGGGGGCCAGGCTGGCCGTGCTGGCCGCGGGCGACGCCGAACTGGGCATGGTGACCTACGAGATGGCGCTGCTGGTCAAGCGCGTCGGCGAGCACCTGTCCGCGCAGCCGAGGGGAGCTGCTCCGGCGCCAGCCTGGAACGGTGCGAGGACGTGACGGGAGAGGATCCCGGGCCCCTCGTCAGGCTCTTCGGGGTGACCGGTGGCCGGGCCCGCCCGGTCGGGGAGAGCTTCGACCTGGTGGCCATCGTCACGACCGTGGACATGCCCTTCGAGCCGGTCGGGCTGATGCCCGAGCATCTCGAGGTGCTGTCCACGTGCCGCCGGCCCACCCCCGTGGCGGACGTCGCGGCGCACCTCAAGCTGCCGCTCAACATCACCCGCGTAATCCTCAGCGAGCTCCGACGCGAGGGCCTGCTCACCATCGACAGGCCCCGGCCGATGGGGAAGACGATCGACGAACGCATCTACAGGGAAGTGCTGCATGGAATACGCGGCCTCTGAGCCGGGGACGACCCCGGCCGACAGCCCGGCCATGGCCATCAAGATCCTCGTCGCCGGTGGTTTCGGGGTCGGCAAGACGACCATGGTCGGCACGATCAGCGAGATCAGGCCCCTGCACACCGAGGAACTGCTGAGCGAGCGCGGTATCTACGTGGACGACACCGCCGGTGTGGAGTCCAAGATCACCACGACCGTCGCGCTGGACTTCGGCCGGATCACCATCCGCGACGGGCTCTGGCTCTACCTGTTCGGCACCCCGGGCCAGGACAGGTTCTGGTTCATGTGGGACGAGCTGTCCGTCGGCGCCCTCGGCGCGGTCGTGCTCGCCGACACCCGCCGCCTGCAGGACTGCTTCCCCGCCGTGGACTACTTCGAGCAGCGCGGGCTCCCGTTCGTCGTGGCGGTCAACTGCTTCGACGGCGCGCGGCGGCACGACCCGATCAAGGTGCGGCGGGCGCTGGGCCTGGACGGGGTGGCCCCGATCATCCTCTGCGACGTGCGCAGGCGCGACTCGGTCAAGGAGGTGCTGACCACGCTGGTCACCTACTCGGCGGGAGGCGCCTTCCAGGCGGCTCACGCGGGCGCCTGAGGCCCGGGACCCCCTTCCTCCCCGCCGCGTTCGGCGGTGCCGGAGACCGGGTCCCTCACGACTTCCCCGTCACGTTCCCTGTCACGCTCGTCGCGCCTCCTGTCGCGCTCTCCCAGGAGCCGCGCGGTCTCCTCGGAGACCTCGGTGGCCAGTACGGCCGACACGACGTCGATCAGGTGGCTGGTGAAGAGCCTGTCGTCCTTTCCCTCGGGCCCGGCGGCGCGGCGGGCCAGCTCCACGTACGTGACCCGGATCGCCATGAAGCGCTGGTGCAGCCGGCGCAGGGCGACCTCGGACAGCAGCGGGGCCACGAGCTCGCGCCACCGGTCGATGCTCTGGCCCGGGTCCGTGCTTCGTGTGGCGGGGAGGGGCGTGCGCTGGACGAGCTGCTCCATGATCCGCAGGTAGTGCCGGCCGCCGTCGGGGTCGGCCAGCTTGGCGGCCATCGGGCGTACGAGCGCAGCGGCGAGGGTGCGGCGGGCCTCGGCCTCCGGGAGGTCGCCCCGGGACTCGTACTCGTCGAGCAGCTGGTGGCGGCGCGCCTCGATCTCGGGATGGTGCTTGGCGAGCACCGCGCCCAGCAGGCCCGCGCGGTCGCCGAAGTGGTACTGCAGCGCCGTCGAGTTGCGCTGCCCGGCGGCGCCGTTGATCTCGCGGAGCGACACGCCGTCGATCCCGCGCTCGGCGAACAGCCGCTCGGCCGCCGCGACCAGGCGCCTGCCGGTCGCTTCCGGGTTAGGGGGCATGCCGTGCTCCTGCCTTGCCGGTGTCTTGCCGGTGAACGCACCGGTCGCTAGGGTAATAATGCATGTGTATCAAATCATGAAGCAGTCGCATCAAGGCCGCGGCACACCCGCCCGGCGGCCCTCCGGACCTGTCGGCCGCCGCTAAGGGGAGGACCCCATGGCCATCGACTTCACCCTCGCCCCCGAGCACGAGGAGATCCGCCGCCGTGTGCGGGCCTTCGTCCAGGAGACCATCATCCCGGCCGTCAGCGGCTTCGACGACCTCGACGACCTCGACGACACAGCGAAGGCGACCTCGCGCGACGAGTACATCCGCGTCATCTTCGAGTTGCGCGAAAAGGCGCGGGCCGAGGGGCTGTGGCTGCCGCACATGCCCGAGGAGTGGGGCGGCATGGGCCTCGGCCACGTCGAGCTGGCCATGGTGCAGTCAGAGGCGGCGAAGACCCGGCTCGGGCCGTGGGTCCTCAACTGCTCGGCGCCCGACGAGGGCAACATGCATACGCTGCTGCACTGGGGGACCGACGAGCAGAAGGAGAAATACCTCAGACCACTGCTCAAGGGTCACAAGATGTCGTGCTTCGCGATGACCGAGCCGGAGGTGGCCGGTTCCGACCCCACGCTCATCCGCACCCACGCCGTCAAGGACGGTGAGGAGTGGGTCATCAACGGCCACAAGTGGTTCATCTCCAACGCCCGCCGTTCGAGCTTCGCCATCCTCATCGCCAAGACCGAGCTCGATGTGCCCGAGGGCTCGCGCGGCGGCAACACGGCCTTCCTCGTCGACCTCCCGCAGGAGGGGTGGAACGACGTCCGCGAGGTCGAGACGATGCACGGCTCCACCGGCCACAGCGAGATCGTCATCACCGATCTGCGGGTGCACGACAGCCAGATCCTCGGCGGGCGCGGCAACGGCCACCGGCTCGGTCAGTACCGCCTGGGCCCGGCGCGGCTGGCGCACTGCATGCGCTGGATCTCCCAGGCCGAGACGGCGCTCGACATGATGGTCGACCGCGCGCTCAACCGCTACAGCCACGGATCGCTGCTCGCCGAGAAGCAGGGCATCCAGTGGCTGATCGCCGACTCGGCCATGGAGCTGTACCAGTGCAAGCTGATGGTCCTGCACGCCGCCTCGAAGATCGACAGGGGCGAGGACTTCCGGACCGAGGTCTCGATGTCGAAGCACTTCGTGGCCAACAGCCTCAACCGGATCGTCGACCGGGCGATCCAGGTGCACGGCGCGCTCGGCTACTCGACCGACACCCCGCTGGCCAAGATGCTCCAGCACGCCCGCTGGGCCCGCTTCGCGGACGGGGCCGACGAGATTCACCAGATGCGAATCGCCGAGCGTACGATCGCGGCGTACCGGAGCACGGGCTCGACCAACGCCGCCACCGGAGGGTTGCCACTGTGAGCACGGAGAAGACAGGCGAGTCCACCGGGTCCACAGGAGCCACAAGGTCCGCCGGGTTCACCGGAGAGGGCGGCGGTGGCGGGCTGCTCAGCGGGCTGGGCGCGAAGGGCCCGGAGATCTCGGCGGAGACGTTCAACGTGGTCCGCGGTGACGATCTGGAGGGCAAGGTCGCCCTCGTCACCGGCGGCGGCAACGGCATCGGCGCGGGCGTGGCCCGGCGGCTGGCCGCGGGCGGGGCCCGCCTCGTCCTCGCCGACATCGACGACGTCGCGGGCGGGAAGCTCGCCGACGAGCTGGGCGCGACGTACGTCCACTGCGACGTGTCGCGGCTGGAGGACAACGAGGCGGCGGTGGCGACCGCGGTCGAGCGGTACGGCAGGCTCGACCTCGCCTTCCTCAACGCGGGCATCGCCTCGGGCTTCGGGCTGGGCGAGGACTTCGACGTCCGGCGCTACCGCCTGGCGATGGGCGTGAACCTCGACGGCGTCGTCTTCGGCGTACACGCCGCGATCCCGGCCCTGCGCGCGGCGGGCGGCGGCACGATCGTGGCGACCGCGAGCATGGCGGGCATCGTCGGCATCCCGTCCGACCCCGTCTACGCCGCCAACAAGCACGCCGTCGTCGGCCTCGTCCGCTCGCTCGGCGAGGACCTCCGGCCGCGGGGGATCAGGGTGCAGGCGCTGTGCCCGTCGTTCGCCGACACCGCGATCCTCGGCGAGGGCAAGGCCGTGCTGGAGCAACTCGGCTTCCCGATCCTGGACGTCTCGTCGGTCGTCGACACGTTCTTCCGGCTGCTCGACAGCGACGGCACCGGCGAGTGCTGGTTCGTCATCCCGGGCCGCGAGAGCGAGCCCTTCACCTTCCGCCGCGTCCCGGGTCCGCGTACCTGAGCCGGTTCCGCAGGACTCCTCGTAGGGGTGACAGGATCTTCGGGCCGGTCGCCGGCGTTGTCCCGGTACAGGGCGATCGGAACGGCGGAGTCGGCCATGTGCCGAGTGCGGGACCTCGACCGGCAGCAGGTCCCGTCCTGTGCCGCAGGACCGCCAAGCGACCGTTCAGCCGACGTTCGACCATGCCGACGTGTGAGGATTCCAGCACCCCGACGACGCGCCGGTGAGTATGGGAGTGATGAACGCCTCCGCCGCCACCTGGGCATCGGCCAGGGAAAGACACCCCCGGAGCCCAGCCACCTCGGTCGCGGCGATGGGATATCCCTTGGCCCAGGAAGGGCCGGGGAAGACGAACCGGTCCGGCAACCTCAAGTCCGTTCCCAGTCCGGTGCGACGACGAACTTCGCTGCCGAGCGCGATTTGCACCGCAGCTCCACTCAGACTTTCTTTCTGACTGATCAGCAGAAGGTCGGCGAGGTCGCGAAAACGGGTGGACGGGGCACCTTGATGACGCTCATACATGGCGCAGATCTTGTCTGCCACATGATCAGCGAGTGGATAGAGCCGAACGAACGGCCAATCATCCGGCCAAGACATAAGGGAACTCGATGCGAGGTTCACCCTTTCAGGATTTTCAGTGGGATATCGTCCGGTGACAAGGTCAACCTTGATCGTGTCGAGTACGCGAGTGCCCAGGGTGACGGTGAAGGTTTGTTTGGCGCCGCCGACTTCATCGGAATGTTCAACCGTGCTGGTAGGGCTGAAGGTGAAAAAGTCGCCCAGATCAAGCGCGGCGGCATCGAGCAACGCGCTCAGTGCCTCCCGGACACTCTGTGCCGTGGAACGTTGCAGGTCGATGTCCCGGCTCAGGCGAGCTTGAGCCGGGTAACGCAGCAGGAGGGCCTGCCCTCCCTTGAGGAGCCATCCATCAGGGTCATGACGAAAGACTCGCGTGACCAGACGGCTGAAGTAGAAGCTGCGAAACACCAGGGACGGGTTAAGTTCATGCTGCTTGGCAAAAGATCCCAAGAGCTTCTTCATGGCCATCTCAACTGCTCTGGGGGTGGTATAGAGCTGAGTCACTTGGCTTCTCCGGAAGACGTCTTGTCGCTGCTTTCTGCGGTTGATGGCCGGGCGGCGAGGTCTGCGCCACCCTGATTTGCTTTTGTGGCGCGAGGGCGGGCGGCAGATCGGGCTTCTTGAGAGGCTTGACGGTTAATCGTCGGCAATGGGGTGGCTTCGCTCTTCGCCAGATGTCCGGCGAGTGATGAGGCGCTTTGGGCTCTTAGGCCGGCGAGGATGCCGGGGTGGTCGGCGAAAAGCTGTTTCACCTGGTTTTCGTCAAGAGCGGAAAGTAGCGCGAGTGCGGAGACGAAGCCCTCGACGACATCTTCTTGTCTGAGACGTGTGCTTTCCTTGACGGGAAGTCCCGTGTCCGCCTGCTCCGCCAGATATTCCAGCAGTTGCCGCCCCGAGGCCGAGCGAGGCAGGCCGTAGGCTGCCGCGAAACGTGCGACACGCCGACCGAGAGAATCCCGGTTCGTCAAACCGTACCGGTCGGCATCGGTGATCACTCCACCGACATGCGCGCCGTCCACGCGTGCGGCCAGCAGGTCAACCACGGTTCGCTCGGCCGTGGTGACCGGAAGGCCGTCAATCAGCACGACATCGGCCGCTTCGAGCTTGGCGAGATGCATGCGTACTCCATGCTCGCGGGTGGTACGGCGGCGAGGTACGGAAATCTCCACCAGAGACGTTGGAAGATCCCCGAGTTGGTGGAGCTCGCAGGCTGAGCCGTGAGAGATCACTCCGCCATGCGTCTCAAGGTCGTGGCGTTGCCACGCCGGTAGCTTGGGCTCAAGCCGTAGCCAGGCGACTTTGATGTCCAGATGCTCAGGCCGCACAGCACCCGTGACGAGGTAGACGCCACGGCCAACGTTCTCCAGGAAGTCGGCCTCAACCAGCCGTAGTAGATCCACGGCACTGAGACCCGCGCTTTTGGCCTGAGCCGCCGTCACCAGGCCCCACTGATCAGCCGCCTGTCTCCCTACGGTCCTAAGTGCTTGGTCTCGCCTCACACAGCAAAGGCTACACACATTATGCAGCGATAGTTACGACCTAAGAGTAACTATTGCTGTGCTGAAGAAAGTAAATCTTGGACGCATCGCCGTGATACACGCCGGAGTGGGGCATCGCGAGGGCCGCGACGGTATGGCCCCCGGCTCTCGTTTCCGGCTCTGCGTGGGATCACCGGGCCCGCGCCGAGGGCACCGCCCCGAGCCGTGTCCGGTTGCGTCCACGGAGGTGGTGTACGAGTTTCCCAGGCGGTGGGCGTGGCGCGGTGAAATGAGGACGGCCGGATTTCGCACTTAAGATGAAGATCATTGTTTCGTGCCCGGAGATGACAGCCGTACCTCGGGAGGACACTTGAAGCGTCGCCGCACACCAGCCGTATCCCGCAGGATCCCTGGCTGGGTGGGCGAGGAGCTATCCGAGGAGGAGACCGCTCGTCTGATCGCCTCCGGTGGGCTGGTAGAGATACGCCATGACGCTGACTGGTGGCCGAAGGCGCAAGCCGCGTTGCGAACTCGTCGACAGAGGTTCATCGCTGAACGAGAGAGCGGCCGGATCCTGGACCGCCAGGCGATCACGGCCAAGCGTGCCCGTCTCAAGCCCGTGAAAACCGAGTATCGCCGACGCCGGAGAAGTTGAAGGTCTGGCATTTGCGGGTCCAGGAACCGAACGTTTTCATCCTGCTTCGCGCACCGGAGGCTCGTTCCTGCCGCATGGTCTGTGACAGGCTGGTCGCAGATAGCATGGCAGATTTGCCGAATTTTTGGGCGTTCGCTCATTCCATGGGTGTTCTCCGGCGGGCTGACCCGGGCGATCGTCTGTCGTTCTGAGGTGCTTGTGTGAGGGGTGGCCAGGGCACCGTCTCCACCGGGAACCATCCTCCGGTGAAGACAGGTGAACGGGACAAGCCGTCAGGAAGGCAGGCCGAGCTTGTCCGCGAGCGCCTCCAGGAACTCGACCTGGTCGTCCGGGGCGACGGGTTTGAGGTTGAGGGTGAGGTGCATCTCGTCGGCACCGGCCTTCGCGGCGCGGTCGAGGTCGGTCAGCACGGCGTCCGTGAACGTGGCGGGCGTGATCGGGGTGCCGGGGAGGGCCTGGATCGTGTTCACCACGACCGTGCCGGTGCCGCCCGCGTCCCGATACCACCGGATCCTGGTCAGGGTCTCGTCCCAGTCCAGGGCGACGGTGACGAAGCCGTCATTGATGCGTGCCGCCCGTTCTATGGTGTGCCGGGTCAGCGCGCCGACGAACAACGGGATGGTCTCCCCGAACGGCTTCGGCCCCACCATGGACGCCGGGATGTCGTAGTACCGGCCGTGGTGCTCGACGGGGTCGGGACCCCAGCAGGCCCGCATCGCCGCCAAGCCGGCTTCGCCATGCTCGCTCTCGACGAGCGACTCCAGAGCGAGATGGGCCCGGCCGGCTTCCTGCCGGGCCCTCCCCTACGTCCCGCCGGTCGCCTGATCACGTAGCCGAGTGATCAGGATCCGCCGTCCTGCTCGCTCACCGAGATGGCGCCCGAGGGACACAGCTGCCGAGCCCGTCGGGCGGCGGCGTGCAGCTCGGGCGGGGGCGTCTCGTCGAGGAGCACGACGGTGCCCTCGTCCTCGCTCTGGTCGAAAACCTCCGGCGCGGTGAGCACGCACATGCCCGCTCCGATGCACCGCCCCAGGTCTGTGGTGATCTTCATATCCCCTCCTACCATCTGACCGGCAGCTCCCGTACACCGTAGATGGACATCGTGTCGCGCATCGGGACCTCCTCCGCCGGTACGGCGAGGCGCAGGCCGGGGAAGCGGTCGAACAGCATGGGGAACGCGGTGCGCATCTCCACGCGGGCGAGCTGCTGGCCGAGGCACTGGTGCAGCCCGTGCCCGAACGCCAGGTGCCCGGTCGCGGGGTTGGTGATGTCCAGGTGGTCGGGGTCGGAGAAGCGCGCGGGGTCGCGGTTGGCGGCCACGATCGAGAGGGTGAGCGGGTCTCCGGCTTTGATGAGCTGTCCCTCCACCTCGACGTCCTCCAGGGCCGCGCGGAGCGGGCCGACGTGGATGATCCCGAGGTAGCGCAGCAGCTCCTCGACCGTGTTGTCGATCAGCGAGGGGTCGGCGCGCAGCGCGGCGAGCTGGTCGGGATGCTGGAGCAGGGCGAACGTGCCGAGGCCGAGCATGTTCGCCGTCGTCTCGTGCCCGGCGGCGAGCAGCAGGAACCCGACGTTGCTCAGCTCCTCGTCGGTCAGCTCGCCGCTCGTGATCAGGCCGCTGAGCAGGTCGTCGGCCGGGTCGGCCCGCTTGGCCTCGATGAGCCGGGCGAAGAACGCCCCGAAGCCGACGATCGTCGCGCGGATGTCCTCGACGGAGGACTCAAGGTTGAGCAGCACCGCGGTGAACCGCTGGAACTCGTCGCGGTCGGCGTACGGGACGCCGAGCAGCTCGCAGATCACCAGCGAGGGGATGGGCAGCGCGAACTCCCGCACCAGATCCTGGGGAGGCCCGGCCTTCTCCATCGCGGCGAGCCGCTCCTCGGTGATCTCCTGGATCCTGGGCTCCAGCTGCTTCATCCGCCGCACCGTGAACTGCGCGGTGAGCGGCTTGCGGTAGCGGGTGTGGTCGGGCGGGTCCATCCGGATGAACATGCCGGGGTCGGCCGGGCGGCGCATCTCCTGCATCAGCGGGAAGGGCACCGGGACGTTCAGCAGCTCGCGCCGGGAGCTGAACCGGGGGTCGGCCAGGATCGCCCGTACGGCGGAGTAGCCGGTCACCAGCCAGCCCGTCGTGCCGTCCGGGTAGGCCATCGGGGTCACGGGCCGCTCCTCGCGCAACGAGGCCAGGCGCTCGGGCGGCTCGAAGGGACTGGGGCGTCCGAAGGGGAAGGTGACCGCTTCCGGATGGGCCGGGTGGGACTGTGTCATCTCGCACTCCTCTGCGGCGATGCGCTTCGTCCCATCCAGAAAACTACATCGAATGCAAAATTACAATACGTGCAAAGTATGACTAGATGCATTAAGCTGCCCGCATGAGTGAGGTCCTGGGGTTGCGTGAGCGCAAGAAGCTCCGCACCCGGCACGCGCTCATCGCCGCCGCGCTGGAGCTCTTCATGGAGAAGGGCTACGAGCAGACCACCGTCTCGGAGATCGCCACGGCCGCCGACGTCTCGACGCGCACCTTCTTCAGCTACTTCGCGAGCAAGGAGGACGTGATCTTCCACAACTCGCGCGACGGCGTCGAGCGCGTGCTGAAGGTGATCGCGGAGGCCCGTCCGGGAGACCGGGCGATCGACCTGCTGACCCGCGCCATCGCCTCCGGCTTCGCCGCGCTCGCCCTCGACGAGCAACTCCAGAGCGAGATAGGCCCGGCCAACTACCTCGTCATGACGGTCCCCTCGCTGCAGGCACGGGGCCTGCTGCTCCTCTTCGAGGGGCAGCGGGAGCTCGCCGAGGCCCTGCACCGGGCGTGCCCGCAGGAGCTGAACCTCATCGAGGCGTCGGCGCTCGTCGGCGCGGTGGTCGGCGGGGCCAAGCTCGCCGCCTTCGTCAGCATGAGCAACGGCGCCTCACCGGAGGAGATGCTGGACGCCGGCCGCCAGGCCATCGAGTTCGCCCTCTCGGCCCTCCGCGCCGCCGCCTCGCAGCCGTCCTGACCGGACCCTCTTCGGCAACGTCCTGACCGGGCCTCCTCTCGCGTCGCGTACGCCCACGCGGGACTTTTGTACGTCCATGTGAGCCTTGTGCGTCCACGCGCATCGCGTGCGCCCATGCGGGTCGCGTGCGCCCATGCGGGTCGCGTACCCCATGCGCCGCGTGACCCCATGCGGGTCGGCGTGCGGTCGCGCCGGTCCATACCTCCGATCGGGCGGTCAACCTGGTATGCCACGGGCGGCGTTTTCGCGTCTACGCTGACGTGACATGGCGACGTCCTCTCCCACCCGGGCCCTGCTGAGGGAGAGGCGCTTCGTCCTGCTCGCCTCGGCTCGGACGATCTCCGTGCTGGGAGACGGTTTCGCCCGGGTGGCCCTGGCGTTCGGCGTGATCGCGATTCCCGGGAGCACCCCGGCGCAGCTGTCGCTGGTGCTGGCCTGCCAGGCCGTGCCGCAGTTGCTGCTCATCCTCGTCGGCGGGGCGCCGCTGTGGACGATCGTGGTCGCGATGTTCGCCGCCGGGGTGGCGGGGGACGTGTTCGGCGTGCTGTGGACCACCACCATGCAGCGCGAGGTGCCCGCCGACGCGCTCTCCCGCGTCAGCTCCTACGACTGGTTCGGGTCCCTCGCCCTGGCGCCCCTCGGCATCCTCGCCGCCGGTCCCGTCGCCGCCGCCGTCGGCCCCGGTGCCGCGCTTCTCGGCTGTTCCGGCCTCGTCGTGGTCGCCACGCTCGCGGCGCTGCTCTCCCCTCAGGTCCGCACCCTCCGGGCGCCGGACGCCGAGGAACGGGCGCCGGACGCCGAGGAAGACGTACGGCCCGCGTCTGGGGAGACCGCGGGCCGTACTCACACCTCGGAGGGCGGTCAGGGGTTGGGGACGGTGTCGACCCAGGTGGTCGAGGCGGAGCGGTAGTTGTTGACGCGGCTCAGGACGGTGGCCGGGGCGACGACCTCGTTCTTGGAGTGGTAGAACCAGTCGATCTGCTGGACGTAGTTACGCGAGGTCGAGCTGCCGACCAGGCCGCCGCTGATGAACCACAGGTTGAAGTTCACCGACTGCACCGTCTCCGGGTAGTAGTCGCCGCCGTGCTCGGCGAAGAGGGCACCGTCGATGTAGTACCTGATCTGGCCACCGGAGACCTGCAGGACCAGGTCGTGCCAGCCCGCGTAGCTCTGCCTGACCTCGGTGTGCACGTTCACCGCCTGCCAGGGCTCGTTGCGGTAGGTCTCCCACGACGTGGCGTACATGATGTTGGCGGGCTCGCCCCAGCCGCCGTTGGGCAGATACTCGAAGTCCTGCTCGCTGTAGTCGGGGTCCATGTCGGCGGCGAGGGGAGTGATCGTGAAGAAGGTCTGCACGATGTGGTCCCCGTCGGGACCGCTGACCGGGGTGTCGGAGAACTTCACCCTGGCCGCGTAGGTGCCCTCCAGGAACTTACGCTGGTGCAGCACCTCCGACTGCTGGGTGCCCGAGGCGGTGCCGTCGGTGACGGCCTTGAGCTGCAGTGCCTTGTTGGTGCCGGAGACCGTCGGGAAGGTCACGTTCTGCTTGGGCCAGCCGGCGCCGGGCACGCCGGGGCCGCCGGTGTTGGTGCGCACGGTCCAGTTGTGCGCGGAGATGTTCGGGTCGTCGGCGTTGCTGTACGCGAAGTCGTCGAACACCACCCCGCTGCCCCCGGGAGGGGGCGTGATCGTCGGGGTGGGCGTCGGGGTCGGGTCGCCGTCACCGCCCGAGGGCGAGGTGCCCCAGACCAGGGCGCCGTTCTGGTGGACGGTCACCTTGGTCCAGTCGCCGTACGTCGTGCGGGCCGGGCCGAAGGAGTAGTCGTCGCTCTGGGTGAGCCGCTGCCAGTCGGAACGGTGGAAGCGCAGCTGCAGGTCACCGGTCTGCGCCCCGACCGCGAGGTTCCCCGAGGTGAAGCCCACCTCCAGGTAGCGGTCGGCGGTGGCCGTGCCGGGGGAGAGCGTTCCGAAGGTGCCGGTGACCGTGGAGCAGGAGACCACCGCCCACGAGCAGGCGAAACGGTACTGCGGTGATCCGGCGTCCGCCTTGAAATAGTAGCGGATCTTCACGCCGCTCAGCGGCACGGCCGAGGTGCCGCCGTTGACCAGGTTGAACCACGGCTCGACCTGGTCGGCGGTCGCTCCGGTGGCGCTCGTCTTGTACTGGAGCCTGAGGGACTGCTGGGCGCTGGCCGGGTTGGCCGCGACGCCCACCAGCGCGAGCAGCATGGCGGACACGAGCCCGCCGAGTAACAGCTTTCTGCGCACTTTCTTTCCTTTCGTGGGTGCTTCCCGGGGCTTGCGGGTTCTTGGGGTGATCTGAGGAACGGGGAGGTCGGGGGGTGAGCCGGGTCGCTTCCGGGGAGCTTCGGCGGGTGAGCCGGGGTGCCTCCGGGGAGCTTCGGCGGGTGCTTGCGGGGAGTTTCGGGGGATGAGCGGACCGCTTCCGGGGAGCTTCAGGGAATGAGCGGGCCGCCGCGGACGCCCTGGGCGCTGAGCCGGGCGAGGTGCGGGCCGAGCCGCCGCAGGAAGTCGGGGTAGTCGCCGGGCGAGCCCCAGGCGACCTCGGCGAAGGCGCACATCCTGGGCAGGGCCATGAACTCGACCCGTTCCGGCGTGGGCATGTACTCGGTCCACAGCTGGCACTGCACGCCCCGCGCGGCCGGGTCGGGGGCGAACGCGTAGGTGTCGGCGAGGGTGAGGACGCTCTCCTGGACGGTCGGCCGGTCGGGATCGGCCGGCTGGTCGTCGAAGGGCGCGGCCGAGGGACGGTAGTCGAAGTAGGTCCGCGTGTGCGGTGCCAGGATGATGTCGTTGCCGCCGCGCTCGGCCTGCTCGTCGCGCCAGACCATCACGGTCGTGCCGGGAGTGGGCTCGCGCTCGGGCTCGTCCCAGCAGACCAGCTTGCGCGAGTGCTTCTCCAGGTGCGCGGCCATCCGGCCGATGAACCAGGCGCACGCCTCCTGGGGGCCCGCCAGCCCCAGCTCCGCCAGCCGCCGCCGCGCCCGGGGACCGCGCTCCCACTCGGTGGTGGGGCACTCGTCCCCTCCGACGTGCACGTACGGGCTCGGGAAGAGCTCCACGACCTCGTCGAGCACGTCCTGGCAGAAGCGGACGGTGGACTCCTCAAGGTTGAGGACGTGCTCGCTGATCCCCCACTCCGACCAGACCTCCAGCTCGCGGGACGGGTCGTTGCCCAGGTGCGGGTAGGCGGCGACGGCGGCCTGGACGTGGCCGGGCATCTCGATCTCGGGCACCACGGTGACGAAGCGCTCCGCCGCGTACGCGACGATCTCCCGCACGTCGTCCCGCGTGTAGAAGCCGCCGCGCCGCGCGCCGACCTCGGTGAGCAGGGGGTAGCGCTCGATCTCCAGGCGCCATCCCTGGTCGTCGGTGAGGTGCAGGTGCAGCACGTTGAGCTTGTGCTCGGCGAGCAGGTCGACGAGGCGCAGGACGAACGCCTTGGGCATGAAGTGCCGCGCGACGTCCAGCATCACCCCGCGCCAGGCGAACCTCGGCCGGTCCTCGATCGTCCCGTACGGGATCAGCGGCCCCAGCTGGGAGAGGGTCCGCGAACCGTAGAAGCGGCCGGCCGGGCCGCCGGCGGTGAGCTCGACACCGGAGGGGGAGACGTCGAGGCGGTAGCCCTCCTCGTCGAGGGACGGGTCGTCGGGCATCAGCCGCAGGAGGTCCCGCCGGAACGCGACGGAGCCTCCGTCGACGGCCACTTCCCGTGGCCTCGGAATGATCACGTTGGTCTTCCCTTCGTGGTGTCCCGGACGGGAACGCCGTGGACGGCGGGCCCTCCCGGGGCGCGTCTGTGGACGGTGGGCCCTCCCTGGAGGGCACGCCTGTGGACGGCGGGAGGGCATGGCGACAAGAGGGCGTGGCGGTGGAGCGGCGGGGAGTGGCAGGGAGTGGCGGTGGAGGGGTCCGGGGAGGCCGGGGGTCGGCGGGTCCGGAGGTCCGCTCAGCCCTTGACGGCGCCGGCGATCATTCCCGAGGTGACCCTGCGCTGCAGGACGAGGAAGATCAGCAGCACCGGCAGCATGAAGAGGGTCGAGGCGGCCATGGTGGCTCCCCAGTCGGTACCGAAGACGTTGCTGAAGGAGGAGAGCCAGACGGGCAGGGTCCGGTCGTCCTGGTTCTTGATGATCAGCGCGTTGGCGAAGGCGAACTCGTTCCAGGCGGTGATGAAGCCGAACAGGCAGGTGGACATCAGGCCGGGGGCGAGCAGCGGCAGGACCACCCGGCGGAAGGCGGTCGCCCGGTCGCACCCGTCCATCAGCGCGGCCTCCTCCAGTTCCGGAGGGATCGCGGCGAGGAACCCGCGCAGGGTCACGATGGTGAACGGCAGCGTCGTCATGAAGTAGATCAGGGTGAGCATCGAGAGCCTGTCGAGCATGCCGGTGTCGCGGGCGATGATGAACATCGACACCAGCAGCGCCTCCCAGGGGGCCATCTGGGCGACGAAGACCATCAGGACGAACGCCTTGCGCCCGCGCCAGCGCATCCGGGCCACCGCGAACGCGGCGAGCAGCGCGACCACGAGGGCGAGGAGCACCGCGCTCGCGGTGACGGTGAGGCTGTTGCGCCAGAACGTCCAGAAACCGTCCGCGCCCACCGCGGTCGCGAAGTGGTCCAGGGTGGGGTTGGCGGGCCAGAAGGTCGGGGTCTGCGACTGGATGTCCCGGGTGGGCTTGAACGCGGTCAGCACCATCCAGTAGACGGGGAAGACCGAGACGGCGAGTACGGCCAGGGCCGCCAGGTTCAGCGGCGCGCGGCGCAGCAGGCGGGCGAGTGGCAGGCGGGTGAGTGTCAGGTGGCCGGACGTCGGGCGGCCGGGTGGCGTGCGGCCGGGTGCCGGTCGGCCCGACGTCAAGGTGGTCGTCACAGTTCCTCCCCTTCGTGCTTGAGCATCCGCCGGAGGTGGGTGATCAGCAGGGCGATCAGGATCAGCACGGTGAGGGTGGAGATCGCCGAGCCGAGGTCGTACTTGTGGAGCGACTGCGCGACCTGGAACGCGTAGACGGGCAGCGTGGTGGTGGCCTCTCCCGGGCCGCCCTTGCTGATCGCCCAGATCTGGGCGAAGCACTTGAACACCCAGATCACCTCCAGCGAGGTGATCAGGCCGAAGAGCGGTCGCAGGATGGGGAAGGTGACGGCCGTGAAGACCTGCCGGCCGCTCGCGCCGTCGATCCGCGCGGCCTCGTACAGCTCGGAGGGGATGGTGGTCAGGCCCGCGTAGAGGGTGAGGGCGGCGAACGGCACGGACTGCCAGACGACCAGGGCGACCAGGATGGCGAAGGTGGACGTGCCGTCGGCGAACCAGGTGTAGTCCCTGAAGGACTCGAACCCCAGCGTGACCAGCAGCCAGTTGACCACCCCCAGCCGTGACTGGAACAGCCACTGGAAGATCGTGGTGGCGGCGAGGACGGGGGTGGCCCAGGCGAGCACCAGGCCGCCCATCACGGCCAGGCGCATCCCCCGGCCCAGACGGGCGATCATCAGGGCCACCGCGGTGGAGACGACCATGATCAGGACGACGTTGACGGCCGTCCAGACCAGGGTCCTGCGCACCACGGCCCAGAACTCCGCCCCGCCGAGCACCTCCGCGTAGTTGCCCAGGCCGACGAACTCCGCGCCGCCCCGGATGAGCTCACCGGTCCTGAAGTGCTGGAAGGAGATGACGACGCTGCGGATCAGCGGGTAGAGCAGCAGGTAGGCGGTGCCCGCGAGGGTGGGCGCGATCAGCAGGTAGGGCCAGAGACCGGCGATCCGTGACGGCCGCGCCCCGGATCGCGCCGAGGACGGTCCCGGCTGCCAAGGGTGTTCTGAGTGCCCGAGGTGCCCGGACTGTTCGGGGTGTTCGGGCGCGGAGGCGTCCCGGTCGCGGGCGCGCCGTCGTGTCGGGCGCCCGGTCGGGGCCTGGGGGGCAGCGGGCATGGCACTCCTCGGAACGGGCGAGCGGGTACGGGCCTGGGGGCGGGTGAGTGAGCGGGTGAGCGCGTGAGTGGGGATCCGGCCCGAGGTCTTTCGCGGCCGGTCCGTTTCTCAGGCCGAGGTTTCTCGCGGCCGGTCCGGGGGGCGGGTGTCAGGACTTGGTGTTGAGGATCTCGGCGATGCCCCGGTCCACGGTGGCGGCCTCGGTGGCGGGGGTGCCTCCGGTGAGCACCTTGGTCAGATACTCCTTGATCAGGTTCTTGGCCTCGACCGCCGCCCAGTTGGGGGAGTTGGGGGTGGCGTGCCCGTTGGCGGCGCCCGCGGCCATCGCGGCCGTCGCCTCGTTGTCGCTCAGCACGCCGGCGAGGGAGACGCGGTTGGGCACGTAGCTCATCTCCTTGGCCATGTCGGTCTGGAACCTCTCACCCGCGAGCGCCTTCACCACCTCGTACGCCGCCTCGGGGTTCTTCGAGGCCTCGGGGATGACCAGGTCGGAGCCGCCGGTGAACACCGCGCCCGGCTTGTCGGCGGTCTTGCCGGGGATGGGGAAGAACCCGAGCTTGCCCTTGAGGTCGGGATTGGCCTTCTCGATCGCCACCGCGCCGCCCGGGGCGGAGATGAGCTGGGCGACGTCGCCCTTGGCGAAGACGTCGGCCTGCGGCGGCCTGGCCTCGTCGGAGTCCTTGGGGCCCTTGCCCAGCGCCTGGAGCTTCCGGTAGAACTCGACCCCGGCCAGCGCCTGGGGGGTGCCGAGGCCGCCCTTCCAGGTGCCGCCCTCGTTGACGGCGAGGTCGCCGCCCTCGTCCCAGATGAACCCCGCGAGGGTGTACCAGTTCTGGCCGGGCAGGTAGATGCCCTGGTCGCCGCCCTTGTTGAGCTTCGCCGTGACCTCCAGCCACTCGTCCCTGGTCTTGGGCGGCGAGGTGATCGAGGCCTTGGCGAACAGGTCCTTGTTGTAGATGACCACCCGGTTCGCGGCGTACCACGGGATGCCGTACTGGCGTCCGTCGATCTTGCCCGGCTCGGCCAGGCCGGGCAGCCAGTCGCCGCCGCCCAGGTCGGTGACCTTGTCGGTGAGGTCCTTCACCCCGCCGCTGGCGGCGTACTCGGCGACCTGGGTGTTTCCGACCTCGATGACGTCCGGGGCGTCGTTGCTGGCCAGGGCGCTGGTGACCCGCTGGCCGATGCCGTCCCACTCCTGGATCTGGATGTCGAGGGCGACGCCGGGGTGGGCCGCCCGGTAGTCGGCGCGGAAGCGGTCGAGCAGGGCGTCGGAGAAGCTGTCGCGCATGACCCACACGGTCAGGTCGGTGGTGCCCTGCCCGGTGCCGGCCGAGCCGGGCGAGTCCGCGGAGGGGGACGGCTCGGAGGAGCCGCATGCGGTGAGGCCTGCGGCGAGTGTCAACGCTGCCGCGGTGGCGCGGAGGCGGTACCCCATCGGTACTCCCAGAGGTCAGATATTGGTAAGTAATTGGCCTGCTCCGCATAGGGTGGCTCTTACCACTACTGTCGTCAAGGCCTGTTTTTTCGAGGACAAGAGGTAACAAATAGGTAAGCTCTTGGTAAGCTGGGGTGGTGACTCTAAACATGAGGTCCGGGCTCAAGCGCGACCGGGTGCGCGATGTCCTGCTCGACTTCATCGCCGACATGAAGCCGGGCGAGGCGATCCCCTCCGAGCGGGATCTCTGCAAGGAGCTCGGGGTCTCCCGGCCCACGGTGCGCGCGGCGATCGACGATCTGGTCATGTCGGGGCTGCTCGTCCGAGAGCACGGTCGCGGCACGTTCACCGGGCCGCACCGGGTCACCCAGGCGCTGGCCTCGACCACCGGCAACTCGTTCTACGCCCCGCCCGCCGAGGGCAACTGGCTCAGCCGGATCCTGGAGTTCGGCTCCACCCCCGCGGGCGCCCGGCTCGCCACCCGGCTCCAGCTCTCTCCCGCCGACCCCGTCCTGAGGGTCGTGCGGCTGCGCGTCGTCGACGACGAGCCCATGGCGATCGAGCGCATCCACCTGCCGTACGCCCTGGTCGAGGGCCTGGTCCCGGCCGACATGGAGTCGGGCTCGTTCTACCGGCTGCTGCGGGAACGTTTCGACGTCGACGTCCGCGGCGCCGTGCAGACGATAGAGCCCACCGTCACCGACGAGACCGAGGCCGAGCTCCTCCACGTCCCCCAGCACGCCCCGGCCCTGCTCTTCGAGCGCACCACCCGCGACGTCGGCGGCCGGATCGTCGAGTTCACCCGCTCGATCTACCGGGGCGACCGCTACCGGGTGACCTCCGAACTGTCCTTCAACGCCGACTCCGGCTGATGCCGGGGGCCGGGCCTCCCGAGGGGGCCGGGCGTGAGTCCCGGCCCGTTCCCTCACCTGATCGCGGCCAGGTCCACGACGTACATTTTCTCCCCGACCCGATAGGTCATCAGCCGGTCGAAGCCGCCGTCGGGGATGGACGTGTTCCCCCTCTCGTCCCTTCGTACGCCCAGATCGGCGGATGTGCCGGTGACCAGGTCGTAGAGGAAGACGCCGCCGCCCCTGGGCATCCTCTTGTAGAACCGCTCCAGGCCGGGATCGTCTATCTGAACATCAAAAGGCAGCGTCCGGTCCCGGGAACCGTCGCGGTCGCGGACGAATTTGCGAGGGTTGGATCCCTTGGGCAGGCTCTGGCCGTAACACCGGTCGACGCCGCACCTGACGAAGGTCTCGTAGGGCTTGACCACGGCGTCACGCCACTTTCCCGTCTCGGCGTCGAACAGCTTGGCGAAGACGGTCAGCGTGGCCGCGTCGTTCCGCTTGGCCGAGGTGCCCCGATTGGTGTGGTGGCCCACCCAGGGCCATCGCAGGAGATGCTGTCCCGCGGTCCCCGGCACCGCCCGCGGCTCGCCGCCGCGCAGCGGCACCCGGTACACTCCGCCGCTCTCGCGGGAGAAGACCACGTCCCGGCCCACCACCTCCAGCGCTCTGATGTGGCCCTTCTTCATGACGTTCTCCAGCGGGACGTCGGCCACCTTCCGAGGGGTGCCGCCGCCGACGGGCACGGTCCAGATCCGGGCGACCCGCTGCCTGCCCGGATCCTTGTACGACGCCCACCAGACGATGTCCCCGCCGCCCGCGGTGACGCCCTCGGCGTAGAGCGTCGAGTTCCGGGTCGGGATCTCGGTGATCCGCCGCGGCTCGCCGGTCTTCAGGTCGTAGCTCCAAAGGAACTGCTTCCTCCCGTCGCTCGCTCCCGTCATGACGAGCAGCGTCCGATCGTCGAGAAGCGACTGCGGGTGGTAGGCGCGGCCGTCGGGCAGCTTGGCGGAGATCTTGTGCAGGGCCCGCGGCCATACCTTCTCGATGGGCGGCGGCTTCTCCTCCGGCACCGGGTCCGGCTGTGGTGTCGGTCCCTGCGTGCCCGTGGCGTTCACCGCGGGCTGCCGCACGGCCGACGAGCCCAGGGTCCGCACCGCCGTACCCGCTCCACCGGCCACCACGACCACGGCCATCGCCGCGAGCAGCGCGGCGGGCGCCCGGCGGGGGCGGTGGCGCGACCCGACCGCCACGGACAGGTCGATCCGCGCCCGCTCGGGCACCTGGTCCGCCGCTCCGGCGAGGACGCGGATCAGCTTGTCTTCGATGTCGGTCATCGCGTGCTCCCGTAGGCCGCCGGTGAGGTGGAGAGGGAGGACCGCAGCTTGTCCAGGCCACGGGAGGCCTGGCTGCGCACGGTCCCCGGGGAGATGCGGAGCACCTCGGCGATCTCGGCGTCGGCCAGCTGCTCGTAGTAGCGGAGCACCAGCACGGCGCGCTGTCTGCGGGGCAGCGCGGCCAGCTCCCGCCAGAGTCCCTGGTCCTCCTCGGAGGGGAAGACCGCCTCCCAGGGCCGCTCGGGCGGCTCCCCGGTGAGATGCTCGCGCCTGCGCCGCCGCCAGATGCTGATGTGCAGCCGCGCCATCGTCGTCCGGGCGTAACCGTGCGCGTCGGCCTTGTGCCGCACCCTCGGCCAGGCGTCGCGCAACCGGGTCAACGCCTCCTGCGTGAGATCGGCGGCGTCGTGCGGGTTGCCGGTCAGGACGTACGCGTAGCGGAGAAGCGCCTCACCCCGTTCGGCCACGAAGTCGTCGAAACCGGGTTCGTCGTCCACATGCCGTCCTTTCTCCATCGTCATGGCCTAGACGCCGAAGAACCCGGAAATGTTGCACCACGCCGTCGATGTGTGCAGGCCGCGCTGGATGTCGGCGGATGGCTCGGCTACCTTCGTTCAGATGGCGACCACCTCGGCTGTCCCGGTCCTGGGCGGCCCGCTTCTCGCGGGCCGGTCCCGATGACATCCCTCGACGACCTGGTGGTCCGGGCGCGCTCCCTCGTACGAGAGGGGCACCGCGCGCTGCTCGGCGTCACCGGAGGCCCGGGGGCGGGCAAGACCACCCTCGCCGAGCACCTGGTCCGCCTGCTGCGCTCGGCGCCTCCCGAGGGGCTGCCGGAGCGGGAGTGGGTGGCGTACGTGCCGATGGACGGCTTCCACCTCGCGGACGTCGAGCTCGACCGGCTCGGACGCCGCGGCCGCAAGGGCGCCCCGGACACCTTCGACGCCGCCGGGTACGCGGCCCTCCTGCGCCGCCTGCGCGAGGACGAGGACGATGTGGTCTACGCGCCCGCGTTCGAGCGCGACCTGGAGCAGCCGATCGCGGGCAGCATCCCGGTCCCCCGGGCCGCCAGGCTCGTCGTCACCGAGGGGAACTACCTGCTGCTCGACCAGGGCGACTGGGCGCGCGTGCGAGCCGGGCTGCACGAGGTCTGGTACTGCGACCTCGACCCGGACGAGCGCGTGCGCCGCCTCGTCTCCCGGCACGAGCGCTTCGGCAAGACCCCCGACGCCGCCGTGGCCTGGGCGCTGGGAACCGACCAGCGCAACGCCGACCTCATCGCCACCACCCGCTCCCGCGCCGACCTCGTCGTCCCCGACGCCGTCCTGCGCTCGATCGGCGACCGCGAGACGGGACCGGGCTGACGGGACCGGGCTGACGGAGCTCGGCTGACGGAGCTCGGCTGACGGAGCTCGGTTGACGAGTGCCTGCCGCCGAGCGGCTGTTCGCCGGGATCAGGAGGGACGCCGGGTGAGACAGGTGGGCTCCTCGCTCCTGGGTGTCGGCGAGGACATACATGGATAAAAGGGGCGGTCGTGCCGAATGTGGCTCGGTGTGAGTTTTGATGGTCGGGGTGGTTCGTCTTTCCGGAAAAAAGGCGATATCTCCGTCGAATCATCCGCACGTCATGGGAGAACCCATGTCCGTTGCCCGCTGTATCGCCACCACCGTCCTCACCGCCTCCATGGTGACGCTCACCGCGCCGGTCGCGTCCGCCGCTCTCATCCCGCCCCAGCCCGCCGTGGCGGCGGACTGCTTCCTCTTCGGGAGGGTGACCGTCAAGAAGGGGGATCGCACGGAGACCTGGACGTGGGGGCCGGGCTACCAGAGCTACCTCAGCAGTGAGAGCAACTCCCGGACGTTCACGGAGAGCATGTGACGTTCACGTAGGCCGTGTGGGTGCCGTACTGCCGTACGCGAGGACGCGTCCATCGGTCGTACGTGGGGCGCGACCGATGGACGCGCCCTCGCCGACTCGCCGGCTTGCCGACGTGGATCTCCGGCCGGGCGACGACGGCTCTGGCCGGATGTTGACGGCTTCGGCCGGGCGCTCCACAGCTCTGGTCGGGCGTCAGGCGTCAGGCGTCGGGCGTCAGGCGGCTCTGGCCTGGTGCTCGCGGTTCCGGCCGGTGAGACGGGAGCCGGGAGTGCCTGGCCATCCGGATTCCCGGTCAATCTCTGACGATGGCCCTGAACTGGTCATTTCTTGGCAGCGCGTCACCGTCCCTCAGGGGTGAGTCCGTCCGCCGGCCGTAGCGTCGAACGATGGAGATCGACGCGGCGTCGCCTCGCCCGGACGAGAAGGCCGCCCTGACGCGCCGGGTGACGGCCGATCGAGCGGACGCATGAACGGCGCGGGAAACGGACGGTACGGCACCGGCCCGTTTCCGCACACCCGGGACGAACTCTCCCGGAACGAAATCCTCCACGGCGAGGCGTCCCAGAACCGGACCCGGAGCCAGGGAGCCCGGGGTGAGTCGTCGCGGCGCGTACCGTCCCAGGGCGGGCTGCCCAGAGGGCAGGTCGTGGTGATCGCCGGGGAGCCGGTCTCCGGGAAGGTCAAGACCCGGTTGATCCCGCCCTTCACCGCGGGCGAGGCCGCCGCACTGGCCGCCGCCGCCCTTGAGGACACGCTGCGCGCGGTCGCCCGGGTCCCGGTCGCCCGGCGTGTGCTCGTGCTCGACGGCGCCCCGGGGCCCTGGCTCCCGCACGGGTTCACGGTGCTGCCGCAGCGCGGGGACGGGCCGGACGAGCGGCTCGCCGCGGCCTTCGACGACGCCCACCGGCTCCTGCCGGGACCGGTCGTGCTCATCGGGATGGACACCCCGCAGGTCACCCCGGACATGCTGGTCTACGCCCTCTCCCTGCTCGGCGCCTACGACGCGGTGTTCGGCCCGGCGGCGGACGGCGGGTTCTGGCTGCTCGGGCTGCGCGCTCCCGACCCCGCTCTCCTGCTCGGCGTCCTGATGTCGGAGCCGACCGCCGGTGAGGTCCAGCTGCGGAGGCTGGGGGAGGCCGGGCTGAGCGTCGCCCTGATGCCCCGCCTCACCGACGTGGACACCGCGGCGGACGCGTTCGTGGTGGCCGCGCAGGCTCCGCGGTCCTTCTTCGCCGCCACCCTCGCCAGGATGAGCGCGCTTCGGTGAACGGGGCGCCGGAAAACCGTGCGGGAGCCGTATGGGGCTTTACGGAAGCTCCGCGGAAGCCGTACGGAAGCCGTACGGAAACCCTGTGAGGGCCTAGAAGAGCGTCGGGGCGATGTCCTCGCGCGCCCGCTCCAGCTCGCCCGGTTCGAAGAGCCGGATCACGCCGTAGGTGCCGTCGTACCCGGGTTCCCGGATCACCTCGCCGCGGCGCAGCCGCCCGACGGCCTCCGCGAGCGGCGGCGAGTGGGCCGCGATGTCGTCGACCGGCACGTCCTCCAGGATCCTCAGCTCGGGGCCCAGGGCGGAGGTGAGCTCGTCGACCTCCTTGAGGACCTTCTTGCTCTTCGATCCCACGTCGAGGATCTCGCCCACGATCTCCGGCAGCGGTACGAGGTTGCGGAAGCCCGCGACGCCCTCCGGCCGGAAGCCCTCGGGCCGGTCGGCCAGTTCCTGGACCCGGTTCAGCACGCCCACCGTGAGCGGTTTCCCGCACACGGGGCAGATCCCGTCGCGCCCGCGCGTCTCCTCGGGGTCCATCCGGATGTCGCACTTGCGGTGCCCGTCGACGTGGTACCTGCCCTCCTCGGGGAAGAACTCGGTCGTTCCCGCGTACCCGGTCCCGGTCTGGAGCGCTCGCAGGACGGCGAAGTAGTCGAGGTCGGTCTCGAACACCGTCGTCTCGCGGCCGACCATGGGTGGTGAGTGGGCGTCGGAATGACTGACCAGCCGGTAGCGGTCGAGGGCGGAGACCCGCCAGTTCATCGCCGGGTCGCTGGACAGGCCGGTCTCCAGCGCGAAGATGTGTCCGGAGAGCTCGCCGTAGCACTCCTCGATCGTGTCGAACCCGGACTTCGAGCCGAAGACGCCGAACCATGGCGTCCAGACGTGGGCGGGCACCAGGTAGGCGCCGTCGCCGCTGCTCAGGGTGATCTCCAGCAGGGCGCGGGAGTCCATGCCGAGGACGGGCCGCCCGTCGGCGCCCAGGTTGCCGATCCGGTCGAGCCTGGCGTTGAACGCCGCGGCCTCCTCGAAGCCCGGCATGTAGACCAGGTGGTGGATCTTGCGGGTGCGCTCGCCGCGCCGGTAGATCGTGGAGACCTCCGTGGACAGCATGAACCGCACCTGGCCGGCCTGGCCGGGGAGCGCGCCGGCGGGCGGCGGCCCGAGGGCGTCCAGGTCGATCTCCTCGCGCAGCCGGAACAGCCCCGGCTCCGCCGGCACGAGGTTCTCACGCAGGTGCTCGAACCACGCCGGATGCGTGAAGTCACCGGTGCCCATCAGCGCGATGCCCTTGCGCCGCGCCCACCATGTCAGGTGTTCCAGATCGCTGTCTCTGCTGCAGGCCCGAGCGTATTTCGAGTGGATGTGCAGGTCAGCATGGAACCGCATTCATCAGATTCTGCCACATGCCCGATACGAAGATCAGGAAAGATGATATCCGCCGACAAAGATCTGGGATCTTGTGGGTTCCTCGCATCTCTCGCCGAGAACGAGGGGCGGGCGGTGAGGGCATGGCCGAATCGCGCGTCAGGGTGTGCGACGGTTCCTCGACATCGGGTCCGGGACTGGGACGGGCAGCGTGGCGAGGAAGGCCGTACACCCGGACGCCGGGGACGAGGGGTCAGGAAAGGCAGCCGACGTGTGCGAGGGCCTGCTTCAGCAGGACGCCCTGCCCGCCGAGCATCTCCTGCTGCACCAGCGGGGAGGAGGCCTCCTCGGGGGTGAACCAGACGAGGTCGAGGGCGTCCTGCCGGGGGCGGCAGTCACCCGCGACCGGGACGACGTAGGCCAGGGACACCGCGTGCTGCCGGGGGTCGTGGTAGGGGGTGACGCCCTGGGTCGGGAAGTACTCGGCGATGGTGAACGGCTGTGGGGAGGCGGGGACACGGGGCAGCGCCGTCGGGCCGAGGTCCTTCTCCAGGTGGCGCATGAGCGCGTCACGGACGCGCTCGTGGTGAAGCACGCGGCCGGAGACGAGGGCGCGGCTGACCGCTCCGTCCGCTCCGATGCGCAGCAGCAGGCCGATACGCGTGACCACTCCCGTCTCGTCGACCCGTACCGGTACGGCGTCGATGTAGAGAATCGGCATCCGCGCGCGGGCCGACTCCAGTTCTTCGGGAGAGAGCCAGCCGGGCGTGGTTTCGGTCATTTCGGTCATTGACCGATCGTACGTCGAGGGCGGCTCGGAAACGCGTCGTCTCCCCGCTTCGGCTCCGGAGTCGATCTCCCGTCGGCGGGCACCGCCCCTCAGCGGCCGCCCGCGGGCCGTGGGCGGGAGGAACGGTAAAAGCCCAGGTCCGGGTATGGGCCTGGGCTTTGTACGGGGTACGGGGCAGGGATCACGAGATCGTCTGGAGGGTCCGGCAGGGCGTCGCCAGGGCGTCGGCGCACACCCGGTGCAGCTGTCCCTGGTGGAAGACCAGCGGTTCCCCGTCGTCGTCGTTCGCGGCCAGTGAGATCACCCTGGCGAGGATCAGCTCGTGGTCCCCCACGAGGTGGCTCGTCTCCAGGACGCAGTCGATCCAGGCCAGCGCGCCGTCGATCGCGAGGTGGCCGCCCTCCTTCGCGGACCAGCCGATGCCGGAGAAGCGGTCGGCGCCCCTGGTCGCGAACGACCGGCACACCGCCTCCTGCCCGGCGCTCAGCAGGCTGATGGTGAAGGCGCCCGCGGCCCTGATCCGCGGCCACGTGGTCGAGGTGTGCGCGGCGCAGAAGGCCACGATCGGCGGGTCGAGGGAGACCGAGGTGAAGGAGTTGACCGTGAAACCGGACGGCTCGCCGTCCGACATCGCGGCGATCACCACCACCCCGGTCGGATACCGGCCGAGCACACGTCGCATTCTCAGGCTATCGATCATCACTCACCGCGCTTCCCACGCCCGCTTGAGCCGGTCGAGATGGTCGAGGCCGCCGAGCACGGTGTCGGTGTCGGGGACGAAGTCGACGAGACAGCCGATCTCGTCGACGCCGATCCCCTCCAGGGAGCGCAGCATGGCCATGCCGTCGTCGACCGTGCCGAAGAGGCCGCCGGTGTCGAAGTAGCGGTCGAAGGAGACCTCCAGGAGGAACTCGATGTCCTCGGGGTCCATCGAGTCCGGGTCCAGGCCGGGGATCAGCTCCTCGGCCGCCTTCATGACCAGCCCGATCGAGCTGCGCAGGTAGTCGGTGAACGGCTGGTGGACCACCTCGCGCACGCGGGCCCGGTCCTCGCCGAGGAAGGTGTGCAGCATCAGCACGACATGGCCGGTGCCGCCGTGGTTCCTGGCGAAGTGCTCGCGGTAGTCGGCGACCTTGTGCGCCAGCTCGTCCAGGCTCTGGCCGAGCAGGTGCGTGAGGATGCCGACGCCGAGCTCGCCCGCCTGGCGGAACGTCCCGGGGTTGCCCGAGCTGGTGAGCCAGGTCGGCAGTTCCGGCTGGATCGGGGCCGGATGGGTCCGGACCTTGATCGGCTCGCCGGCGCCGTCGCTCAGCTCCACCGACTCCTGCCGCCACAGGCGCCGCACGGTGTCGACCGTTTCGGTGGTGACCTGCCTGCGGTCGCCGTAGTTCTCCGGCCGGAGCGCGAAGTCGTTCAGGTGCCAGCCGGTCGCGAAGGCGATGCCGGCGCGGCCGCCGGACAGGTTGTCCACGACCGCCCATTCCTCGGCGATGCGCGCCGGGTGGTGCAGCGGGGCCACGACGCTCCCGGCGCGGATCGCGACGTGCTCCGTCACGGCCGCGATGGCCGCGCCGACGACGGCGGGGTTGGGGTAGCGGCCACCGAACTCGTGGAAGTGCCGTTCCGGCGTCCACACCGCGGAGAAACCGTGGGTGTCGGCGAATCGGGCCCCTTCCAGCAACAGCCGGTACTGATCGGTTCCTGCCCTTGCCTCGTCAGCGAAATAGAAAAGGCCAAAGTCCAACGGTTTCTCCTAACGTGCTGAGAGCTCGCATGGAGCACACGCTCATATACGGCCAAGCGACACCATTGTTCGCGAGATCGGGGAGGCCGAGTAACCCCTAGAATCCACTAGCCGCGCGGTGGCCGCCCATTTCCCCTCGCGCGGGCGGCCGGTGGAGACCTCCTCGAAGCACGCGCGGTCGCGAACGGGGCCGCGCGAAACACCGAGGTGAACGCGCGTCACGCCCGCGGCGCCCGGCCCGGGGTTCCGGCCTGCGGGCCTCCGGACGGCGGCTGACCCGGTCGCACCGCATCGCCCTCGGCCGTACCGCGTCGCCGGCTGGAATCCACTCGCCGACGGGGCTCGTGCCGCCCGGCGTCGGACCCTTACCTCGCCGGCCGTCCTAGGGGATTTCGTAGGGGAATACCGGTTCGATCTTTAGGGGCGAGTCTCGGTAGCTGCGTCGCCGTCTCATCCGCTGGAATGAGGCGTGAATGAGGCGGGGCATCCGTTCACGCAATGAATGGCGCATTGTCGAATATCCCTGCTTATTGGCCGAGAGGATATACGCAACGTGACTCTTACCACAGAACGCGGCCTGGAAACACCTCTCTCGCTGCGGGAGAGGGTCGCCGAACTCGGAATGCTCAAGGACCAGGCACGCGGCGGTGATGTCCAGTCGGCCACGGAGCAGCAGCGGGCCAAGGGCAAGCTCACCGTCGACGAACGGCTGGAACTTCTCTTCGACCCCGGCAGCTTCACCGAGATCGAGCAGCTGCGCAGGCACCGCGCCAGCGGCTTCGGCATGGAGAACCGGCGGCCGTACACCGACGGCGTCGTGACCGGGTGGGGCACCGTACACGGCCGCACCGTCTTCGCCTACGCCCACGACTTCCGGATCTTCGGCGGCTCGCTCGGCGAGGCGCACGCCCAGAAGATCCACAAACTGATGGACCTCGCGACGGCGACGGGCGCGCCGCTCGTCAGCCTCAGCGACGGGGCCGGCGCCAGGATCCAGGAGGGCGTGACCGCCCTGGCCGGCTACGGCGGGATCTTCCAGCGCAACGTGCGGGCCTCCGGGGTCATCCCGCAGATCAGCGTGATGCTCGGCCCGTGCGCCGGCGGCGCCACCTACTCGCCGGCGCTGACCGACTTCACCTTCATGGTCGACGGCATCTCGCAGATGTACATCACCGGCCCGAGCGTGGTCGAGGCCGTGACCGGCGAGCGGATCAGCCACGACGGGCTCGGGGGCGCCCAGGTGCACGGAACGCTCTCGGGAGCCGCCGGATTCGTCTACGACAACGAGGCGGACTGCCTTGAGGAGGTCCGCTACCTGCTCTCCCTCCTGCCGGCCAACAACCGCGAGGCGCCGCCCGACCTGCCGACGTCCGACCCGGCCGACCGGCGCTGCGACGCCCTTCTCGACATCGTGCCCGTCGAGCTCAGCAGGTCGTACGACATCCGCGAGGTCATCAGGGAGATCGTGGATCTCGGTGACTTCTTCGAGGTGCACACCCTGTGGGCGACCAACGTCATCTGCGCCCTGGCCAGGATCGACGGCCACGTGGTGGGGATCGTGGCCAACCAGCCCTCCTCGCTGGCCGGCGCGCTGGACATCGACGCCTCGGAGAAGGCGGCGCGATTCGTCCAGTTCTGCGATGCGTTCAGCATCCCGCTGGTCACCCTGGTCGACGTGCCCGGCTTCCTGCCGGGCAAGGACCAGGAGCACGCCGGCATCATCAGGCACGGGGCGAAGCTGCTGTACGCGTACTGCAACGCCACCGTTCCCCGCATCCAGGTCATCCTGCGCAAGGCGTACGGCGGGGCCTACATCGTGATGGACTCCCGCTCCATCGGCGCGGACCTGTCCTTCGCCTGGCCGACGAACGAGATCGCCGTCATGGGCGCCGAGGGCGCGGCGAACGTCGTGTTCCGCAAGGAGATCGCCGCGGCCGACGACCCCGAGCTGATGCGCACCGAGATGATCAAGGAGTACCGGCAGGAGCTCATGCACGCCTACTACGCCGCTGAGCGCGGCCTGGTGGACGACGTGATCGACCCGGCCGAGACCAGGGCGGTCCTCGCCCGGTCGCTCGCCATGCTTCGCGCGAAGAACGCGAAGGTCCCGTACCGCAAGCACGGAAACCTGCCGATGTGATGGCCGGCGACGACGAAGTCATGTTCCGGTTCGTACGCGGTGAGCCCGACCAGGAAGAGGTGGCCGCGGTGATGGCGGCCCTGTCGCGCACCTCCGCGACCCGGCCTCAGGACGGCGACGCCTCCGTTCATCTCCCTCCCTGGGACGAGCCGGGGGTCTTCGAGGCGCCGAATTCATGGTCCTCCCGGTGAACCAGGAGAAGGAGTGCAAGTGATCACCGAAACCGGAACGTGGCTGCGTTCGTTCCAGGCCGCGCCGCCGTCCGCCCCCCGCCTGATCTGTTTCCCGCACGCGGGGGGCTCGGCCTCGTATTTCCACCCCGTCGCCAGACAGCTCTCCTCACGGCTGGACGTGCTGGCCGTCCAGTATCCGGGCAGGCAGGAACGCCGCCACGAGCCGTGCATCGACGACATCGCGACGCTCGCGGACCGGCTGGTCGAGGAGATCGTCCCGCTGGCCGACCGGCCGATGGCCTTCTTCGGTCACAGCATGGGCGCCGTGGTCGCGTTCGAGGTGTCCAGAAGGCTGCTGACGCACGGCATCTCACCGCTCGTCCTGTTCGCGTCGGGCCGGCGCGCGCCCTCCTGCACACGCCACGAGACGGTGCACAAGGAGGGCGACCAGGCGCTCCTGGCCGAGGTGCGGCGGCTCGGCGGCACCGACCTGCGCATGCTGAACGACCCCGAGGTGGTGAGCATGATCCTGCCCTCGCTGCGCGGCGACTACAAGGCGATCATGACCTACCGATGCCAGCCCGGAATCAAGATCGACGCGCCCGTCACCGTGCTGGTCGGTGACAACGACCCCCATGTCTCGCTGGACGAGGCGGCCCGCTGGAAGGAACACACCAGCGGGGCCTTCGACATGCAGGTCTTCCGAGGCGGTCACTTCTACCTGAACTCCCACGCCCCAGCGGTGATGCGGACGATCACCGAAAGCATCCCGAGCGCGTAGTCCCACTTTCGATAGCGCGAAGAGTACGAGGCGAGCATGACTGCGAACGACACCAAACTCATCGAGGCCCTGCGTTCCTCGCTGAAGGAGACCGAACGGCTGCGCGCGCAGAATCGTTCTCTCACCGACGCGGCGCGCGAGCCGATCGCGATCGTGGGGATGGCCTGCCGGTTCCCCGGTGGGGTGTCCTCGCCCGAGGGCCTGTGGGACCTGGTGGCCGCCGGTGCCGACGCGATCGGGGAGTTCCCGACCGACCGCGGCTGGGACCTGGAGCGGCTCTACGACACCGACCCCGACAACCGGGGCACCTCGTACTCGCGCTCCGGCGGGTTCCTGCACGACGCCGGCGAGTTCGACGCGGGCTTCTTCGGGATCTCGCCGCGTGAGGCGCTGGCGATGGATCCGCAGCAGCGGTTGCTGCTGGAGGCGTCGTGGGAGGCGGTCGAGCGGGCGGGTCTGGACCCGGTGGGGTTGCGTGGCAGCCGTACGGGTGTCTTCGCGGGTGTGATGTACCACGACTACGCGCCCCAGCTCTCGGACGTGCCGGGCGAGCTGGAAGGCCTGATGGGCACCGGCAACTCGGGCAGCATCGCCTCGGGCCGGGTGTCGTACACGTTCGGGTTCGAGGGTCCGGCGGTCACGGTGGACACGGCGTGCTCGTCGTCGCTGGTGGCGCTGCACCTGGCCGTGCAGGCGCTGCGTTCGGGTGAGTGCGATCTGGCGCTGGCCGGCGGTGCGACCGTGATGGCGACCCCGGCGACGTTCGTGGAGTTCTCGCGGCAGCGTGGTCTGTCGGTGGACGGGCGGTGCAAGGCGTTCTCCGCGTCGGCGGACGGCACCGGCTGGGCCGAGGGTGTCGGCATGCTGCTCGTCGAGCGGCTGTCGGACGCGCGGCGCAACGGTCACCGGGTGCTCGCGGTGGTGCGGGGCAGCGCGGTCAACCAGGACGGTGCGAGCAACGGGCTGACCGCCCCGAACGGTCCGTCGCAGCAGCGGGTGATCCGCCAGGCGCTGGCGAACGCCGGTCTGTCGGCCGCGGATGTGGACGTGGTCGAGGCGCACGGTACGGGTACCCGGCTGGGTGACCCGATCGAGGCGCAGGCGCTGATCGCCACCTACGGCCAGGACCGGTCTGAGGACCGGCCGCTGTGGCTGGGATCGTTGAAGTCGAACATCGGTCACACCCAGGCCGCCGCCGGTGTCGGTGGTGTCATCAAGATGGTGATGGCGATGCGGCACGGAACGCTGCCGCAGACGCTGCACGTGGATTCGCCGTCGCCGCATGTGGACTGGTCCGCGGGCGCGGTGGAGCTGTTGACCGAGGCGCGTGCGTGGGATGTGGAGGACCGTCCGCGCCGGGCTGCGGTGTCGTCCTTCGGCGTCAGCGGCACGAACGCGCATGTGATCGTCGAGCAGGGCCCGGCTGAGGCCGAGCCCGAGGTCGAGGCCGACGCTGCCGGGCTGCCGGTGATGCCGTGGCTGTTGTCGGCCAAGTCTCCCGAGGCGTTGCGGGGTCAGGCTTCCCGGCTCGCGTCCTGGGTGGAGGAGCGGCCTGAGCTGGAGCCGGCCGATGTCGGCTGGTCGTTGGCGACGGGCCGGGCGTTGCTGGAGCAGCGCGCGGCGGTGGTGGGTGCGGATCGGGCGGAGTTGGTGGCGGGCCTGCGGGCTCTGGCCGATGGTACGGCGGCGGCGTTGGAAGCGGCCGGTGGTGGCAGGTTGGCGATGTTGTTCGCCGGTCAGGGTAGTCAGCGGGTGGGCATGGGGCGTGAGCTGGCCTCTGCCTTCCCGGTGTTCGCCGACGCTTTGGACGAGGTCTGCGCGCTGTTGCCCGGGTCGGTGCGTGAGGCGATGTTCTCCGGTCCGGAGGAGGTACTGGCCGAGACGGGGACGACCCAGCCGGCGCTGTTCGCGTTCGAGGTCGCCCTGTATCGGCTGCTCACCTCGCTGGGTGTGGCTCCGGATGTGCTGGTGGGGCACTCGGTGGGAGAGATCGCGGCTGCTCACGTGGCGGGTGTGCTGTCGCTGCCCGACGCGTGTGCCCTCGTCACCGCCCGTGCCCGGTTGATGCAGGCGTTGCCGGAGGGTGGGGCGATGCTGGCCATCGCCGCTCCCGAGGCGGAGATCCTTCCGCTGCTGGAGGGCCGCCAGGACGTCGGCATCGCCGCCGTGAACGGCCCGGAAGCCGTGGTGATCTCCGGCAGCGAGGTCGCGGTGGAGGAGATCGCGGGCCTGGTGAGCGCCCGCACTCGACGGCTGCGGGTCTCGCACGCTTTCCACTCTCCGCTGATGGAGCCGATGCTGGCGGAGTTCGAGCAGATCGTCTCCGCTCTGACCTTCGCCGAGCCGAGTATCCCTGTCGTCTCTAATGTGACGGGTCGTCTGGCGGAGCCGGGTCTGCTGACCGACCCGGGGTATTGGGTGCGGCACGTCCGTGAAGCGGTGCGTTTCGCCGACGGCGTCACCGCCTGCCAGGCGAACGTGTTCGTGGAGGTTGGTCCGGACACCACGTTGACCGCGCTGGCTCAGCAGAGTGTCGAGGATGGTGTGTTCGTCGCGGTCGCGCGTAAGGACCGTGATGAGGTCCGGGCGCTGGTTGAGGCGCTGGGCCGACTTCACACCCACGGTGTGGCCGTTGACTGGGCGGCGGTCCTCGCCCAGGGGGCGCGGGTGGATCTGCCGACGTATGCCTTCCAGCGGGAGCGGTTCTGGATTCCGGTGCGTGCCGGGGTCGGGGAGATGAGTGCGGCTGGGTTGGGGGCGATCGATCATCCGTTGTTGAGTGCGGTGACGGAGGTCGCCGGTGGTGGGTCGGTGGTCTTCAGTGGCCGTTTGTCTGCTGCTGTGCAGCCGTGGTTGG
>NZ_JBHMBS010000210.1:0-502 GCF_042428775.1 Streptosporangium vulgare | reverse complement strand
CCGCCACAATGCCGCTGTAGCCTAATGCCAGCAATTTTTCCGCCAGCCACGGATTACGACCAAACTGCTTGGTCATCAGATACAGTTCAATGCCGTAAAGCCGCGCCGTCTCAATCAGCCGCTTACCGTTTTCCAGTATCTGATCCACGTCGATCACCCAGCTGTCCGGGGCGATCTTGCCCTGCTGCCACAGGCTTAGTGCGGCGGAAATCAGCGCCGGGTTCTGGCGTTTCAATGCTTCTACAAACATCTTGTTGCCTCGTTTCTGTTCCTTGAATTAAATATTCATTTTTTTGAATATTTAGGTTGTGCGACGTGGATTTGTCGGGAGCTTCAAACCTCTTCGTTAGCAGCCATCCATAATCCATAAAGGTTGGCCAGCAAATAGCCTTCTTCACACGGGTTAACTTCCAGTGCGAATTCCTTCAACAACACCTGATGCAATTGCACAACGGCGTGCCAGTGGCTGGATTGCGCCAGTCCTGCCAGCAACTCGTTATCC
>NZ_JBHMBS010000209.1:0-502 GCF_042428775.1 Streptosporangium vulgare | reverse complement strand
CAGGAGCTGCCGATCGATGGCAACGCCGCCAAGCGTGAAGAGATGATCAAACGCAGCGGTCGCACCACGGTTCCCCAGATTTTTATTGACGCACAGCACATTGGCGGCTGTGATGACTTGTATGCATTGGATGCACGTGGTGGACTGGATCCCCTGCTGAAATAACGTGTGAACGTTGGCATTACATTGCGCAGTATTTAAGGACAACACTTAAGGGTTTTCTACACATGTCAGAACAAAACAACACTGAAATGACTTTCCAGATCCAACGTATTTATACCAAGGATATCTCTTTCGAAGCGCCGAACGCGCCGCACGTTTTCCAGAAAGATTGGCAACCAGAAGTTAAACTTGATCTGGATACGGCATCTTCCCAACTGGCAGATGACGTATACGAAGTGGTACTGCGTGTTACCGTAACGGCCTCTTTGGGCGAAGAAACCGCGTTCCTGTGTGAAGTTCAGCAGGGCGGGATTTTCTCCATCGCGGGGATCGAAGGCAC
>NZ_JBHMBS010000208.1:0-502 GCF_042428775.1 Streptosporangium vulgare | reverse complement strand
GCCTGCGACAGGAACCGGAACGCCTCCGGCGCCCGCCGCACATCCCACGACCGCACCGGCAACGGCCGCACCACCCCCCGCCCGAACAAATCGAGCATCTCCTCCAGCATCCGCCGGATGTGGTCGGGGCCGGAGTCGATCAGGTCGAAGGCGGCGTACTCGACCCCCGGGTACGTGTCACCGACGGCGGCGGCGTCGCGGATGTCGGTCTTGCCCATCTCGACGAACCGGCCGCCCCGGGGCAGCAGGCGCAGGGAGGCGTCCACGAACTCGCGGGCGAGCGAGTTGAGCACCACGTCCACGCCGCGGCCCTGCGTGCCCGCCAGGAAGTACCCCTCGAAGTCCAGGTCGCGGGAGGAGGAGATGTGCTCGTCGTCCAGGCCCAGTGAGCGCAGCACCTCCCATTTGGCCGGGCTCGCCGTCGCGAACACCTCCGCGCCGAGGTGGCGGGCCAGCTGGATCGCGGCCATGCCCACCCCGCCGGCACCGGCGTGCACCAGCA
>NZ_JBHMBS010000207.1:0-503 GCF_042428775.1 Streptosporangium vulgare | reverse complement strand
GATGTCGCTACAGGACGCGGTCGCTCTGGTGGCGGCGCGGGGCCGGCTGATGCAGGCACTCCCCGCAGGCGGAGCGATGGTGGCGTTGCAGGCCACCGAGACCGAAGTACTACCCCTCCTGCCCGCCACCATCTCGATCGCGGCGGTCAACGGCCCCCAAGCCATCGTCATCTCCGGCGACGAGACCGCAGTAACGGAAATATCCGCCCATTTCACCGCCCAAGGGCGTAAGACCCGTCGCCTGCGGGTCAGTCACGCCTTCCACTCGCCCCTGATGGAACCGATGCTGGAGGATTTCCGCCGCATCGCCGAAACCATCACCTACCACCCTCCCGCGATCCCGGTCATCTCCAACCTCACCGGGGAACCGGTCACCGGCTTCACCGCTGATTACTGGGTGCGACATGTGCGCGAAGCGGTGCGCTTCACCGACGGCCTGACCTACCTGCACTCCCACGGAGTGAAGACCTTCATCGAACTGGGCCCCGACGGCGTGCTGTCGG
>NZ_JBHMBS010000022.1:0-143750 GCF_042428775.1 Streptosporangium vulgare | reverse complement strand
GTGCCACGAGCGTAGGTCCTTGCGTAGTGCGAACTTTGGTCGGTTCAGCACGGCAACCTACGCTCGTTCCCTTTTACACCGCATCTCGGACGCGACCGCACCGAGACGTACCTGCACCAGGATTCGAACCTGGGACCTCCGCGTTATGAGTGCGGCGCTCTCACCGACTGAGCTATGCAGGCATGCAGGAGGACAGGGGCGAACCGCCACACCCGAAGCGTCTGGGGTGCAACCGAGTGAGCTCACCACGTGCCCAGTTCCTGCGCGTTGAGATGAGACTACCGAGCGAGCCCCGGCGATCTCATCTCGTTTTCGCGCGTCAGACATGTCCGGCCCGGCCGGGATCACGGGGGCGCAAGGGGACACAACCCGTGCGGTGCTTATACCTCTGTCAGTCCTGCTACGTCTGTCAGTCCTGTATGGGGACCGGCGACCGTCATGCGATCGTGAGGGCGGTGATCCACCGATCGGATCTGGAAGCCGACCTCTCAGCGTGCGATCATGAATGTCATGACGTCGATCAGAAAGGGCCATGCCGCGTAGGCGCCCTTTCGCGGTCCGCGCACGAGCATCGGTGTGCGAGACCCACAGAGCCTCGATCCATCATGTTCCCGGCCTCGGACGACGGGCCATGGCCGCGGTGGTCACACTGGAGCACACCCGCATGCGGCCGGGTGAGGTGGCCGAGGCACTGCTGGCCTGGACACAGGCGGTCGTCCCCGGCACAGCCGACCGGATCGCACCTGCCTGTACGTGTCCCGAGTGCCGCGGGGACGGGCCACGCCGACGGCTCGAACAGGCACTCACCACATTGCCGCGCTGGGCCAAGCCGTACCTGTACGCCTTGGTTCTCCCCATCGACAGACGCTTCGTCGCTCGAACCCTGCCAGACCCGCATGCTTCGCCTGAATGGCCATGGTGGCAGCGACGGCGCTGAGCGCTTCGAATCCCCGACGACCCATTTGGTGTGCCATGCCGGCCGGCGCCGGTGATGAGTTGTCGCGCCCGCACCCGTCATACCTACGACGGGACACGACGAGGCAGAAGGATGACGTGATGAGTGCGAACACGCGGCTGGAGGAGCTGGGCGAGGTCGACGAGCTGGCGTTCTCGGGGCTGGCGGAGCGGCACCGGCGGGAGCTGCACGTGCACTGCTACCGGATGCTCGGCTCGTTTGAGGACGCCGAGGACACCGTGCAGGAGACGTTCCTTCGTGCCTGGCGGCGGCGGGAGACCTTCGAGGGGCGGTCGACGTTCCGGGCCTGGCTGTACCGGATCGCCACCAACGCCTGCCTGGACCTGCTCGCCAAGTGCCGCCCGGAGCCCGCGACCGGTGGCGAGGTGCTGTGGCTGCAGCCCTACCCGGACCGGCTGCTCGACGAGCTGCCCGCGGGCGACGCGGACGAGCCGGAGACCGTCGCCGTCGCGCGGGAGACGATCGAGCTGGCGTACGTGGTCGCGGTCCAGCACCTCGCGCCGCGCCCGCGGGCCGTGCTGATCCTGCGGGACATGCTCGGCTGGCCGGCGAAGGACGTCGCGGAGCTCCTCGGGGACTCCGTCAACTCCGTGAACAGCGCGCTGCAGCGGGCCCGCGCCGGCATGCGGGAGCACCTGCCCGCCGAGCGGCAGGACTGGACCGGTGGCGAGGAGGACGCCGGGACGCGCGAGCTGGTGCGTCGCTACACCGACGCCAGCGTGGCCACGGACGTCGGCGGGCTCGCCGCACTGCTGCGGGACGACGTCCGCTGCTCGATGCCGCCCACGCCGGGCCTGCACGTCGGCCGCGACGCGGTGGTGAACGACTGGATCGAGAGCGGCTTCGAGAGCATGAAGCAGCTGCGCGCCGTCCTCACCTCCGTGAACCGGCAGCCCGCCGTCGCCTTCTACCTCTGGCGGAAGCGGGAGGGGGCGTACCTGCCGCTGACGATCGACGTCCTGCGCGTCACCGGCGGGGCGATCACCGAGATCGTCACGTTCCACGACGACCGGTTCCCGCGGCTCGGGCTGCCGGAGCGCCTGCCGGCGGACGGCACGGAGTAGTCCCCGTGCGGACGCTCGCGCTGCGAGGTGGCGCGCGTGTCGCGGTGGTCGCGGCCGAGTGGTGCGACGCGTTCGGCGTCGTCACCCGCGGGCGGGTGCAGCTGGAGCTGCGCGACGGCGAGCCCGGGCCGGTCCTCGGACGCGACGCCGGGTTCTGGCTCCGAGGCACCGGTGTCCGCGCCCTGCGGAACCCTGGGCGCCGTACGGCGAGGGTGCGCATCGTCACCCCCGGGGCCAGGACCCTCACATGCAAGTCACCGCACCCCTACGACGGTTACCGAATGATGGAGGACGACATGAACAGCATGAACGACCACGGGGGCGTCGCGGGCACGGCACCGGGCCGGATCAGCCGCACCCACCGGCTCCGCGGGCTCGCCGTCACCGGCCTCGTCGCCACGCTCGCGGCGATGGTGGCCACTACTCTCGCCGCCGCGCTCGCCCAGGCCGTCGGCGTCGACTTCGAGATCCCCGATGGTGGCGAGACGATCCCGTTGCCCGGGTTCGCCGTGGTGACCGGCTTCTTCTCGGTCGTGGGCATCGTCATCGCCGCCGCTCTTCTTCGCTGGAGTGCTCGCCCCGCCGAGCGGTTCGTGTGGACGGCGGTGTCGCTGACCGCGATCTCGCTGGTCCCACCTTTCCTCTCCGGGGCGAACACCGCCACCATCACCGCCCTCCTCGGGCTACACCTCATCCCTGCGGTGGTGATGGTCCTCGCCCTGGCGCGGAGCCTCCGTACCCGGACCGATTGACGATCCCGCGACGGGACGACGCGCGGCGCAAGGGCGTGCGCACCAGCGTGGCACCCGGTGCTGCCATCCTCCGTTCCGGGTTCCTTTTCCTGGTCAATTCGAAAGCTTCGAAAGCCGGGGCGCGGGTGCGAAGAGGCACAGGCCACCTTGCGGGATGAAGACCAAACGCCATCCGCTCCGGTCGGGGCGCACCGGGTAACCCGGTCACGTTCACCCTGACCGGCCTGACCGTCACGCGCCTCCCATGTGGATTCCGCTCCTGCGCGGCGGCTTGAGCCGGGATCTGACCCTCTCTCGGGTCGAGGTCAGGTTCAAGCCGCATCAGAACGGGCCCTGGCACCTACGCGTTCCGGAGGTTGTCACGCTGTGGCAGGCGGGCTGATGTGGCTGGGGCCGGCCGAGCAGGCTGAGGACCTGGATGTGCTGATCACCCTGGTAAGCGCCGGTGGCATGGTGGGCCTCGGTGAGAAGTGCCGGCGGGCGGTGGACTACGAGGCCGTACCGGGATGCCTCGGCGCCCTTCGCCGTCCCCGCCCCGGAATCGCTCTTCAGAACCCCGGAATCCTCGGGCTCACCTGGGAAAACGGGGCCGGATCCATTCCGCGTACGTTCCGCGACGGGGGGCATACGGCCGGATGAGGGGAGGTCCTTGGCAAGCGAAAGACCAGGTCAGCGCGTGGATGACCTGGTCTTGGCAGCGCACCCTGCAGGATTCGAACCTGCGACCGTCGGATTGGAAATGGAGCGCCGTTCCTTCGCTGGTTGGCTCACTGGTCTGCTGTATCTCACGCGACCTGCTGTGGAGGTGGCGCGACCGTTCCGTATATGCTCCGGATCTTGGTCTGTTTCGGACTGTGAGTGAATACCGCATCGGGTGGTTACGCCCCTGCACCTGGTGAGCTCGCAGGTCGATACTGCCGTCCCCGCGGAGTGCACTCCCCGATCCCGTGGTCGCGATGGCAACGAGGATCCCAGTGAGAACCGTGATGCAGCAGCGAAACGGCCAGGTCGGGGTGAGCGGCGGCCCAGACGTCATCGAAGACGAACCACTGGCGATGGCCGAAGTACTCATCGATATGGATGGTCATCTGAGCCACGTGCTCGCTCTGCCGGATGATCGTGCGGTGCGGATCGCGGCCCCGGGAAGGCTCGAACCCTTCTAGCAGGCGTAGCGCGATCTCGTGTGCCTGCTGGTGAACGCCATATGTTTCGGAGATGTCCTGCTCGAAGTCGGGCCAGCGGTTGCAGCGCTCCAGGGCGGGCCCGATCTCGTTCTCACCGGGTGCGACGAGGGCGCGCAGGACGGCCAGTTCCCCGGACCACTCGTCGATCGGGGCGTCCGTCTCCCGCAGGGTCGCCGCGAGCCGGGGCAACCGGATGCCGGGAAAGCACGCAGGCATGTTCCAGCCCATGCTGTCGAAGGTGCTGTAGAAGGTCAGCACGACCGCGTAGGTCGCCCCTTCACCTCCGGGCGGCGCGGGCGTCGCGGTCCAGGTCGCCACCGGAGAGGTGAACGACCGGCCGGCGGAGAAACCGGGAGGGACATCGGGGAGTTCCCATCCGTCGTGCAGCAGATAAGCCCAGCGCTCCGGCTCGGCGGCCACGAGAGCGTCCTCGACGAAGAAATAGGCCAGCATGACCTCGTCGTCATCGGTGAGGACCCGCACACTGTGCCCGTCGACCCGTAGCTCCTGCTCGACGTAGAGGTGTTCCTCCAGTAGGCGATGCAGCTCCGCCGTGCTCCGGGGCGCGGGCAGCCCGATCTCGAAGATGGTGGACAGGCCGTAGACGCCCGCTCCGAGTTCGCGCTCGATCCACTCGTGGGCGTCGCCGCTTCCCGCCTCGTCCCACCCCCTGCGAAACCAGTCGAGCACCGTCGCGTCGGGGAGGTGCCGCACCAACCTGCCAGAGGGACCCTCGTAGACGCTGCGGTAGATGAAGAAGACCATGCCGTGGACCGTCTCAGGTGGTACTGACAGAACACGACCCGTCTGCCTGCCATGCTCTGCGGCCTCCCGGATGAGACGCCGCCGGAGGTTTTCCAGAGGGCTGCGTTCCGGGCAGCGGTAGCGCCTTCCGCCAGGATGAAAGTACCTCCCTCGCACTCACGCAATGAAGATCATCCTTCATGTATCCCGCACTGGCCAGCAGTTGGCCCAATGGCTTGGAGGTCGAGAAGGTGGCGTCGTGGAGGACTGTCAACGCGCTCTCATCGGCCGAATGGCAGAGCGGCTTGACCCGTATGACTCGGCGGGATCTCCTTTCCCAGGTCGGCGGGCTCAGTCGTCTTCGGCCACAAGGTTCTTGGGCGGAGCCGCGATGTGGACAGGCGTTCCCCAGCCCTTGTAAAGGGTGTTCGTCCGCACGATGTCCACTTCCCGCTCTGGGCCGTAGGGATCAGAGACGATCTCGATCTGGAAGCGCCTGGGCAGGTTGTCCGGCCCCAACCAGAGCTTCCACTTGATGCGGCCTCCTACCGATCTCCCATCTCGTGGGCCGTAATAGATTCCGGCCTGGCGCGAGCCGAGGCTACCGATCTTCACCAAACCGTCATACCGGATGGTAGGGACGCCGTCGTATCGGTCCCTGACAGATGTCCTCTCCGCTCCAGAGGAGATCAGCTGCAAGAATCTCGGATTCAGTGCGTCTACCAGGTTTTGAGACCAGAGAAAGCCCTCCGTGTTGTGCGAGTGGAGCCACTTCTTGCCCTCGGGGACGTCGGCCCAGGTGCCTTGGGTGTAGCTGTCGCGACCGACGTTGATTATTCGGAAGTGGACAGGCCTGTCACCCGTGCTGAAGGCTTCCGTGACGTCGCTGGCGTACACGCCCACCTTGGCCGCGAAACGGTGCTTGCCGTGGGCGACCGTCAAAGCGACGACGTCCGAGCCGAAGCCATCGTAGGTCTTCCGGGAGAAGAACACGCTGCTTTTTTTCGTGAACTCACCCTTAAGCGCGGATATCGCCTGTGTCAGTGAGTCATGACTCTGGGCGTGTGCCGTGCCTGACAGTGACGGCGTGAACAGGAGAGCCAAGGTGCCCAGCAGTGCGGATAATCTTCTCATGAGATCATCTTTGGCCATCACTGATCTCGATCATGTCACCAGGGTATTGCGATCCTGACCTGCGACCGGATTTTTCGCTGTCGTATGAATCGCTTCCGGCTCTCGTTCCGAGGAATCTTGATTTTTAAAAGTGATTCAGACCTCGGATAGGCAATAATCCAACCGCGTTAGCAGCTCGGATCTCGGACGTTCCGATCGGTTTCACTTGGACCCATGGGCTCGGCCCGCCTGGAACGGCATGGCACGGCGGTGGACGGCAATCCAAACCGCAACCCACTCGGAGGATTCAGCCGTCGTGGTCTTCGAACTCCCACTCTCCGATCCGGCCGATCTTCTCGGCGAGTTCGCTTCACGTCGAAGCCTCCAGCATCGCTATCCGGTCGCTCAGCCACGTGGTCACCTCGCCGGGACGCAGCTCGAGCACGAAGAGCCAGTGGCGGCCGATGACAAAGGGATGAGCTTGCTCCGCTTTGACGGACACCTTTGGTGTGGTGGTCAGGCTGTGTACGCGGCCTCGTAGGTGGCTGGACCACGGTAACTGAGGCTGCCATGGAGCCGGTGCGGGTTGTACCAGCCCTCGATAAACTCGAAGATCGCGCTGCGGGCCGCGGCGTGGCTGAGCCAAGGACGCTCGCCGAGCAACTCACCCTCCAACGTGGCGAAGAAGGACTCGGCCAGGGCGTTGTCCCAGCACTGGCCGGTCCGGCCGACCGACGGCTGTACCCTGGGACGGCCCGACCTCCGCGGGGGCCGCGTTACGTCGAAGCTCCCGCAGGATCGTGATGGGGCCCGGCCCCGACGGCGGGCGATCCGCCGAACTCCGTAGTTCTGGGTCCGCAGCACGGCGATCTCCTCGCGCTCGGTGAACGACAGACAGTGACCCGATGGCGGATCCAGGCTGATCGGTGGCATGCCGCCACCTTCACGGAACCGGCGCGGTCCCAGCGGCATCGACACACCGCACCCGACGGCAGCCTCCTCGCTCGGTAGCCCTTCGGCGATCGGCCGCCAAAAACGTTGCCGCTCCTGATGCCGATTGACCGGGGGCCGTCCCGGTGACCGAAGCGGCGGACGGCCAGCCAGAATCGCCGCACGCGCCCTTCCTCGCGCCACCACACCCTCCAGGATCGAGGTGTTGCGACGACCACTTGAATCCGCCCGTGGCTCACACATATTCCGCGCACCTCCCACCTGATCTATGGTGATCGTCGTCAACTGGAGGTCGCCCGTGAACAGGCTCGGCCGACGAGGCTTCGTGTTCGTGTCGCTCATGATGGGCGCGGTTGTTTCGCAACTGATCAACACCGCCGCGGCCTATCGAGAGTCCTCTGCAGTACATGTCAAGGTATCAACGAAAATCGCGAAGCCACCTGCCCCGACTCTCCCGAAAAAGCTGTCGGAGCCGATCCGGTATGCCTACTCGCCCTGTGGTGACTTCGGGAAGACATGTGGCGTGTGGCACGTGGTTGCCACCTCCGGGAAGCAGTGGGCAGTCCGTGACGCGCTACCGGACGAAGACCTGGGCAAGGTCGCTGTGTCACCGGATGGCGTCAGGCTCGCTTACGTGCTCGCCAGGAGCGAACGCCTCGTGATCCGCGACCTTAAGCGAGGGACGGTCCGTTTCGTCCCAACCCCGAAGAGTTGGGAAGGATGGGAGATGTCTTTCGGGTTCTCCCACAACAGTCGGTGGTTGGCAGTCGACTCGGTAGGCGGCCACCCCGAGTCGCGTGCCATCCGATATGACGTGAAAACCACCAAGGTTCTCACTCTCCCACGGGCGTGTTGCGTCATCGGCATCTCTGATGTAGGCACGACCTTCGTGGCCGTCCACAAGGACTCAGCCAAGACAACGGAGGCGAGCGCTGTGCGTCCGGGGAGGACGTCAAAGGTCCGTTTTTCAATTCTCCCCTACTTGATGCTGTCGAAGACTCACGTATCTCCCGATGGCCGCCTGCTTGCATTCGATGGCGAGCAGTATGGCGTGCCATCCCGCACCGTTGGCACCTTGGATGCGAAGACCGGCCAGATCGTTGGCCGTGTCACTCCCGATATCGACGATCTACGGAAGATCGAAAGTTTTGTCTACTGGTACGACACCAGCAGGGTGCTCATCCATGTCGAGACAAAGGCATATGAACCCCAGCTCTACCTGGTCGATGTCCATACCGGCCGTGCGGAGCGGGTGTTGTTGCCCGAAGATGCGTTCGATCTCCACTCCGTGATCGTGAGCTCACATGTCGGGGTCGCCGAGTGAGGCTCCGGCGACGAGAGCGCAACAAGGTCGGTCAAACTTGGCATCAGTACTGAACCTTTTGCATTCGGGCCCTGCGCAGCGCCTGGCCGAGCTTGGGCGAGCGCGCCGACAGCAACGCCACTGTCTCCTCCACGTACTGCCACGCGGTCGCCGTTGACACCCCGAACCCCGCGCCGAGTTCGACGAACCTCTCGCTCTTGCGCAGGTAGACCAGCATCAGCAGGGCCCGTTGTCCGGGGGTGAGCCGCCGCCAGGCCGACCCGATCGCCTTGCGGTACCGGCGGATCAGACCGGCGACGTGGTTCAGCGTTGAACGCGGCAAATCGACGGCGGCGCGATGGAACAGCATTCGAAGCCCCTGGTTGTGACGGACGTGATTGTGGTGATCAACCCGTCTGCCAGGGGTTTCTCTACGTCGTCAGGCGAACACCGGTCTTGCGATCACGCTGTGACCGGCACTCCGCCTCCAGGGGATGAAAAGGTTCACAGCCGTGTAGCGCTCCCGCTGAGGGCTGTTGTCCTTGCCCGGACGCTGGCGATGCCTTCAAGCGCTCGGATCTTCGACGCTCCGAGGATGGACGGGTGATCCGGAACCGACTCGGAATCTTGGGCACGTACTTGGCGCGGCCAGCCGCGGTCGCCCGCCGACAGTCGCACGGCACGAGAGCCCCGGACCGGCGTTGCCGCTGGTCAGGAGCTCTTTCGTGCTGCTCAAGAGACGCGCACCCTGCAGGATTCGAACCTGCGACCGTCGGATTAGAAGTCCGATGCTCTATCCAGCTGAGCTAAGGGTGCTCCCGCTCAATTGTGCATGATCCGGGGAGTGCCCACGTATCGGTTTTGGGCCGGTGTCGTGAGGATCACTCTGTGGATCCTCCGCTCCCCGGGGGGAGTGACCGCTCGCCTGCCCCGGTTCAGACGGGTGGTGGCCGTTCGAAAGGGGGGAGTCGGGGCGGCGGAGGAGTCTTCTGGGTGGCTGACCTGGGCGTTCTTCCGCCGGGCGCGGCGGGGGCGGGGGCGGGGTGTTCGGAAGTGCGGGGGCCGGGGGCCGGGAGGGCATGGGCAGGGCGTGGGCGGGGCGTGGGCGGGGCGTGGGCGGGCGTTCAGAAGTACGGGGCATGACATCCGGGGAAGTACGGGGTACGGCATTCGGAAGGGCGCGGGCCGGGTGTCCGGGAGGGCCGGGAGTGGCTTCCGGGCGGCTTGTCCGGCGGGAGCGGTGTGCCCGAATCGTTCTCCTGACGAGGCGAGGCGGTCTAGGCTCGTATGCCATGTTCGTCGCCACGGTCCAAGAGGAGATCCCCCTTCTGGGCGGTGATGTCACCGACGGGGTGGTGCGGGTCGGAGACACCGTCCGGCGGCCCAGCAGGGCTTCCACGGGGTCGGTGCACGCGCTCCTGCGTCACCTGGAGCGCTCGGGGTTCGAGGGCGCTCCCCGGGCGCTGGGGGTGGACGAACGGGGCAGGGAGGTCCTGAGCTACGTCGAGGGGGAGTCCGCGGCCAGGCCGCTGCCCTCGTACGCGCTCACAGAGGAGTCCCTGGCCGCGCTGGCGCGGCTGTTGCGCGGTTTCCACGACGCGGCGGAGGGTTTCGTCCCGCCGCGAGGGGCTGTGTGGGAGGCCGGGTCCAACGACGACGCGGCACCGGAGCTGATCGGGCACTGCGACGTCAACCTCGACAACGTGATCTTCCGCGACGGGCTTCCCGCCGCGCTGATCGACTTCGACATGGCCCGGCCGACGACCCGGCTGTTCGACGTGGTGACCACGCTGCGCCACTGGGCGCCGATCGCCGATCCCGTCGATCTGGAGCCGCTCCAGTGCCGTCTCGACGTCGGTCCCCGGCTCCGGCTGTTCTGCGACGCGTACGGCCTGACGCCCCGTGACCGCCGTCAGCTGCTGGATCTCGCCCGGCTCCGCTTCGACCGCTCGTACCACGCGATGCGGGCCAAGGCCGAGGCGCAGGGCGAGGGCGGCGGATGGGCCCGGATGTGGGCCGGTGGGGCCGGGGAGCGCATCCGGCGGGCCCGGGTGTGGCTGGAGACCCACCAGGATGAGCTCCATGAGCATCTCGTTTAGTCAGCCGGTGACCAGGGTGAGGGGATGGCGGCCGGGGGTGGCCGAGGGGGTGGGGATGCTCGCCGGGGTCGCGATCGACGCCGTGCTCGCCGATCCCCGGCGCGGGCACCCGGTCGCGCTGTTCGGTACCGCCGCCGCCGGGGTGGAGCGGCGGGTGTACGAAGACGGCCGGGCCCGGGGCGTCCTCCACGTGGTCCTGTGCGTCGTCCCGGTGGCGCTGCTCGGCCACGTCGCGTCCCGGTCGCGCAACCCGGTGGTGCGGGCCGCGCTGAGCGCGGCGGCGACGTGGGCGGTCGTCGGCGGTACGACGCTGGGCCGCGAGGGCGCGGCGATGGCCGGATTCCTGGAGGACGGCGATCTCGCGGGGGCGCGGGGGCGGCTGTCGCACCTGTGCGGGCGCGACCCGTCCGGGCTGGGGGAGTCCGGGCTCGCCAGGGCCACCGTCGAGTCGATCGCGGAGAACACCTCGGACGCGGTGGTGGCGCCGCTGTTCTGGGGCGCGGTGGCCGGGGTGCCCGGCCTGCTCGCGTACCGGGCCGTCAACACGCTGGACGCGATGGTCGGCCACCGGAACGCGCGCTACGAGCGCTTCGGGTGGGCGGCGGCCCGCCTCGACGACGTCGCCAACTTCGTGCCCGCCCGGATCACCGGGCTGCTCGCCGCGCTCGGCGCCCCCCTGGTGGGGGGGTCGCCGAGGCGGGCGGCGGAGGTGCTGCGCAGGGACGGCCACCGCCACCCCAGCCCCAACGCGGGCCGCTGCGAGGCCGCCTTCGCGGGGGCGCTGGACCTCACGCTGGGAGGGACCAACGTGTACGGCACCCGGGTGGAGCACCGGCCGGAGATGGGCGACGGGCCCGAGCCCTCGGTCGCGGACATCCGCAGGTCGGTACGGCTGGCGCGGGCGGTGGGACTCGGGGCCGCGGCTTTGGCGGTCCTGGCCGCCGTTCGCGGCTCACGCGGGAGAAAGGCGTGAAGGGCGTGAAAGGGGCGCTGCTGGTCGCGGGGACGACCTCCGACGCGGGCAAGAGCGTCGTCACCGCCGGGATCTGCCGCTGGCTCGCCCGGCAGGGAGTGAGGGTCGCGCCGTACAAGGCGCAGAACATGTCGCTCAACTCCTTCGTCACCGCCGACGGCGCCGAGATCGGCCGGGCCCAGGCGATGCAGGCCGCCGCGTGCGGGCTGGAGCCCAGCGCGGACATGAACCCGATCCTGCTCAAGCCGGGCAGCGACCGGCGCAGCCAGGTCGTGGTGATGGGCAGGCCGATGGCCGAGGTCGACGCGATGGAGTACTGGGACGTCAAGGAGCGGCTCCGTCAGGTCGCGGTGGACGCGCTGGAGCGGCTGCGGAGCGCGTACGACGTGGTGGTCTGCGAGGGGGCGGGCAGCCCGGCGGAGATCAACCTGCGCCGGGGCGACATCGCGAACATGGGCCTGGCCCGTGCCGCGAACCTGCCGGTCGTCGTGGTCGGCGACATCGACAGGGGCGGGGTCTTCGCCGCGCTGTACGGGACGGTGGCGCTGCTGGAGCCCGAGGACCAGGCGCTGATCGCCGGGTTCGTGATCAACAAGTTCCGGGGGGCGCCCGAGATCCTCGAACCGGGACTGGACATGATCAGGGAGCTGACCGGCCGCGAGGTGTACGGGGTACTGCCCTGGCTGGACGGCCTCTGGCTGGACGTCGAGGACTCCCTCGCCCTGGACAACCGGCCCGCGATCGGAGCGCGCGCCCCGTACGGCAGGCAGACCCTGCGGGTGGCGGTGGTGCGGCTGCCGCGGATCTCCAACTTCACGGACGTGGACGCGCTCGCCTCGGAGCCCGGGGTGGTGGTCCGCTTCGTGACCTCTCCCGGTGAGCTGGACGACGCCGACCTGGTGGTGCTGCCCGGCTCCCGGGCCACGGTCTCCGACCTGGCGTGGCTCCGCGCCACCGGCCTGGCCGCGGCCCTGCCCGGCCGGGCGGTGCTGGGCATCTGCGGTGGCTACCAGATGCTCGCCAGGACCATCCGTGACGACGTCGAGTCGGGGGCGGGCCTGGTCGAGGGGCTGGGGCTGCTGCCCGCGTCGGTGGAGTTCGCCGCGGACAAGACGCTGGGCCGCCCGGCCGGCACCGCGTACGGCCACCCGGTCGCCGCGTACGAGATCCACCACGGCGTGGTGACGGCCGACGGCGGCGAGCCCTTCCTGGACGGCTGCCGGGACGGCTCGGTGTGGGGGACCACCTGGCACGGCGCCCTGGAGAACGACGGTTTCCGCCGGGCCTTCCTCGCCGAGGTGGCCGCCGTCTCCGGGCGCGACTTCACCCCGGCGCCGGACGTGTCGTTCGCCGCCCTGAGGGAGGAGCGGCTGGACGCGCTCGGTGACCTGATCGAGCGGAACGTCGACACCGGTGCCCTGCTCCGGCTGCTGGAGGGCGGGGCGCCTCGGGGGCTGCCGTCGCTGCCGCCCGGCGGGTCCTCGCGCGAGGCTCCGGACTTCGCGGCGGGTGTTCCCACGAGCGGTTGAATCGGTACTTCCTTCGTTGCCGGGTTTCGTTGCCGAGCCGATGTTCCCGCCTGTTCCCGCCTGTTCCCGCCACCGGCCGGACCGTGGAACCGGTCTCCCTCCTCGCCTCGACCGGTCGCGGCGAGGAGGAGGGGCTCTCGCCTTCCTTCGAAGATCGAAGATGGATGAATCGCCCGTTCGGCGAAAAGGGGAGGTTCCTCCCGCCGGGTAAACTCGGTGTCCCCCCGCCAGACCTGATGGGGGGTATGGGAGGCCGACCATGTCCCGCATCCTGATGTTGCTCTTCGTCGTCGCGGTGGTCGCGGTGGTGGTTCTCGGCGTGATCATGTTCGTCCGCGCGTCCGCGACACGGGCGTCCGAGGCTCGCGCGGCCGTCGCCGACAACCCCCGCGAGATCCTCAAGCGCCGCTACGCGGCCGGTGAGATCGACGAGGACGAATACCTCCGCCGCATGTCGGGCCTCTCCCAGGACTGGTAGACCCGCCGGCCGTCCGTATCCCTCGGTGCTCCCGGACCTCTCGGTGGTCTTGGGCTCCGGCGCTCCGTCGCTCTTCAACGTGATGGATTTGTCGGCGTATCGCTTCTTTTCCGGTAATCCTCGGTAATCCTTGAACGGAAACTCCACAGCGCGCCGAGGAGCAGGATGCCCGGACTCGAAGCCGTCGCCGCCGCCGCGGGAAAGGCCGTGGTGGAACGCGCCATGCGTGAGGGGCTCGCCGCCCGGACGGCGAGGGCCGAGCGGGGCGCCGACCTCACCACCCTCATCCAGAGCGGGTTTCCCGACCGGTTCCTGCGGCGCAGCCTCGAACGGCAGCTGGAGGCGATCGCCGACGGGGTGGAGAGACGGCTCACGGTGCTCGTCGAGCGGGAGTACGGCGGGCTCGCCGACAACGACCGGGCGGCCGTCCTGCACGAGGTGGTGGCGGCCGTCCAGGCAGCCGACCTCTCCGACAGGGCACTCCTGGCCGCGGACATGGACCCGATCAAGCTCGCCAGGGCCGTCAGGTCCGGCCTGCCCGATCCCGCCCCGCACCTCGGCGAGGCCGGGGCACGCCTCTTCGACGTCCTGCTGGACGAGTGCCTCGACTGCCTGGTGCGGATCGTCCAGCAACTCCCGCAGTACCTGCCCCGGGCGGGAACCGAGCTTCTCGGCCGCGTCTCCTCCGTGGAGAGCCGCGTCTCGTCCGTCGAGGACCGCCTCGCCACCCTCGGCCAGCAGGTCTCCTCGGTGCTCGCCCGTCTCCCGGCCCGATCCCTCGACGCGCCCTCGGGCACCGGGGACGACGACGAGTTCCTGCGCCGCTATCTCGGGCACGTCAGCACGACCCTCGACGAGGTCGAGCTGTTCGGCGTCCGGGTGGAGAGCTACCGCCCCCGCGCCACGCTGAGTGTCGCCTACATCAGCCTCAACGCGTACCCCGACGATCTCGACCGGGGCGAGGTCCTCCCGCGCGTCCGTTTCGCGGAGCTGACCGAGGCGGCGGCCCACCGCGAGCCCGTCACGTCGCGGGTGGAGAGCGCGCTCGGGCGCTTCCGGCGCGTCCTGCTCAGGGGAGGCGCGGGTTCCGGCAAGAGCACGCTGCTGCGCTGGCTCGCGGTGACGGCGGCCCGGGGCGGCCTCACCGGGGACCTGGCGGGGTGGAACGGCTCCGTCCCGTTCGTGATCAAGCTTCGCAGTCACGGCGCGGGGAACCTTCCCGCTCCCGAGGACTTCCTCGCCGACGTCGCGAGGCCGGTCGCCGGGTTGATGCCCGAGGGCTGGGCGCACCGGGTCCTCGCTTCGGGGCGGGCCCTGCTGATGGTGGACGGCGTGGACGAGCTGAGCCCGCGGCACCGCCCGGCCGTGAGGCAGTGGCTGGACGGTCTCCTCGCGGCCTACCCGGAGATCCGGGTCATCGTGACCTCCCGCCCGGCGGCGGCCGACACCCGGTGGCTGGAAGGGGAGGGTTTCTCGTCGGTGACGATGGAGCCGATGACCCCGGTCCACCTGCGGGAACTCGTACGGCAGTGGCACGCCGCCATGCGCGCTTCGGGAAACCTGCCGTTCGCGGCCGAGAAGCTCGACGAGTACGAGGGCGCGCTGCTGGCGAGGTTCGAGAGCAGCCCGTACCTGCGGACGCTCGCCTCGACGCCGCTGCTCGCGGCGATGCTGTGCGCCCTGAACCTGGACCGGGGCAAGCAACTGCCCCGCAACCGGATGGGACTGTACGCGGCGGCGCTCGAACTCCTGCTCCAGCGCAGGGACGCCGAGCGGGGGATCGTCTCGGAGGTCGTCCTGGAGCCGGAGCAGAAGGTCCGGGTCCTGCAGGACCTGGCCTGGCAGCTCGGGGTGTGGGGGCGGTCCGAGCTGTCCAGGGCGACGGCGCTGAAACGGGTCGAGGAGAAGATCCAGACCATGCCCCGGGTGGAGTGCACCGCCGAGGCACTGCTGGACCATCTCCTCCAGCGCAGCGGGGTCATCAGGGAGCCGGTCTCCGGGCGGATCGACTTCGTGCACCGTACGGTGCAGGAGTATCTCGCCGCCAAGCAGGCGGCCGACGGCGCCGACGTGGAGCCGCTGATCGAGCGGGCCCACCTCGACCAGTGGCGCGAGACCGTGGTGATGGCCGCGGGGCACGCCAACGCGCCGCTGCGCGAGGAACTGCTGAGAGGGCTGCTCGCCCGCGTCGCCGAGGGAGGCAAACACGCCCGGCGGTTGCGGCTGCTCGTGGTCGGCTGCCTGGAGACGATCCAGGAACTGCCGAGGGACCTCGCGGGGGACATCGAGGAGTGCTTCGCGGCGGTGATCCCCCCTCGGAACGCGGGCGAGGCCGCGGCTCTCGCCTCGGCGGGGGAGGAGGTGCTCCGGCGCCTCCCCGACGACATCACCAAGCTCTCCCCGGTGCGGGCGAAGGCGACCGTGCGGACCTGCTGGCTGATCAACGGCCCCGAGGCACTGGAGCGACTCTCCCGGTACGCCGGCGACCCCCGTTACGAGGTGCAGCACGAGCTGGTCACGGCGTGGGACTACTTCGATCCCGAGGAGTACGCCCGGCGTGTGCTGGCCGACGCTCCCTTGGAGCCCGCGGCGTACGGCGGATACATGAGCATGGACAATCCACGGATCTTTCCCCATCTCCGATACCTTCGCGGCCTGAAGGACCTGCGGATCGGCTTCGACGGTGAGGACCTCGGTTTTCTCAGGGACGTCCGCCCGTTACGCGGCCTGCGCGTCTTCCGGCTGGCGGGGCCGGGGTCGCTGGACGTGCTGGAGTGCCATCCGGACCTGAAGAGGCTGTGGGTGCGGTTCAGGGAGGATCCCGTCGCCTCCCCGTGGCCTCCCATGCCGCCCGCTCTGCGGGGTGCCTCCGTGATGCACAGCGATCCGGTGCCCGGCATCGAGTTCGTCGAACGTTTCCACATGGTCGAGGCACTCGATCTCGACCGCCTCGACGAGATCACCGACTTCACCCCGCTGACCCTGCTGACCAGGTTGAGGGCACTGCGCCTCTTCGGCTGCCGCCGCCTTTCCGACCCCTCTGTCTTCGGGAGGCTTCCCGGCCTGGTGGAACTGCGGCTCAACTGTTCGGCACTCGAAGGACTCGACGGGCTCGTCGGCAACTGCCCGAACGTCAGGCGGATCGCGCTCCGGCACGCCTCCTGGCTGGACGACATCACCCCGCTCACGTCGCTCGCTCTCGAGGAGGTGACGCTCTCCACGTGTGTCAACCTCTCCGACCTCACACCGCTCGCCGGGCTGGGAGAACTCCGTAAGGTCAACATCAAGGGCTGCGACGTTCGCGATCTTTCGCCTCTCGGGCCGTTGGAGAAACTGGAGCAGGTCAACCTGGCCGAGCTGCCCGGTGTGATCGATGTCGCGCCCCTCGCGGGAAAGCCGGGGCTGGTCATCGAGATCTACGACGGGCAGGAGCTCCGCAACACCGACCTGCTCGACCCGACCGCGAGGGTCCGGCGCCTGTAGCCGGCCGTGGGGGGCGGGAGGTGGCCGGTTTCCGGTTCAGGTCGTGGGGGCGGGGGCCGGTTGGTTCTCGGTGATCCAGGCGTCGATCCCCTCCCACTGGTCGAAGAGCCAGCGGATCTGGTCCTCGCGGTCGCGCGGCACGTCGGCGGCCTGGACCCGCCACCACTTGGCCTTGATCTGGGCGCTGAGCGGCAGGCGGGTCCAGATGTCCCCGAAGGTGACCAGGTCGTCGAGGCCGGTGTGCGCGACGAAGACCACGTCAGCCTCGGGGCAGGCCTCGATGGCGGCGATGGCCCCGTTGGGGCGGGGAGCCATCAGGTGCTCCAGCCTGCGGGCCCGCGCGGCCTCCTCCGACAGGCCCTTCTGCTCCAGTCGCAGGATGGCCCGCCAACGGCGCTTCGGGGTGAAGTTGCCGCCCTCCGGGAAGATCACCAGGGCGTCGTCGGCGTCCATGCCGGAGGACAGGCGGCGGATCTCGCCGAGAACGCCGCTCTCGGCGGCCTTGTGGGAGACGAAGGCGTTGGGGAGGCGGTTGATCACCACGTCCAGCGACGGGTCGAACTGCAGGGCCGCCTTCATCACGATCCTCGGGCGCCTGCCGTACCGGGCGAGAAGGTGGTGGACGAGCAGGAACGAGTCGCCGGGGCCCGCGTGGCGGGACAGGACGATGACGGGACGGGTGAGACGCCGGGAGATCTCGTCGGAGGTCGGCATCGGCTCGTCGACCTCGACGCTCAGCCGGAAGATCCGCACCGCGGCCTCGTAGATCTTGGACAGGAACCACTGGATCAGCTCGTAGTGCCGCTCCTGGTACTCGTCACGGCTGAGCCGGCCGCCCAGGCCGTTCGTCACCCACAGCCACAGGCAGGCGCACAGCGCCATCGACTCCAGCGTCAGCCACGCCAGCGCGAACCAGACCAGCCGGGTGCCGCGCCGCTGCGGGGGCGGCAGGCGCAGCGAGGCCGCGGTCACCACCAGCAGCCAGATCGGGAGCGTGAGCACCGCGCCGACGGTGAGCACGATGACGAGCGGGGCCAGGACCAGACGGCGGATGATGCGAGGAGGCAGCACGAGCGGCTCCTGCCTGTGTGGATGTGCGGTCGTGGTGCGCGGGTGGGAAGTGCGGTCGTGGTGCGCGGGTGGGAAGTGCGGTCGTGGTGCGCGGGTGGGGCCGATGGGACCCAGGAAGGCGACAGTCCGGACATACCCCCCAAATGGGAGAGTATCCCGGTGTGGGCGTACGACGCGGTGCGGTTCACATCGGTGCGGTTGCGGACCGTGGTTCAGGAGGACGACCGCCGGGCCAGGTAGTCGGACGAGGCCCGGTACGCGCGGTCGATGTATTCAGATATATGCGATAAATCCCGGTAACGCAGTTGAGAAAGATCTATTCCTGGCCGGGATTCGCTCCCGGCCGGCATGACATGGACCTCGATGTCGTCCGGCAGGGTGGCCATCTCCTCGGTGAAGCGGTGCCGCCTCGCGATCTCGAAGGCGGTCATGCCGACCTCCCACGGGCGCCGGGGCACCACCAGGGGGCGTTCGATCCTGCCCACGTGCAGCACGTAGACCCGCCGGGCGCCGAGGGCGACGGCCCGGCCGACCGGGATGCTGTGCACCAGCCCGCCGTCGAGGTAGTGGTCGTCGCCGACGCGGACCGGCGGCAGCAGGCCGGGGACGGCGCACGAGGCGAGGACCGCGTCGACCAGGGGACCCTCGGTGAACCAGTGCGCGGCGGCGCGCTCGACGGAGGCGGCCACGCACTGGAACGGCACGGAGAGGTCCTCGATGCGGGAGACCGGCAGCGTCCGGGCCAGCAGGCCGCGCAGCGGCTCGGAGGAGTGCAGGTGGGTGCCGCTCCTGGCGAGGGTGGACAGCCGGGTCACCCAGGACCCCGCGAACGCCGTGCGGACGATGTCCGAACCCCACAGCGTGGTCAGGCGCGCGACCGCCTCGGCGGGGGAGGCCGCGAGCACGACGCCGTTCAGCGCGCCCACGGACGTGCCGATGATCACATCGGGCTTGATCCCCGCCTCGTCGAGCGCCCGCAGCATGCCCACCTCGTGGGCGCCGAGGACGCCCCCGCCACCCAGTACGAAGGCAGTGTCCAGGCTCATGGGCTCACCATAGCCCCGCTGTCGAGCGCGGTAGGGCCGGGCGGGTTCCGGATCCGCGCAACGAAGGGCCGGTCAGCTGTCCGGGTCAGGTAATGCCCCCGGCGGCGCCGGGGAGGCACGATCTGAGGCATGACAGCGGTGGTGGAGACCGAGGGGCTCACCAAGTTCTACGGCGGGCGCCGGGGACTTGAGGATCTCGACCTGGAGATCCGGCCCGGGGAGGTGTTCGGGTATCTCGGCCCGAACGGCGCGGGAAAGACGACGACGATCAGGCTGCTCCTGGACGTCATCCGCCCCACCAGGGGCCGGATGACGGTCCTCGGGCAGGATCCCCGGCAGGCCGGGGTGCGGAGCCGGATCGGCTACCTGCCGGGGGAGTTGGCCCTGGAGGGCAGGGAGAAGGCCAGGGAGTTCCTCGCCTTCCTCGGCGCGGTGCGCGACGGCGTGCCCAAGGGGCGCATCGAGGCACTGGCCGAGCGGCTGGAGGCCGACCTGTCGGTGCCCATGGGCAAGCTCTCCAAGGGCAACAGGCAGAAGGTCGGGCTCATCCAGGCATTCATGCACGAGCCGGAGTTCCTGATCCTCGACGAGCCGACCAGCGGCCTGGACCCGCTGGTGCAGCAGGAGTTCCTCGCGATGGTCCGGGAGGTCCGCGCCTCGGGCCGTACCGTGCTGATGTCCTCCCACGTGCTGGCCGAGGTCGAGGACGTCTCCGACCGGGTCGGCATCGTGCGCGGCGGCAGGCTCGTCGCGGTGGAGGACATCTCCGCGCTCAGGGAGAAGGCGGTGCGTCAGGTGGAGTTCCATTTCGACGCCCCGGTGCCCAGGGAGGCGTTCGAGAACCTGCCCGGGGTGCGTGAACTGCGGGTGGAGGGCGCCGGGCTGCGCTGCACCATCGACGGCCGGCCGGACGCGCTGATCAAGGCGGCGGCGCGGTTCACCGTGGTGCACATGGTCAGCGCCGAGCCCGACCTGGAAGAGATCTTCCTGACCTACTACAGCCAGAGCGAGGAAGGGGAGGCGCGCGATGCCCACGCTGGTGTCGAAGAGCCTGCGTGACTACCGCAGGCCATTGCTCGGCTGGACCGTCGGGATCAGCGCGTTCTTCGCGCTGTACCTGGCCTACTACCCGACGATCCAGAGCAACCCCGACCTCTACGGGGACGTGGCGCTGACCAAGTTCCCCGGGGCCATGCGCGACCTCATGGGCGGCCTGGAGGGCGGATTCACCAGCGGCTCCGGCTTCCTGCAGACACTGGTCTACCAGCTGTTCGGGCCGCTGCTGTTCATCATGTGCGCCGCGGTGATCGGCAACCGGGCGATCGCCCAGCCGGAGGAGTCGGGCACGCTGGAGCTCGTCCTCACCCTCCCGATCGACCGCAGGCGGCTGGTCCTGGAGCGCTTCGCCGCCCTGGCCCTCGCGCTGCTCGGCGTGGCGGCGGTCACCTTCCTCGTCGTGCTGGGCCTGACGACGGCCGTCGACATGGGCGTCCCCGCGGACAGGATCCTCGCCAGCCACGTCGGGGTCTTCCTGCTCGCCCTCTTCTTCGGCACGCTCTCCCTGACGGCCGGCGCCGTGACGGGACGGCGGGGGGTCGCCCTGGCGGTGGTCGGGGTGGTCGCCGTGGCCGGCTACGTGGTCGAGACCATGGGCAAGAACGTGGGCGGGGTGTCCTGGCTGCGCTGGATCTCGCCGTTCCACTACTACCTCGACGGCCGGCCGCTCCAGCTGGGATTCCCGGCGTGGGACTATCTCGTGCTGGCCGGGGCGACCGTCGCGCTGGTCCTGATCGCGATGCCGGCCTTCGACAGGCGTGACGTGGGAGTCTGATGGACGAGCTGCTCGGCGGCCATCTCCGGGTGTTACGGGAGGCGGCCGCCACCGGCAGGCCGCCCGGCCGGGCCGAGCTCGACGACTGCCGCGCCGCCGGTGCGCTGGCCGCGGAGCGGGGCGCGTCCGTGCGGGCCCTGGTCGAGGCCGCGCTGGCCCTGGCCGAGTCGGTGACCCCCACCCCGCTTTCGGCCCTGCGGCGTACGGTCTCCGCCCTGATGGAGGGGTACGAGAACGCCCAGCGGTCGGCGCTGCGCCAGGAGGAGGCGGCGCGCAGGGAGTTCGTCGACGACCTGCTCCAAGGGCGCGCCGACAGGCTCGCCGAGCGGGCCGAGCACTTCGGGCTCCGCCTGGCCGAGACGTACGTGGTCGCCGTCGCGCGCCCCGTCGGGGCCGCCAAAGTCGCCAAAGTCGCCGGAGTCGCTGAAGCCGTTGGAGTCGCTGAAGCCGTTGGAGCAGCCGAAGTTGCCGGAGTCGACACGGCCGACAGGGCCGACAGGGCCGACACGGCCGTCGCTTCGGGGGACGGCGGCGGGCTCGCGGGGGAGGCGGACGGGACGGCCCGGCGGATCGAGGACGCGCTGGTCGCCCGGTTCGGCTCGCACAACGTGCTGGTCGCGGTACGCGACGGGATGCTCGTGTGTGTCGCGCCGGGCAGCCTCACCGTCGCGAACGGCGAGTTCACCCACCACGTGCGCCAGGCGTTCGCGCCCGGCTGGCGGGTCGGGCTCGGCCGGGCGCACCGGGGCCCCGGCGGGGTGGTCACCTCCTACCGGGAGGGCGCCAACGCCATCGAGCTCGGTGACCGGCTGGGACTGCGCGCCTCCGTGCTCAAGGCCGCGGACCTGCTGGTGTTCCCGGTGCTGCTGCGGGACCGCGCCGCCATCGAGGACCTGGTGACGAGCGTGCTCAGCCCGCTGATCGAGGCGCGGGGCGGTCCCGAGCCGTTGCTCGCCACGCTGGAGGCCGTCTTCGCCTCCCAGGGCAACCAGACCGCCGCCGCGCGCAGGCTCGGCGTCAGCACCCGGGCGGTGACCTACCGGCTGGAGCGGATCCGCCGTCTCACCGGGTTCTCGCCGGACGACTCCACCCAGCGTTTCACCCTGGAGACGGCGGTCCTGGGCGCCCGCCTCCTGGACTGGCCCGCCCACCCGCTGCGCTGACCGGACCGCTCGCCTGCCCGCCGACCGGCGGCTCGGCTGCCCGCCGCGCTGACCGGCCCGGCCGATCGCGGTGCCGAACGGGCGCGGTCGTTCGTGGTGCCGAACGGGCCCGTCCGTTCGCCGCTCCGTCAAGGAATCAGGAGCACCTTGCCGGTCGTACGGCGGGCTTCGAGGTCCTGGTGCGCGCGGGCGGCCTCGGCGAGCGGGTAGCGCTCGGAGACGTGCACCCGCAGCTTCCCGGAGGCCACCCAGCCGTAGAGGTCGGAGGCGCGCCAGGTGAGCTCGTCCCGGGTGGCGATATAGGAGCCCAGGGTCGGACGGGTGAGGAAGAGGGAGCCGTTCCTGGCGAGGATCTGCGGGTCGAGCGGCGGGACCGGGCCGCTGGCCTGGCCGTACAGCGCCATCATGCCGCGCGGTCGCAGCGAGGCGATGCTCTCGTCGAAGGTGGCCGCGCCCACGCCGTCGTAGACGACGTGCACGCCGGAGCCGGTCAGGTCGCGGACCGCGTCGGCGAAACCCCGGTAGCGGAACACCTCGTCGGCGCCCGCCTGGCGGGCCAGGATCTCCTTCTCCTCGGTGGAGACCGTGCCGATCACCCGGGCGCCGCGCATCTTGGCGACCTGGGTGAGCAGCAGGCCCATGCCCCCCGCGGCGGCGTGCACCAGGACGTCGTCGCCCGCCTTCACCTCGTACGTGGAGTGCGTCAGGTAGTGAGCGGTGAGACCCTGCAGGGTGACGGCCGCCGCGACCTCGGCGGTGACCCCCTCGGGTACGGCGAGCAGCTTGGAGGTGGGCACCGCGATCCTGGAGGCGTAGCTGCCCGGCACGCTCGACCAGGCCACGGTGTCGCCGACGGCGACGTCACGGACGTCCTCGCCGACCGCGGCGACGGTGCCCGCGCCCTCCTCACCGGGGACGAAGGGCAGGGAGAGCTGGTAGCGGCCGATCCGGTGGTAGACGTCGATGAAGTTCACCCCGGAGGCGGCGACCTCGACCAGGACCTCGCCGGGATTCGGCTCCGGGTCCGGGTGGTCGTCGGTGTAGGCGAGAACCTCGGGTCCGCCGTTGGCGGAGACGACTATCGCGCGCATCGTGCTGAACTCCTTCTGTCGGTCAAATGCCTCGATCGTCCCCGATGCCATACGGATCACTCGCCGTCGGGGTCATCCGGTCAGGGTTGCCTGGTGATGGCGGGGCCGTGCAGGGTGAAGTTGTCGAACGCGACCCTGAGGACGGCGCTGCTGTTCTCGCCCACCCGGGCGATCACGCCGACCAGCCCGTTGGGCAGCGGGTTGGTGTCGAGGAACGACTGGGCCTGCTCGTCGTTGACCCACATGGTGAGCTGCACGCCCCCCTCGACACCGGTGCACTCGGCCGCGAGCCGGATGACCTCGCCCTTGGGCAGGTCGACCTTGACGGGCTTGGTGAGCTCGCCCCCGGCGCTCTTGACGGTCTTGCGGATGCGGGCGTTGCCCGTGGTGTCGAGCAGGAACTCGTACCGGGTCGCCTTGTTGTCGTCCTCGCCCCGGCAGAACAGCCCGTACTCGCCCAGCCCGGCGGTGCCGGAGCGGATCCTGATGTCGGAGCCGAGCAGGATCCGGCTCGGTGTGATCGGCGTGGGGCTCGCCGAGGGGTCGGGAGTGGCCGGGGGAGCGGACACGAACGGGATCGGGGCCTGCTCCCGCCTCACGGGGGAGTATCCGCTGACGTCGACGGCGTAGTAGCCCTCGGGGGCGTAGCCGTACGTGCCGGTCATCGGGCTGTAGGTGCCACCGCTCCAGCCGGTGCCGCTCTGGGTGAAGTCGTCCTGGTAGAGCAGGGCGAGGTTCTCCGGCGGGCCGGGGGGAGCGAGCGCGAGGCGCAGGCCGAGCCCTCCGGCCACCACCATCAGGGCCGCCACGGCCACCCCGACGGCCAGTTTCCGCCGCCCGGCCGTCCAGCCCCCGGGGAAGGATCCGGTACCGCCCCGCGGCCGCTCGGGGAGGGTGTGGCCGGGACCGTCGCGCCCGGGTCCCGCCTGCGCGGCGCCGGAGATCGTGTGACCGCCTTGTACGGACGGCGCGGTGTGGCTCCAGCCGGAGTCGGCGCCGTGCCCCGCGTGGCCCTGGCCGGGATCGGGGGCGCCCTCCCCCGATCCCGGCCAGGGGGTGCCGCCGGGAGGTCCCTGGGGTGCCTGAGGTCCCTGCCAGGAGGCCTGGACCGAGTGGGCGGCCTGCTCGGGCGCGGCCGAGCGGCCCACCAGGTGGTCGAGGAGCTGCTGCGAGGTGGGCCGGTTCCGCGGGTCCTTGGTCAGCGCGGAGGCGACCAGCTCGCGCAGCGCGGGCTCCATGCCCTCCAGGGAGGGCTCGGTGTTGAGCACCTGGTACAGCACCGCGGGCAGCGCCTCGCCGCCGAACGGCGCCCGCCCGCTCGCGGCGAAGGCCATCAGGCAGCCCCACGAGAACACGTCGCAGGCGGCCGAGACCGGCTCGCCGCGCAGCACCTCGGGCGCCATGTAGCGGGGGGTGCCGAGGATCTCGCCGGTCCCGGTCATCCCGCTGAGGGTGTCCAGCGCGCGGGCGATACCGAAGTCGATGACGCGCGGGCCGACGGGGGAGAGCAGCACGTTGGACGGCTTGAGGTCGCGGTGCACCACCCCGGCGGCGTGGATGGCGGTCAGCGCGGTCGCCACCCCGACGGCGAGCGCGTCGAGGCTGGAGCCGCGGAGCGGGCCGCCGGTGTCGACGGCCTCCTCGAGGTTGGGGCCGGTGACGTACTCGGTGACGACGTAGAGCTGGTCGCCGTCGAGCGCCGCCTCGATGACCGCGGCCGTGCAGAACCTGCGGACCCGCTGCGCCGCGTCGGCCTCCCTGCGAAAGCGCATCCGGAACCGTTCGTGCTGGCTGTACTCCGGATTGATGACCTTGATGGCTACCTGCTGCCCGTCAGGGGACTCGCCAAGATAGACCGTGCCCATCCCGCCCCGGCCCAGCCTGCTGAGCACGCGGTATCGGCCTATCTGCAGGGGTTCGTCGGGACTGAGGTTGTTCACCTGTGTACCTAACCGCATACGCCGTCACATGAGTGGTTCAGCCTATCGATCTCTTGCCGCTCGCCAGCAGTCGCAACAGCGGCAGGTCCACTTTTTCCAGACTGTCCACGCTCAGCACGTCCTCCGCGACCGGGTCGCCGGAGACGGACACCACCCGGCATCCCGCCGCGCGGGCCGCCGCGAGCCCGGTGGGGCTGTCCTCCACGGCCACGCAGTCGGCGGGGTCGAGGCCCAGCCCGGAGGCCGCCCGCAGGTACGGGTCGGGCAGCGGCTTGCCGCGTGCGGTGTCCTCGGCGGCCACGACCAGGGCGAACCGCCGCGCCCCGACGGTGTGCAGCACCATGTCGACGATGAGCCGCGGCGAGGCGCTGACCAGCGCGGTGGGCACGCCCTCCGCCGCAAGGTCGTCCAGCAGCCGGATCGCGCCGGGCAGCGGGGTCACCCCGCCGGAGACCCGCTCGGCGAAGGCCGCGGTGAGCCGAGCCCCGACCCGTTCCACCTCGGCCCGTTCCGCCTCGGCCTCCGTTACCCCGGCCCGTTCCGCGTCGGCCTTCGCCACCCGGGCCCGTTCCGCGTCGGCTCGTTCCGCCTCGGCCTCCGCCACCCCGGCTCGTCCGACCCCGGGCGGTACGGGTGCGCGGCGCGCGAGGTAGCCGGCCGCGTCCTCGACCAGGCGGCCGAGGACGTGGCCGGCGTCGGCCTCCGTCAGTTCCAGGTCCAGCTCGGCGGCGACCTCCACGCACGCCTGCCACCACATCCCCTCGGTGTCCACGAGCGTGCCGTCCATGTCGAACAGGACGGCTCGGAGCTCACCCGACACCCGCGACGTCCTCCGACTCGGCCGACTTCGAGGACTTGGAGGACTGAGGGGACTCCGAGGACTCCGAGGACTCGGGGGAGTCCGCGGGGTCCTCTGAGGTGAGAGCGGGCGCGGGGGTGGTGCGCGCGGCGACGAGCACGGGCCGCTGCACGAGGGCGACGTCCACCCGCGTGCCCGGCGCCAGGCGTACCGCGTCGTGTCCCGGCACGTCGCTGAGGACCTCCAGCTCACCCACTCGCACCCGAAGCCGCGCGGTGGAGCCGCGGAAGGAGGAGGCCACGATCGTGGCGTTCCCGTCGGGGGAGGGGGTGACCAGCACGGCCTCGGGGCGTACCAGCACGTCGACGTCGGGCGAGGACGGCAGCGGGCCGTCCACCGGCATGAGCTTCCCCATGACGGTGACCTCCTGGCCGGACAGGCGACCGGGGACGTGGTTCATCGCACCGACGAACTCCGCCACGAACGGGGTCGCGGGCCGGTCGTAGACCTCGGCGGGCGGGCCGCACTGCTCCAGCCGCCCGGCGCGCAGCACCGCGACCTTGTCGGCGACCGACAGGGCCTCCTCCTGGTCGTGGGTGACGAAGATGGTGGTGATGCCCAGTTCGAGCTGGAGCCGCCGGATCTCCTCGCGCAGCGAGACGCGGACCTTGGCGTCCAGCGCGGACAGCGGCTCGTCGAGCAGCAGCACGCGCGGCTCCAGCGCCAGCGCCCTGGCGAGGGCGACGCGCTGCTGCTGGCCGCCGGACAGCTCGTGCGGGTAGCGCTGGGCGTGCGTCGGCAGGCCGACCAGCTCCAGCAGCTCGTCCGCCCGCGCGTGCCGCCTGGCGGTCGGCACCTTGCGCACCCGCAGCCCGAAGGCCACGTTGTCCCTCGCGTTGAGGTTGGGGAACAGGCTGTAGGACTGGAAGACCATGCCCGCGTCACGCCGGTTGGCGGGGACCCGGGTGATGTCCTTGCCGTCCACGAGCACCGCTCCGGCGTCGGGGTGCTCGAAACCGGCGACGCAGCGCAGCGCCGTGGTCTTCCCGCAGCCGGAGGGGCCGAGCAGGGCCATCAGCTCGCCCTGTTCGACGGTGAGGTCCAGGCCGTCCAGGGCCACCGTACGGCCGAACGCGCGGCGCAGCCCCCGGAACTCGACGGTCATCGACGTTTCCTTCCCGCACCCGAGAGGGTGAGCAGCAGCAGCCAGATGAGGAGCAGGCTGATGATCGACAGGGCGACGGAGAGCTGCCCGTCGTTCCCGGAGATGGTCACGATCCAGACCGGGAACGTCTCGTAGCCGAGCAGGGCCGCGATGGTGTACTCGCCGAGCACCAGCGCGAGGGTGAGGAACGAGGCGCTCGCGATGGAGGACCGGATGTTGGGGATGATCACCCGGAACAGCACGTACGGCCACGAGGCGCCCAGGTTGCGGGCCGCCTCCACCAGCGTCCGCACGTCGATCGCGCGCAGCCCGGCGTCCAGCGACCGGTAGGCGAACGGCAGCGTCAGCATCACGTACGCGAGCACGAGGACGAACGGGAACCTCTCGTCCTGGACGGCGATCAGCGTCGCCCAGAACGGTGTGGCGGCCAGCGCGTCGACGCCCTCGCGCAGCGCCGTGCTGATGCCGACCACGTAGGTGATCGGCGGTACGACGAGCGGGAGCGTGGAGATCAGCTCCAGCACCGGCCGCAACCGGGGCGCGCCGAGCCGTACGGCCAGCATCGCCGGGAGGGTGAGCAACAGGACCGCGACGATGGTGCAGGCGGCGAGCGCGAGGGAGAGCAGCAGGCTGGGCAGGAAGCCGGGCGCCGACAGGATCCGCCCGTAGGCGGCGAGCGAGAAGCCCTGCCCCTCCGAGTAGACGGTGAACCAGAAGGACACCGCCATCGGCACGACGAAGTAGACCGCCGCGACGACCAGCACGATCCCCCGCCAGGCCCGCCGCTGCCCGGGGCGGGCGGTGGCCGCGGGGCCCGGGGTGACGTCGGGCAGGGTGGCTACCGCAACCATCGGGAGCTCCTCTTCTGCAACGGCAGGTAGACCGCCATCACCAGCAGAGCGACGACGATCATGTCGAGGCTCAGCGCGAGCGCGACGTTCTCGTACCCGATGAGGACGTCGCCGGTGAGGGCCTCGGCGATCTGCAGGGTGACCAGCGGGACCGTGCTGCCCACCATGGCGTAGGCGGTGGCGTAGGCGGCGAACGCGCCGCCGAACAGCAGGACGACGCCGCCGAGCAGGGCGGGGGTCAGCACCGGGATGCCGACGTAGCGCCAGAACTGCCAGGTGGTGGCGCCGTTGTTCTGCGCCGCCTCCCGCCACTGCGGGCGCAGGCCGTCGAGCGCCGGGGTCACGACGAGCACCATCAGCGGCACCGAGAAGTACATGTAGACCAGCGCCAGGCCCCAGAAGTTGTACAGCACCCCCGGGCCGAGGCCCAGCGCGGTGGTGATCACCCCCGAGTTGCCCAGGGTGGCGATCCAGATGAAGGCGAGCGGCACGCCGCCGAAGTTGGACAGAACACCCGAGAAGGTCAGCACGGCCTCGCGCAGCGCCGTGAACCGGGAGGTGATCACGGCCTGGGCGAGGAACGTCCCGGCGACCGCGGCGACGACCGCCACCACGGCCGACAGCTGGACGCTGCTGAGCAGGGCGTTCAGGTAGGGCCCCTGGAGGCTCCTGGACAGGTTGGCGGTGCCGAGGGAGGACACCTTGGTCGCCGGGTCCTTGACGGTGAACGCGCCGACCAGCAGCGTGAGCGCCGGGATCCCGAAGGCCACCGCCGTCACGACCAGCAGTGGCAGGGCTCCCAGCCAGTTCTTGGATCGAGGACGGCCGCCGCCGCGCGGGGCGGCGGCCGTGACGGCGGGGACGGTCATCCCGAGACCGCGGCGCCCCAGCCTCCGGCCAGGACCTCCTTGGCCTTGTTGACCTGCGCCTCCGTCGGGAAGGTGGGCTCACCCTCGACCGGCGGGAGGTTGGCCTCGGCGGCGGCGTCGACCGTGCCGTCGGCCTTCATCGCGGGCAGCAGCACCGGGCGGGCGAAACCGCCGAGGTAGAGGTTCTGGCCCTCGGGGCTGTAGAGGAACTCCTGCCACAGGCGCGCGGCGGCCGGGTGCGGGGCGTCCTTGTTGATGGCCTGGGCGTAGAGCTGGAAGTACTTGCCGTCGCTGGGGATGACGGTCTTCCAGTCGAGGCCCTTCTCGGCCATCTTGGGGGCGTAGGCGGCGTTGTTGTAGTCCCAGTCGATGCTGATCTGGGTCTCGCCCTTCTCGATGGTGGCCGGGGTGGTCTCGACGGGGTTGAAGTTCCCGGCGTCCTTCAGCTTCTTGAAGAAGTCCAGGCCGGGCTGGATGTCGTCGAAGGAGCCGCCGTTGGCGAGGGCCGCCGCGTAGACGCCCGCGAACGCCGAGCCCGACTTGGTCGGGTTGCCGTTCAGGGCGACCTTGCCCTTGTACTCGGGCTTGAGCAGGTCGGCGTAGGTCTCCGGGCACTTGGCGATCTTCTTGGCGTCACAGCCGATGGAGACGTAGCCGCCGTAGTCGTTGAACCAGAGGCCGCTCGGCTCCTTCTGGTTCTCGGGGATCTTGTCCCAGGTCTCGACCTTGTACGGCGCGAAGAGGCCCTCGGCGGCGCCGCTGATCGCGAAGGACTGGCCGATGTCGAGCACGTCGGGGGCGCGGTCCTGGCCCTTGCGGGTCTTCACCGCGTTGATCTCGTCGGCGCTGGCGGCGTCGGGGGTCTCGCTCTCGATCTCGATGCCGTACTTCGCCTTGAAGGCTTCGATGATCTTTCCGTAGTTGGCCCAGTCGGGCGGGAGGGCGATGACGTGGAGCTTGCCCTCCTTCTTGGCGGCCTCGACGAGTTTGTCCAGCCCGCCGAAGTCGGCCGCGGAGGTGGCGGTCCTGGCGTCCACTCCGGCCGCGGAACCTCCGTCGGAGGCGCCCGCGGACGGTGCCGCCGTACCGGGGGCGGCACCGCACGCGGCGGCGCCGACCAGGAGGAAGGCCGCGAGGCCTGCAAAGCGAACTCGGGATGCGATCACTGTGTCTCCCAAGGGGGTGTCGCGCAATATTTCACGAAAGTAGACGAACTTGTACAAACAAGCTAGACCTCCTCTGTCGTGAATCAGTTGCTGTTTGGTGAACGCACGAAGTACGGCGGTGAAATGCGCGAACCCGGGCTTTGTGAGTCATTGATGCTTGTTTAGGGTGGGGCTGAGCCGGCCGCCAGGTGCGCGCAGCGAGGGATCCCGCGGACGCGCGCCGGGCCGGGCGGGGCAGGGCGGCTTGAGAGACGAGGCGAGATTGCGCGGTCACCGGGTGTGCGCGGATGCGTGGAGAAGTGCCCTGGAGTTCGCGGGCGCACCGGAAGGGACGCGGGCGTTCGCGGGGCGTCCGGGCGGGGCGCGGGCATGACGGCCCGCTACATGGGCATCGCGGAGGAGCTGCGCGACGCGATCATGCGAGGCGAGCACCCCGTGGGCGCCCAGCTGCCCTCCGAGGCCGAGCTGGCCACCCGCTTCGCAGCCTCGCGCGGCACGATCCGCCAGGCGGTCGCCGTGCTCGCCACCGAGGGCCTGGTGGGGTCCCGGCAGGGGGCGAGGCGCATCGTGCTCGGCCGCGAGCGCAGCCAGAGCTTCGCCGAGCTGCACAGCTTCGCCCAGTGGGCGCGGGCGATGGGCTACCGGGTCAGCGGGCGGATGCTGCAGCAGCGCCGCAGGGGTGCCGACACCACCGAGGCCGTACGGCTGGCGATCCAGCCCGGCGACCCGGTCCTGTCCGTGCTGCGGCTGCGCTCCCTGGAGGGCGAGCCGGTGATGCTGGAGCGCACCGTCTACGCCGGGTGGATCGCCCCGGCCGTCGAGCGCATCGAACCTGACTGCGAGTCGGTCACCCAGGCGCTGTACGACAGCGTCGGCCTCGTCTTCGCCTACGGCGAGCACCTCATCGACGCGGTGGCCGCGGGCGTCCAGGACGCCAGGTTGCTGGCCGTGCGCCGGGGCAGCCCGCTGCTGCGCCAGCGCCGGGTCACCACCACCCACGAGGGACGGCCCGTCGAGTGGTCCGACGACCGCTACCGCGCGGGCAGCGTGACCTTCAGCATCCGCAACTCGGTGGACGCCAACCCGCTCGTACGGCAGATGGGGGACTTGCGCCCGTCCCCATAAGAACGTATGTTCGATACGCCAGACCCGCCTTCCCCCGGGTGCTCATCCGAAAGCCGCGGGAGAGGCGTCTTGAGCAGACTTTACGGCGACCCCATCGAGGTGTGGATCCGCGACGGGCAGCCCGTCCAGTTCGTCTGGCGCGACCGCCTCTACACCGTCCGCCGGGTCCTCGACCACTGGGTGGTCGCGCGAGAGTGGTGGAAGACCTCCGACAGCGATCCCGGTGAGCGCCGGTTCTGGCGGGCCGAGGCCGCCTCGGGCGACCGGGCCGGGACCTACGAGCTCCGCTTCGACACCGCGGGTGAGGGCTGGCTGCTGATCAGGGCATGGGACTGACGCCCCGCCCGGACGCGCCTTCCGCCGGTGAGCGCACGCGCCTTCCGCAGGTGCGGACGCGGAACCGGCGCGGCGCCCGGACGTGTTTCCGCCGATGGAGTCGTGCTGGCTTTCCGCCGATGGAGTCGTGTCGGCGGGGACGCGAGGCCGACGCCCCCGGCCCGCCGCCCGCCGGGCGGGCGGGGCGCTTCTCGTTCACTGCCCGGCGGGGTGGACCTCCTGGGGCCGGTCCTGCTCGGACACCTCCGGCGAGAGAGCCTCCCGTGAGAGAGATTCGCGTGAGAGGGCTTCGCGTGAGAGAGATTCCCGCGCGGGAGTCTCCTTTGAGGAAGCCTCCCGCGACGAAGCCTCGGGAAGGGCGGGCGAGGAGGACGGGGCGTCCCTCACGAGCAGGTGCGGGAGCGTCTCGGCCGGGGGCGGCGGCAGGTGGTGCTCCGCATCGGCCTGCCGCCGGTGCCGGGCACCCGCGGCCTGGACGCCGGTGATCTGCCGCACGGTCGCCGCGCACAGCAGGGAGGCGACCGCGACGGCGATCAGCTCGGTCGGCCCGAAGCCGGTCAGGTTCGTTCCTCCCTGGGAGGCGCCCGGCCACAGCCGGGCCAGCACCAGCGCGAACGCGACCAGCCAGCTCAGCCACCAGGCGGTGAGCAGCGCCGTCCAGCGGAGGCGGCGGTCCAGCGGCGGGCGTGAGGCCCACCACAGCCGGTCGACCAGCACGGCGGGCGCGACGAGGTTGACCACCGGCACGAACCAGCTCACCAGGACCGGCGCCACCGCGGGCAGGTTGGCGCCCTGCCGGGCGCGGAGCAGCCAGTTCAGGTACGCGGCGACGGTGGCGATCGCGGTCGCCGCGAAGAACATGATCAGGATGGCGAAGACGGTGACCGCGCCGAAGACCGCGTCGGCGCCGGGGGCGTGGGGGTCGCCGCCGAGCTTGGATATCTCCAGGACGAGGCGCCGGCCACGGGCCTCTTCGAACACCGCCAGGGCGGCGATCGCGATCACCAGCGCGGTGAGAGCGACATAGACGGCCGAAGCCGACCTTTTCTGTAGAGATGGGATAGAGCGCATGTATATCTCCCCCCGCCATGCGCCGAGGACCTGCCCTCTTTCTATCCAGTCAGCTCTTCCGCTAATCGGCCCAAACGCCCCGCTCAGCTGACGGCTCAGCTGACGATTCCGGACTCCCACGCCCACGCGGCGGTCTCCACCCGGTTCCTGGCACCCAGCTTCGTGTGGATGCTCCCCAGGTGCGTCTTCACGGTCGACAGCGAGACGAACAGCTCGGCGGCCACCTCCTGGTTGGTCCGCCCCCTCGCCACCAGGCGTACGACGTCCAGCTCGCGCTCGGTGAGGGGCTCGCTGGGCGGCCGGACGGCGCCGGTCCGGGGGTGGGAGAGGTGTTCGAGCAGGCGTACCGTCACCGACGGCGACACCAGCGCGTCCCCGGCCGCCGCGGCCCGGATCGCCTCGATGAGCAGCGTCGGCCCGCTGTCCTTGAGCAGGAAACCGGTCGCCCCGGCGCGCAGCGCCCCGTAGACGTACTCGTCGAGGTCGAAGGTGGTGACGATGACCACCTTCATCGGGTCCTGCACCCCCGGTCCCGCGAGGATGCGGGTGGCCTCCAGACCGTCCAGCTTGGGCATCCGGATGTCGAGCAGGCACACGTCCGGCCGCAGCCTCCGCGCCAGCTCGACGGCCTCGGCCCCGTTGGCGGCGGTCGCCAGGACCTCCATGTCCTCCTGGGCGTCCAGAATCATCTGGAACCCGGTGCGTACCAGTTCCTGGTCGTCGGCGATGAGCACCCGAATCGTCACCTGATGGATTGTGCCAGCACACGGGCGGTTCCGGATCGGGCATCCGGCCGATGTGCCGGTGAACGACGGCGAATCGTCCTTTCGGCCGATCCCGCCGGGGGGCGTGGAGACGATCGGTCGATCTGCCGCCGTTCCCCACGCGGGAAAGTGCTCGCATGAATGTTGTCCTTGAGGGATCCGGGCTGGTCAAGCGCTTCGGAACGACCGTGGCGCTGGGCGGTGTCGGGCTGGCGATCCACGCGGGCGAGGCCGTGGCGATCATGGGCCCGAGCGGGTCGGGAAAATCGACGCTGTTGCACTGCCTGGCCGGGATCATGAAGCCGGACGCGGGTGAGGTGCACCTGCTCGGCGAACGCGTCGACACGCTGGGGGAGCGGAAGCGCAGCGCCCTGCGCCGCACGCGGTTCGGCTTCGTGTTCCAGTTCGGCCAGCTCCTGCCGGAACTTCCCGCCGACGAGAACGTCGCGCTGCCGCTCATGCTCGGCGACGTTTCCCGGGCCGACGCCGTGCGGCAGGCGCGGGAGTGGTTCGGCCCGCTCGGTCTGGGCGGGATGGAGGGGCGGCGCCCCGGGGAGCTCTCCGGTGGCCAGGCGCAGCGGGTGGCGATCGCCCGCGCGCTGGTCACCCGCCCCGCGGTCGTCTTCGCCGACGAGCCGACGGGGGCGCTCGACCAGAACACCGGCCACGACACGATGCGCCTGCTGACCGGCGCCACCCGGCACAACGGGGCGTCGCTGGTCGTCGTCACCCACGATTCCCAGGTGGCCCGCTGGTGCGACCGCGTGGTCGAGGTACGCGACGGCCACCTGCTGCCCGGTCTGCCTGGCCCGCCTGGCCTGCCCGGTCCCGGCGCCCGGGATCCGTACGAGGACATCGGGGAGCGGGACGGCGCCGAGGCGGCGACCCGGACGTTTCCCGGGATGAGCCGGTGAGCGGGCCGCTCGGCCTGAGCTGGCGGCTGCTGCGCGGCGGGGGCCGCCGCGGCCTGCTGGGGGCGGGGCTGACCGTGGCGGCGGTGGCGGTCTCCACCGCGCTGCTGCTCTTCGCCGTCGTGGCCAACCTCGGCTTCCAGGACAGGGCGGGCCGGGAGGCGTGGCGCAACCCGGTACCGGCCGCGAGCGGGGCCATGGCGATCCAGGCCGTCCGCACGGACTACGTGCGCGACCGGTGGATCACGGTCGTGGACCTCGCCGCGCTCGGGCCGCAGGCACCCCCGCCGCCCGGCCTGGACCGCTTCCCCGCCCCCGGGGAGGTCTGGTTGTCCCCGGGGATGGCCGAGCTCGCCGGCGAGCTCCCGGCCGCGCAGCTCGCCGCCCGCTTCCCGGGAAGGCGCGGCGGGACGATCGGCGACGAGGCGCTCGTGTACCCGGGAGAGCTGGTCGTGGTGCGCGGGCAGACGGCGGACTCACCCGTGATGAGGGCCACCTCGTCGGACGACTCGCGCGGCGGCGCCGTGCCGACCAGGATCTCCGGCTTCACGGGGAAGACGACCGAGGACGCGGTGGGCTACAGCGCGCTCGGGCTGATCGCGAGCGTGCTCATGGTCGTACCGCTGCTGGTGTTCGGCGGCGCGGCGGCCCGCCTGACCGTGGCCCGCCGGGACCAGCGCCTGGCCGCGCTCCGGCTGGTCGGCGCCTCTCCCGGTCAGGTGGTCGCCATGACCGTCTACGAAGCGGTGATCACCGCGTTCGGCGGCGCGGTGCTGGGAACGGCGCTGTACGGGCTGCTCACCCCGCTGCTGGCCCGGATCGAGATCAGGGGAGGTCCCTGGTTCCTCGCCGACGTGTGGCCGGGGGTGCTTCCCACGCTCGCCGTGCTGGTGGCCGTACCGCTGCTCGTCGGGGTGTCGGCCGTGGTCGGCCTGCGCCGCGTGGTGGTGAGCCCGCTCGGCGTCGCCAAGCGGGAGACCCCTCCGGCGATGCGCTTCCTCCGGGTGGTCGCGCTGCTCGCGGCCCTGGCGGCGGTTCCCCTGCTCGGCCGCGGCGTCGAGGTGGGGGTGATCGCCGCGGCCATCGGCGGCGCCTTCCTGTGCGTCAACCTCGCCGGTCCGTGGGTGGTCGCGCTGATCGGCCGGATCACCACCCGCGTGGCCCGGAGCCCCGCCCGGCTGCTGGCCGGGCGCCGGTTGACCGACGACCCCAGGTCCGCCTGGCGGACGGTGAGCGGCGTGGCCCTGACGGGGTTCGTGGCCGGGTTCATCGGTCTTCTCGCCCCGGGCGACGTCGTGTTCGACGGCGCGCGGGCGGAGCTGCGCCTGGCCGTTCCCTCCGCGCGGGCGGCCGAGGTCACCGCCGAGGTGCGCGAGCGCCTGGCCGCGGCGGACGTCCGGGCGGCGGTCGGCCTGGTGGCGAAGGGCGGGCGAGGGCGGGAGGACGGCACCGGCGGCGAGGATGGCGGTGGCGGTGACAGGGTGATCACCATCTCCGTGGGCCGCACCGGCACCGCCGCCCCTGGCTCCGGCTCGGGCTCCGGTTCGGAGGAGCCGGTGGACGTGGCGGCCGTCGATCGGGCGCGCACCGCCCTGGAGGGGCTGGTGCCCGGACACGGGGCGACCTCGGCCGCCGACGACGACCGGCTCTCCGCCCAGATCCTCGACGACGTCGGCACCGGCACGGTCATCGTCCTCGCGGTCTCGTTCCTGGTGGCGATCGCCGGCGCCGGGATCACCGCCGCTTCCTCGGTGCTCGACCGCAGGCAGACCTACGCGCTGCTCCGCCTGGCCGGTACGCCGCTGGAGGTCCTGGACGCGGCCCGCCGGGCGGAGACCCTCATACCGCTGACGGTCATGGGAGGCGGCACCATCGCGGCCGGTGTCTTCTGCGCCCTGCCCTTCGCCGCCGTCGCGATGAACGTCACGGGCGCGATCATCCTGCTGGTCTGCGTCGCGCTCGGATTCGCCGGGGTGATCGGCGCGGGAGCGGCGAGTGCTCCGCTCCTGCGTTCCGTCACCGCCAACCCGGCTCCCCGGCCGGACTGAGAACCGGTACGACGGCCCGGAGCGGGACGCGCCGTACCGGGTGACGGGGGTGAGGGGGCGGGGCGACCGGATCGAGCGGGTGAGGGGGGAGCGGACCGGCCGGGGCGGGTGGGATGGGGTGGAGAGGGCGTGGAGAAGGCACGCACCGGTCGAGGCGGGTGGGTGGGGAAACGGGGCGGCGGATAACTTTTCTCTTCCCGGCCGGTGATCGGGGGGCCGGGAAAGGCACTCCTTGGTGTGGATGATCCAGAAGCGCGATTCACCGCGCTGTACGACCGGCACTATCGCAGCGTGCTCGGCTACACGCTGCTGCGCGCGGAGCGGCAGGCGGCCGAGGACATCGCGAGCGAGACGTTCCTGATCGCCTGGCGGCAGCTGGAGGAGCTGCCGGAGCCGCCGCTGCCCTGGCTGCTCGGCGTCGCCCGGAACCTGCTGCGCGGGCAGCGGCGTTCCGGGCTGCGACGGCGGGCACTGGTGGAACGGCTGGCGGAGCTGTCCTCGGAGGGCGACGTGACCGAGCGGGTCGCCGAGCAGGTCGCCGAGCGCGAGGCGGCCCTCGCGGCGCTCGCCGGGCTGTCCGAGCCGGACGCCGAGGCGGTGATCCTGGCCAGCTGGTACGGGCTGGCTCCGGCCGACGCCGCCAAGCTCGCCGGCTGCTCCACCCGGGCCTTCACCGTCCGCCTGTATCGCGCCCGCCGCCGCCTGTCCCAGGCACTCGACCTCACCCCGGCCACCACCCTGCAGGAGCAGTCTTGAACGACGTCGACGAACGTGTCCGCGCGCTGCGCCCGGACGCACTCACCGAGGACGCCCACCGGCGGCGGCGCGAGGCCGACCTCGCCCGTGCCTTCGCGACGGCCGTGTCCCGGCCCGATCGCGCGTCCGGTCGCGCTTCCGATTCCGTGTCCTCCCGCGTGCCCCTCGACGCCTCCCGCCCCCTGTCCCGTCTCCGCCTCACCCCCGGGATCGTGCTGACCGGCGCCCTCGTCGGGCTGGCCGCCGCCGTGACGGTGCCCGCCGTCATGACGGGGACGGTCGGGCTGCGGGGGCCGGGCGGGGGCCGGACCGCGGCGACCGCCTCCCCGGACCCGGCCTCGGGCACCTCCCCGGTACGGCACCCCGAGGCCCAGGTGCCGCCCCCCGAGACCTCCGGCTCGCTCCCGGCCGCGACCCCCGGCACACCGGTGGTCACGCTCGACGCCCGGTCGTTCCTGCTGGCGGGCGCGGAGACGGCGGCGCGCGCGACCTCCCCGGAAGGCCGGTACTGGTTCGAGCGCACCAGGACCTTCGAACCCGTCGGGTCCGGCGCGACCGTCGCCCACACCGGCGAGTCCTGGTACGACGGCCGGGCCGGGCGGACCGTGTCCAACCAGGAGGTAAAAATCACTTTCGCGACCGAGGCCGCGAAGGCGGCATGGAGGGCGAAGGGGTCCCCGGCGCTGTGGCCGGGGCCGCGTACCGAGGACTTCTCCCGGCTCTCGCTGCGGTGGCGGGTCGGGAGCGAGACGCTGACCATGGACGAGGTGCGGGACCTGCCCGGTGACGCCGGGGAGCTGGAGCGGTGGCTCCGCTCGGCCCACCGGGACGGGCCGTTCCCGGCCTTCGTCTTCGACGCCGCGCGGTACCTGCTCGCCTCACCCGCGAGCCCGGCCACGCGTGCCGCGACGCTGCGCGTCCTCGCGGCCCAGCCCGGGATCGTCCTGGAGAAGGACGTCCTCGACCCGCTCAGGCGCACCGGCTTCGCCGTCACCACGGTCGAAGGCCACCGCACCCTGGTCGTCGACGAGTCGGGGTCGCGCCTGCTGGCCTTCGCCTACACGGGCCCGGACGAGAGACCCCGTACCGGCGACCGTTCCGTGCACCTCCCCTTCCGCAAGGGCCTCAAGATCGCGTACGAGGAGTCCGGCTGGGTGGGGAAGGTCGGCGTCCGGAGGTGACGTCAGCCCCGCCGCGCGGCGAGACCGGCGGGCGGCGGGGCGGTCCTCGCGCGAGGAGGAGCGGCGCCGCCCGGGACGGTTCAGCCCAGGACGAGGTCCCTGATGGTCTTCAGGGAGGCCTCGTCGCGGGGGCCCATGACCAGGAGGTTGCTCACCGGGCTCTCGCGCCACAGCTGCAGGCGCTCGCGGATGCGGCCCACCGGGCCGACCAGGGAGATGCCGTCGGCCAGCTCGTCGGGGATCGCGTTGAACGCCTCGTCCCTGCGTCCGGCCAGGTAGAGGGCCTGGATCTCCTCGGCGGCCTCGGCGTAGCCCATCCTGCCGATGATGTCGGCGTGGAAGTTGCGGCTCTTGGCCCCCATGCCGCCGATGTAGAGGGTGAGCATCATCTTCACCCCGTCCAGCGCAGCCCTGACGTCGTCGGTGATCACGGTCATCACCATCGCGGCGATGTCGAAGCCGGGACCGGCCCCGGCGAGCGAGGGGCCGTACATCCGCTCGATCTTCTCGGGGAACACGAACAGCGGCAGCCAGCCGTCGGCGATCTCGGCGGCGAGCGCGACGTTCTTCGGGCCCTCCGCGCCGAGGTAGAGGGGGATCTCGGCGCGCAGCGGGCGGGTGATCAGCTTCAGCGGCTTGCCGAGGTTCGCGCCTCCCGGGTAGGGGAGGGGGTAGTGCTCGCCGTCGCTCGTCACCGGCTCCTCGCGGCGCCACACCTTGCGCATGATCTCGACGTACTCGCGGGTGCGGGCGAGCGGTTTGGGGAACGGCGTCCCGTACCACCCCTCGACGACCTGGGGCCCCGACGCGCCGATGCCGAGCAGCAGCCGCCCGCCGGTGAGATGATCGAGCGTCATCGCGGTCATCGCGGTCGCCGCCGGGGTTCTCGCGGAGATCTGCACCACTGATGTGCCCAGTTTGATGCGGGACGTCCGCGCGCCGTACCAGGCCAGAGGGGTGAAGGCGTCGCTACCGTAGGCTTCCGCGGTCCACACGGACTCGTATCCCAGCCGTTCCGCGGTCTGGACGAGTTCGGTGGCGTCGTCGGCGTTCCGCTGCCAGTAGCCGAGGTTCAGGCCGAGCTTCAGGTCGGTGCTCACGGGGGTCTCCTCGCGACGTGACGCCGGACAGGCCCCGCAATTAGAACACGTTCTACATTGGTCGGTCGAGTGTGAGGTGTCGAAATTCGGTCTCCCGGGAAGCGTGCACTTGTGCTCAACGCCGCTCGCAAACTCCTCTCCCTGATGTCGCTCCTCGCCCTCGCCGCGATGGGAGCGATCCCGGCCGTGGCGCACGCGGAGGGACGGCCCAACATCGTGCTGGTCCTCGTCGACGATCTGGACGCGGGCGATCTACAGAAATTTCCCAACATCTGGAACCTGCTCGCCCGGCAGGGAACCGGCTTCGACAGGTTCTTCGTGCCCAACTCCTGGTGCTGTCCCTCGCGCGCGTCGATCATGCGGTGCCAGTACGTGCACAGCCACGGCGTGTTCACCAACACCGCCCCCGAGGGAGGTTTCACCAAGTACTACACATCAGGTCTGGAACGCTCCAATATCGCGACATGGATGAAGTCGGCCGGATATCGCACCGGACTGATGGGCAAATACCTCAACCACTATCCCGGCGGCACCACCTCCGCCACCCACGTGCCTCCGGGCTGGGACGAGTGGGACGTGCCGGTGCGCAGGCTGTACGAGGAGTACGGCTACACGCTCAACGAGAACGGCATGCTGCGTGACTACGGCTTCGCGCCGCAGGACTATCTGACCGACGTGCTCAGCGCGAAGGCCGGGGCGTTCGTCTCCCAGCCCAGCCGGGATCCGTTCTTCCTCTATCTCGCCCCGGTCGCCCCGCACAACCCGGCCAACTACGCCCCCCGCCACCAGGCCGCCTTCGCCGGGGTGGTGGCCCCGCGCACCCCGTCCTTCAACCAGCCCGACGTCAGCGCCGAGCCGCTCTGGCTCAGGTCGCTCCCGCCGCTCGACGCCACGAAGATCCGCAGAATCGACCGGCACTACCGGGACCGGCTCCGGGCGATGCTCGGCGTGGACGACATGGTGGGCGCCCTCGTCGAATCTCTCAGGGCCTCCGGCAAGCTGGATGAAACGTATATCTTTTTCGCTTCCGATAACGGGTTCCACCTGGGCCAGCACCGGCTCCCCCAGGGCAAGACCACGCCCTTCGACGAAGCGATCAAAGTGCCGCTGCTGGTCAGGGGGCCCGGCGTGCAGGCCGGACGCGTCGTCGGGGACATGGCCGCGAGCATCGACCTCGCCCCGACGTTCGCCCAGCTCGCCGGGGCCGCGCTCCCCGACTTCGCCGAGGGCCGCTCCCTGCTGCCGCTGCTGCGGGGCGAGACGCCGCCTTCGTGGCGCCAGAACGTGCTGCTGGAGTTCTACCGCCCGACCAGCCCGGACTCGGCCCGCCAGACCCCGGTCCCGGCGTACCAGGGGATGCGGACCGCCCAGCACACCTTCGTCCGCTACTCCACCGGCGAGTACCAGATCTACGACCTCGTCAGGGATCCCTACCAGCTCCGAAACCTCGCCGCGGAGACCCCGCTCCCCGTGATCGCCGAGTTCAACCGGCAGCTCGACGCCCTGGTCTCCTGCTCGGGCGCCACCTGCCGCTCAGCCGACTCGGTCAGGCCGCCCCTGCTGCCCTTCAAGCCCCTCATCGTCCTCAGCCCGTGGGGCACGTGAGATGCCGGGATAGGCCCGCCGCAGGTGGTCCTCGACGGCGGCCGAGGCCTCCGCCGCGTCCCCGGCGGCGATGGCCCGGTGGATCCGGCGGTGGTCGTCCATGAGCCCGGCCGTGCCGCCGAGGCGCTCGACCGCCTCGACCGCGTAGCGCCGGAGCGAGTCGCGCAGGGAGAGCATCATGGCGGTGGTCAGCCTGTTGCCCGACGCCTCGGCGATGGCCACGTGGAAGGCCGTGTCGTGCTCGACGAACTCCTCGGCCGTCGTCGTGGCGTCCATGCGCTCCAGCGCGGAGGTGAGGGCCGACAGGTCGGCCCCGTGGACGGCGGCGTGCGCGGCCGACCACTTCTCGATCATCAGCCGGGCGTCGACGACCTCCTCCAGTGACAGGTTCGACAGCCCGAGGTGGAGCCTCAGCAGGTCGCTCAGGGCCTCGGCGGGCCTGGAGATGAGGAAGGCTCCCGCGTCCGGACCTCGTCCGACCTGCGACGACACCACTCCCAGGGTCTCCAGCACCCGCATCGCCTCGCGTACCGACGACCGGCTCACCCGCAGCTGCTCGGCGAGCTGCCGTTCGCCGGGCAGGCGGTCGCCGACCCGGAGCCCGTCGCCCGCGATGCGCCGCTCGATCTGGGCGATCACGTCCTCGAACGCCCGGGTGCGCCGGACCGGTTGCCAACCGCTCAAGAGGGCCTCCTCTTGTGGGGAAATGTGGTCAGACCATACTGTGGTCTGACCATTGAAAGGAAGGAGTGCCGTGCGCGTCGCCCTCTTCATCACCTGCGTGAACGACACACTGTTTCCCGGCACCGGGCGGGCGGTCGTCACGCTGCTGCGCCGCCTCGGATGTGACGTCGAGTTCCCTCGGGCGCAGACCTGCTGCGGCCAGATGCACGTCAACACGGGATACCCCGAGGAGGGCAGGCGGCTCGCGCGCCACTTCGTGGACGTCTTCGCCGGGTACGACGCGGTCGTCGCGCCGTCGGGATCGTGTGCCGCGATGGTCCGCGAACAGTACCCGCGGCTCGCCCGCGCCTCCGCCTCTCGTACCTCAGCCCCTCGCGCCTCCGCCACCCGCGCCTCCGCCTCCGCCGCCCCCGTCATGGCCGGGTCCGGGGCCGCCGGGGGCCTGATCGCCGGGACCGCGGAGACCACGGGAACCACCGGGACCACCGGGACCAGCGGGATCGTCGAGGGCGTCGCGACGGAAGACGCGCCCGGGTCCTTCGCCGCCGAGGTGGCCGAGATGGTGCCCAAGGTCTACGACCTCTCCGAGTTCCTCGTCGACGTCCTCGGTGTCACCGACGTCGGCGCCTACTTCCCGCACAAGGTGACCTACCACCCGACCTGCCACTCGATGCGCATCCTCCGGGTGGGTGACCGGCCCACCCGGCTGCTGGAGCAGGTCAGGGGGCTGGAGCTGGTCCCGCTCCCCGGAGCCGACGAGTGCTGCGGCTTCGGCGGCACCTTCGCGGTGAAGAACCCGGCCATCTCCGCGGCCATGTGCGCCGACAAGGTGCACAACGTCGCGACCACCGGCGCCGAGGTGCTGTGCGCCGCCGACAACTCCTGCCTGATGCACATCGGCGGCACCCTGAAGCGCCAGCGCGCCGGCGTGCGGATCATGCACCTCGCCGAGATCCTCGCCGCCACGGAGGCCGCCCGGTGAGCGGCACGTTCCTGGGCATGCCCGCCTTCCCGGCGAACGCCGCGGCCGCCGTGCAGGACTCACAGCTCAGATACAACCTCCGCAAGGCCACCCACACGATCCGCGGCAGGCGGGCCTCCGTGGTCGGCGAGCTGCCCGACTGGGCCGAGCTCCGCCAGGCGGGCAAGGAGATCAAGGACCACACCCTGCGCAACCTGGAGCGCTACCTCCTCCGGATGGAGGAGGCCGTCACCGCGGCGGGTGGCCACGTCCACTGGGCGGCCGACGCCGAGGAGGCCAACAGGATCGTCGCCGGCCTGGTCAAGGCCACCGGCGAGACCAGCGTGGTCAAGGTCAAGTCGATGGCCACCCAGGAGATCGGCCTCAACGAGGCCCTCCTGGAGGAGGGCATCACGGCGTACGAGACCGACCTGGCCGAGCTGATCGTCCAGCTCGGGGACGACTGGCCCTCGCACATCCTGGTCCCGGCGATCCACCGCAACCGCTCGGAGATCCGCGAGATCTTCCAGGACAAGATGGCCGACTGGGGCCGCGCGGCGCCCGAGGATCTGAGCGACGAGCCCCGCGCCCTCGCCGAGGCCGCCAGGCTGCACCTGCGCGAGCGCTTCCTGGCGACCAAGGTCGCGATCTCCGGCGCCAACTTCATGATCGCCGAGACCGGCACGCTGGTGGTGCTGGAGTCCGAGGGCAACGGGCGGATGTGTCTCACCCTGCCCGAGACGCTGATCAGCGTGGTCGGCATCGAGAAGCTGCTGCCGAGCTGGCGGGACCTGGAGGTCTTCCTCCAGCTGCTGCCCAGGAGCTCCACCGGCGAGCGGATGAACCCCTACACCTCCACCTGGACCGGCGCGGTCGAGGGCCAGGAGTTCCACCTGGTGCTGCTCGACAACGGTCGCACGAACGTGCTGGCCGACGAGGTGGGCCGCCAGGCGCTGCGCTGCATCCGCTGCTCCGCCTGCCTCAACGTCTGCCCGGTCTACGAGCGCGCCGGAGGCCACGCGTACGGCTCGGTCTACCCGGGCCCGATCGGCGCGATCCTCACCCCGCAGTTGCGCGGGACCGCCTCGGAGCTGGACGCCTCGCTGCCGTACGCCTCGACCCTCTGTGGCGCCTGCTTCGACGCCTGCCCGGTCGCGATCGACATCCCCGAGGTCCTGGTCCACCTGCGCGGCAAGGTCCGTCACGCGCGTGCCGAGCGCATGGGCATGCGCGCCGCCGGTTGGGTGTTCAACCGTCCCTCGCGGCTGGCGCGCGCCCAGCGGCTCGGCGGGCGCCTGCGCAGGTTCGTTCCCGGGCGCCTGCCGGGGCCGCTGTCGGCCTGGACCGATACCCGCGATATTCCCGACATACCCGCCGAGTCCTTCCGTGACTGGTGGAACCGGACCGACGGAGGTGCCCGATGACCGCCGGAGCGGCCACCCCCGCGCCCGGCCCCGGGCGCTCGTCCGGCGCGGGTGCCTCCGCCGGTACGGGCGGCGTCTCCGGCGCGGGCAGCAGGGAGCGGATCCTGTCGAGGATCCGGTCCGCCGTGGCCGGAGCCCCCGACGTCGAGATCACCCGGGCCTACCGCACGTCACCGCCGGCCGATCCGGAGGGCGCGGTGGAGTTGCTCGCCGAGCGCGTGGCCGACTACCGGGCCGTCGTGCACGTGGTCGGGGAGGCCGAGGTGGCCGCGACGATAGCGGCGGCGCTGGCCCGCCGGGGTGCCACCCGGCTGGTCGTCCCCGACGGCCTGCCACCGGAGTGGGTGCCGGACGACCCGATCACCGACGACCCGCCGCTGAGCGCGGCCGAGCTGGACGGCGTGGACGGGGTCGTCACCGGGTGCGCGGTCGCCATCGCGGAGACCGGCACCATCGTGCTGGACGCCGGACCCGGGCAGGGGCGGCGGGCGCTGACCCTGGTCCCTGACTACCACCTGTGTGTCGTACGGGCCGGGCAGATCGTGACCGGTGTCCCCGAGGCCGTCGGCAGGCTCGACCCCTCCAGGCCGCTGACCTGGATCAGCGGCCCCTCCGCGACCAGCGACATCGAGCTGAACCGGGTGGAGGGCGTGCACGGCCCGCGCACGCTGGAGGTCGTCATCGTCCGCTGAGCCCAAGTGGGGTCCGGCCTGAGCCCAGCCGTCGTTGTCGTCCGCCGGGCCCAGGCCGAGCCCGGCGGCGCGGTTCCGCTCCACCGGACGCGGAGGCCCGGCGGGATGTGAAGGCCCGGCCGGATGTGGAAGCCGGGCCGGGTGCGGAAGTCCGGCCGCATGCGGAGGCCCGGCCGAGTGTGGAAGTCCGGTCGAGCGCGGGGCCCGGTCGGACGTGAAGGCCCGGCGGGATGTGGAAGCCGGGCCGGATGTGAAGGCCCGGCCGAGCGCGGAAGTCCGGCCCCATGCGGGAGACCGGCCGTTTGTGGGAGACCGGCCACGTGCTTTTAGCGGATGTGGTTTTCAGCCGTGCCCGACCGGGATGAGGCGAAGGTTTGGGCTTGCGCGGGCGGGGGCGCTGGGATGAGCCTGGGGCCACACATTTCCCGGCTTTCCCTGCATTCCCGGCAAGCTCCCCGGCTTCCCCGCTTCCCCGGCTTCCCCGCTTCCCCGGCTTCCCCGCTTCCCCGGCTTCCCCGCTTCCCCGGCTTCCCCGCTTCCCCGGCAAGGAGGGCGCGTGACCGCGTTCGCACCCGATCCGCCGATCCTGACCGGCCGACTCGTGATCCGTCCCTTCCACCCCGGTGACACCGCCCGCGTCCGCTCGGTGATCAAGGCGCGCGCCAGATTCCTGCCACCCGGCGCGCCCGGTCATCCCTCGGGCGTCTCGCAGTGGCTCTCCCATGGCGTACACGAGCTGCGCCGCTCCGGCCAGGGCGTGCACCTGGCCATGGAGGCCGAAGGGCTGGTCGTGGGGGCGATCAGCCTCTTCAGGACCCTCTGGGGTGCCGGGACCACCGAGGTCGGATACGGGGTGCACCCGCTGCACCGGGGCCGGGGCTACGCCACCGAGGCCCTGCTCGGCGTGGCGCGCTGGGTGTTCGAGACGACGGAGATGCGCAGGATCGAGCTCCGCGCCGACCTGGCCAACACGGCCTCCCTCCGGGTCGCGGAGAAGGCCGGTTTCGTCAGGGAGGGCGTGCTGCGCGCCGCCGAGCTGGGGGAGGACGGCCCACTCGACATCGTGGTGTTCGGTCTGCTGAGGAAGGACCTGTCCTGATCCACGCCGGATTTCCGCCTCACGGGCGTCGCGGCGGAAGACGTCCCTGGTCGGAAGGGGGGCGCGGGAGGGAGGGGGCACGCAGGGCGTGAGACACCGGCGTGGCCGTGCTGGACGTCTCCCGCGAGCCCGGCTACCGTGCCAGGGCGCGTGAGGTCCAAAGGACGCGTCAGGTGAAGGAGACGCGTCCGCCGTCGCCGCCCCGATTCTCATCTCCTGTCACACCCGCGAGAGAAAAGACAGAATTTACCGATCCGTTACCTGTCCATGGGGTGCCGTCATCGGATATTGTCGCGAGTCCCTACTGCGTAACCCCAGGTCAAGGTCATTGGAGTCCTGTTTCCATGAAACCGCCGCTGCTGCTCATCGGGCAGGGCTCGCACGACGACAATGGATCTGCTGAATTCGGTAGGTTCATCCATCGACTCCGCTGCCGCCTGGACCAGACGGCCGCGGACGTCTCCGGCGGCTACATCGCCAGGGCCAGGCCGCGCCTCAGCGACTCCGTCGCCTCGCTGGTCGCGCGGGGGCACCACCGGATGGTGGCCCAGCCGATGAGCCTCACCGGCGACGTGTGGCTCGGCGCGGACATTCCCGCCGCGATGGCTCGCGAGCAGGAGAGGCATCCCATGCTGACCTGCGACTACGGTCGCCCCCTGGGCTCCGACCCCCGCATCCTCGCGCTGCTCGCCGAGCGTCTGGCCGACGCGGCCGCCGAGGTCGCCAGTCTCCGCCTGGTCCCGGCCGCCGCCGGGGTGTTCGACGACGAGCCCGAGCACATCGAGATCGGCGAGACCGCCGTGGTCCTGGTCGGCGACGGCTCCACCAGTCCCGAGACGAACGCCGACGTGCACCGGGTCTCCCGCCTCTTCTGGGAGACCCACGCCCACGAGTACATGACCGTGGAGACGGCCTTCGTCTCCCTCACCCCGCCGGGGGTCCCCGGCGGGATCGAGCGCTGCCGCCGCCTCGGCGCCAAGCGCGTGATCGTCGTTCCCTACCTGCTGTTCGCCGGTGGCCTGCTCGACCGCGTCTGGGCACAGGCCATGGCCTACGCCGCCGGCCACCCGAACCTGGACGTCCGCTGCGCCGACGTCATCGGTGACTGCGAGGGCCTGGCCGACGTGGTCATCGAGCGCTACGAGGAGGCGCTCAGCGGCATCGCCTGGTGATCCCCGATCGCCCTCCGTTGCCTCCGGTGACCACGTGTGGCCCATGTGTGGCTTTTTGGTGCTTTTCCCGAAAAGTTGTTTCCAAGGGAGACTGATCACATGACCATCCTTGAGGAGACCATCGCGGCGATCCGTCCCGCGGACCCGGCCGCCGTCGCCGAGGCCCGCGCCCACCAGGACCGCCTGACCAAGCCCCGTGGCGCGCTGGGCGCCCTGGAGGACGTGGCGGTACGGCTGGCGGGGGCCGCGGCGGTCAACCCGCCGCCGCTCCCGGTGCCCGCGGCTCTGGCGATCTTCGCCGCGGACCACGGCGTCCACGCCAGGGGCGTGACCCCCTGGCCGCGGGAGGTCACCCTGCAGATGGTCGGCAACTTCCTCGCGGGCGGTGCCGTGGCCAACGCCTTCGCCGCCCAGGCCGGCGCCTCCGTGACGGTCGTCGACGTCGGCGTGGCCGCCGACCTCGACCCCGCGCCCGGCCTGACGATCAGCAAGGTCGCGTACGGTACCGCCGACCTGTCCCGGGGACCGGCGATGACCCCCGAGCAGGCGGTCGCGGCCCTGGAGGCCGGGATGGCCGTGGCCCGCGACCTTGTCGAGGCGGGTGCCCGCTGCCTGATCACCGGGGACATGGGCATCGCCAACACCACCGCCTCGGCCGCGCTGATCTGCGCGTTCACCGGTCACGACGCGGCCGTCGTGACCGGCAGGGGCACCGGTGTCGACGACGAGACCCTGGCGCGCAAGGTCGAGGTGGTTCGCGAGGCCCTCCGGGTGAACGGCCTGGAGCCCGAGTGGAACGGCGCCTCCGGGACTCTCGCCCCGGCCTCCGGGGTGTCCGCCCTGGAGACGCTGGCCGCGGTCGGCGGCCTGGAGCACGCGGCGATCGCCGGGTTCGTCCTCGCCGGAGCGGCTCTTCGCGTACCGGTCATCCTGGACGGTGTCATCGCGGGGGCGGCGGCGCTGGCGGCGGCGGCGCTCGCCCCCGACGTCGTCGACCACTGCGTGGCGGGACACCGCTCGGCCGAGCCCGGCCACGCGGTCGCCCTGGACCACCTCGGGCTGCGCCCCCTGGTCGAGCTGGAACTCCGGCTCGGCGAGGGCACCGGCGGCCTGCTCGCCCACCCCCTCGTCTGCGCGGCGGTCAGGGTGATGCACGAGGTCGCGACCTTCGATTCCGCCGGTGTGACGGACAAGGAAGCCTGATCTACGGAAGTCTTGAGCACCTGAGTTGACAGCGGTCAGCCCTTTCTTGACAGCTGTTAACACGGGAGCAGCGAAGAGGGCGCCGTTAGCCGGTAGGTTTACCTCTTAGCACGCCATGCTTCACAATTCCTCGCGAACGGGAGATCTGTCGCCATGTCGCCCTACCTGCTTGGCTTGCGCCTCTCTGGGCGGCGAGTGCTCGTCGTGGGTGGAGGGCGCGTCGCCCAGCGGCGGGTGCCGGCGCTGCTCGACGCGGGCGCCCTGGTCACCATCGTCTCGACGAGCGTCACGCACGCCCTCGACGACCTCATCGCGACAGGCCGGGTGACCTGGGAGGCCAGGCGCTACCAGGTCGGTGACGTCGACGGCGCCTGGCTGGTGCAGGCCTGCACGAACGACCGCGCGGTGAACGCCGCGGTGGCCGCGGAGGCCGAGGCCAAGCGCGTCTGGTGCGTACGCGCCGACGACAAGGACGCCTCGGCGGCCTGGACCCCGGCCAGCGGCAAGGTGGACGAGATCAGCGTGGCGATCACCGCGGGCGGCGATCCCCGCCGTGCCGCCGGGATCAGGGACGCCGTGGTCGGAGCCCTCAGGGACGGCACGGTCGACGCCAGGCGCAACCGCGCCAAGCCGGTGGGGGTCGCCCTGGTCGGTGGTGGGCCCGGCGACCCCGGCCTGATCACGGTCCGCGGGCGGCAACTGCTGGCGCAGGCCGACGTGGTCGTCGCCGACCGCCTCGCCCCGCAGGCCCTGCTCGACGAGCTCTCCCCGGACGTCGAGCTGATCGACGCCGCGAAGATCCCCTACGGCCGCTACATGGCCCAGGAGAGGATCAACGAGCTGCTGGTCGAGCACGCCAAGCAGGGCAAGTTCGTGGTCAGGCTCAAGGGTGGCGACCCGTTCGTCTTCGGCCGTGGCGGTGAGGAGATGCTCGCCTGCGCCCGCGAGGGCATCCCGGTCATCGTGGTTCCCGGCATCACCAGCCCGGTCGCGGTGCCCGCCGCGGCCAACGTGCCCGTGACGCATCGCGGCGTGAGCCAGGAATTCCACGTGATCTCCGTACATGTTCCGCCGGGCGACGAGAGATCCACCGTCGACTGGCCCAATTTGGCCAGATCCGGCGGCACGCTGGTGCTTATGATGGCGGTCGAACGGGTCGGAGCGATCGCCGAAACGCTGATCCATGACGGACGTTCGCCGGAAACTCCCGTAATGGTGGTACAGGACGGTACCCTTCCGACCCAACGCGCTCTTTACGCCACGCTATCCACTGTGGCGGAGCGCGTGAGCGCGGCTGGGATTCGGCCACCTGCGATCGTGATCGTCGGCGATGTCGTGAAGGTCGGCCAGGAGGTCGAGATGGTTCGAGCGGAGCGAGTACCGTGAAATCGGCGTCCAACAGGCCCCCTCACTCAGGTGGTGGCCGAGACCCTCGCCTTGCCGGCACCCCCCAGGAGCCACCCGACGACACCTCGTCGGATGACAAGGAATCCCCCGGCGAGCAGACGGTGACCTTCGGCGCCATCCGCGCCGACGACGACGCGGCTTCCATCCGCGCCCGCGGCCAGTTCCCCGGGCCCCAGCCCGGGACGGCCGCTCCCGGAGCGGCAGGCGGTCCCGCCGCGCCTCGGGGCAGGGTGGCGGGCCCCGCGACCCCGGGTGGCGTGACCGGTCCAGCCACACCTCCGGGCCGAACGTCGGCCATGCCCCCGGGCAGGACGGCGGGCCCCGCCGGGCCGGGCCGCGCAGGTGGTCCCGCCGGTGCCACCGGTGCCGCACCCCGGGCGGGGGCGAGCGATCCCACCTCCCCGCCCGCCTCCGAGGAGGCGATGGCGGCCTTCCGCGCCGCCGCCGCCGCTGCCCAGGCCAAGATCGAAGCCATCACCACCTCCCGTGAAGCGGCTTCCAATCCCACCGCTCCGCGCGTCCAGGGCGGCCGTCCGGCGAGCCCCTCACGGGGCGGCCCCGCCGCACCCCCGCCCGGTGCGGGCCCTCAGGGCACTCCCGGCTCCCGTGGGGGGAGCCCGGCTCCCGGTCAGGGTGCTCCCGGCTCTCGTGGAGGGAGCCCGGGGGCGGCTTTCGGACAGGGCGCTCCCGCCTCTCGCGGGGGCGGCCCCGTCGCGGCTCCCGGCCAGGGCGCTCCCGCCTCCCCGAACGTCCCCCGTCCGGGTGCTCCCGTCCCGCCGAGGGTTCCCCGCACCCCCGGCCCCGCCGCGCCTTCTTCGGGTGCTCCTGGTGTTCCCGGTGCTTCCCGGGGAGGCGCTCCCGGCTCTCGCGGGGGCGGCCCCGTCCCGGCTCCCGGCCAGGGCGCTCCCGGCTATCCGAACGCCTCCCGCGGCGGCGCTCCCGGCTCGCCCGGTGCCGCCCCCGGTTCCGCTGCTCCCCCCAGAAGCGGCCCGGCCTACCCGCCCGCGTCCCGTGGGGGCGGCCCCACCGCTTCTCCGGGCGTTTCCCGAGGGCAGGGCGCTCCCGGTCCCTCGGATGCCTCTCGCACGGACACCGCTCCCGGCGCTCCCGGCGCGCTCTTCCGCCCGGGTGCCCCCGTCCCGCCGAGCGTTCCCCGCACCCCCGGCCCTGCCACGCCTCCCTCCGGTGCTCCCGGCGCTTCCGCCTCCCCGGCCGCCGCCCCCGGCGCTGCTTTCCGCCCAGGCGCCCCTGTCCCGCCGGGCGCTCCCCGAGACGGGGACGTCGCCGACAGCGCACCCGGCGCGATTTTCCGCCCGGGTGCTCCGGTCCCCCCGAGTCCCCGTACAGGTGTCCCCGCCACGCCATCACACGGCGGCGCCGGGCGTGAGGCTCCGAGTGCCGCCCCCCGTGAGGTTCCGGGTCCCGCTGCCCCGGAAAGCGCCGATGCCTCCCGTACGGCCGAGGAGGTTCTTCCCCCTCGGCCCGGGAGCGGGGCACCTGACTGCGAGGACGAGCGGTCCCGGGCCGAAGGCGCTCCGCCCCTTCGCGCGAGCAGGACCGACGAGGAGCGGGAGCGGTCCGGGAAGAACGCGGAACGGGACGAGGTCGTCGTCATCCTCGACACGACCTCCGAGGAGCCGCGCGACGACTCCGGGAGCGGTGCGGAGAGTGACGGCGGCGACGGCGGGACACCTGGCGCCGGCCACGTCGAGGATCACGTCGAGGCCGGGCGGCCCCTGGCGGACGCCGAGGACGGTGAGACCGCCGAGACCTCGCGGGCCGATGACGCTCCCCGGGCCGATGCCGAAAGCGCCGACGGTGGCCGGAACGACGGCCGTGACGATTTCGCGTCCCAGGACGAACCCGCCGAGATCGACGACGATGACAGGACTCGCCCCGCTGCCGAGACTGATGGTACCGAGAGCGATGGCACCGAGACCGGCGACGCCGAGCCTGGCGGCGAGGTCGCGCGGGCCGTCGAGACCGGCGAGGGGTCCCGCCGTGCCACCGGCCCCACCGGGATCGACGACGGGGCCGAGAGCGGCGGTGAGGTTCGGCGTGATGCCGACACCGGCGTCGCCCCCGTGAGTGACGCCGAGACGCGGGACCGGAGCGAGGGTGACGAGGCCGGTGCCGTGGTCCGGGACGAGACCGGAACCGCCGACGGCGACGCGGAGGCCGAGGAGGAGGAAGCCCCGGGCGAGGAGGAGGCGCGAGGTGAGGACGGGGAGGCACGAGGTGAGGACGGCGCGGGTGCGCCGGGCGGCCGGACGCGGGAGGCCCCGCTTCCCGAGGCCGTCTCCGAGGCGCTGAGCAACGCGCTCACCGCCGTACGCACCGGTGTCACCGACCTCAGCTTCGGCTTGGACCTTCCCGGCGCGGAGGAGGCCAGGCGGGTCCAGAGCGAGATCCTGGCCCAGCTCGACGACTACGTGATCCCTCGCGTCCACACCAGCACCGCTCCCGCGCTCGTCGTGGTCGCGGGCTCCACCGGCGCGGGCAAGTCCACGCTCCTCAACACCCTGGCCAACGCCAAGGTCAGCGCGACCGGCGTGCGCCGTCCGACGACCGGGACGCCCGTGCTGGCCTGCCATCCCGACGACCACGAGTGGTTCGCCAAGGGTGACCTGCTCGGCAGCCTCCGGCGGCTCAGCGAGCCCGACCCCGAGGGTGCCTCCGGGGGCCTCGTGCTCGTCTCCACCGAGCGCCTCCCCGCCGGCGTGGCCCTGCTCGACACCCCGGACATCGACTCGGTCGTCGAGGAGCACCACGAGATCGCCCACCGCATGCTCGACGCGGCCGATCTGTGGATCTTCGTCACCACCGCCGCCCGGTACGCCGACGCCCCGGCCTGGCGGCTGCTCCGCCTGGCCAAGGAGCGCGGAGCCCGGCTGGCCATCGTGCTCTCCCGGGTCCCGCCCAGGTCCCAAGAGGTGATCAGCAAGCACTTCGTCAGGATGCTCACCGAGTACGGTCTCGGCGAGGTCGACCGGTTCGTCATCAACGAGAGCAAGGTCACCGACGGGATGCTCCCCGATCACGAGGTGAGCGAGCTGCGTCTCTGGCTGACCGAGCTGTCGGTCGACGACCGGCGCCGCGCGCAGGCCGTACGGGCGACCCTGGACGGGGTGCTGAACAGCTTCCGCACCCGTGTCCCCGCGCTGGCCAAGCAACTGGAGATCCAGGTCGCCTTCCGGAGGGACCTCCGCGGTGACGTGGACGGCGCCTACGCCCGCGCGCTGGCCGAGATCGACAAGAGCACCGGCGACGGTTCGCTGCTCAGGGGCGAGGTGCTCGCCCGCTGGCAGGACTTCGCCGGGTCCGGCGACCTCATGCGTACCCTCCACCTGCGCAGGCCGAGCCGTTTCGGCGGCAAGGCGAGCCAGCAGGCGCCCGAGCGGCTCAGCGGCCTGAAGTCCGCGCTGCGGGCGGGGCTGGAGTCGGTGGTCGTCTCGGCGGCGCACCGGGCCGCGGAGGAGGCCTCCTCGCGCTGGCTGAACCGTCCGGGCGCGCAGGAGGCCCTGGCGTCGGCGTCCGGCCTCGGCCGCGCGTCCGACGAGCTCCTGCGCAGAACCGGCCGGACCATCGCGGCCTGGCAGGATCACATCATCGAGCTGATACGCACCGAGGGGGTGACCAAGCGGTCGGTGGCCAGGGTGATCTCGTTCGACGTCGAGTCCCTGTCGCTGATCCTCACCATCGGGCTGCTCGGTTACGGCTCCTCGGACGCGCAGAACGGCACCGGGGCGCTCCCGCAGCGGCTGGTGCACGCGCTGCTCGGCGCAGAGTCACTGCGCAACATCGGCGTGAAGGCCCGGAGCGATCTCCGAGCCCGGATCGGCATGCTCTTCGACGACGAGATGGCGCGCTACACCCAGGCTCTCGACGGCGCGGGCATACCTGACGAATCCGCCGCCACCCGCCTTTACCAGGCAACGTACAACCTTGAGGTCGCCCGATGAGTGTTGGCACCACCCAGTCAGGCCAGGGTCTCGGCAGCCGGCTCGCCGCGCTGGCTCGGATCGTGGAGCTGGGGCCGGGCAAGGTCGAGCCCAAGCTCCTCACCGACTCGGGTCAGCTGCTGCTGCGCGCCGGTGACAGGCTCAAGCTCTCCTCCGACCACACCGTGGTAGCGCTCGCGGGGGGTACGGGCAGCGGCAAGTCGACGCTGTTCAACTCGATCTCCGGCCTGGAACTGTCGCCGACGGGGGTACGCCGCCCGACCACGGCCCGTACGCACGCCTGCGTCTGGGGCCTGGACGGCGCCGGCCCGCTCCTCGACTGGTTGCAGATCCAGTGGCGGCACCGCTTCGCGCGGGCCAGCGCCCTGGACCGGGGCGAGAGCCAGCTCCACGGGCTGATCCTGCTCGACCTGCCCGACCACGACTCCATCCGGGCGCTGACCGACACCGAGGCCGACCGGCTGATCCAGGTCGCCGACCTCGTCGTGTGGGTGCTCGACCCGCAGAAGTACGCCGACGCCTCCACGCACCGGCGCTACGTGACCGACCTGGCCGGGCACGAGGCGGTGACGATCTTCGTGCTCAACCAGGTCGACCGGCTCGACCAGGAGGAGCTGGCCGAGTGCGTCGCGGACCTGGACGGCCTGCTCCGCCGCGAGGGGGTCGAGCACCCCGTGATCGTCACCACCTCGGCGATCACGGGCAGAGGCGTCGACAACCTCAAGGGCGTCCTCGCCGAGACCGTCTCCAAGCGCAGGGCCGCGACCCAGCGGCTGGAGGCCGACCTCGGCCGGCTGACGCTCCGCCTCGCGAAGATCATGCCCGTCGACGGCGCGTCCGCTCCGCCCTCCTCCATCGACGACGCCCGCAGGATCGGCCTCACCGACGCCCTCTGCGACGCGGTCGGCGTCCCAGCGGTCGGCGAGGCGATGGAGAACGTGTACGCCGCGAGGTCCGGCGAGTGGGTCGGCTGGCCCTACACCCGCTGGGCCGCCAAGCTTCGTCCCGACCCGCTGAACAACCTGCGTCTGGGCGATCTGAGAGACGAGATCCACGGCCTGACCGGCGGCTCGGTCAGCGCGCAACCCGCCGAGGTGGACACCGCCGTCCAGGCGCTCACGGACGGCCTGAGCTCGGGTATGCACGAGGCGTGGCAGAACGGGATCAGGGACGCCGCGCGTTCCCGCTCCTCACAGCTGCCGGAAGTGCTCTCCGAGGAGCTGTCGGAGGTCGCGCCGCGCCTGGACAGGGTTCCGGTCTGGTGGCGGTTGCTCCTGGCCTGGCAGTACTTTCTGGTCCTGCTCTTCGTCGCGGGCCTGGCCTGGGTCGGTACGGCTCTCGCCTATGGCGTGTTCGGCGCGGGGAGCCCGCCGGAGGGGCTGGAGGTGTTCGGCGACGCCGCCTCGCTGCCGTGGGTCGGATTGATGATCTTCTCCGTCCTGGGGCTCGGCCTGCTCACCGCGATGGCCAGCCGCAACTTCGTCGTGCTCGGCGCGGGCAACGAGCGTGACGCGCTGGAGCGCGAGATGCGCCGCAGGGTCGCCGGGGTCGCCGAGAGCATGGTGATCGAGCCGGTGGAGCGGGAGCTGACCCGCTATAACGAGTTCTACTCGGCCATGCGGGGCCTGCGGGGCTGATCCGTTCTCCTCTCCCTGTTCGGGGGGAGTGAGACCGCTCGGGTGGGTGAGACAGCTCGCCCAGGGGTGGGTGAGACGGTCTTCCGCGCCTGGAGTGAGCGAGGCCGGTCCTCTCCGTTCGGGGTGGGGGCCGGTTTTCCCTTGTCCGGGCTTGTTCGGGCGTGCTCGGGCTTGTTAGGGCTTTGCTCGGGGGGGGGGGGGGGGGGGGGGGGGTCGGTCCTCCTCGCTCCGAGTGAGGCCGGTCCTCCTCGTCCAGTGGTGAGTGAGGCTTGATCCTCTTCCCTCTTCCTTCCCTCTTCCCTCTTCGCTCGGAGTGAGCGAAGCCGGGTTGTCCACAGTTCTCGCACGTGCCCGGGGCTTGTCCACAGAGCGCGATTCGGTAATCCGTGCGGGGGGTGGGCCGGGCCATCGTGTCTTCCATGCCGCCGGCACTCGGCCGGCTCTCATGGGAGGCACGATGAACGACATCTACGTAACGCTGACCGGTAACGTCGCGGCCCCGCCGCGCCAGCACACCTTCCCCGACGGCTCCCGGGTGACCTCGCTCAAGATCGCTTCAACGAGCCGTTACTTCGATCGCGAGAACCAGCAGTGGCGCAACGGCGAGACGACCTACTTCGGCGTCCGCTGCTTTCGCGGGCTGGCCGACAACGTCGCGCAGTCGGTCCATCTGGGCCAGCCGGTCGTGGTCCAGGGGCGGCTGCGGATCCGCGAGTTCACCCACGAGGGGGAGCGCCGCTTCATGCCCGAGGTGGAGGCCAACTCGCTCGGTCACGACCTGCGCTGGGGGCTCGGGAGCTTCACCAAGCCGCAGCGCGGCGGGCCGGTCGCGGCTCTCGGCAGCGCGGAGCGGATCGAGCTCGATCGGGAGACCTCCGACTGGGCGATGAGCGGTGGCGCCCCCGTCGCGGCCGGAGCCACCGGTGCCCTGTCCCTGCTGAAGACCGGCTTCGACGACCTGGGGACCGGCCCCGACGACGAGACGTCCGCGCCGCGCGAGACGGAGATCACGCCGGGCGGTGAGGCCGCCGAAGACGGTGTGACGCTCGGGGAGGCCGCCCACCCCAGGGACACCACCCACCCCGGGGACACCACCCAACTCGGAGACGTCATCGATCTCCGAGACACTGCGGATCTTTCAGGGGCCGCGGATCTCCGAGAGGCCATCGACCCCGGAGAGGCCGCCGAGGTGCCGCCGCGCGGGGCGGACCGTGAGTCTGTCCGGCAGGATCACGAGCCTGCCGGGAAGGAGCCGGTGGAGGGGGAGACCATGGCGAGGCGAGGAAGGGCGGGCAGGAGCACGACGAGGCGGCAGGACGCGGCGGGGGCGAGAAGGTCGGGCACAGGGGCCGGGACGGCCGGGGGTGTGCCGGATGGGATGAGGATCCACCCGGATGCGAGTGATGAGGCGCCCTGGCCGACAGGGGAGAGCCTGGCGGCCTGAGCCGCTTCCCGCTGGGAGGTCCGGGCCGCGGGCCTTCCAGTGGACCGGTGTTCAAGACCGGGTCGCCGGTTCGGGCGGGGAGTTGAGAGAGGGCAGGTGACCGCGAGCCGGAGGAAGACGCGGAGAGCCAGGAAGGCGGGGCCAGGAGCGGGAGCCAGGAAAGCGAAGGGCCAGGAAAAAGCGAGGCGGGCTGGCGGAAAGCGAGACCAGGAGGGAGTCGAGACGGGCAGGGGGGAGGGAGACAGAGGCAGGGAGAGAGGGGGCAGGGAGATGAGGCGGAGGAGAGGAGTGGGAGAAGCGGGGAAGTGGGGAAGCGGTGGTGAGTGGTGGGGACCGGGATAGGGGGTTCGCATGGGCGGAGCGGCTGACGGAGCAGGGGCCTCGCGGAGAGGGGCCTGGGGCGGGCTGAGTGAGGGGGCATCGGCCGGACGCGGTCGGTGTCTCGCCGCGACAGCGCGGTGACGCCGAGATAACCGGCCGATGGTCTTGCCCGTGTCAGATGCCGAGACACCTGTTAGGTCCAGGTCACGCCCCGCAGCATGGCTTGCTCCTTTCCCACACGGCCCGCTCGCGAGCGAGCGGTTTCCAAGACGTGGATCAGCCGGTGGGCTGACTCACTCTGTCAAAGGTAGCGGTTACCATCGCGCGTCGCACACTCCGCAACTATTGTGTTACACATCGTTAGTCGGAGAGGGGGACGACATGGCGGCTCCCAGTCACACGTCGGTCAAACCGCGCGACGGCATGACACCCTTGGTCGATCGGTGGCCCCTGCTGGGGCAGCGTCGCCCGCTGGTCGGCTACCTCTGCGGGATAGTAGCGCTGGATCTCGCCGCGATCGTGTTCTTCTCGATATCCGGTGTTTTCCGCTGGTCCGATGTGCTGACCTTCACCGCGCTGATGGCGTGCGGGGCCGTGTGCATCGAGGCCACCCGGAGACTCGGCATGCCCGCGGGCGTCTACCGTGATCTGCTTTCCGCCTGGTGGCTGCCCGCCGCGCTGCTCCTCCCGCCCCTCTACGCGCTCCTGGCGCCCATCCCGCTCCAGTTCCTGTTACAGAAGCGGGTGCGCGCGACGGTGGTCTACCGGCGGGTCGTCAGCTCCGCGGCGATCGGCCTGGCCGGATGCGCGGCCTCCCTGCTCTTCCACGCCGTGGTCGGCGACCTGAAGGCGCTGACCAGGGGTGAGGGAGGGCCGATCCTCGTGGCCATCGGCTGCGCGGCCCTGTTCACAGTGATCAACACCGCGCTGATCGCCGTCGCCGCGCACACCGCCGACCCCGAGAGCCGCTGGCGGGAGGTCCTGTGGAACCGGGAGAACCTGCTCCTCGACGTCGTCGAGCTCTGTCTCGGCGTCCTCGTCTCCATCACCTGCGGGCTCAACCTGGCCCTGCTGGTCCTGGCGCTGCCCCCGGTGGTGCTGCTGCAGCGCAGCCTGCTGCACGCCCAGCTCCAGGCGGCGGCCCGCACCGATCTCAAGACGGGCCTGCTGAACGCCGCGGCCTGGCAGCGGGAGGCCGACACCGAGATCGTCAGGGCGCGTCGCACGGGGGAGACGCTCGCGTTGCTGATCGTCGACATCGACCATTTCAAGAGGGTGAACGACACCTACGGCCACCTGATCGGTGATCAGGTGCTCGTCGGGGTGGCCGACACCGTCCGCAGCCAGTTGCGTGACTACGACGTGGTGGGCCGGTTCGGCGGCGAGGAGTTCGTCGTCCTGCTGCCCAGGGCCGACGTGACCGAGGCCCGCAGGGTCGCCGAGCGACTGCGCTCCCGGGTGGGGCGGATGGCGGTTCCCGCCGACGAGAACATGATCACCGTGACCATCTCGGTCGGTGTCGCGATCATGAGTGTGCACGGAGACGACCTGATCGAGCTGCTCGCCGCGGCCGACCTGGCTCTTTACCGTGCGAAGGAGCTCGGTCGCGACCAGATCTGCCTGCCCGCCACCGTCGTGCCCCCGGCTCGCAGGCCAGGATCCGAGACCACCCCCGGCTGAACTCCCAAGCCCTGTCCCCGCCCGCCCCTAGCTGAACTCCCCAGGCCCTAAACTAAAGGCATGCCGGAGTACATCTACACACTGCAGCGCGTGCGCAAGGCGCACGGCGACAAGGTCGTCCTCGACGACGTGACGCTGTCGTTCCTGCCGGGCGCCAAGATCGGTGTCCTGGGCCCCAACGGCACCGGAAAGTCGACGCTGCTGAAGATGATGGCGGGCCTGGAGCAGCCGTCCAACGGCGACGCCCGGCTCATGCCCGGCTTCACCGTCGGCATGCTTCAGCAGGAGCCCCCCCTCAACGAATCCAAGACCGTCCTCGGCAACGTCGAAGAGGGTGTCGCCGAGACCAAGGCGATGCTCGACCGCTTCAACGAGATCGCCGAGCTGATGGCCACCGACTACAGCGACGATCTGCTCAACGAGATGGGCAAGCTCCAGGACGCCCTCGACCACCGCAACGGCTGGGATCTCGACAGCCAGCTGGAGCAGGCGATGGACGCCCTCCGCTGTCCCCCGCCGGAGGCCGAGGTCACCCAGCTCTCCGGTGGCGAGCGCCGCCGGGTCGCCCTCTGCAAGCTGCTCCTGGAGCAGCCCGACCTGCTGCTGCTCGACGAGCCCACCAACCACCTCGACGCCGAGAGTGTCCAGTGGCTCGAGTCGCACCTGGAGAAATACCCGGGCACCGTCCTGGCCGTCACCCACGACCGCTACTTCCTGGACAACGTGGCCAACTGGATCCTGGAGCTCGACCGGGGCCGCTGCCACCCCTACGAGGGCAACTACTCCACCTACCTGGAGGCCAAGGCGGCGCGGCTCAAGCTTGAGGGCCAGAAGGACGCCAAGCGCAAGAAGCGCCTGGAAGAGGAGCTGGAGTGGGTCCGCTCCAACGCCAGGGCCCGCCAGACCAAGAGCCGGGCGCGTCTCCAGCGCTACGAGGAGATGGCCGCCGAGGCCGACAAGCACCGCAAGCTCGACTTCGAGGAGATCCAGATCCCGCCGGGCCCGCGCCTGGGGACCACGGTCATCCGGGCCGAGAAGCTCACCAAGGGCTTCGAGGAGCGGGTCCTGATGGAGAGCCTCTCCTTCGACCTCCCGCGTAACGGCATCGTCGGCATCATCGGCCCGAACGGCGTCGGAAAGACGACCCTGTTCCGGATGATCACCGGCAGCGAGACGCCCGACAACGGCGAGATCGTCATCGGCGACACCGTCAAGATCTCGTACGCCGACCAGAGCAGGGGCGGGATCGACCCGTCCAAGAACGTCTGGGAGGTCGTCTCCGACGGGCTCGACTACATCAAGGTCGGCCAGGTCGAGATGCCGTCCCGCGCCTACATCGCCGCGTTCGGGTTCAAGGGCCCGGACCAGCAGAAGAAGGCGGGCATCCTGTCCGGCGGAGAGCGCAACAGGCTCAACCTGGCGCTCACCCTCAAGCAGGGCGGCAACGTGCTGCTGCTCGACGAGCCCACCAACGACCTCGACACCGAGACGCTCTCCAGCCTGGAGAACGCGTTGCTGGAGTTCCCGGGCTGCGCGGTCATCACCTCGCACGACCGGTGGTTCCTCGACCGCATCGCCACCCACATCCTCGCCTGGGAAGAGGGCTCGAACTGGTTCTGGTTCGAGGGCAACTACGCCGACTACGAGAAGAACAAGATCGAGCGTCTGGGTGCCGACGCGGCCCGGCCGCACCGCGTCACCTACCGCAAGCTCACCCGCGACTGATCCCGGTCCCGGAGACCGCTCTGGTCTCCGGTCCGGGGCGCCGCACCCGGCCGAGGCCCGCCCGCGACGGGTGCGGTTCAGGCCGGGTGCGGTCCGGCCGCGACCGGCACGCTTCCGACGAGCCCCCGATGCCCCGCCGTGCGGCGGGCGCCGGGGGCTCGCTACGGTTCTGGGTGTGTTTGGACAGAGAATCGCGGACGATGTCGGCCGTGGTCACCGGCATGTGTTCCCCAGGGCCGTCAGGTTCGCCGACATCGACTCGCTGGGACACGTCAACAACGTGCGGTTTCTCGACTATCTGGAGGACGCGCGGCTGGCGCTGTTCCATGTCGACCCTCACCGCGAGGGCAACGAGCCGTTCAGGGGGCTCGTGATCGCCCGGCACGAGATCGACTACCTGCGTCCCCTCACCTTCCGCCCCGATCCGGTCCGGGTGGAGTCGTGGGTGACGGAGATCCGGCCGGTGCGCTTCACCCTCGCGTACGAGATCCGCGACGATGAGGAGATCTTCGTCACGGCCCGCTCGGTGCTCGTGGCCTACGACGTGGCGAGGGCCTCCCCGCGACGGTTCAACCAGGATGAGCTCGCCTATCTGGGCAGGTTCGCCGACGCCTGAGGCCGGGCGGCCTCGCCGTGGCGCGTTCGCCCGTCCGGTGTGCGGGCCGCCCGCCCGCGACGGGCGGGCGGCCCGCACAGGGAGCCTCAGGCGTCGGGGGTGTACAGCCAGGCCGCGGTGTCCGGCAGGAGCAGGTGACCGTCCACCGGGGCGCTGCCGATCAGGACGCGCTCGTGCGACGGCAACCGCACCGACTCGGAACCGCAGTTGATGACGCAGGTCAGGGGACCTCGGCTGAAGATGAGGGCGTCCTCGGAAGAGTCCACCCAGGTGATCTCGTCGGGCAGCGTGCCGCGCAGCTCGCGGCGGGCGCGCAGGGCCTCCTGGTAGAAGCTGAGCGTCGAGCCCGGGTCGTTCGACTGGCGCTCGGCGGAGAGCACGACCCACTCGACCGGCTGGGGCAGCCAGGGCCGTGTCCCGTCGGGCGAGAAGCCGTAGGGCTCGGCCACGCCGGACCAGGGGATGGGGACCCGGCAGCCGTCACGGCCGGGCAGCTCTCCCTTGGAACGGGCGAAGATGGGATCCTGGCGGGCCTCCGGGGGAAGATCCTTCACCTCGGGGAGGCCTAGTTCCTCCCCCTGGTAGAGATATGCCGAGCCCGGCAGGGCGAGCATGGCGAGCAGGGCCGCACGGGCCCGGGAGAGGCCCGTCGTGGAGTTGGTCAGACCGTTGCCGTACCGGGTCACGTGGCGGACCACGTCGTGGTTGGAAAGCACCCAGGTGGGAGCGGTCACGGCGGCCAGCGTGTCATCGATGATCTTCTTGAACGCGGGCCCGGACCAGGGCGCCTCCAGCCAGGCGAAGTTGAAGCTCTGGTGCAGCTCGTCGGGGCGGACGTACAGGGCTAGATCCTCGGCGGAGTCGGTCCAGACCTCGCCGATCGCCATCCGCTCGCCCTCGTAGGAGTCGAGCACCTTGCGCCAGTCGCGGTAGACCTCGTGCACCTCCGGCCGTCCCCAGATCGGCGACTCGGCCTTGAACGCCTGGTCCTCCGGCGGGGTGTCCGGCAGCCCCTCGGCCTTGTACAGGCCCATCGCCACGTCGATCCTGAACCCGTCCACTCCCCGGTCGAGCCAGAACCGCAGCACGTCCAGGAACTCGGAGTGCACCTCGAGGTTGCGCCAGTTGAAGTCGGGCTGCTCGGGGGCGAAGAGGTGGAGGTACCACTGCCCGTCGGGAGCCTTGCTCCAGGCAGGGCCGCTGAAGGTCGACTGCCAGTTGTTGGGCGGCAGGTCCCCGCCGTCGCGGAAAACGTAGCGGTCGCGTCCCTCGCCCCGCAGCGCGGCCTGGAACCACTCGTGGGCGGAGGAGCTGTGGTTCGGGACGATGTCGACGATCACCCGCAGCCCGAGCCGGTGCGCCTCGGAGACGAGCTCGTCGAAGTCGGCGAGTGTGCCGAAGAGCGGGTCGACGTCGCGGTAGTCGGCCACGTCGTAGCCGCCGTCGGCCATGGGGGAGCGGTAGAAGGGGGTCAGCCAGATCGCGTCCACGCCGAGTTCGGCGAGGTACGGGAGGCGCTGCCTGATGCCGGGCAGGTCGCCGACGCCGTCTCCGGAGGCGTCGGCGAAGCTGCGAACATAGATCTCGTAGACGACGGCGTCACGCCACCAGGGGGTTTCCATGTGCATGGGTTGCCCCCGCGCGGTGGGGTTTATGCGTCACGGCCCCCTGCCGTGCGGTGTTTGTGCGCCGGGGCGTTGGCCGTGCGGTGTCCGCGCGGCGGGGCGTTGGCCGTGCGGCGGTCCGCGCGTCGTGTCCCGGCCACGTGGTGATGCCCGCGTCGTGGCCCCGGCCGCGTGGTGATGCCGGAAACCACGATCATGCGCCGGCCCGCGCGCCGGGGAGCCTGACCACGCGGTGATCTACGCGCCGAGGACCCCGATCACGCGGTGACTCACGCGTCGGGGGCGTTGACCATGCTGTGCGCCGCGTACACCAGGTAGTCCCAGAGACGCTTCTCCAGGTCGTCGGGGAGCTCCAGGGAGATCACCGCCTCGTGCATCCGCTGGAGCCAGGCGTCGCGCTCGGCCGAGCGGATGACGAACGGGTTGTGCCGCATCCGCAGCCGGGGGTGGCCGCGCTGCGTGCTGTAGGTGTTGGGACCGCCCCAGTATTGGATGAGGAACAGGCGGAGCCGCTCCTCGGCGCCTTCGAGGTCGTCCTCGGGGTACAGCGGCAGGAGGATCGGGTCGGCCGCCACTCCCTGGTAGAAGCGGTGCACCAGACGCCTGAAGGTCTCCTCGCCGCCAACGGCGTCGTAGAAGGACTGGGGTTCCTCGGGGGTAGCGGACACGGCTCCAGCCTAATTGACGTCAGGCGGCGATCGTGATGTCGGCCCGGTCGAGGGCGGCCTTGATCCGCAGGCGGAGCTCGCGGGCGACCTCCGCCTGCCGGGAGGGGATGGTCTTGGCGCTGACCCGGAAGATGATGGCGGTGTCGGAGATCTGCTCGATGCCCCAGACCTGCGGCTCCTCGACGATGATCGAGTCGCGGAAGGCGGGCTCGTTCCACATCTCGTCGGCGACCTCCTTGAGCAGGTCGCGGACCACCGGGATCTCGGAGGCGTAGGCCACCGGCACGTCGACCGTGGCGCGCGACCAGCCCTGCGACTCGTTGCCGACCCGGGTGATCGTGCCGTTGCGGATGTACCAGACCCGGCCGTCGGCGTCGCGCAGGCGGGTGATGCGCAGGGTGACCGCCTCCACGGTGCCGATCGCGGCGCCCGCGTCGATCACGTCACCCACGCCGTACTGGTCCTCCAGGAGCATGAACATGCCGGCGATGAAGTCCTTGACGAGCTCCTGGGCGCCGAAGCCGATCGCCACGCCCAGGATGCCGACGCTGGTCAGCAGTGGGGCGATGGGGACGGAGAGGCGTTCGAGGACGGTCAGCACGGCGGTGCCCAGGATGATGATCGAGGCGATGTGCCTGAGCACCGAGCCGATGGTCTCCGCCCGCTGCCTGCGCCGCTCGGCCACGATCGCGTCGAGGCCCTCGGGGGTGACCGTCTCCCTGCCGCGCAGCCGCCCCGCCAGGGACGGGCGCTCGGCGGACGCCCGGCGCACGATCCGGCCGATCAGCCGGTGCGCCAGGTTGCGCAGGATCAGCGCGATGACCACGACCAGTGTGATGGCGATCAGCCACGCGATCGCGGGGGCCACCCAGGCGACGGCCGCGGGCATGAGCATCTTCACGAAGTCGCAGATTACCCCACCGCCGTTCCCGCATCCCTGTGTCAAACCCGCGCTCATGTCGAGAAGGTTCTCGACGACGACTTCCGGACCTGAGGTCGGGGTGACGCTGGGGGTGGGAGTGGGCGTGGGGGAAAGCAGGAACACGGAGTGGATCCCTCTCGGATCGGATCGACAGGCAGACCGGATGAGTCATGCGACCCATCCATATTGCCGATCGAACCGGCCTCCGTCACATCACGCCGGGGAAGACGGGGACATCCTGGTCCAGGGCCGCGGGGGCGGACCCGGATGCCCCGGTGACGGGACGACCCGGACGGGGCACGCACCCGGAAGCGTGTCCCGTACCGTTCCCGAAAGGGATCCCTCCGGTCACCGCCCGGACGAGATACCGGACGGCAGCCTGTGCTTTACAGCAGTTCGTGGGCCTCGGCACGCGAGAGCCTTTTGCGTTCCGACCGCTTTCCCGACGTTTCCCCAGGTGGGAGTTCGCGCGTGTCGGCCGGACGATTCGGAGCCGGCGGGGTGCCCAGCGTCCGAGGACGCTCCGCACCGGTCACCCCGCCGGCTCCGCCGAGCCGCGGCAGGCGCGGCACACCGGGCGGGTGAAGGCCCGTTGTGCCGCTCACCTCACTCTCCTACCGCGGCGAGTACGCGTGCGACCTTGGTCGCGGCACCGGCGGGATCCTCCACCGTGTGCATTCGTTCACCCCAGGACCACCAGTAATACCAATCCCGATGGCTGGGGGCGGCCTGCGCCCGGCAGGTGACGTTCTCCGCCAGGCTGGTCGCCTTCGGATTGATCACGCGCACGAACGCACGGCCCGAGTGGGTCCGCACCACGCGGGCGTGCAGCCCGCGGCAGTCAAGCTCCGTCACCAGTCGCTCAAGGTGCCGGAAATCGTCTTCACCCACCTCGTCCCTCCTCGTGGTCTCGGCTCGCCGGCACCGAATCGTGTTCGTTCGATCACGCTTACGGTGCTGCTCGCCAAAGATGACTCACGGTGGCCCTACGGGTCAATTCGGGGAAAACCCAGTTCAGGGTGGGCGATGTGCCAAGTAGGTTGAAAGAAACAGTCCCTCGGGGGACGATTCTTAGCCAGCGGCTTTATTAGTGTGTTCCGGATGAGTCAAACGTGGTCCATCATTCTCGGTAGGCGCAGTGCGACGGAAAGATCACACTGAGTCAAGGGAGAGAGGACCGGTCGGGACCAGTGTGCCAGCCAGCCCGGCCGGCCACGAGAGAGGGGCCGGTATGTCCGGCAGGCAGCACAGGGAAACAGAGTTGGCGCGGCAGGTCCGGGCTCGTGGCCTGGCCGCAGGGAAGTCCTCGGCGCAGATAGCCGAGGAAATCTATGAAAAGTGTAGTTCGCAATTCGGGACCACTCGGATTAAGGGTCACCGCCTCGCGCACGGCGTCGCTCTCGCGGATGTCATCGAACAGATACGGGCGCTGTTCGAACGCGACGGCAAGTCGGCCCCCGGCATCGGTGAGACGCTCCTGTCCGCGTACGAGAGCGGGCTGAAGCGGCCAGGCCCCGAATACCTGCACTACCTGTGCTCCGCCTACCGGGTCGAACCCGCCTCCCTCGGGTACGACGGCCCGTGCATCTGCGGCCACGGCCACAAGATGCCCGGTGTCGTCCGAGGTGATCTTCAGGATGGAAGACCCGACATTTCCCCTGGTCCGCGTGAGCTGCTGATCCAGTCGATCGGCGTCGAGTGTTCCGCGGACGGGGGTGAGGAGGACGAGAACGTGCTACGGAGGACGCTCTTACAGCTCCTGGCCGGCAGCGGCAGCGGCATCGCGCTGGACGGGCAGGTGCTCGGATCGGTGGAGAGCATGCGCAGGAGGATGGACGACACGCTGGTCTCGGCCACCGTCTCGCCCGCGATGCTCGACCAGTGGGAGGAATCCACCATCGGCTTCGGCCGCCAGTACATGAACACCGCCCCGCTCAGGCTGCTGTGCGACGTGATGCTCGAATTCGCCGCGGTACGCAAGGCCATGGAGCGGCGCCAGCCGGTCGACCTGCAGGAACGACTGTGCCGCATGGCGGCGCAGCTCGCCGGTCTGAGCGGCATGATCATGGTCAATCTCGGTGACCACCGGCTCGCCCGGTCCTTCTTCAGGACCGGCAGGACCGCGGCGGACGAGACCGGCGACCGGGCGCTGAGGGCGTGGGTCATAGCCAGGGAGGCTCTGGTCCCGCTCTACTACGGCGATCCGCGCGAGGCCCTCAACCTCGCCAAGAAGAGCCGTGACCTGGCCGGGCAGACGCCCTGCGCGGCCCAGGCGATGGCCCCGGTGGTCGAGGCCCGCGCGCTCGCGATGATGTCGGGCTCGGGCAAGAAGGACGTGGTCGACCAGGCGAAGCGGGCGCTGTCGAGGGCGAGGGCGGCCTTCTCCCAGATGACCGCCGCGGACCAGGACGACTCGACCTTCGGCTACACCGAGCGCCAGCTCTACTTCCACCAGGGAGACGCGCTGGTCAAGCTCGGGCAGGCGATGGAGGCCGACCTCATCCTGGAACAGGCGCTCACCAAGTACGGGCCGACCGACTGGCTCGATCCGACCTTCATCAAGTTCGACCGGGCCCAGTGCAAGATCCTTGAGGGTGACGTGGACGAGGCGCTGGAGATCGCCCAGCGTACGATCTCGGGCCTTGACGACGCCTGCCGGCCCGACATCCTCATGCAGCGCGCTCACGAGGTGGGCAAGCAGGTCGAGGTGAGGGCTCCCGGCCATCCCAAGCTCAAGATCTACATGGAATCGCTGCGCAGCCGCAGCACGTCGACGGAGGATCCGGTGGCCGACAGGAGTGGCACTTGAAGCCGAGGCTTCGGCGTTATCGCTGGTCCGACCTCGAACCCGTCTGGGCGCTCCACCAGATATGCCTCGCCCAGGTCGGTCTCGCGCCGGGGGACGGCGTCTACTACGAGGACGACTTCCCGAAGATCCACGAGATCTACCTCGCCGACCGGGGGGAGTTCCTCGTGGGGGAGATGCCCGACGGGCGCGTCGTCACGATGGGCGGTCTCCGCCGCGTCGACGACCAGACCGCCGAGATGTGCCGCATGCGGGTCCATCCGGAGTTCCAGCGTCGCGGTTTCGGCGCCCAGATGGTCCTCGCGCTGGAGGCGCGGGCCCTGGAGCTCGGTTACGCACGCCTTCGTGGTGACACCACCATGAATCAGCTCGCGGCGATGGAGCTCTATCGCAAGTTCGGATGGCGCGAGATTCGCCGGGAAGAGCGAGGGGGATGTGTGGTGATTTACGGAGAAAAAGACCTGGTAGCCGCTATGTCCTCTTTAACTAAATGATCTGAAATTTAGATTGCTTTACCGATAAGTGTTGCTTGTTCCGAAAATATGCGAATAATTGTTCTTCGTACCTATCGCTATTCTCTGGTGAGTGCGATGAAAAAGATCATTGTCCACAAAACCGGCGTGTCCAGGCTCGGTGGCGTCGCCAGTGCCATCCACAAGGGATGAGGTTCTTTCCGGCCGGGAGAATCGGACTCTGACGGCAGACGGCCCTCGATCCGCGAGATCGAGGCCCGCCAGGGCTTTTCACGTCCCCGCTCATTCGGTCGTCCCTGTCCGTCCGGTCCCGGCAGGGTCCGGTGGCCGGTTCACCCCAGCCGGGTGATCCGGGAGACGACCTCCGGCAGGTCCGGGGGCTCCAGGAAGCCGGGGAGATCGGCCATCTCCGCCGGTGAGAACCAGCCGGACCCCAGGTAGGTGATGTTCTCCTCGGCGGTGAACGCCCCCGCGCCCACCTCGGGGGTGTCCCCGAACCTGGCCAGGTAGAACCGTTCGGTCTTGACGTAGTGGACGCCGATCCAGTGGAAATCCCGGCGCACGGGCACCCACCGGTCCAGCACCGCCTCGCCCGGCAGGCCCGTCTCCTCCGTGAGCTCGCGCCGCGCGGCGTCGAGAGGGGTCTCGCCCGGGTCGATCCCGCCACCCGGCGGCTCCCACAGGGGCCGGCCGCCTGAGGGGTCGCGCCAGTGCATGAGAAGCACCCGGCCGGCCCCGTCCACACAGATCACCCGGGCCGCGGGCCGGTCGCTCGGCTGAGGGTCGTCCATAGGCCAGGGACGCTACCACCCGCCGGTTCCGGGCTTCCGGCGACCTCGGCGTCCCCCGGCCCGCCACGTGCCGGACCGCCGGGTGCGGCGGGGGGATTCGCTGTACTCTGCCCACGTCAGGTGGAAGCATCGTACGATCCGACGTCTCAAGCTCAAGGGTGAAGGCATGAGTTCCAGGGCCGAGTTTGTGTTGACGCTGTCCTGCCCGGACCGTCCCGGTGTGGTGGCCGCGGTCTCCGGCCTCCTGGCCGGGCGGGGATGCAACATCATCGAGAGCCAGCAGTTCGGTGACGTCGTGTCCGAGCGGTTCTTCATGCGGGTGCAGTTCGCCTCCGCGCTGCCCGACGGGGAGCTGCGCGAGGCCTTCGCCGCGCTCGCCCCCGAGTTCGGCATGGATTTCAAGCTGCGGGACGTCTCCGTCAAACCGCGCGTGCTGGTGATGGTCAGCAAGTTCGGCCACTGCCTGAACGATCTCCTCTACCGGACGCGCTCGGGCCTGCTCGACATCGAGATCGTCGCGGTCGTCTCCAACCACCCGGACCTGCGGCCGCTGACCCAGTCGTACGGCATCGACTACCACCACCTGCCGGTCACCCCCGAGACCAAGCCCAGGCAGGAGCAGGAGATCCTGACCCTGGTCGACCACTACCGGGCCGATCTGGTGGTGCTCGCCCGATACATGCAGGTGCTGTCGGAAGACCTCTGCGTGAAGCTCGCGGGCAACGTGATCAACATCCACCACTCGTTCCTGCCGTCGTTCAAGGGCGCCAAGCCCTACCACCAGGCGCACTCCCGCGGGGTGAAGCTGATCGGCGCGACCGCGCACTACGTGACCGCCGACCTCGACGAGGGCCCGATCATCGAGCAGGAGGTCGCCCGGGTCAACCACACCCACTCCGCGGAGGACCTCGCCGCCATCGGCCGCGACGTCGAGTGCCAGGCCCTGGCGCGTGCCGTCCGCTGGCACACCCAGCAGCGCGTCCTGCTCGACGGCCACAAGACGATCGTCTTTCCCCGCTAGCGCGCCGGCCGAGCGGCGCGTGCCGCTCGGTGGCCACGGGACTTGTCTTTCCCCGCCGGCGCGTCGCCCGGGCGACACGTGCCGCTCGGTGGCCACGGGACGGTCGTCTATCCCGCCGGCCCGCCGGCCGAGCGGTGTGTTCTCTTCGACGGCTGCAAGACGGTCGCCTTTCCCCGTCGGCGCGGTGGGCGGTCACCCTGGATGCCGGCTGGGTTTCCGTGGGCTGACGCCGGTGACGTCCTCGGGGTGGGAGACGCCGTAGGGGCGTCCCCTCTCGTCGGTGCCGACCTTCTCGCGGCCCTGCTCCTTCTTCCGGGAGGCGGTCTTCTCGGCGCCGCGGTTCTCACTGGTACCGACGCCGAGCGGGGACCGGGCCTTGGTGTCGGTGGCGGGGACGCCCCCGCGCTCCGCGGCGGACACCACGCGGGGCGGACCCTTGCCTTCCGGCGGGGGGCCGAAGGCCAGGTTGCCCGACCGTACGACCTCCTCGCTCGCGTGGCCCAGGTCACGGGAGTGGCCGTGCTTCGCCGTCTCGCCCTTGCCGTTCCGGCCCTTGCGGCCGGGTTCGCGTTTGTCGCCCATGTCCAGCACCTCTGGATTCGCTCGTTGTTCAGCAGATTCTCGGTAGCGGGTCGCCGACCAGCAGGTCGACGATGCGGGTGCCGCCGAAGGAGGTCCTGAGCAGGACCAGCCCCGGCGGGTCGTCGTTGATCCGCCCGATGACCGCCGCCTCGGAGCCGAGCGGATGGGAGCGGAGGGCGGCCAGCGCCGCGTCGGCGGAATCCCCGGCCACCACCGCGACCATCCGCCCCTCGCAGGCGACGTAGAGCGGGTCGATCCCCAGCAGCTCGCACGCCCCCCGTACGGCGGGACGGACCGGCACCGCGTCCTCGTCGAGGACGACGGCGACCCGAGAGGCCTCGGCTATCTCGTTGACGACCGTCGCCACCCCGCCCCGGGTCGCGTCGCGCAGGCAGCGCACCGCGCCGCCGTCACCGCTGCCGTCGCCGTCCGCGCCGCCGCAGGCGTCCAGCAGTACGTCGACGAGGGTGTTGAGCGGGGCGGTGTCGGAGCGGAGGTCGGCCTCGATGTCGAGTTCCCCCCGGGCGAGCATGACGGTGATCCCGTGCTCGCCGATCGGCCCCGACACGATGACCGCGTCTCCCGGCCGCGCGGAGGCGGCGCTCAGCCGGACGGGCCGGTCGAGCGTCCCGATGCCGGAGGTGGTGACGTAGCAGCCGTCCGCCTTGCCCCTCTCCACGACCTTGGTGTCGCCGGTGACGATCCACACGCCCGCCGCCCTCGCCGCCTCGGCCATCGAGGCGGCGACCCGCCGCAGGTCGGCGACGGGGAAGCCCTCTTCGAGGATGAACCCGGCGGAGAGGTAACGGGGGCGGGCCCCGCACATGGCCAGGTCGTTGACGGTGCCGTTGACCGCGAGGTCGCCGATGTCGCCGCCGGGGAAGAACAGCGGCGTGACCACGAACGCGTCGGTGGTGAAGGCGAGCCCGTCGGCGACCGCGCCGTCCTCCAGGGGCTCCAACATCGGGTTGCGGAACGCCTCCAGGAACACCGCCTCGATCAGGGTGTGCGTGGCCTTGCCGCCCGCGCCGTGCGCCAGGGTGATGCGGTCCTCCCGCACGCGCGCCCCGCGCCGCCGCACCCGCTCGATGCGGTCCAGCACCTGCCGCTCCCGGTCGCGTTCCCTCTCCCCCGAATCCTTCAGGCCCGCCAGGTCTCCCAAGCCCGCCAGGTCTCCCAAGCCCGCCAGGTCTCCCAGGTCCTGCAGGTCCGGTAGCTGTCCGTGGACGTGTTCTCCTTCCCGCAGGTCCGGCGCCTGCCGTTTCGTGCCGTGTGATCCCGGGGGATCCATCTCCCGCACGTCGTGCTCCAGGCCCTGCTCCCCGGCTCGTCCGGTGCCGTCTCTCCCGCCGTTCATCTCCGGGTCGCCTCCTTGACGCGCTCGCGCGAGAAGCGCCCGAAGTCGTAGTAGGCCGCGCAGGCGCCCTCGGACGACACCATGCATGTGCCGATCGGCGTCTCCGGGGTGCACGCGGTGCCGAACACCTTGCACTCCCAGGGCTTGAGCACCCCCTTGAGCACCTCACCGCACTGGCACGCCTTCGGGTCGGCCACCCGTCCGCCCGGAATCTGGAAGATCCGTTCGGCGTCGAAGGCGGCGTACCGCTCCGTGAACCTGAGCGCCGACTGCGAGATGAAGCCCAGACCGCGCCACTCGAAGTACGGCCGCAGCTCCATCACCTGGCCGATGACGCGCAGGGCCTTGGGGTTGCCGTCCCACGGGACCACCCGGGCGTACTGGTTCTCCACCTCGGAACGGCCCTCGGACAGCTGCACGAGGATGCGGTAGACCGTGTGCAGCACGTCCAGCGGCTCGAAACCGGCCACCACCATGGGCTTGCCGTAGGTGCGCGCGACGAACCCGTACGGCCGGCAGCCGATCACGGTGGAGACGTGGCCCGGCCCGATGAACCCGTCCAGGCGCAGGTCGGGGGAGTCCAGGATCGCCTTGATGGCGGGGATGATCGTCACGTGGTTGCAGAAGACCGAGAAGTTCCCGATCCCCTCGGCCTCGGCGCGCAGGACCGTCATCGCCGTCGAGGGCGCGGTGGTCTCGAACCCGATGGCCATGAAGACCACCCGCCTGCCGGGGTTCTTCCGGGCGATCTTCAGGGCGTCCAGCGGGGAGTAGACCATCCGGATGTCGGCTCCCCGCGCCTTGGCGTCGAGGAACGAGCCGTTCCCGCCGGGCACCCGCATCATGTCGCCGAACGACGTCATGATCACGTCCGGCTGCTCGGCGATGTGGATGGCGTCGTCCACCCGTCCCATGGGGATGACGCAGACCGGGCAGCCGGGACCGTGCACCAGGGTGACGGCCTCGGGCAGGTAGTCCTCCAGGCCGTGCTTGTAGATCGTGTGGGTGTGCCCGCCGCACACCTCCATGAACTTGTAGTCGCGGCCGGGCTCGCACAGCGCGGCGATCCGCGCGGCGAGCGTCCGGGCCTTCTCGGCGTCGCGGTACTCGTCGACGAAACGCATCAGCCCTCACCCCTCTTCGATCATGGATTCTCGAAGGGCCGCGATCTCGTCCTCGTACGCCTGGCCGATGCTTTCGAGGAAGTCGAGCGCGGCCCTGGCCTCCACCTCGTCGATCTTCGACATCGCGAACCCGACGTGGATGAGGATCCAGTCGCCGGGCACGACACGCTGCTCGTCGAGCAGGCCGATGTTGATCGCGCGCTTCACGCCGCAGACGTCGACCATGGCCAGATCAGGACGGTCCGACAGGATTTCCACGATCTCGCCGGGAATTCCCAGGCACATGAGAGGCCTCCGCCATCTGGATGGATTCGAGGAGGAGATCGTCGCCGCCCTCGGTGTCGATATCGGTGTCGCCGCACCCCGCGCAGACGGCGAAGGGTTCGACGGAGGTGGACGTGCTCCCGCAGGAGCGGCAGGTCATCCGCACGGGGACGATGACCAGTTCCACGTGGGCGTCCTCGGCCACGGACCCTCCGGAGATCGAGGAGAACGCCTGGTTGATCCCCGGCTCCGTGACGCGGAGCAGGGCGCCCGCGTGGACTCGCGCCCGTCGCACCCGCCTGCCGTCCGCGCGTTTCTCCACCGCGATGAGGATCGCCTCGGCGATCCCGAACTCGTGCATGATCGTTTCCTCTCATTCTGACGCGAGCGTGCCCTGACCCTCCTGGTTTTGCCGTCAGGTCAGGACACGCTCCGGTAGTGTGATCGAGTCGCCGCTGGACGAGCGGAGACGTTAAACGCCTGCGGAGCTGAGGTAAGACCTGGACTCGTCCAGGCTCCTGGCTGTGAAACAGGAACCCACCAAGATGTCGCGTGAGCGACATGGCAGGAATCTTCGGCGTTCACGCCGAGGAGGACGTCAAATGTTCCGCATCCTCAGGTAGCGCTTGATGTCGGGGAGCGACTGGTAGACCAGTACGGCCATCCCCGCCAGCACCGCCCCGGCCAGCAGGCGTTTCAGCATGTCCGTTCCTCCTCGTGAGCCGCGGCGGCGACGGCCGTCGCGATCTGTTGTCCCGCGAGCTGTTGTCCCGCGAGCTCGGTGACCAGGTCCGCCGCGACGCCGACGGCGTCCGCGACCGGCCCGCTGAGCTCCATGCCCGGCGAGGTGTCGGCGGGCTGGCAGCCGACGAGCAGGACGCGACCGGTCTCGCCGAGCGTGCCCGCCAGCGAGAGCACGCTCTCGGGCGTCATCGCGTGCGCGTCGACGAAGGATCCCGGTGCGGCGCCCGCCGACGGTTCGAGGACGTACAGGGTGCCGGGCGGGCCGTCGCGGGAGACCGCGTCGACCAGGATCGCGGTGTCGTACCCTCCGCCGGTCAGCTCGTAGGCCAGGTGGATGCCCCGGATGCCGAAGTCCCGCACCTCGACCCCGCCGGGCAGGTCGGTGTCGGCCAGGTGCCTGACCACCGCGACCCCGAAGCCGTCGTCGCCGAGGAAGACGTTTCCCACCCCGGCCACCAGGACCCTCACGCGCCCACCTCCCCGTCGCCGAACGGGCGGTCGCACCGCGGCCCTCCGGCCGATCCCTCGGAGGCCGACCTCTCCGTGGCCGATTCCGTCACCGATTCCGTCACCGATTCCCCCGCCGATTCCGTGGCCGGTTCTCTCGCCGGTTCCGGAGCCGGTCCGTGCCCGGTCGCCTCTCCGGCGGCGGGACCGTCCGCCGGTGGGTCGTCCGTGAGCGGCTCGACCTCGTCGGGGGCGAAGTAGAGGAAGCGGCCGTGCGACCGGCGCAGGTCGGCCCCCGGGTCGTCGTCGAGGGTGACGGCCAGGTGGCGGGCGCCGTCGAGGTCGAGGAGGACGGCCTCGACGCGGGCGGTCCTTCCGGCCAGGAACATGTCGTGGGCGTCGGCGCGGCGCCGGCCGGGCACCAGCCTGACCCTGCTGCCCTTGGAGACGGCCACCCCGGCGACCGTCACGCTGTCGGTCTCCGGGGAGACCGCGGCGTCACCGCCCGGATCCCACCAGGGCACGGGCGTCTCCTCCCGGCCCGGGGGCTCTGCGGCCTCCGGGGACGCGGGGGGCCGCCGGTCGGCGTGGCCGTTGGCCTCCTCCACCGAGCGGATCGCGCCGTGGAGCCGTTCCAGCAGCTCGGGAGGCATGCTGCCGACCATGTCGATGAGCTCGGCCACCCGGGGGTCGGTCTCCCTGGCCTCCAGGGTCTCCTCGTCGGTGAGGGTGAGCGTGCGCAGGTGGAGCATCTCGTCGATCTCCGTGGAGTCGAACAGCGGGCCGGGGCTCTCCGGCGCGAGGTCGGGGTGGTCGTAGAGGATGATCGGCGAGGAGAGCACGACGTCCCGGTGGCCGGGCTCGCCCACGAGTACCGGCCAGGTGTGCTCGTTGCGGCAGGTCTGCACGGCGGGACGCGCCCATTCCGGCGGGTCGAGCAGGGAGACGAAGGCCCCGGCGGTCACCGCGATGATCAGGTGCGCCGAGATCAGCGAGTGCCGCAGCGCCTGCTCGCGCGGCGCGCCCAGCGGTTGCCAGTCGTCGGTGTTCTCCACCCGGGCGCGCAACTTGACCAGGCCGTACGGTCCGGGCACCAGTTCGGCGGAGACCCTGAGCGCGGCGTGCAGCGGCAGGTGCTCGGAGACGAGACGCCCTATCACCTCCCCGGACGGCGCCACGATCGGCTCGACCACGCGGTCTCCGGGAACGCGCACCTCGATCACCCGCTCGGGGGCGCCGAGCAGACCGGCGATGGGGAGCGTCACCTCCGCCTCCCGCTCGGTCGCCTCGTCGAAGGTGAGATAGGTCCGGTGGCCGTTGCGCAGCTGCTGGACCGGCCAGTAGCCGTCGTCCTCGGCGCGCTCGACGCCGCGCGTCCTGACGTGCAGGAAACGCAGGTTCAGGTGTGCCACGGCGTACGTCGCCCCTTCGAGGAGGCATTCGGTCACGCTGGCCGAGTGCTCGGCGGTAGCGGTGAACCCCGGCGGTACGAGCACCCCGAACTGCCAGCGCACCTGGTTCTTGGCCGACGAGGCACGGTAGGGATAGAGAAGGTAGCCCTCGTACAGCACCGCGTCCGCCACCCGCCGCGCGATGTCCATCGGAACGCTCATCGCCGGGTCTCCTTGAGCAGTAGTTCCAAGGTCTCGTCCCAGGTCGCCAGGGCGCGCCCGGACTTGAACCTGCTGAGTTCCCGCAGCGTGTCGCGGCGCAGCCGCAGCCAGCCCGAGTTCGGGAAGTAGCGGTCCATCAGCTCCCGCCACACCGCCACCGGCAGTCGGCAGCGGGCCTCGCGGTGCCACGGCACCTGGCTCACCGAGAAGCCGCCCCGCGCCCTGGCGAACACCGTGCCGCTGAAGAGCATGACCATCGGGATCTCGCCGTCGTCCAGGGCGGCGAAGTACCGGCCCGCCGATACCTCCAGGTCGTAACCGCACGGCACCGGTACGTCGATCTCGGTGCTCCCGGTGAACGCCGGGACCATGACGGAGACATCGGCGAACCGCAGCGGTCTCAGCGTGTCGCCCCATCTGGCCGGGTCCCCGAACAGGTCGCCGAGCAGCTCCGCCTCGGTGTCGCCGTAGCGCCGCAGATGGGGCTCCACCCGGATCTGGCAGCGCAGCGCGACGGTGTGCACGCCCTCGGGGGAGGGGTCGGTGACGCGCAGCCGGAAGGCCAGCGTCGGGAAGGCCGCGTACGCCTCCGCCCGCACGTCCACGCAGTCGAACGCGAGCTCATCCACTCTCATCACCACCGGAGGCGGGCGATACGGTGCGACTGCGCTCGCGCAGCCCGGCGAAGAACCCCTCGATGGCCTCCCGCGCCTCCCGGCCGCCGTCGAAGCCCTTCCAGTGCAGCCGTACCAGGCCGACCAGCTCGTAGCAGGCGTCGATCGGCACCAGGTGGCAGGCGAAGCCGCCGTCGGGGCGGCGGTCCACCAGGAGCGCCTCCACGTCCGGCCGGACGTCGGCCATCGCCGGGTTGGCCGTCAGGACGCGCTCCCACGTCTCCAGCGGCAGCAGCGACTCGGTGGCCCCGGCCGGGCTCGGGTAGAACGCCACGGTCCGATCCGTCGAGGAGTCGCGGAGGAAGAAGGCCGTGCGGACCGGGATGCGCATCTCTTCCCAGTCGGCCGCGTCCAACCGGAACCGAGGGGCGTGAAGGTAGCGTCGCGGGACGGCCCGGTAGCGGGCCCGGCCGGGAGTGTCGCGGGTGAACAGCAGGTGGCAGGCCCGGCAGGCGCACAGCAGCGCCCGCCTCTCGACGTTCACGACGTGGCCGTGGTCCTCGCCCGCGGGTGCCGCGCACAGCTCGCAGAGCGTCACCGGCGACTCGCCGGGCCGGCCCGGCGGGAGCGGCTCGCGGAACCTGCGCAACCCGGTGGCCGTCACGATGCCGGCTCCTGTTCGTACGCAGGCTTTGATCCCGTTGCCGTTGCCGACTCTGATCCCGTGGCCGATTCCGAAACCGGTGCCCGTTCGGGCACCGGGCACGGGCCGGGCGGGCGGCGCTGGATCTGCAGCACCTCCGGCCGCCCGCCGCTCACCCCCTCGACCTCCACCCCCGCCACCTCGGGCGCCGCCTGGACGACGGCCCGTTCGATGGCGTCGGTCACGGTGAGCAGCGAGGACGGGCAGCCGTGGCAGTTCCCCTCAAGGCGGAGCCGCACGACGCCGTCCTCGCCCACACCGAGCAGTTCCACGCCGCCCTCGTGCGAGCCCAGGTGGGGCCGTACGGTGTCCAGCGCGTCGCGGACGCGTTCGGCCGTGGTCAGCGGGTGCAGGTCGTGCAGGACCAGCAGCCCGGACACGAGCGGGTCGCCGACCATGCGGCCCAGCACCTCGGCGGCCTCGGACTCGGTGACGATCTCGACGACACGCTCCAGACCGGCGCCGTACAGCTCGACGAGGGCCCGTACGAGGTCCTCGGCCTTGGCGCGGGTCACGGCGTCGCTCAGTGCGCCGAGGTCGGCGATCAGCGCCTCGACGCGATCGCCCGTCGCCCGGACGTCATGGGCTTGCGGCATCTGCCCGGGTCCCCTTTCCGGTGCCGGGAAACGGTCGGCTCACGTGGCGCCGAAGGCGTGGGGGGTGTGCACCCTGCGAAGCTCCTCGCCGCCGCCGAGGTACATGTGCACCCCGCACGGCAGGCACGGATCGAAGCTCCGCACTGTGCGCATGATGTCGATGCCCTTGAAGTCCGCGGGCGGGTTCTCCTCGAAGATCGGCGTGTTCTGCACCGCGTCCTCGTACGGCCCCGGCGTGCCGTGCACGTCGCGGACGCTGGCGTTCCAGGGCGTCGGCGGGTACGGGTGGTAGTTGGCGATCTTCCCGTTCCTGATCACCATGTGGTGGGAGAGCACGCCCCGCACGGCCTCGGTGAAGCCGCAGCTGATCGCCTCGTCGGGAACCGTGAACGGCTCCCAGGTCTGGGTGCGCCCCGCCCGCACCTCGGCCAGGCCCCGCTCGACGAAGTAGAGCGCGCACGCCGCCGCGTAGGCCTGGAAGTAGGTGCGGGCCCGGTTGCGCTCCAGGGCGTTGGACAGTGGCTGCCCCTTGAACTCGGGAATCTTCCACTCGAACGTCTTCTCCGGCCTCAGCGCCGTCTTCGGCAGGTTGATCCGCACGCTGTGGCCGGTGGACTCGACGTAGCCGATGTCGACCCTGCCGGACAGCGCCGTCGACCAGAGCCTGGCGATGGGCCCGCCGCCGGTGTCGAGAGCCAGTGCGTCCTCCCCGTCGAACCAGCGGGGCGACATGACCCAGCTGTACTTGTCGCCGAAGTCGCGTTTCTGCGGGTGCGGGATGGTGTGCTGGTTCCACGGGTGCCGGATGTCGACCGGGTTTCCCAGCGGGTCGCGGGTGACGAACGGCTCCTGGTCCTGCCAGTCGTCGTAGTAGGAGCTGCCCAGCAGGATCCGGATGCCGAGGTTGATGTCGACCAGGTCGTTGGTGACCAGCTTTCCGTCGACGATCACCCCGGGCGTGACGTACATCTCGCGGCCCCAGTGGCTCATGTTCCGGTAGGTGAAGTCGCAGTGCTCGGGGTCCTGGAAGCTTCCCCAGCAGCCGAGCAGCACCCGCCTGCGGCCGACCTCCTCGTAGCCGGGCAGCGCCTGGTAGAAGAAGTCGAACAGGTCGTCGTGCATGGGCACGACCCGCTTCATGAACTCCACGTAGCGCATCAGCCGGGTCAGGTAGTCGGTGAACAGCTGCACCGTCGCGACCGTGCCCACCCCGCCCGGGTAGAGCGTCGAGGGGTGGACGTGCCTGCCCTCCATGAGGCAGAACATCTCGCGGGTGAGACGGCTCACCGCCAGCGCCTCGCGGTAGAACTCGCCCTCCAGCGGGTTCAGTGAGCGCATGATGTCGGCGATGGTCCGGTAGCCGTGGTCGCCCGCGTGCGGCGCCTCGGTGCGCTCGGCCATCGCCAGCACCCCGGGGTTGGTCTCGCGGACCATCTTCTCGCAGTAGTCGACCCCCACCAGGTTCTCCTGGTAGAGGTTGTGGTCGAACATGTACTCGGCGGCCTCGCCGAGGTTGAGGATCCACTCGCCCAGGGCCGGGGGCCGCACCCCGTACGCCATGTTCTGCGCGTAGACCGAGCAGGTCGCGTGGTTGTCGCCGCAGATCCCGCAGATGCGGCTGGTGATGAAGTGGGCGTCGCGCGGGTCCTTGCCCTTCATGAAGACGCTGTAGCCACGGAAGATCGACGAGGTGCTGTAGCACTCGGCGACCCGCCGGTTCCTGAAATCGATCTTGCAGTAGAGGCCGAGGCTCCCGACGATCCTGGTGATGGGGTCCCAGGCCATCTCCACGAGGTCGGGGTTTCGCTCCGATGTCGTCATGTCAGCTCCAGGGCGCCTTGTAGCCGGTCAGCAGCTCGCGCCCCTTGTGGCGCCACTTCGGTTCCTTGTCGACGGTCCGCAGGGTGATGCCGCGCAGCGCCCGGATGACGGTCCCGTACGCGCCGCTCATCGCCGAGGAGAGGTGGGCGCCCGGCGGCTCGTCCATGAAGGGCATGAACTTGTCGGGGAAGCCCGGCATCGTGCAGGCGATGCAGATGCCCCCGACGTTCGGGCAGCCGCCGATGCCGTTCATCCAGCCGCGCTTGGGGACGTTGCACCGGACGACCGGCCCCCAGCAGCCGATCTTGACCAGGCACTTCGGGGAGCCGTACTCGGTGGCGAACTGGCCCTGCTCGTAGTAGCCCGCCCGGTCGCACCCCTCGTGCACGGTCTGGGTGAACAGCCACGTCGGGCGCAGCTCCTCGTCCAGCGGGATCATCGGCGCCTGCCCGGCGACCTGGTAGAGCAGGTAGAGAAGCGTCTCGGAGAGGTTGTCCGGCTGCACCGGGCAGCCCGGCACGTTGACGATCGGCAGCCCCGCCTTGGACCTCCAGTCCCAGCCCAGATAGTCGGCGACGCCCATGGCCCCGGTCGGGTTCCCCGCCATGGCGTGGATGCCGCCGTACGCCGAGCAGGTGCCCGCGCACACGATCGCGGTCGCCTTGGGCGCGAGCAGGTCCAGCCACTCGCTGGTCGTCATGGGCTGGCCGGTCTCGGGGTTGTTGCCGAACCCGGACCAGTAGCCCTCCTGCTTGATCCTCTCGTTCGGGATCGAGCCCTCGACGACCAGCACGAACGGGTCCAGCTCGCCGCGCTTGGCCTTGAAGAACCACTCGATGAAGACGTCCGAGCCCTGCATCGGCCCGGACTCGAAGTCGATCAGCGGCCAGTGCACGGCCACCTTGGGAAGCCCGGGAAGCGCGCCGAGCACGATGTCCTCGACGCTCGGCTGGGTCGCCGCGGTGAGCGCGACGGAGTCGCCGTCGCAGCTCAGCCCGGCGTTGATCCACAGTATGTGGACGACGGGTTCCTCCCGGCGTTCTTCCGGCCTCTGAGATCTGCTGCTCGCTGCGTCCGTCGGCGCTGCCATGACGCCTCCCCTCCTCGTGGGTGTCTGCGGAACGTGAAGGGGGAGGACCTGCGCGAATGCTCTTCCTCACCCGGGGCTGTGCGCCCGCGGTGTCGGGGCCGGCCCGAGCGCGTGCCAGGTGAGTTCCCGGAGGACGTGGTAGAGGGTGGTCTGCGCCTCCTGGATCCGGTGAACCGAGGAGGAGGGGACGACGAACAGGTGGTGCAGGACGCCTCGCTCGGCCAGTTCGGCCAGCCTGCCGCCCCCGCCTCCGGCCAGCCCGACGGTGAGCATGCCCCGCCGGGCCGCCTCCTCGAACGCCCGGACGACGTTGGCCGACCCGCCGCTCGTGGACAGGCCGACGGCGATGTCCCCCGGACGGCCCAGCGCCGCGAGCTGCCTGGCGAAGACCACCTCGAAGCCGACGTCGTTGGAGAGCGCGGTGACCACGGCGACGTCGCCGGTCAGGCAGAGGGCGGGCAGGGCCGGGCCGTCGCAGGGCCGCAGGAAGGCGGTGGCGACCTCCTGGGCGTCGGTGCTGCTCCCGCCGTTGCCGAAGCTGAACAGCCTTCCGCCCGCGGCGAACCGCGCGGCCATCTCCTCGGCGCACGCCGCCAGCTCCGCCGCCGACTCCGCACCCATCCGCCCGCGCAGCCGTACGATCTCGCCGGTCTTCTCCGCGGCCGACCGGATGGCTTCGGCTTCCACCTCCGCTGCTCCGGGGTCGGTCCGGCCGGTGGTCCGGTCGGTGTGCTCGTCGTGGTCGTGGGTGTGCTGGTCGTTGTCGTTGTCGTTGTCGTACAGGAAGGGGTACAGGCCGCGCACGGCCTCGGCGGGTGTTCTGTCAAGCCTGCTCATCGCCGTCCTTCCCGCTGTCGCTGTCGCTGTCGTTGTGGTTGTGGTTGTGGTTGTCGCTGTCGTCGTTGTCGCTTCCGCTGTCGCTCCGGTGCGCGATCACGGCGATGGCCTCCCTGGCGTGGACGAGGACGGTGTCGCCCACCACCGGGTCGACCAGCGCCACGCTCACCTCTTCGAGGACCCCGCCCGCGTCGACGATCGCCAGCTCTCCCCCCAGCAGCCTGACCACGTTCATCGGCAGCGCCTGGTCGGAGCAGGTGACGCAGACACCGTCGGTGCAGTCCTCGGGGCCGTTCACCGGTCCACCCCTCGCCCGGGTGTGCCGAGTCGGTCGAGGAAGACGTGGACCAGCTCCCACAGCAGGTGGTAGGCGGTGACGTGAACCTCCTTGACCACGGCGGGATCGTCGGACGCGGCGACCAGGACGTGATCGACCAGGACGTGGCCGGCCGAGGTGTGGTCGGCCGGGAGGGTGCCGGTCGAGGTGCGACTGGTCAGGGCGCGGCCGGTCGGGACGCGGCCGGTCGGGGCGCGGCCGGGCAAAGTACGGCCGGTAGAGGTGTGGTCGGCCGGGAGGTCGTCACCCGCCGGACCGGCCGTGATGCCGTTCCCTTCCCCGTTCCCTTTCCTGTGCCCGGCCCCGTGCCCGGTCCCGTCTCCGTTCCCATGGCCTTCGCCACCGGTGAGGGCGATGGTCAGCAGGCCCAGTTCTCCGGCGGTCTCCAGCCCGCGCAGGACGCTCGGGCATCGGCCGTCACGGGAGATCCCCAGGGCCGTGTCGGCGGCGTCCGCCCAGTGGCGTACCTGGTGGGCGAAGACCTCGGCGCCACCCCCACCGCCCCCGCCTTTCCGAGAGCGCTCGCCCTCCTGGGAGCTCCCGCCTTCCCGGAAGTCCCCGTCGTTCCCGTCGCCGTCCCCGCTCCTTCGGCCCGTCTCGTCGTCCGCCGGGCCTGCCGGGGCGCCGCTGCTCAGCGCCACCGCCGGGAGTGCCCTCTTGCCCACGATGACCGGGTGCATGAACTCGACCGCGATGTGCGCGGCGTCCGTGCCCGCGCCGCCGAACACGATCAGCTTGCCACCGAGGCGGAACCTGGTGGCCATGGCCCGGGCGGCACACGCGATGCGTTCCACGTCACCCGTGAGGGCGTGCCCGGCGTGGTCCCGCCGCGCGAAGGCCGCGATGACCGCCGCCTCGGTGACCGGTATGACGGCCGGTGGCGAAAGAGGCGTTGTTCGCGTACTCGGTGTGCCAGGCATGTCGACGCTCCGTATTTTTCACGGTAGTCGCCACATTACGATTGGCCGTTTCAGGCCCGACACCCTCGGCTCGACAACCAACGGCAAAGCTCTGATCATCGACGTAACCTTCCCGTCCAGATCATGCGAGCCCCCGAGGTCTTCCCGCCGGTCGTGGGAAGGATGGCGGGATGGGCACGGGGCGCGCGCGGGCACGGATCCGGGTCAGGATCAGGGTCGAGGGAATCGTGCAGGGGGTGGGATTCCGCCCCCACGTCCATTCCCTGGCGCGGGCCCTGGGGCTGTCCGGGTGGGTGGGCAACGACGACCGGGGCGTGTTCATCGAGGCCGAGGGGGAGCCCGGCGACGTCGCGCGCTTCCAGGAGGACCTGAGGGACCAGGCCCCGCCGCTGGCGGCGATCCACCGCGTGACGGCCACCGCGATACCGGCGTGCGGGGACCGGGGATTCCGTATCGCGGCCAGCCGGGGAGGAACCCGGCGCTTCACCTTCGTCCCACCCGATGTCGCGACATGTGACGACTGCTTGGCCGAACTGTTCGACCCCGCCGACCGGCGTCACCGCCACCCCTTCGTCAACTGCACCAACTGCGGGCCGCGGTTCACCGTCATCCGGGACCTCCCCTACGACCGGCTCGCCACCACGATGGCCGGGTTCGCCATGTGCGGGGAGTGTGAGCGGGAGTATCTCGACCCGTCAGGCCGCAGGTTCCACGCCCAGCCGATCTGCTGCCCGGCCTGCGGCCCGGTCCTTCGCCTCCTGGACGGCGGCCTTCGCGGCGAGGGCTCGCCCGCTCACGGCCCGGACGCCGGTCGTCCCGGCCACGGCCACGCCTCCGCCCCCGGCCTCTGTGCTCGGAACGGCTCGTATGCTCACGGCCCGGACCTCCGTACCCGGAACGGCTCGCATCTCCGCGGCCCGGACCCCCGTACCCCGGATGGCGACGGCTCGCACCCCGGCCGTCCCGGTGCGGGTCCGGACGGCGGGGCCGATCCGATCGCGGCCGCGGTGGAGGTGCTGCGAGCGGGCGGCGTCCTGGCCGTCAAGGGGCTCGGCGGGTATCACCTGGCGGTCGACGCCACCGACGAGGAGGCCACCCGGACCCTCCGCTCCCGCAAGCACCGTGAGGACAGGCCCTTCGCGGTCATGGTCCCCGACCTGAGTGCCGCGCGGGCGCTGTGCGAACTGGACGCCGAGGGTGAGCGGTTGCTCACCGGCCCCCAGCGCCCGATCGTGCTGCTGCCCCGCCGCCCCGGAGCCGCGGTGGCCGGGGCCGTCGCGCCGGGCGACCGTCGCCTCGGCCTCATGCTGCCGTACACGCCGATCCACCACCTGCTCGCCGCCGAACTCGCCCGCCCGTACGTGCTCACCAGCGGGAACCTCTCCGACGAGCCCATCGCCCACCGCGACGGCGACGCGCTCTCCCGGCTCGCCGGGGTCGCGGACGCCTTCCTGACCCACGACCGGCCGATCCACGTCCGCGCCGACGACTCCGTACTCCTCACCGTGCGAGGGAGGACGGTGCCGCTGCGCAGATCCCGTGGGTACGCCCCGGAGCCCCTGAGGCTCTCACCGCCTGCCCGGCGGGCCGTGCTCGCCTGCGGCGCCGAGCTGAAGAGCACGTTCTGCCTCGCGAGGCAGGGGCACGCCTTCGTCTCCCCCCACATCGGCGACCTGGAGAACTACGAGACGCTGCGCTCCTTCACCGAGGGGATCGAGCACCTCCGGCACCTGCTCGGCATCACCCCGGCACTGGTCGCCCACGACCTGCACCCCGAATACCTGTCCACCAAGTACGCCCTCGACCTGGAGGTGCCGGGCTCGGTGGAGCTGACCGGGGTCCAGCACCACCACGCGCACATCGCCTCCTGCCTGGCCGACAACCAGGAGACCGGCCCGGTCATCGGGGTGGCCTTCGACGGCCTCGGCTACGGCACCGACGGCACCATCTGGGGCGGCGAGTTCCTGGTGGCCGACCTGGTGGGCTTCACCCGCGCCGGGCGCCTGGCACCTGTGCCGATGCCCGGCGGCGCCGCGGCGATCAGGCAGCCCTGGCGGATGGCGGCCTCGCACCTGCGCGCGGCGTACGGTGACACGCTCCCCGGGGACCTGCCGGTCAGGGCCCGCCACGGTTCGCGCTGGGACGAGGTGGTCGCGGTCGCCGGGGCCGGGACGAACTCACCCCTCACCTCCAGCGCCGGGCGCCTGTTCGACGCGGTGGCGGCGATCCTCGGCCTCCGCGACACGGTCACGTACGAGGGACAGGCCGCGGTCGCCCTGGAACAGTGCGCCGACCCCGCGGAGCAGGGCGCCTACTCGGCCAGCACCGTCACCGAGGGGTCACTCGTGACGATCCAGGCCGCTGACCTCGTCCGGGCGGTCGTCGAGGACACCCGCGCCGGGGCGGCTCCGGCGCTCGTCGCGGCCCGCTTCCACAACGGGCTCGCCGCCTCCGCCGCCCGGGTGTGCGCGCGGCTCGGGGAGGACACCGGCCTCGGCACGGTCGCCCTGTCGGGCGGGGTCTTCCAGAACCGGCTGCTGCTGGAGCGCCTCGTCGCCGCCCTCCGGCTCCGCGGCCTCCGGGTCCTGACCCACCGCGCCGTCCCTCCGAACGACGGCGGTATCAGCTTCGGCCAGGCCGCCGTCGCCGCGGCCCGCGACACCCTCGACACTCTCGGCTCCCTTCGGACCGACACATCGCCCACATCGCCACCGCCCTGAACCGCCGTCCCTGAACCGCCGTCCCGGAGCCATCGCTCCGAAATCGCCCCTCCGGAATCGCTCCTTCGAGCCCCGCCACGCCGGAACCACCGCTCCGGCTCCCCGGCGAGGATCGCCGTCACGATCGCCTGGTGCCGGACCCGCCGTGCGAGGATCACCGGGTCAGGGCCGGTACGTGCCGAAGTACCAGTCGTTGCCCTCCGGATCCTTGCAGGCGTAGTCACGCGAGCCGTAGTCCTTGTCGTCCGGCTCGCTGGTGATCTCCGCCCCGGCCGCGACGGCCCTGGCGTGGTGGGCGTCGGGGTCGTCCACGACGACGTAGATCCCCGGCCCGCCGGGCTCGCCCGTGCCGGTCATGATCATCCCGGTTCCGACGATCAGCTCACCGTGGCGGACGCCCCCGTCGGGGTCCGTGACGAGTTCGTGGACCTGGAAACCGAAAGCCTCGACCAGCCAGTCGACGGCCTTGCCCGCGTCGCGGTAGCGGACCAGCGGATACACCGTTCGCATGTGTTCTCCTCCCGTGTGGTGATCACCACGATGTCACCGGCGGGAGTGGCGAGGCTTGGAAAAATCTGACCAGGTCACCCGAGGACGCGCGGAGGCGGCACCAGCTCGCGGGGAGTGGCCCCGGCCATCGCCCTGAAATCGCGGTTCATGTGGGCCTGGTCGTAGTAACCGCAGGTGGCGGCGGTGTCGGCCAGGGACATGCCGGACCTCAGACGGCCGGTGGCGTGCTCGAAGCGCAACACCCTGGCCGTGACCTTCGGCGCCAGCCCGATCTGGTCGTGGAAGCGGGAGACCAGGTGCCGGTGGCTCCACCCCAGCTCGGCGGCGATCGAGGCCACGGAGACCGTGCCGCGGGTGGCGACCAGGCGGCTCCACGCCCAGCCGACACGGCGGTCCGGCTCCGGCGCCTCGTCGATGCGCCCGCTGAGCGCCTCGTCCAGCAGGGCGATCCTGGCGGCCCTGCCGGGGGCCTCCGCCAGCCGCTCGACCGTGGCCGTGGCCCAGCCCCCGAGCACCTCCTCCAGCGAGAACAGCCGGTTGGTCAGCTCTCGCATGGGCATCCCGAGCAGCCGTCTCGCCCCGAGCGGCGTGAGGTTGACCTGCACCCCCTCGGCGACCCCGGCCGTGGTGGTGTCGACGTAGGTGTCGTGCAGGCCACCGGCGAACGAGGCCAGCCGCCGGAACCCCGCGGGGCCGCTCAGCGAGAGCGGCACGCCGAACCCGAAGATCATGACGACCCCGGCGAACGGCGGCTGCCGCCGGGGCGTGGGAGCGGCGCGCCGCTCGGTGTAGGCCGACAGATGCGTGACATACGGCCGCAGGAAGGACCCCGGCTCGCTCTCCGTGAAGGTCAGGCCCTCGGCCGCCGCGTCGCTCACGGCCCCGACCCTAGCCGCCGCCACCGACAGTTCACCGGCCGTCCGCGGGGCCCGCCCCCGTCCGGTACGGCCATCGCCCCCTTCTCCTCCGATCTCGCACGTCGCGCCCGAAGGCTCGGAGTATCGAAGGCTCGAAGGATCACGCGATGGCCGTCCTCGTCTCACGGCGTCACGCCCGCTGCCGGGAAGCTCGTCCAGCACTCCCCTCGTCCAGCATCCCTCTCGTCCGGCACCCCCACGGACGCCCTCTCGACGCCCGCCTCCCAAGGTCCCCGCCAAGCTCTCAGGAGGCCCTCAGGAGGTGAGCCCGGTGTGGTAGGCGAGGAAGGTGAGCTGGTCGGAGGCGAGCTCGACGGTCTTGCTCACCGCGCGGGCCCCGTGACCGGCCTCCGCCTCGTTGCGGAGCAGGATCGGCCGGTCCGAGGCCTGGGCGTGCTGCAGGGCGGCGCACATCTTCCAGGCGTGCAGCGGATGGACCCGGGTGTCGGACTGGAAGACGGTGAACAGCGTCGCCGGGTAGGAGACGCCCTCCCGCACCTGGTGGTACGGGGAGTAGGCGTGCAGCCAGGCGAACTCGTCGGGCTTCTCGGCGGAGCCGTACTCGACGTTCCACGTCGCGCCCAGGCCGAACAGCTCGTAGCGGATCATGTCGAGCAGCGGCGCCGAGCAGACCACCGCGGCGTACAGTTCGGGGCGCTGGGTCAGGGCCGCGCCGACCAGCAGGCCGCCGTTGGAGCCGCCGGAGATGGCCAGCCGCGAGGACGTGGTCACGCCGGTGGCGATCAGGTGCTCGGCCGCCGCGTGCAGGTCGTCGAAGACGTTCTGCTTGTGGGAGAGCATCCCGGCCCGGTGCCACTCCTCGCCCTGCTCGCCGCCGCCGCGCAGCTGGGCGATGGCGTACGTGCCGCCCGCCTCGACCCAGCTCAGGACGGACGCCGAGTAGCCGGGGGTCATCGAGATGCCGAAGCCGCCGTAGCCGTACAGGATGGTGGGGCGCGGGCCCTCGGCGCCGGGGAGGGAGATCACCAGCATGTGGACCTCGCTGCCGTCGGCCGAGCGGTAGGTCACCTGCTCGGTGTCGACGGCCGGCACCTCGATGGCCCCGGGGGAGGCCGCCCAGAGCGTCGTCTCGCCGGTGCGGGCGTCGTAACGCTGGATGCTCGGTGGCGTGGTGTTGTCGGTGTAGCCGAACCAGGCCTCGTGACCGCCCTCGGGACGCTCGCTGATGCCGCCGATGGTGCCCAGCCCCGGGGTCGGCACCTCGCCGACGCGCTCGCCGGTGACCAGGTCGTGGACCGAGATCTCGCTGATCGCGTGGCGGGTCCAGCCGACGAGCATGACCGGCCGGTCGAGGCCGTCGAGGATCGCGAAGTCCGTCAGCACGGCCTCGGGGTCCTGCGGGATCAGGTCGCGCCAGTTCTCGAACCGCGGGTCGGACGGGTCGGTCACGCAGACGCGGGCACGCGGGGCCTCCCGGTCGGTGAAGACGTACAGGCGGCCGTCGCGGCCGAAGTGCAGGGCGCTCTGGGCGTCGACGCCCTCCTGGACGACGACCAGGTCGGGCGAGGAGTGGGAGGACGCCTGGAGGTCGGCCACCCACAGGTCGTTGCGCGGCGCCGTACCCCTGGAGGCGGAGATCTGCAGCCAGCGGCCGTCGAGGGAGACCGCCACACCGTAGTAGTTGGTCTTCTCCAGGCCCTCACCGAAGATCAGGACGTCCTCCTCGGTGGAGGTGCCGACCTTGTGCAGGTAGACCCGGCGGTGGTACTGCTCCTCACCCTCGGGCACCTCGGTGGCGGGCAGCCTGCGCACGTAGTAGAAGGCCTCGCCGCCGGGCAGCCACGCCACGGGGGAGTAGCGGCAGCGGTCGATCGGCCCCTCGATCCGGTCGCCGTACGCGACGTCCATCAGGTAGAGGCTCGACTCCTCGTCACCGCCCACCGAGACCTGGTAGGCGAGCAGGCGGCCCTCCTTGTCGGGCTGCCAGGAGTCGAGGGTGGTCAATCCGGTCGGGTCGAGCGCCATCGGGTCGAGCAGCGCCCGCTCGGTGCCGCCGGGATCGACGGTGTAGAGGACGGCGTGCTCCTGCCCGGGGGTGCGCCGCATGAAGAACCGCCGCTCCCCGCGCCACGTCGGCGCGCCGATCGACCCCGAGCCGAGCAGCTCCGCGATCCGGGCCCGGAAGCCCTCACGCCCCGGAAGGGCGTCCAGCCCGGTCTCCAGCAGCCTCTCCTGCCCCACCAGCCAGTCCTTCGTCGCCGGGTCGTTCGGGTCCTCAAGCCATCGATAGGGGTCGGGCACAGGCACACCGTGGAGCTCCTCGACGAGCTCGAGACGGCTGGCTGGAGGGTATGGCTGTCGCGTCATGGCTGGAACCCTACGACCTCCGGGCCGCGGGACGTGGCCATTGCGCGGGCGGCGTATCTGATCTGCGGCGGGAGGAGTTAAGAACTGGTAATGCGGGCATAAAACGTATCAGGTGTCTCTCCAGTCATTTATGGGTGGCGAGAACCACGTTGCAGCAGCCAAACTTGGTGAAGGACGGTGCCGTGGTGAGCATCCGCTGGGCCGTCCGGCGGAGGTCCTCGTGACGGAAGCGCCCGGGCCCCAGGAGGGGCCGCCAGCCGGGGCACGCATCGGCGTGCCCCCCCTATTGACGCGTCGTGCGGCGGGAGAGGCCCGCTGATGCGCCAGGTCCTGCTCTTGAACGCCACCTACGAACCCCTGACCACCCTCTCCCTGCACCGGGCCGTCGTGCTCGTGCTCAGGGAGAAGGCGGACGTCGTGCACCGTGACGGGCGGGGCGCCGTGTTCCGTTCGGCGAGCCGCACGCTCGACGTCCCCTCGGTGATCAGGCTTCGACGATATGTTCGGATCCCCTACCGGTCGCGGATCCCGCTGACCCGGACCGCGCTGATGCGCCGGGACGACTACCGGTGCGCCTACTGCGGCCAGCGGGCCGAGACCATCGACCATGTCATCCCGCGCTCGCGAGGCGGACCCCACACCTGGGAGAACTGCGTCGCGTCGTGCACGACGTGCAACCACCGCAAGGCCGACCGCATGCTGGAGGAACTGGGGTGGACGCTCAACGTCGCCCCGGTGGTGCCACGCGGCGTCCACTGGCGGTTGATCGGCGCGCACATCGTCGGTGACCCCCAGTGGGCGCCCTACCTCGCGGAGAGCGCGGCCTGAGGGCCGGGACACCTCGCGAAGAGCGCGGGCCGGACGGCCGGGCTCGCGAAGAGCGCGGGCCCGGCGGCCGGGATCCGATGACAGGACCGTCGTGGCCGCCTCCCCGGAGGCGGCCACGACGGCCACGGGCGTCCTGCCCCGCCCGTGCCGGGCGGTTTGTCCCCGAGCGCTTCCGGCCGCGGACGCCCTGCCATGCCCGCACGCCAGGCCCCGCCCACTGGCGTGGAAGATCCACGATCGGCACAATCACCTCATGACATGGATCTTCACCTCCGATGTCGAGGCGTACACGGGTGTGACGGAGCCGTGGCTGCTGCGGGATCCGGTTCGCAACACCGTCCCCCTCACGGTCCTGCGCGCCATACGCAACGGCCTGTGGGGCGATGACCCGCTGCTGGGGCGGCTGGAGCGTGACGGCCAGGTCGTGGCGGCGGCCATCCAGACTCCTCCCCACGCCCTCCTGCTCCCCGCGATCCCCTCCGACGTCGTTCCGGCACTCGCCACCCAGCTGATCGAGGCGGAGAGGGCGATCTCCGGCGTGAGCGGCCCGCTCCCGCTGGCCGAGGCGTTCGCCGCCTGCTGGTGGCGGCCCGAGGCGGAGCGCCGCGCCGAACGCCTCTACCGCCTCGACGCGCTCGTCACCCCGGACCCCCTCGCGGACGGGGCCTCCCGCGTCGCCGACGCCGCCGATCTCGACCTCCTGGTCCGGTGGAGCGAGGAGTTCCAGGCCGAGGCCGAAGGCGTCGCCCCCGTAGACCTGACCGCGCTGGTGGCGAGCCGGATCGCCAGGCGGGAGCTGGTCGTGTGGGAGGTGGGCGGGCGGCCCGTCGCGTTCGCCGGTGCCTCCGTGCCCCTCGGCGGGATGTCCCGGGTCGGCCCGGTCTACACGCCCCCGGAGTCCCGGGGGAGGGGCTACGGCACCGCGGTCTCGCACGCGGTGAGCGCCAGGGCGGGCGCCGAGGGCGCCGCCGAGGTGCTGCTCTTCACCGACCTGTCCAACCCCACGGCCAACTCGATCTATCAGGCGATCGGCTACCGGCCGGTCAGCGACTACGTCTCGATCACCTTCGCGTGAGCGTGGTAGAGGCCGACACCTTCGTCTGAGCCTGAGAGAGACCGGCGCCTTCGTCTGAGCGTGGGGGAGGCCGGCGAACACACCTCCGTCACCATCGCGTGAGTGGTCCGGGCGACCTGGGTAACCTTGGGGCATGCCCCGATATGACTTCCGCTGCCGCGCCTGCGGGTCCACCTTCGAGATCTCCCGCCCGATGGCCCGCTCCGGCGATCCGGCGCTCTGCCCCGACGGCCACGACGACACCGTCAAGCTGCTCTCCACGGTCGCCGTGACCGGCGGCTCCACGGGCGCCTCCGCCGCGCCCCAGCCCTCCGGCGGTGGCGGCGGGTGCTGCGGAGGCGGCTGCTGCGGCTAGGCGCCGCCATCGGAGCCCCGGCCCGCGGCCGTCGAGGCAGGGGCTCCTCGCCGAGGTCCGCCACCCGGCCCGGCTCGCACCGCCGGGTGACAGATCGGACGAATCCCGTCGGCTCGCGAGGCCGGCGGGGGTGACGGTCAGGCGGCGCGCTTGCCCTGGAAGGGCAGGAACGCCTCGGCCCGGTGCGGGCGGGCCGGCATGAAGGTGGGCTCGGTGGCGATGATCCTGTCGAACCTGAACGCCCGGATCGCGCCGCGCAGGCGGCACATCCCGACGAGATACCAGTATTCGCGGTGGACCATGCAGGTCACCGGGTCGACGTCGCGGACGGTGACCCGCCCGGAGACGTCCTGGTAGTGGAGGCGGATGACAAGACCCGAGGTGATGGCGGTGGCGATCGTCCGGGCTCGGTCGGCGGTCGGGGCGGACATCGGCTCGGTGAGGGTCGCCAGGGTGGTGGCGACGATGTCGTCGTCGAGCTCCATCTGCTCGAAGGCGTGGCGCAGGCCGCTGCGGGCGGCGTTGGCCTGCGGACCCGACCCCAGATGGGCCATCGACAGGGCGAGGGCGGCGATCTCGGCGGTCGTCAGCGGGGCGGTGAGCTTCATGACATCAGCCATACCCTGATAATACGTCCGAGCACCGACATTTTTTCGAACTTCCTGTCGGGTAAGGCATCTCTACCCGACAGGAAGCCCAGGTCAGCGGGACAGCTGTGACAGGTCGCGCGAGGCGCCGGTCGAGGCGGAGGTCGTGAGCGCGGCGTACGCCTGGAGCGCGGCGCTCACCTGACGCTGGCGGTCGCGCGGCCGGTAGCCGCCCAGGTCGGCGATGAGCCTCTCGCGGCGGGCGGCCAGCTCCTCCTCGGTCACCTTCAGCTCGATCGAACGGCCGGGGATGTCGATCGCGACGAGGTCGCCGTCCTCGACGAGGGCGATGGTGCCGCCCTCGGCCGCCTCGGGGGAGGCGTGGCCGATGGACAGCCCGCTCGTGCCGCCGGAGAAGCGGCCGTCGGTGACCAGCGCGCAGTCCTTGCCCAGCCCCTTGCCCTTGAGGAACGAGGTGGGGTAGAGCATCTCCTGCATGCCGGGCCCGCCCTTCGGCCCCTCGTAGCGGATCACCACGACGTCGCCGGCCTTGACCCTGTTGTTGAGGATGCCCTCGACCGCGTCGTCCTGCGACTCGAAGACCACGGCCGGGCCCTCGAACCTCCAGATCGACTCGTCGACCCCGGCGGTCTTGACGATGCAGCCCTCGGTGGCGATGTTGCCGTACAGGACGGCCAGGCCGCCGTCGCGGGTGTAGGCGTGCTCGGCGTCGCGCACGCAGCCCTCGGAGCGGTCGAGGTCCAGCTCCTCCCAGCGGGCGCCCTGGGAGAAGGGCTTGACGGTGCGGACGTTGCCGGGGGCCGCGTGCCACAGCTCCAGCGCCTCGGGCAGCACCTCGGGCGACTGGGGGTCCCAGCCGTCGAGGTAGTCGCCCAGGGTGCCGCCGTTGACGGTGTACGCGTCGCGGTGGAGCAGGCCCGCCCGGTCGAGCTCGCCGAGGATCGCGGGGATGCCGCCCGCGCGGTGGACGTCCTCGACGTGGTACTTCGCCGTGGCGGGGGCGACCTTGCACAGGCAGGGCACCCGCAGCGAGATCTCGTTGATCTCCTTCAGCCCGAAGTCGACCCGGGCCTCGCGGGCCGCGGCCAGGATGTGCAGGATCGTGTTGGTCGAGCCGCCCATCGCCACGTCCAGCGCCATGGCGTTCTCGAACGCGTCCTTGGTCGCGATGGCGCGCGGCAGGACCGTCTCGTCGTCCTGCTCGTAGTGGCGGCGGGTGATCTCCACCAGCTGACGCCCGGCGTCCTCGAACAGCTTCCTGCGCGCCTTGTGGGTGGCGAGGATCGTGCCGTTGCCCGGCAGCGCGAGGCCGATGGCCTCGGCGAGGCAGTTCATCGAGTTGGCGGTGAACATCCCGCTGCACGAACCGCAGGTCGGGCAGGCGTTCTCCTCCATCTCCAGCAGCTCGGCGTCGGAGACGGCGTCGTTGGCGGCGGCGATCATCGGATCGATCAGGTCGAGCTTGCCGTTGGGGGTCTTGCCCGCCTCCATCGGCCCGCCGGAGACGAAGACCGTGGGGATGTTGAGCCTGAAGGCGGCGAGCAGCATGCCCGGGGTGATCTTGTCGCAGTTGGAGATGCAGATCAGCGCGTCGGCGCAGTGCGCGTTGACCATGTACTCGACCGCGTCCGCGATCAGCTCCCGGCTGGGCAGCGAGTAGAGCATGCCGCCGTGGCCCATCGCGATGCCGTCGTCGACCGCGATCGTGTTGAACTCGCGCGGGATCGCGCCAGCCTCGCGGATCGCGCCGGCGACGACGTCGCCGACCTCGCGGAGGTGGACGTGCCCGGGGACGAACTGGGTGAAGCTGTTGGCGACGGCGATGATCGGTTTGCCGAAGTCCTCACCCGCTACACCCGTCGCCCGGAGCAGGGCCCGGGCCCCGGCCATGTTCCTGCCGTGAGTGACCGTACGAGACCTGAGGGCGGGCATGAGGCTTCTCCCATCATCGAAACCGTGTCTACAAATGGTACGGCTACCGCCCGGTGCGTGAGACGCCTGTCCGCGACGCGAGACGTCCGGTCCGTGACCACATGTTCCGCCGACACCGCACGAGCATGATCGACATACGAGGCGGGACAGGCGGGGAACGGGCGGGGCCGGGGGCGCCGAGGTGGCGGGCCGGTGTCCGGGGCGGTTCCGGGACGCCGACGGGGCACGGGGTGGGCACCGGGGCGGCGACCGGCGGGCCCGATACGGACCCAGGGTGTTCTCCGACACTACCGAAGGTCGCGGCGCCCGGCGAACCCGGGGCGAGCGCCACCCGCGCGGGAAGGTCCTCGATCACCCACCGCGCGCCGGCGCGGGAGACCCCGGGCACCCGCCGCGTGTCGCGACGCCCGCGCGGGAGGACCCGATCACCCGGCTCCCCCGGCGCGCGGGCGCGCGAAGGGGGCACGCGGGTACGGGAGAGGAGGGGAGACGGGAGTCGCCGGGCCGGGGCGCCGGGCGGGGCGGACTCCCGTCGGTCCCGACGGGGAGGACGGGGAAGGTGCGGTCAGGCGAAAACGGGCTCGCCGGACAGCCGGAATCAGTTCTCCGGATAGCGCGCGGGCAGAACCTGCTCGGCGGCCTCGAAGATCCTGTCGATCTCGGCGTCGGTGAGTGAGCGTTCGCGCTTGGTGATCCATTTACGGACACGACTGCCGTCGAAAACGTCGACCTCGCGGACGTTGAGGACCTTCCAGGGGATGGCCGGGCCGTAGATCGCCAGGGACGGCACGATCGTGACCTCGCGGCCCAGCTCGGCGCCGATCAGCTCCCCGGCCTGGGAGGCCTCCCAGCGGGCCTCGTCGAGGCGGGGCTTCTGGTTGAACGGGCCGTGGAACAGCTTGCGGTGAGACTGGACGCGGACCGGCAGGCGCTTGTCCCACTTCTCGGAGTCGACCGCGTAGACGCCGGTGGGGCCCACGACCAGATGGTCGATCTGGGCCTCGCTGCCGGGGATCGCGCGGGCGTGCAGGGTGCGGTATCCGCCGCGCTCCAGCCGTTTCAGCTGCATCTCCGTGCGCCGCTCCGCGACCGAGGCGCGCCGCCAGGCGGGCACCGACGAGTTGGAGCGGGCCCGAAGCACCGTGTCGACGATCGCGGCCACCACGGCGGCGGTGAGGCCCAGCGGCCAGCTGGCCAGCAGGACGCCCGCGAGCACGCCCACACCGACCGAGACGATCACACGTCGGCGCAGGTGGCGGTACTTCGGGTGGTCGAGCAGGTTGCGCAGCGAGGCGCGCTCGACAGGTGCGTACGTAGACGCTGGCGCGGCGGGTCGAGACGTCGGCCGGTCTTCGGCCTGTCGGTCACTGACCCAAATCGGTGACGCATTGTTACCGTCTTCTGGTACCTGACCGGAATCCACGTAACTCACGGTAGCTGACGTCCTCGGGGGTGCCTAGTATTGCGTATCTCATACTTTTGTGACCGCCGTCACCCGCTTGGCACTGCTATGAACCGGGTACCTTAGATGCTTTTCGCTCTGGATAACCGCGTGTTCCGCGCCTACTGTGCGGGGCGTGGCCCACATTCACGATCTTAACGCCCTGGAGCAGGCGGCAGCCGTGCGACGCAGGGAGGTCTCGCCCGTCGAGATCACCGAGCACTACCTCGACCGGATCGCCCGCCTGGACCCCCGGGTCGGCGCCTACGTGACGGTGACCCCCGAACTCGCCCTGGAGCAGGCCCACAAGGTCGAGGCCCGGGTGCTCGCGGGGGAGGACCTCTCGCCCCTGGCCGGGGTGCCGATCCCGATCAAGGACCTCAACCTCGTCAAGGGCGTGCCGATCCGTTTCGGCTCGGCCACCTACGAGGACTTCGTCGCGCCGGTGGACGACAGCCTGGTCGAACGGCTCGGCGAGGCCGGGACGATCATGCTCGGCAAGACCGCGACCCCCGAGTTCGGGCTGCCGTGCTACACCGAGACGTCCGTCTCCCCGCCCAGCCGCACCCCGTGGGACCTCTCCCGGTCGGCGGGAGGGTCCAGCGGGGGCGCGGCGGCGGCGGTGGCCGCGGGCCTGGCCCCCGCCGCGCAGGGCAGCGACGGCGCCGGGTCGATCCGCATCCCCGCCTCGGCCTGCGGGTTGTTCGGCCTCAAGCCGTCCCGGGGCAGGATCAGCTTCGCGCCGATCGTCCCCGACCTGGCGGGCCTGTCGACCAACGGCCCGATCACCAGGACCGTCGCCGACGCCGCCGCGCTGCTCGACGTGATGGCCCACCACAGCCCCGGCGACCTCTACCACGCCCCGCCGCCCGAGCTCGGCTCCTTCGGGGCGTACGCGGGCCGCGACCCCGGGCGCCTGCGGATCGCCCGCTACGCCGAGCCGCTGGTCCCCGGCGCCGTGCTGGACCCCGAGGTGCTCGCCGCCTACGAGCACGCCTCGGCGGCGCTGGCGGCGCTGGGGCACGAGGTGGTCGACATCGACCCGCCGTTCGGGCCCGAGCTGGTGCCGCGGTTCGTGACGCTCTGGTACGCCTTCTCCTGCATGCACCCGGTCGACCTGGCCAGGCAGGACAGGCTCAGGCCGCTCACCGCCTGGCTGCGCGAGCGCGGCTTCGCCACGCCCGCCCCCGACTTCCTCCAGGCCCAGTCGGCGCTGCAGTTCGCCACCCGGATGGGCCTGCGGGCGACCGACCCCTACGACGCGGTGCTCACCCCGACCCTGACGCAGCCGCCCCGGCCCGTGGGCTGGTTCGAGGACGTCGACGATCCCGAGGAGACCTTCGAGCGGATGAAGCGGTTCGCCGCCTTCCCCGCCGTCTACAACGCCAGCGGCCAGCCCGCGGTCAACCTCCCGCTGTACTGGAGTGCCGAGGGTCTCCCGATCGGCGTGATGCTGGCCGGGCGGTTCGGTGACGAGGGCACGCTGATCTCCGTGTCGTCGCAGATCGAGGCCGCCCGAGGGGGTTTCTGGGGCGGGCGCAGACCCGCCGTCTGGTAGCCCTCGACGGGGAGATCGGCGCCGGGTTACTTTTGAGGTGTGGACAGTGCGATCGAGGTCTTCGGCTTTCTCGTCGGAGTCTCCGGCGGCCTGTTCCTGCTCATCGCCCTGCTCGTGACGATGCCCGGCAGGATGCGCGACAAGGCCGCGAGGAGCACCTCGGCGGGCGCGGTCTGGCTGGGTGGCCCGTCCGGCAGCGAGCGGGGGATCACCGGCTCCGTCCTCGTGCTGGCCGAGCGGCGGCCCGCCGGGCCCCCGGCGCCGGAGACCGACTGGGTCGCGCTGGCGGAGACCTCCGAGCCCGGACGGCACATCGGCGGGGCGTCGGCGGCCTGGTGAGCCGGACGGCCGGTGGATCGTCCCGCGAACGGTGAAGGCGAGGTGGCGGAGATGCTCACCCTGACCCCGACAGAGGGGGACGACGTCCGCGGAGCCCTGCGCACTGCGGAGCGCAGTACCGGCCTGCGTTTCGCCGCCTACCTCGGGCCGGCGATCGGGCCGCGCCGCCACTTCTCCGAGCGGCTGCACGCCGCGCTGGGCACCGACGCCGACAGGGCCGTGCTCGTCTTCGTGGACCAGCGGGGGAGGGCGGTGGAGATCGTCACGGGTCCGCTGGCGAGGCGGTGGCTGCCCGACGCCGAGTGCCGGGTGGCCGCGACGTCGATGGCCGCGGTGCTCGGCCTGGGCGACCTGGTGGGCGGGCTGGTCACCGGCGTCCTGCTGCTCGCGGACCGGGCGTCGCGGCGCAGGTGACCCTGCGGCCCCGCCGGCCTAACGATCCTCCGGGCTCGCTGTTCGTGCGGAAGGAAGATGATTTTCCCGGATAATCGGCTCGTGCTGAGGATCATGCGGGACACGCTGCCGGATCGCTCTCGCAGGAGGTCCACGGCGGAGCGGGAGCCCGGCATGATCTTCGAGTACGTCCAGGCGATGCTCGCGGACGCCCGCCGGAGGGTCCGCAGGGAGGACGAGACGGCGGCCATCCTGCTGTTCACGACGGGGGCCGCCGCCGGTGCCGTCGTCGCCGGGCTGCTGAACGGCCACTGGAGACCCGGCGAGCTGTCCAGCAGGATCGAGTGGCTCTGGTGGACGAGCATGTTCTTCTGGCTGATGGGGCTCCTCGTCCTCGCCGCGGCCCTCTACCGCCGTACCGCGGGGCTCGCGGGCAGGACCCTGGAACGGCGCCGCTTCTACCCCGGAGGGGTCGCCGGCGACACGCCGCCGGAGCCGGACCCCCGCCTGGGGTACTGGCTGGCATCGGACGCGGGCGGCCGCGCCGCCGAGGCCAGGGTCGACCTGGTCGTCCTGGAGATCAGGAGGCTCAACGCCGTCGGGGACGCCAAGCAGCGCTACATCCGCCGCGGCGTCCTGCTCATGACGTTCTCCATCGCCTGCTGCGCGCTGTCGCTGATCGTCGACCGTTCACTCTGAGCCCCGAGCCGCTCCGCGCCCCGGGTCCGGGTCCGGAGAGGCTCAGGGCTGGAGCAGCTTCACCAGGTATGTGCTGATGTCGGCGAGCAGCGTCGAGGGCGCCACCGGGGCGTTCGCGACCGCGGAGAACAGGGCGGGCAACCCCGGCAGCGGGAAGCCGTCGTCACCGGACGCCTCGCCGCCCACGCCGTTCTTGGCCAGCACGGTCCGGCTGCGCTCCCACGCCTCGGTGACCTCCTCGGGGGAGGGCACGCCGAACCCGTGGCCCACCGGGGCCGCGTGGCGCAACCGCACCAGCGGGGTCTCGGCGAAGGCGAGGGCCACCCGGGAACGCAGCGCGAGGTCGTCGCGGAGGTCCGGCTCCACCCAGTCCATCGCGGTGCAGGGGTTGCGGCAGTCGGCGACGCAGGTGGCCAGCGCCCCGGCCACCTGGCTGTGCTGGCGGTCGAAGTAGGCGCGCCACCCCTCGGCCGGCTCCCCGGCCACCCGCAGGGTCCGGTTCACGGCCGACTGCTCGGCCCTCGTGTGGTCACAGTCGCGGTCGCCGATCACCCCGAACCTGCTGCCCGGCGCGGTGAGACCCTCCGGCCAGCGCGCCGGGTCCCCGGCGCTGCCGAGCACCGGTTCGAAGGCGAGCAACGGCAGATACTCGCTGGCGATGTGGACGGCGGCGACCATGGGGCTCAGCTCGCGGCGGTGCCACCTGACCGCGATGACCTCCAGCAGCAGCCCGTACGCGGGCCGCAGCGACTCCAGCGCGCCGCGCGGCTGCTCGCGGGGCGTCTGCGGCATCGTGCAGGCCCGCGCCCGCCGCCGTATGTCGCTCGGCACGGCCCGTGCCTCGGCGGCGAAGTCCTCCGCGTCGAGCGAGAGCAGCCGCTGGCCGAACTCGCACGCCGCCTCGATGTCGCCCGCGTCCTCCACGACGCCCGAGGCGAGGGCCCCGACATCGCCGAAGGCGTATCTGCGGGCCAGGGAGACGAGCAGGTCACGCGCCGATTCCACGTGATTACCCTCTCACGACCCACGAACGACAGGACTGTTGTCTAGGCAAAATGCGACGCGGGGCGCTTCCCACGCTTGATGACTATTTCTACCAGTGTTTTGCCAGAAACCGCTCAAGACCTCGCGACGCGGAGACCCCCGCGAGGCCGGGCCCGGCCTCGCGGGGGTGAACCGGGCTCAGGCCGCCGAGGCGTCCTTGGCCTGGGCGCGCAGGGCACGGCCGATGCTGTCGGCGCCTTCGAGCAGCAGGCGCTTGAGGGCGTGCGGCGGCTGGGTGGACGAGATGAGGTCCTGGGTCGCGGCGACCGTCTCGGGGGAGATGTTCAGCGCCGGGTAGCAGCCGTTCGCGAAGTTCTGGGCGCTGTCGGAGCTCCAGGTCGCCCAGATCCTGCTGACCTCCTCGAAGTACTTCGCCCCGTACGGCTCCAGCAGGTCCGGGTGGCGCGGGTCCATGAAACCGGCGAGCGTCGAGCGGAGCAGCGCGCCGCTCAGCTTGCCCTCGGTGATCGCGGCCCAGGCGTTCGCCTTGCCCTGGGACGTGGGGATCGCGGCGCGGCAGAGCGCGGCGGAGCGCTCGCCCGTCGCGGTGGCGTCGCGCAGCAGCTCCTGGGCGATGTCCTCCTCGCCGAGCAGGCCGCCGGAGACCAGGGCGCCGGTCAGCGTCCAGCGCAGGTCGGCGTCGACGGTGAGACCTTCGAGCACCGTCTCGCCGTCCAGCAGCCCCTTCAGGAACGCCAGGTCCTCGGTGGAGGTGGCCACGGCCGCCAGCGCGTTCAGGTAGGCGAGCTGGTGGTCGGAGCCGGGCTCGGCCGCGGAGACCAGGCCGCGCAGCGCGGCGGCGAGCCGGGCCAGGCCCTCGGGGCGCCAGGCGGGGTCGGCGTACTGCTGGACGGCGAGCCGCGCCTGGCGGAGCACGGTCTGGGCGACCGTGATGTCCGCGACCGACTCGATGTTGGAGACGACCAGGGTGAGGTAGTCACGGGTGGACATCTCGGCGTCGCGGGTCATGTCCCAGGCGGCCGACCAGCACAGCGCGCGGGGCAGGGACTCGGTGAACCTCGCCACGCCGCCCTCGGTGATGGTCCGCAGCGACCGCTCGTCGAGCCTGACCTTGGCGTACGTCAGGTCGTCGTCGTTGATGAGGACCAGGTCCGGCTGGACCTCGCCGACCAGCTCGGAGACCGCGGTGCGCGCGCCGACGACGTCCAGCTCGACGCGCTTGACGCGGACCAGCTCGCCGTCCCGCAGGGAGTACAGGCCGATGGCGACGCGGTGCGAGCGCAGCGTCGGGTAGTCGGCCGGGGCCTCCTGGAGCACGTCGAACTCCAGGAAACGGCCCTCGGGGTCGACGGTGAACGACGGGCGCAGCGTGTTGACCCAGGAGGTCTCCAGCCACTCCTTCGACCAGGAGGACAGGTCGCGTCCCGAGGTGCGCTCCAGCGCGCCGAGCAGGTCCGCGAGCGTGGTGTTGCCCCAGGCGTGCTCGTTGAAGTAGTCGCGGACCCCGGCCAGGAAGTTGTCCAGGCCCACGTAGGCGACGAGCTGCTTGAGGACCGAGGCGCCCTTGGCGTAGGTGATCCCGTCGAAGTTGACCTCGACCGCCTGCATGTCGACGATGTCGGCGGCGATCGGGTGGGTGGAGGGCAGCTGGTCCTGGCGGTAGGCCCAGGCCTTCTCGACGTTGGCGAAGGTCGTCCAGGCGCCCTGGCCCCAGCGGGTGGCCTCGGCCTGGCAGAGCACCGAGGCGTAGGTGGCGAACGACTCGTTCAGCCACAGGTCGTCCCACCAGCGCATGGTGACCAGGTCACCGAACCACATGTGCGCCATCTCGTGCAGGATCGTCTCGGCGCGGCGCTCGATCACCGCGTCCGTGACGCGCGAGCGGAAGACGTAGTCCTCCAGGAAGGTCACGCAGCCCGCGTTCTCCATCGCCCCGGCGTTGAACTCGGGGACGAAGAGCTGGTCGTACTTCCCGAACGGGTAGCGGACGCCGAAGATCTTGTGGAAGAAGTCGAAGCCCTGCCTGGTCACCTCGAAGAGGTTGTCCGCGTCGAGGTGCTCGGCCAGCGAGGCCCGGCAGTACAGGCCCAGCGGGATGCCGTCGTGCTCGGAGGTCACCTTGTGGTACGGCCCGGCGCACAGCGCGGTGATGTAGGTCGACATCACCGGGGAGGGCGGGAAGTGCCAGCGCTTGGCCGCCTGGAGGGCCCCGTGCCTGCCCCGGTGCTCGGCCAGCTCCTCGGCCGCGTCGGGCGCCGCGTTGGAGACGACCTCCCAGTGGGACGGCGCGAGCACGGTCAGCTCGAAGGAGGCCTTGAGGTCGGGCTGGTCGAAGCACGCGTACATCCGGTGCGCGTCGGCGGTCTCGAACTGGCTGTGCAGGTAGACGCTCTTGTCGACCGGGTCGACGAAGCGGTGCAGGCCCTCGCCGGTGCGGCTGTAGGAGCAGTCGGCGTCCACCCGCAGCTCGTTGGTCTCGGCCAGGCCCGGCAGCGGCAGCCGCCCGGTCTCCACGTCGTAGCCGCTCACGTCCAGCTCGACGCCGTTGAGGACGGCCTTGCGCACCTTGGCGCCGGCCAGATCGACGAACGTCTCCGCACCCGGCCGGGTGCTGGTGAAGCGAACCGTGGTGACGCTCTCGAAGCGCTCCTCACCCTCGGTCAGGTCGAGCTCCACCGCATAGGACTGCACGCTGAGCAGCCGTGCGCGCTCGCGCGCCTCGTCACGGGTCAGATTGCCTGCCACTACCGCTCCCTCTTCACAACTTCCCCCGCTCCATTGCTAAGGGGTGACTGAATCCTGCCACGTAAGGGCGCGGACCGTCGCTTCGCATCAGCCTGCGGACTGATACCCGGATTTGAGAATAAAGCGGCATGTCAAGGTATTAATGAACCTGCGGAATAGGGAACTCTGTCGTCCGGGTTGTCGCTACCGAAGCAGCATCACGACCAGGAAGCCGGAAAAATGACTGAGCGCACCCCCGTGGATCTCTGGTTCGACCCCTTCTGCCCCTTCGCGTGGATGACCTCCCGCTGGTTGCTGGAGGTGGAGAAGGTGCGGCCGATCGAGCCGCGCTGGCACATCATGAGCCTCAACGTGCTGAACGAGGACAAGGACGTCCCCGACACCTACCGCGAGATGATCGCCAAGGCCATCGGGCCGGTCCGGGTGGTCGCCGCCGTGCAGGAGAAGTACGACTCCGAGACGGTCGGCCGTCTTTACACCGAGCTTGGCACCCGTTTCCACAACCACGGCAGGCTCAAGGATCTCGACACGCTGCGTGAGACCGTCCAGGAGGCCCTGGAGGCCGCCGGGCTGGACCGCGCGTTCGCCGACGTGATGGACTCGACGGAGTTCGACGAGGCGGTGCGCGCCTCGCACAGCGACGGCATCGACCGGGTCGGCCAGGAGGTCGGCACCCCGGTGATCTCCGTCGACGGCGTCGCCTTCTTCGGCCCGGTGATCTCGCCTGCCCCCAAGGGCGAGGAGGCGGGCAGGCTCTGGGACGGCGTGCGCCTGGTGGCGGGCACCGACGGTTTCTTCGAGCTCAAGCGCTCCAGGACCCGGCAGCCGATCTTCGACTGACCCGCTCCTCCCGCCGTTCGGGTCCGCTGTCTCCGCGCGGTTCCCGTCCGCCGCGACCGGGGCCGACGGCCTCGGCGCGCCCGCCGGTGCGGCGCCGCTGTGCTCCCGTACAACGATCATCGTTGTACGGGAGCCGCGTTCGCCTCTCCCTCGCGCGACAACGGCACGCACGCCAGGATGAGGGCATGCGTCACCTATATCTGGATGGGGCCTGGCGGCCGTCCGCGTCGACCGAGAGCATCGACGTGATCAATCCCGCGACCGAGGAGCTGATCGACAGGGTTCCCGCGGGAGCGCCCGCCGACGTCGAGGCCGCCGTGGCCGCCGCGCGCGCGGCCTTCCCCTCCTGGTCGGCGACGGCCCCCGCCGAGCGGGGCAGGATCCTCGCCGCGGCCGCGGACCTGATACGAGAACGCTCCGACCAGATGGCCAGGATCATCGCCACGGACATGGGCGCCCCGTACGGCCTGGCGATGAGGGTGCAGACGCTGATGCCGGCCGGGGTGCTGGCCTCGTACGCCCAGCTGGCCGAGACCTACGACTTCGAGGGCGGGCAGGTCGGCAACTCCCGCGTCTTCAGGGAGCCGGTCGGGGTGGTCGCCGCCATCACTCCGTGGAACTACCCGCTCCACCAGGTCGTCTGCAAGGTGGGCGCCGCGCTCGCCGCGGGCTGCACGGTCGTGCTGAAGCCCAGCGAGGTGGCGCCGCTGGCGGCCTTCGCGCTCGCCGGCATCTTCGACGAGGTCGGGCTGCCCGCCGGGGTCCTCAACATGGTCAGCGGGTACGGCCCGGTGGTGGGCGAGGCCCTGGCCGCCCACCCCGAGGTGGACATGGTGTCGTTCACCGGCTCCACCCGGGCCGGGCGCCGGGTGGCCGCGCTCGCGGCCGAGACGATCAAGCGGGTGGCCCTGGAACTCGGCGGCAAGTCCGCCAGCCTGGTCCTGCCGGACGCCGACCTGCCGTCGGCCGTCAAGGCGACGGTGGCCAACGCCTTCGTCAACTCCGGCCAGACCTGTTCGGCATGGACCCGCATGATCGTCCATCGCGACCGGTACGACGACGCCGTCCGTCTCGCCGTCGAGGCCGCGGGGGGATACACCGTCGGCGACCCCTTCGACGAGACGACCAAGCTCGGCCCGCTCGTGTCCGCGGCCCAGCGCGACCGGGTCGTCCGCTACATCAACCGGGGCCAGGAGGAGGGCGCCCGGCTGGTCGCCGGAGGCACCGACCGGCCCCTGGAGCGCGGCTTCTACGTCGAGCCGACGGTGTTCGCCGGGGTGGAGCCGGGGATGGTGATCGAGCAGGAGGAGATCTTCGGTCCCGTCCTCACGATCATCCCCTACCTCCGGGGCGAGGACGAGGCGGTCGCCATCGCCAACGGCACGCCGTACGGCCTGGCGGGCGCGGTGTGGGCGGGCAGCGAGCAGCGCGCGGTGGAGGTCGCCCGGCGGCTGCGCACCGGCCAGGTGGCGGTCAACGGAGGCCGGTTCAACCCGCGGGCGCCCTTCGGCGGCTACAAGCAGTCGGGCCTCGGCCGGGAGCTGGGCGAGTTCGGGCTCGAGGAGTATCTGGAGATCAAAGCCGTCCAGCTCTGAGGACCGCCCCGGCGGTCACCGGGATCACCGGGATCATCGGGATCAGGGGGCCTGGAGCAGGACCTTCCTGGCGGCGTCCCTGGCCAGCCTGTCCACGTAGAGCCTGCCGTCGAGGTGGTCGGTCTCGTGCTGGAAGCAGCGCGCCAGCGTGCCGCGGGCCCTGATCCGGATGGGCCGCCCGAGCCGGTCCAGGCCGCTCACGGTGACCCCCGCGGCCCGGGGCGTCCTGGCGTAGATCGGGGTGCCGGTCCCGCGGTCGGGGACGGACAGGCAGCCCTCCTCGTCGAGGACCTCGGTGTCGTCGTCCACGGTGAGCTCCGGGTTGATCACGTGGCCCTTGCGGTTGCTGCAGTCGTAGACGAAGATCCGCTTCGACACGCCGATCTGCGGGCCGGCGAGGCCGACGCCCTGAGCGGCGTACATCACGGCGAACATCTCGTCGATCATGCGCCGCAGGTCGCGGTCGAAGTCGATGATCGGCTCGGCGGGCGTGCGCAGGACAGGGTCACCGACCACTCGGATGTCACGCATGTGGGGGCTCTCTCTTGTAAGGGTTCGACGAGCATCGCGACTGTTACTCTAGCCGGGGGCCGGGTGGAGCCGCCCAAGCACACCTGCGAAACTGTGCGGGTGCGCGTCTACATCGGTGCCGACCATGCCGGCTATGAGCTCAAGAACCACGTCGTCTCCTGGCTGAAGGAGCACGGCCACGAGGTCGAGGACTGCGGTCCCTTCGTCTACGACGAGGAGGACGACTACCCGCCGTTCGTGCTGCGCGCGGCCGAGGGCGTCGTGGACGACCCGGGCAGCCTGGGCGTCGTCATCGGCGGCTCGGGCAACGGCGAGCAGATCGCGGCCAACAAGGTGCGCGGCGTCCGCGCCGCCCTGGCCTGGAGCGAGGAGACCGCGAGGCTCGCCCGCGAGCACAACAACGCCAACGTCGTCAGCCTCGGCTCGCGGATGCACGAGCCGGAGGAGGCGATCCGGTTCGTCGAGACCTTCCTCGGCACCTCCTACTCAGGGGCCGAGCGGCACAACCGCAGGATCGCGCAGCTCACCTCGTACGAGACCATCGGCCAGCTCCCGCCGCTGCCGTAGCCCCCGGCCCCTGTCGGTGGCTGTCAGTGGCTATCGGTGGCGCTCGCGGGGCGGAGCCTCCCCGCGTGGCGGCTCCTTGCGGACGCCGCCGCGCGCGGGCTCCTTGCGGGGCGTCTCGTCGCGCAGGGGGCGGCGGTCCGCGGCCTCCTGCTGTTCCCGCGACGGGCGTGAGACGTCTCGCGCCCGCATCGCGGTGATCGCGGTGATCTGCAAGCTCTGCAGTGCCATACCGGCCACCATAACCCGGCCTCGCCCGCCCCGGCCCGAACGGTTCCGGCCCGAACGGTTCCGGCTCTGACGGTTCCGACCTGAACGGCTCCGGCCGCCCGCGGTGGCCGGGGCGGCCGTCGTCGCCGTCGTCATGGGAAGGGCCGTCAGAAGACCAGGCCGGCCCAGGGGGCGGGGTCCCACGACATGGCCGTGGACAGCTCCCGCAGGGCTCCCGCACGCGACTCGCGTACCACCCCCGCGGCCAGCAGCGCCGCCAGCGGCCGCCCGCCCAGGTAGGCGGCGCCCAGCACGGAGACGGGCAGGGTCAGGTCGGCGGGGTCGTCGCAGGGCGCGCAGCGGGCGCCGGAGGTGTCGGCCGTCAGCCGCCAGCGGCGCGCGTTCCACGGGCACACGGTGTCCTCGACCTCGATCACCACGTCCACCGGCGCGCTGTAGCGGCGGGCGGTGAGGGCCCGGTCGACGTCCACGACGCGGACCCACAGGTCGTCCAGCCAGAGCGCGTGGAGGTGGCGAGGCTCGGCGAGCAGGTGGATCAGCGGGTCGTCCGAGGGGCGGCTCTGGGCGAGCACGTGTGAGACCAGGTCGCGGTCCAGGACGTGCCGCCACAGCAGCGCGTAGGCGGCGGGGTCGAGGCCGAACAGCTCCTTGAGCCGCAGCTCGCCGGTGGGAAGGTCGTGGTCGTCGAAGGAGGCCTTGATCCGGAAGAGGGCGTAGCCGCGCGGGCCGCCGTCGTCCTCGGCGACCACGGCGCGCAGCGGACCGGCGCCGCCCTGGTCGGACTCCTGGTCGGTCAGCACCCCGTCCCAGCGCGCGGGCGTGCGGGCGTACAGTCCCGGACGCCGCTCGAACACCGACTCGTAGATCTTCTCGAAGGTGGACCTCGCCTCCGCGGGCCTGACGACGCGCAGCCGCAGGGCGGGGTCGGCGGGGGCGTGCCGGGTGAAGGCCGCGTTCGCCGTGGGGATCCGGAAGACCATGCAGTCCGCGGCCCTGCCGTAGCCGTAACGGCCGTAGATCGCGGCCTCGGCCGCGTAGAGCGCGGCGACGGCCTCACCCCGCTCGTGGAGGTCGGACAGCTGGCGGGTCATCAGCGAGGAGAGGATGCCCCGGCGGCGGTGCGAGGGCAGCACGCCGACCGCGGTGACACCGCCGACCGGGATCGGCCCGCCGGGCACGGTCATGCTGAAGCTGTACGTCGCGGCGGTGCCCACCAGCAGGTCGCCGTCGAACACGCCGAGCGAGCGGTCGAACTCGATGTTGCGCCTGAAGATCTCCTGCCGGTGCTCCGGGGTGGCGGTGCCGAACGCCTCCTCGTCCACGGTGTTCCAAGCGGACCATTCGGCTTCGCCGATCGGACGTAGGCTGAGAGTCATCTTCCAAACGGTAGTAGGGGACAAACGGCTCTGGCCATCTAATATCCCTGCTTAATGATCAAGGCGTTGGTCAAGTGGGCTGCCCAAAGGGGGGCTGGCCAGATACAGTCGAGCGCATCATGAGTTCCCGTCCGGTGCCGCTGCTCCCTCCGGCGCTCCGCGCGTTCCTGGTCCGCATCCCTCTTCTCGTCCCCGTCGTGCGTTTCCTGCGGCGCGGCCCCCTGGCGCGCGACCGGAACCTGCTCATCACCCTGATCCTGCTCACCCTCCTGATCGGCGGGCTGGCCGCCAGGGTGTCCATGGAGTGGTTCTCCCCGGCGCTCATGATCCCGGTCACCCTCGTGGCGGGGCTCCAGCTCAGGCTGAACAGTCTCGCCAAGCTGCTGTGCGCGGTCGCGGTCTCCCTGGTCTACGTGGCCGTGGTGCGCGGGGTGGGATACATCGGTCCCGGCCTGCTGGTCACCTTCGGCTTCACCGCGGTGCTGGCCGCGCTGATGGCACGCACCCGCGGCAAGCTCGGCGTGCAGGGCCTGCGGGGCGACGCGATGCTGCTGGAGTTGCGCGACCGTCTCAAGAGCCAGAGCGACCTGCCCCCGCTGTCCAAGGAGTGGGGCTCCAAGGTGGTTCTCAAGCAGGCCGGGGGCTCCTCCTTCGGCGGCGACTTCCTGGTCTCCATGCGCGAGGGCGACACGCTGGAGCTCGCCCTGGTCGACGTGTCGGGCAAGGGGGTCGACGCGGGCACCCGGGCGCTGCTGCTGTCGGGCACCTTCGGCGGGCTGCTCGGCTCGGTCGCCGACTTCCTGCCCGCCTGCAACACCTACCTGCACCGCCAGCGCGAGGCCGAGGGCTTCGTCACGGCGGTCCATCTCCGGCTCAACCTCGTGACGGGCGAGTACGTCATCACCTCGGCCGGTCACCCCCCGGTGGTCAAGTTCGAGTCGGGCACCGGGACGTGGCGGGTCTCCACGGCGAAGGGGGTCGTCCTCGGCGTCGTGCCCGACCTGCACTGCGAGGCCGACCAGGGGATGCTGCGCAAGGGCGACGCGCTCATGCTCTACACCGACGGCCTGATCGAGCAGCCGGGGCGCGACATCGACGCCGGTCTCGACCGGCTGCTGGGAGAGGCCGAGCGCCTGATGCCCTCGGGGTTCCGTGACGGCGCCCGCAACCTGGTCGCCTCCATGTCGTCGGGCCACAACGACGACTGCGCCCTCATCCTCATCTGGCGCCCCTGAAATCGTTCGCCTCTGGAATCGGGCGTCCCTGGAATCGGGCGTCCCCGACATCCGGTACCCCCGGAAGGCGTTGAGGAAGGCGCGCTTCCCCGCGGGCGCTCTCCGTGCGCGGCTCTGCCCGGACGACGCCTCTCGAACGGCGCGCCCTCGTGGGCGGCGCGTCTCCCGGGGCGGGGGCCCGGGGAGCCGGTTCCCGGGGGTGCGGCTTCCCGGGAACCCCGGCTCCCCGGGAAGGAGGAATCAGGGAGGGCTCAGAGCCACCCGGAGTCGTCGGCGATGCGTACGGCGTCGAGACGATTGCGCGCCTGGGTCTTGCACATGATCCGCGACAGGTGGTTGCGGACCGTTCCCACGGAGAGGAAGAGCTGGTCGGCGATCTCGTTGGACCTGGCCCCCTGCGCGACCAGCCGGAGCACGTCGAGCTCCCTGCGGGTCAGGGGATTCTCCGCCGACCTCAGGGCCGCCACCGCGAGCTCGGAGTCGACCGCGCGCCGGCCGGCCGCCACCTGGCGTACGCCGTGGGCCAGTTGCTCGGGGCCGACCTCCAGGCTCATGAACCCGAGCGCGTGGGCGGCGAAGGCCCGGCGGACCTGGCCGGGGCTGGGGTCGCGCGCCAGCAGGAGGACCCGGCAGGCGGGAGCCTCCTCGTGCAGCCGGATCGCGGTGGTGAAACCGCAGACGTCCGGCAGGTCGAGATCGATGACCGCCGTCCTCGGGGCGTGCCGCAGGACGGCGGGAAGCACGTCCTGCCCGGCGGCCACGTCGGCCACCACCCTCATGTCGCTCTCGTTGTCCAGCGTCGCCACCAGCCCGCGCCGGACCAGGGGAAGATGCTCGGCAACCAGGATCCCGATCAAAACGCTCCTCTCTCTCGCCCTCACCCTCACCAAAGAGTGTTCGTGCGATCGCTGAATGTCAACGGAGTGTGTCCAATCGGCAAAGGGCTCCCAAACCACCCGATCGGGAGAACGGCCGGGAACGCCGCTTTTCGCGGCGGCATGGAGGCCGGATACTTGGGCTAACCTCTTATGGGGCATTGTCGGTGAAACCGCGATGGGAGTATGAACCTGTGAGCTGGCTCTCCGTGGTCGGGGTCATCGTCTTTCTCGTGGGACTGATGGTGTCGATCGGGTTGCACGAGATCGGCCACCTGGTGCCGGCCAAGCTGTTCGGCGTCAAGGTCACCCAGTACATGGTCGGGTTCGGCCCGACCATGTGGTCGCGCCGCAAGGGTGAGACCGAGTACGGCATCAAGTGGCTCCCGCTCGGCGGCTACATCCGCATGATCGGCATGCTGCCGCCCCGGCCCACCGACGCCCCCGGCAAGGTGCGCTCGGTCTCCACGGGCCCCTGGCAGGGCCTGATCGAGAACGCGCGCGACGTGGCCCTGGAGGACGTCCGGCCGGGCGACGAGGACCGGGTGTTCTACCGCAAGCCCTGGTGGCAGAAGGTCATCATCATGTCCGGCGGCCCGGCGATGAACTTCGTGCTCGCCTTCATCCTGTTCGGCGTCGTGCTCATGGGGTTCGGCGTCCCCACCCAGAAGACCGAGATCGCCTCGATCCCGCAGTGCGTGAAGACCGCCGCCGACTACGCCAAGAACCCCGAGTGCACCGCGGCCGACAAGCCCAGCCCGGCCAGCGTGGCGGGGCTGCGGCCGGGAGACGTCATCGTGTCCGTGGCGGGCAGGCCCGCCACGAGCTGGGACGTCGCGACGCGGGCCATCCGCGACCACGGCGCGGGCCCGATCGCGATCGGCATCAGGCGGGCCGGTCAGGAGCTGACCGTCAACGCCGGCCTCATCGCCCAGGACCGCGAGTCGCTGGACGAGCCGGGCAAGATCGAAAAGGGTGTCGGGTATCTCGGGGTGAGCCCGAAGATCGTCATCGAGCAGCAGAGCCTCGGCGCGGTGGCCGCGCACATGGGGGATCTCACCTCGGCCACCGCCGCCTCGCTGCTCAGGTTCCCCGAGAAGATGGTGGGCGTCTGGCACGCCGCCTTCTCCGGGGACGAGCGCGACCGGAACGGCCCGATCGGTGTCATCGGCGTCAGCCGCATCGGCGGTGAGATCGCCGCCGCCGCGATCCCGCTGGAAAACAAGATCGTCGTCTTCATCAACCTGCTGGCGGGCTTCAACCTGGCGATCGGCCTGTTCAACCTGATCCCGCTGCTCCCCCTGGACGGCGGCCACGTCGCGGGCGGCCTGTGGGAGGGGATCAAGCGCGGCTTCGCCCGCGTCGCCCGCCGCCCCGCCCCGGGACACGTCGACATCGCCAAGGCGCTCCCGCTCACCTACGCGATCGCCTTCCTGATGATCATCATGGCGGGCCTGCTGATGTACGCCGACCTGGTCAACCCGGTCCGCCTGTCCGGCTGACCGTACCGTCCCCCTCCCGGTGTCCCGTACGGCCGCCGTACCGTACGAGCCGCGGTGCCCGCGGACGTGCGGGCAGGGAGCCGGGGCCGGGGAAGGCGGCACATGCGCCCGCAGGGGTTAGGGTGACGCCGTGAACGAGGGAACGCCTGGAGCGGTGATCGACGTGGCCCTGTTCCGGCTGCGCCGGATCTGGTCGCGGCCACTGCGCGCGCGCAGGGCCGGGGAGCCGCAGCGGCCGGTGCACATGTCGAACGTGATGGTCGTGCACGCCGTGCACAAGCTGAGCCTGGACGTGGCCGAGGTGACCGTGGGCGCCGTCGCCGAGCAACTGGGCGTCGATCCCTCCACGGCCAGCAGGCTGGTCAACGACGCGGTCGGCGCGCGGTTCGTGGAGCGCGAGGAGTCGGCCGTGGACGCCAGGCGGGCCCGGCTCGTGCTGAGCGAGCGGGGCCGCCGCGTGCTGGAGGTGGTGGTCCGCCACCGGCGCACCTACCTGGACGGCCTGATGGCCGACTGGGACGAGCCGGACCGCGAGGTCTTCGCCCGGCTTCTCGACCGTTTCGCCGAGGCCGCCATCGCCCGCCCGGCGAACCTGGCCAACCTCGACCGGATGATCGCCGAGACGCTCGTGGAGACCTCCGCCCCGGGCTGACCCGCCCTCCGGCTCCGGCGCGACCGGCCCGTCCTCCACGGGCCTCGTCGGCTCCTCGCGGGCTCCCCGCGTGGTTCCGCTCAGGTGGAGGCGCACATCGTCCGTTCGCCCAGGTGGTGGAGGTGTGCGTCGCCTGCCACCCCGGTGGAGGTGTGCGTCGTCTGGTTCGCGCCGGTGGGGGTACGTGTCCCTGAGGAGGCGTGTGTCCCGCCGTCGGCGCTACTCGCCGGCGACCCCGTCGATCCGCTGGCGGATGATGTCGGCGTGGCCGTTGTGCCGGGCGTACTCCTCGATCATGTGGACGAGGATCCAGCGCAGTGAGACGTCGTGGTCGTGGCGCTGTGCCTTTCCCACGGTGTCCATGGGCAGACCGGCGGACACCTCGCGCGCGTGCTCGACCTCGCCTCGCCAGCGGGCGAACGCCTGCTCCGTCGTGCTCGTCTCCAGGGTGTCGAAGTCGCCGTCGGGATCGTCGTCGGAGTAGTAGAACGGGGCGACGCCCTCGCCGTTGAGGACGTTGCGGAACCAGTTGCGCTCCACCTCGGCCATGTGGCGGACCAGGCCCAGCAGGGAGAGCGTGGACGGCTCGGCGGAGCGCAGGCGAAGCTGCTCGTCCGAGAGCCCGGCACACTTCACCGCCAGAGTTTCCCGGTGCCAGTCCAGCCAGGAGTGCAGCATGGTGCTCTCGTCGGCGATGAAGGCGGGGTCAACGCGTGTGTCGGTCATGACGCAATCCTGTCGGCGCGCGGGACCGCTGTCACACCCTTTTCCCCGTACGACCGGGACGTTTTCCTCCCGTACGGCCGGGAAGCCCCCGGCTGTTTCCGCCCGGTGGTCGTGGTCGACCGGCGTCCGGTCCGCGCCGACGGGGCGCCGATCGACGTGGCCGGTCGGCGCTTCGTCCGCCATCGGCGAGAGAGCCCCGGCCCGGGTGAAGGTTCGCGCCTCGTCCCGGTCGCCGGGGTGCCGGGGCACGTGCGCATCGGTATATGTCAGCACCAACCAACGTTCAGTCACCACGTTCTACGACAAGTGCGACTCGGCCGTCTACCTGCCACCAACAATCCCACCGAGGGCATATAGGCGAGTCCGCAGAGTAAAGCAGGCAATTCAGCCCGCGATGCCCCCGGGCGGCCCGTTGTGATGAGCCGGGCTCGACTAAGGAGGTGTCAATATTCGCCCGGGTCGATCGGTGGATTGGTGATGAAAATCTGGCACGCGATCAAAAGTTTGTCATCGGATGATTCAGGTAGAGTGCGGCTTTTCCCCGTTCGATCCAGCTTGTTTCCTCGGTCGGTAATGATTTCCCATCGGCCCGCGGCAGATCCTCTCTCATGTCGTGTTCGCCGCCATTCCGGGATTCGCCGGTATCCCCATTTACTGTGGAGGGGTTTCGGTGTTCGTCGTGACGGCCTCCCGCGGCCGGTCGCGCCGGAAAGTGGTCGAGCTGGATGGATCCGGAAAGAAGGCGTTCCCAGGTGCGCGCGAATTCACAGAAGATACTTGTCGTCGGGGCCGGGGTGAGCGGGTTGACCACCGCGTTGTGCCTGGCCAGGGAGGGGTTTCGCGTCACCGTCGTCGCGGAGAGATTCGCGCCCGACATCGTCTCGGTCGTCGCGGGCGCGCTGTGGGAGTGGCCACCGGCGGTGTGCGGTTACCACCACGACCAGATCTCTCTCGCCCGCTCCAAGAACTGGTGCGTCACCTCGTACGAGATGTTCGAGAAACTGGCCCGGGCGAAGGTTCCCGGGGTGGCCATGCGTAGGTCCAACTTCTATTTCAAGCACCCCGTCGAGGAGAGCCCGCACGATCTTCACAAGATGCGGGAGCTCGCCGGGAAGGTGCGCGGCTTCGTCCGCGACCGGTCGCTCGCCGAACGCAACGGCGTCAGCCCCGGCTACGGAGTGGTCGACGCGTACTCGCACATGGCGCCCATGATCGACACCGATCAGTACATGGCGTGGCTGATGCGGCAGGTCAAGATCCACGGTGTGCGGGTCGAGCGGTACCGGGTCGAGGGACTGCTCGCCGATCGCAGGGCGGAGCTCCTCGACCGCTACGGCGCCGAGGTGATCGTCTGCTGCGCGGGTCTCGGCACCGCCGGGCTCCGCGGCATCGGCATGTACCCGCTGCGCGGCGCGCTGGTGCGGGTCCGCAACGACGGGCTGCGTGGCCGCCGGATCCGCGAGGCCCACTGCGTCTCCCACGACGAGCAGAACGAGGACGAGCAGGACATCGTCTTCATCGTGCCGCGCAATCCGAGACTCCTCGTTCTCGGGGGACTGGCCGAGAAGGACGAGTGGGACACCGGAATCAACCTGGAGAACCACGGGCCCGTACGGGAGATGTACGAGCGGTGCCTGGCCTTCATGCCCGCGCTGCGGCACGCCAGGCTGGATCCCGACGAGCCGGTACGGGTGGGGCTGCGGCCGTTCCGGAACGAGAACGTCTGCCTTGAGTGGGACGACGAGGAAAAGGTCGTCTACAACTTCGCGCACGGCGGAGCCGGATTCAGCTTTTCCTGGGGATGCGCCCAGGAGGCCGTCGGCCTGGTGCGCGCGGCGATAGAGGATCGCGCGTACTCGTATTCCTTCTAACGGATTTCTCCCGAGAGCGGATAGGCGTTAAAAAATGCGGAGAACCATCACGTGCTTCCTGATCGCGAACTCGGCCCTCGCGCTCACCGCGTGCCTGCCATTCGGTGTCGCGAACACCGGTGTCGTGTCGTCGCGGCATTCCGGGACGCCCGTTCCCCTTCCTCGTGAGCGCCCTTCCGTGCCTCGTGCCGAGCACACCCCGCTGTCACGGTTCCCCCTTCTTCGCCCCGGCGACAGGGGAGCCCAGGTCCAGGAGGTCCACCGGCGCCTCGACCGGCTGGGATTCGGGCCGGGAGAGGACCGCGACGAGTATCACCCCGCGCTGCGCGCGGCCGTGTGGGCCTTCCAGAAGGCGAACGGGCTGCCTCCCGCCGACCAGATCGACTCGCGGACCTGGCGGGCGCTCTCCCGCCCGGCGCGCCTCAAACCGCTGGTGTCGTACGGGGAGCCCACGAGGGTGGAGATCGACCTGCGCCGCCAGCTGCTCACCGCGTGGAAGGACGGCAGGCCCGAGCTGGTCTCCCACATCTCGACCGGCAACGGCGAGCACTACTGCAAGAAGGGCCACTGCGGGGTCGCCGTCACGCCCACCGGGGACTTCCGCGCCTGGTACCGGACGCCCGGATGGACCAGCGGGCCGCTGGGCGACCAGTTCTACACCATCTATTTCAACGGGGGCATCGGCTTCCACGGCTCGGAGCGGGTCCCGCGGCATCCCGCGTCCCACGGGTGCATCCGGGTCCCGCTCCACAACGCCAAGGCGCTCTACGACATGACCCCGACGGGAACCCCGGTCTATGTCCGCCGCCCGGAGGCTCCCAGCCAGCCCGCCCGCGCCACGTCTCCCGGTGGTTCAGGGTCCGGCGAGGTGGTTCCTGAGCGTTAGCGGGGAAGGTGTCGCGAGGAGGACGAGGAGGCCCGGGAAGAACACCGGCCAGGCTCCGCCACCCCGCACGGCGGCGGTGCCGAGGGCGGCGACCGCGCCAACCGCCCAGGCGACGAGGGCGATCACGGGGAGGCGCATGGTGTTCCGCGTTTGCGAGCATCTCGCGTCACTCGCCGCTGTCTTCGGTCTGACCGGGTAGTGGCCAGGGTCTCGGCAAGCCGGACGGTCGCGTGCGGAGCGCCGGCACGCCGGCCCCGGCCGTACCTTTGTCATGACGGCCGCCGCGGCGGTGGGCGTAGCAGCCGGTCGGTGGTCTGCCGGAACCCGGGCCGGGGGAGGCTCAGGACGTTGTCGCGGGATTTCCTCAGGTCCGACGGGGAGCAGACGCTTTCAATGATTGGTGCCGCTTGGACACACCCGTCTGAAAGCGTCATCAACTCCGATGTACACCACCCACTCGTCCGAGGTGAGGGTGCGAGAGGTCTGGGCGCACACACTCCCGAGGAGATCGGCGGGCAACGAAGTGGCCCAGACCTGGAGTAGGTCACCGCTGCCGGAGATGATCGTGGGTTCGCCGTCGAACCTCCCTGGCGTCACCGCCTCAACCCAGTCGGCCGTGTCCATCGCGTGCAGCCGTCGCCCACCGGCGGCGTCCCAGATCTCGACCTTGCCGCGGCCGCTGGCGTCGCCGCCGCCGGAGATGATCACGGGTCTGCCGTTGAACCGTCCTGTCGTCACCGCGGACACCGAGCCGGTCGCGTCCATCGCGTGCAGGCGTTTCCCGTCGGTGGCGTCCCAGATCTCGACCTCGCCGCCGCTGCCGGAGATGATCGCGGGTTTGCCGTTGAACTGTCCCATCGCCACCGTGGACACCCCGCCGGCCGTTTTCATCGCGTGCAGGCGTTTCCCGTCGGCGGCGTCCCAGATCTCCAGCTCAGCGGGATCGTCGTCGCCACTGGAGCCGCCGGAGATGATGGCGGGTCTGCCGTTGAACTGTCCCATCGCCACCGCATACACCGAGTCGAGCGTTTTCGTCGTGTGCAGGCGTTTCCCACCGGCGGCGTCCCAGATCACCACCTTGCCGCGGCCGCTGTCGCTGAAGTTTCCGCCGGAGATGATCACGGGTCTGCCGTTGAACCGCCCCATGGCCACCGAGGACACCGAACTGATCACGGTGGACAGCAGGCTCCGATGAGGATCGGCCCAGGCTCTGGCCAGGCTGTGTTCAGCCTCGGGTGTCTCGCTCAACGTGAACGCCGCCGCCGCGAGAAGTCTGGAAAGTTCAGGGTCGGCATCAGCCGACTCCAGGCTGCGAGCGGCGACCTTCTGCGAGAGGACGGCCAGCCGCTGGCGTTCGGCGTCGTCGGCGACGTTCAGGGCGTTCAGGGCGACACCGATCGAGGCGAGCAACGCCAGGGTCAAGGACGCGGCCACGATGCCGATGCCCCGTCGTCTGGCCCGCTTCGCCCGTTCCCGGACCTGGACACTGGTACGGAGAAAACGTGCGGAGCGCTCGGAGAGGGGCGGGAATCCGGCCGGATCCGCTTCCCATCGCATCCGTGCTTCCTCGGCAGCGGCCAGGCGGGTTCCGCCGTACAGGTAGGACGGATCCTCCTGATGGTCGGCCCAGTTCCGAGCCTGGCGATCGAGCTGCTGGCGGGCCAGCAAGGTGGCCCGGTTGACATTGATCCACTCGCGTAGCCGGGGCCAGGCGCGGATCAACGCCTCGTGACTGATCTCGATGGCGTCCGCGTCCACGGTGAGCAGGCGCGCTCCGACAAAACGGTCCAGCGCCCGCCACGTCTCATCACGCTCGTCGGCGATCGGCAACAGGTCTTCGAGGGGGACTCTGATGCGGGTGTCGTCGGCGCCTTCGCCCAGCTGTACCAATCGAGGCAGTAGCTGATGAATGGCCCGCTGGCCGGGTAAGTCCAGTCCGGCCAGGGTCGCGTCGGCGGTCTTGGCCAGCGCCCGGCTGACACCCCCGGTCGCCAGGTAACCGCCCACGGTCAGCATGCCGCCCTCCCGGCGTTGCCAGGTGGCCAGCAGCACGTGCGACAGCAAGGGCAACACGTTGCCGGGACCACCGGCGCCCAGGTCGACGCCGACGTCCTCCAGCAACAGATCGACCAGGGCGGGTTGGACGGCGAGTCCCGCCACCCGAGCGGGTTCCTCGATGGCCGTGCGTAACTGCGCCACGGTCATCGGTGTGACGACCACCGGCCGTTCCAGACCGGCTGCCAGCTCGGGGTAACCGACGCACCTGCCGAAGAAGTCGGCGCGGACACCGATGACCACTACCGCGACGGCGCACGCCGCGTGCAACACGGCGAGAAAAGCGCGACGCTGCGACTCGTCCTTGCATTGGGTGAACAGTTCCTCGAACTGATCCACGATGAGAACCGGCTGACCCGGCCTGTCAAGCAGGCTTCGCAGACGATCGGGGTCGGTCATGAGGGTTTCCCTCAGCTCACCGGGCAGGGAGCCGGCCAGGGCCGCGAACCGGTCGGCCAGCACGCCGACCGGATCCTGGCCAGGGGTGAACATCACCACTCCGGTGCCGGGGGCACGTTCCAGAGCGGGAATCAGCCCGGCCCGCAACAGGGAGGATTTCCCAGCCCCGGACGGGCCGACCACCACCAAAAGCTCCCGGCGGGCCAACTGGCCGGCGACTCGATCTATCAGCTGACCGGTCAGTTCGGTCCGGCCGAAGAAGACATCGGCGTCCTGCGGGCCGAACGAGGCCAGCCCGGGATAAGGGCTGACCTCCCCAACCTGCTCACCGGCCTCGCCGGAACGGGCCGGGTTGATGGTCAGACGCTGTTGATCACCGAATCCGGAGGCTTGCCGACGTGGCGCGGGCAGGCCCTGCTGGCTCAAGGTACGCGACAGCGATCTGTAGACGTCGTCGACGGTCAGATACGGCCCGGCCCCTGGGTCCCCACCGGCCAGCACAGTGATCGGCGCCCCGGAGAAGGCGGTGTGCCGCTCACCGTCCAACGCCCATGCCGTCTCGTTCCGTCCCACCGCGGCCAGGACATAGCTGCCGTGCCGGGTGGCGGCGAACACCTGGTCCATGCCCGGCTGAATCACCGTTTGCGCCCGTCCGGAGAAACAGCAGTCCAACACGATCAGCACGAGCCGCGCGCGGCACCTCGACAGCACGTCACCGATCGTGGAGTAGGGCAGCGCCTGATGACTGGCGATCCCCTGGGTCAGGTCCACGGTCGAGCGGGTGCCCAGGTGCAGTTCTCCACGCGGGCTGACCAGACCGTGGCCCACGTAGTAGAACATCAGGACGTCGTCGGCCTGGTCGACGACCTCGACCAGTGCGGAGCCGAACTCCTGGGGATCCTTCGGGTTCGTCAGCATGGTCAGGTGGGCCGGATCGAGGTGGGCCCGCTCTATCAGGCAGCGACCCAGGTCGGCGACCGTTCGTTCGACCGCGGGCACGGCCTGCAGCCGCGATCCGGCCACATGGGCACCCGATCCGACCAGCAGCACCCGGGCGCCCGGCCGGGCCAGCATCAGGCCGTGCGGCTCATCGGCTCTCATCTCGAGCCCCGGTAGCGTCCACGACCCGCGCGAGTTGAACGGCCAAGGGAACTCCTCCGTCAACGGCCCCGCACCATGTGTGGACGCTTCGTCCACTCATAACAGATGTTTGGCATCTAATCCGAATTTACTGCGGCCGGTATATGAAATGTGCTATCCGAGATAACAAAAGGCCAACTCGGCAAGGCGCGGCAATGGTCCGAATATCGATTTTCGGATAACGCGATAGTGGGCGAGATCGCTGGGCGTCACGGCGGGCCGAGGATCACCGGGCTGGTCTCGGTGATGAGGTCTTCGGGCGGCGCGGGCCGGCATCGCGTACGTTCGGGCTGATGCTTGATCAAGGCGGTGAGTTCATAGACGCCGCGGACGGCGAGATCGAGCGGGTCGCCGTGTCGTTGAAGGAGAGGCCCACAGCCGGATCGAGCTTAATTGCCCGCAGCGGGAGTCGCCGGCCCGGCGGCCAATCCCGGCGCGTATGGAAGCCGGTGGTGGCTCACCCGTCTTCGCGGAGACCATCGGTGTTGTTGAGCACCTCGGCCAGATGGGTGGTCAGCGCGCGGGCCTGCGCCAGATCCAGGGACTTGACGCCCTTGGCGCTCACCTCCGCCACCGCCTCGCCGCGGGTGAGCTTCACCGTCACCTCACCGCCGCGGTTTCCCAGCCAGGCGATCACCACTCCGGCCAGGGTGGCCAGCGCGCCCCCGGCGCCGAAGGCGACCTGCAGCATCTCCGGAACCGGGCCGAGCGCCCCGGCGGTCGGCTCGGCCTCGACCAGGCCCACCCGCCCGCGTAACTCCGGCTCCTCCGCCAGCCAGGACCGCAAATCACGCAACTCGTCCGCTGCCTCACTCGCTGCGACGGTGATCAAGATCTCCATTGGGCTCCCACTGGCCAGGAATTCACGACACCATTACCGACTGTCATGCTTTCGACACTCCATGAGCGCGGTCGCCACAAGTTTGACCCAAGTCATCGAGATCGGCCAGGGCAGATCGGGCGAAGGTTCGCGGATGGGGCTGACCAGCCGGATTTTCCCGGGCCCTGCTGCGCGGGGCACGCCGGTGGACACCGGGAAAACCCCGCCGACGCACCTCGAAACGCTCGCCGACCTTGGACCGGAGCGGCGAGACGGCCCGCCTCCACGAGGGCCGGCACGCATCCGCCAGATCGGCCCGCCGCAGCACTGGGGCATCGAGATCTGATCCGCCATGACGACCGACCTACGGTGGAGCCGACCGAGGGGCAGGGGCGGGTTCTCCTGGTGGGGCCTCCCCGCTCTCGACCCGATGCCTGGCTCGGGGAGCGAACGATGACCGTGCGGCAGACTCTCGTGGCAGCGGCCATACGGAGAGCCTTGACCGCAGCTGGAGTCCTTCACGAACAGGCGGCGTCCTCAGTTTGATCGACTTTCCGGGCCGTACGCCGACGCCGAGGGAATCGCCGGCGGGATTCGTTACCGTCTGCGTACCGGCGCACGTCCGGCGCCGTAGCGGCGAACCGCCGCCGCAGGTGATCGGATGCGCGCCTGTGTCCCTTTCGGTGAGCAGCTGTCAACCTCTGACGGCACTTTTCATTGGCCATATGGAATCCGATGATCTCCAGTACGCGAAAAGTTGATAAATGAAGCTGATTTAAGCCGATCAACGGTCCCGCGCCGCAGCAGACGTACACCGCTGCCCCGACGGCGCGCATGGACGATGTGCCGACCTTCGGTCGGTGACCACGGCGCAAACCCTCTGCTCGCTCCGCGAATTCGGTGGTGACGGAACCCTTCTTCCCGCTACTGAAAAGGATCTTTAGATAGGGGCGCGACACGTGTGATGGCCCCTCTGTTTTCACACATGTGTTCGAAAGGATCGAGTGAATCCATCACGAACAGCCTCCGGCTCACCCAGCCGGACGCGCCGTCGCGCTGCCCTGATCGCGGCCCTGACCATGCCGCTCTCGTTGATGAGCGCGCCCGCGATCGCCCAGGACCCCACGCCGCCACCCCCTACGATTCCCGCTCCCACGACCCCGCCGAGCGCCCCCGCCACGCCCACCGGCAAAGCGCTGGCGCAGGCCAAGAAGGACAACCGGCGCATCGAGATCGAGTCACTGCGCTCGGAACGCGCCACCTACTACGCCAACCCCGACGGCAAGATCTTGCGGATGGAGCAGTACCTGGAGCCCGTCCGGGTCAAGAACGCAGGCGGCGACGGCTTCACCCCGGTCGACACCACCCTCGTCGAGGCAGACGGAATCATCAAGCCCAAAGCGGCCGAAGGCGGCCTGACGCTGTCCGCCGGCGGCAACACCGAAGCGATCAAGAGCAAGACCGGTGACATCGCCGCCCAGATCGACGCTCCGCGCACCCTGCCCAAGCCCACGCTCAACGGCAGCACCGCTACCTACCCCGGCTTCACCCTGCGGACCTACACGCACCTCATGCCGTCCAGCGAGGACCGCATGCGCAAGGCGATCGACGGCGCCTGGGGGAGTGCCGCGGATCCCGGGATGTGCCCTGAGAGGGGCGTCCGGTAGAGAAATCGCAGGTCAGCGCCTCGTGGCACTAGTACATCGAGATGTGCGGATGGTCGAAGTGGTTGGCCGTGATGCCGCCGCGGTTGGACATGAAGCGCCAGCCGGAGCCGTGGTTGATGCGCTGGCGCCAGATCACGTACTTCACGCCGAGCCTGGCCTTGTTCTTGATGGCCCAGGCGGCGATCTCGTCGCCCAGCGCGATGTTGGCGGCCGAGGGCATCGTGCCGCCGGTGCTCATCATGAAGTCGCAGGCGCGGCCCAGGGGGTGCTCGCCGCCGTCGTTGGCGGACCGGTAGCAGCCGACGGAGTACGGCAGGCTGAAGCGCCGCATGACGGCGTCGCGCATGATCCGGGTGCGGTCGGTGATGTTGTCGGCACCGGTGGGCAGCTGCGGGGCCCAGCTGCCGTCGGAGCGGCGGCCGGAACCGGTGGGGGCGAGCCGGTCGAGCTTGTCCTTGACGTCCCGGATCACGTCCTCGGCCTTCTCGCGCTGCTCCTCCACCTCCTTGGCCTCGTCGCGGATCTCGTCGGTGAGCCTGGACGCCGTCTCCGAGGCCTTCTTCCTGCGTTCGAGGCTTCCGGCGAAGCCCTCCAGGTAGGCGCTCTGCTGGGCGGTGAGCTGCTCCATCACCGCGGCGGCGCCCATGTCGCCGGAGAACATCAGCGCGGGCAGCCCTCCGCTGCTGCTGGTCTGGTAGCGGAGCTGGACGATGGAGTCGACCTGCCTCTTGGCCTCGACGTAGGTCTCCTCGGCCTTGTCCAGGTTCTGCTTGGCGACGGCCTCGGCCTTCTGCGCCTTCCTGAGAGACTCGCGTTTGGCCGCGTAGGTCTCGATCAGCCCGTCGAGTTTCTTGCCGAGTTTGGCCAGGTCGGCGCGGAGCTTGGCCTCGGTCGGCTTGGGTTCCGCGATTCCCGCGGTGGGGGCACCGATGGTGAACGCCGCGATCGAGCTCAGACAGAGGACCAGAGCGGCATGCCGACGGAACGTGGGGGACGGGGCCGCCACGAACTCTCCTCTCCTTACGCCTACCGGGTTAGCTGACGGGTTCGGGCTGGAGGAAGCCCTTCCACCGAAGTGGTTTCACCCCAGGTGCGGTGGTTCCCCGGCTCCCGGGCAAGGTGCCCGGGATTAGGCAAATCAGCGTTTAAAGCTGATGTGGGAAGGATAGTAGTGGTAAACAGCAGGTCATGCGACCTCAAGCCGAGACCGAGCGGTAATCAGTTCGTGACAACGGAGCGCAGAAGGTGTGCTGTCCCCTCGGGTGACACGTCGTTCACGAAGGCGCCCATGGCCGACTCCGACCCCGCGAGGTATTTCAGCTTGTCCGGCGCGCGGCGGATGCTGAACAGCTCCATGTGCGCGTACGACAGGTCGCGGCCGGTGGAGACCGGCGCCTGGTGCCAGGCCGCGATGTACGGCATGGGCACGCCGAACAGCCCGTCGAGGCGGCGGAGCACGTCGGTGTAGAGGGGGCCGAACGCCGCGCGCTCCTCGGCCTCCAGCGCGACCAGGTCGGGGACCTGGCGGTGCGGGTAGAGGTGCACCTCCACGGGCCAGCGCGCCGCGGCCGGGACGAACGCCGTCCAGTGCTCGTTCGAGCCCACCACCCGGACCCCGGCCTCCCGCTCCGCGGCCAGGACGTCGGCGAACAGGTTGCCGCCGGTCCGCTCCCGGTGGCGCCCGGCCGCCCCGAGGGTGAGCCTGGTGCGCGGGGTCACGTAGGGGTACGCGTAGATCTGGCCGTGCGGGTGGGCCAGGGTGATGCCGATCTCCGCCCCCCGGTTCTCGAAACAGAACACCTGCTCCACGCCGGGCGTCGCCGACAGCTCCGCCGTACGGTCGACCCAGGCCTCCATGACCAGCTCGACCTGCTCGGGGGAGAGCCGCGAGAACGAGGAGTCGTGCTCGGAGGTGAAGCAGACCACCTCGCACCTGCCGATCCCCGGACGGACCTCGCTCAGCCCGCCGATCTCCCGGTGTTCGCCCGGCTGGGCGGAGAACGACGGGAACCGGTTCTCGAAGACCACCACGTCGTAGTCGGAGGAGGGCACCTCGGTGAGGTTGCCGGGAGTGGAGGGGCAGAGCGGGCACTCGCTGGCCGGGGGCAGGAAGGTGCGGCCCTGGCGGTGCCCGGCCACCGCGATCCACTCCTCGGTGAGCGGGTCGTAGCGCAGCTCGGAGGCCGCGGGGCGGGGCGGCAGGTCACGCTGGTCGACCGCCCCGCGGTCGGCGTCGTCGCGCCGGTCGAAGTAGATGAGCTCCCGGCCGTCGGCCAGGTGGGTGATCGTGCGTTTCATCGGCCGGCGATCTCGCTCTCTCGCTGGGGTTCCGTGATGATCAGCTCGCCCACCGAGGCGGCGAGCTCCTCGCGGGCCTCCTCGGTCAGGCCGGAGTCGGTGACCACGATGTGGGCCTCGGCCAGCTGGGCGATCGTGCTGATGCCGACCGTGCCCCACTTGGTGTGGTCGGCGAGCACCACCAGGCGGTGCGCGGAGGCGACCAGCTCGCGGTTGGTCTCGGCCTCCAGCAGGTTGGGGGTGGTGAACCCGGCGCGGGCGCTCATCCCGTGCACGCCGAGGAAGAGGGTGTCGACGTGGAGCCCGCGGATCGCCGAGACCGCGACCGGGCCGACCAGGGCGTCGGAGGGAGTGCGGACCCCGCCGGTCAGCACGACCGTGCGGTCGGCCCTGGGGGAGCGGTGGAAGACGTCGGCGATCCGGACCGAGTTGGTGATCACGGTCAGCTCGGGCACGTCGGCCACGTGGTGGGCGAGCGTCCAGGTCGTGGTCCCCGCGGAGAGCGCGATCGCCGTGGCGGGCCGGACGAGCCGGGCGGCGTGCTGGGCGATCGTCTCCTTCTCCGCCTGCTGGCGCGCCGACTTGGCGGCGAAGCCCGGCTCCTCGGTCGAACCGGGCCCGGCGGCGGTGGCGCCGCCGTGGACCTTCTCCACCAGGCCGCGCTCGGAGAGCACCTCGAGATCGCGCCGGATCGTCATGTCGGACACGCCGAGCTCCCGGACGAGATCGGCGACCCTGACCCCGCCGCTACTGCGCACCCTCTCCAGGATCGCCTGCTGCCGCTGCTGGGCAAGCATCGCCCCGCCCTCCCCGCTCCCCTTAATCCACCAGATTCCACCAAATTACCACGACAACAAGGCGGGATGTTGTTGATTTTTGGTGACTAACCGTTCGCGGTCGCTCACAGCCGCTCAAGCTCCGCCGCGATGTTCGCCCTCGCCGCCTCCTCCAGATCGGCGACGCGGAAGATCGCCGGAAGGTCGAGCAGCGAGCGCAGCATGGCGGACCTCCCGGCCCTGAACGCGTCGTCGGGCACGAAGCCGTACTCCTCGCGCACGGCCGCCGCGTAGCGGGCGTAGACCTCGGCGGACGCGCCCAGGATCGCCAGGTCCGCGTCGGACAGCACGGCCCCGTCCATGTCGCCGGGCGCGGGGTCGTGCGTGACGGTCAGCCGGACCAGCCGGGCGACCGTCGCCACGGCCTCCGCCGACAGCCCCATCTCCGGCAGCGCCCGCTCGGCGAGCCCCGCGCTCCGCTCCTCGTTGTCGCCGCGCTGCGGGTCGTACACGGCGTCGTGGAACCAGGCGGCCAGCCGTACGAGGTCCGGATGCTCGGCGTGGCCGGCGAGGGCGTCGACGTGGGTGAGCACGGACTCCAGGTGGGCGGTCGTGTGGTACCTGCGGTGCGGCTCGTCGTACCGGGTGATCAGTTCGCTGCCGAGGGGGTCGGCCCCGAGGCCGGCCAGGGATCGCCAGCGGGCCATCAGCTTCTCGCTCATGTGAGGGAGCCTAGAACCGGCCGGTGCCGCGCCGGAGGGGCGGGGCGCGGAACGTCAGGACCGGGGAAAGGCCGGGAAAGGACGGGAAAGACAGGGGAAGTCAGGGCAAGGCCGGGGAAACACGGTCCACCGGAGCGGGACGGATCGCCGTCCGGGCCTTGTGCGGCCGCCGTTCCGGGAGGACTGTGAAGGTCTGAGCCGGTGAGATCGAGTCCCGTACGGTCCCCGGGAGACGGGACCGGATCTCACGGGGCCCGGAGGAACCTCGGAGAACCTCAGGGAAGGGGTGGTCGGCATGGGCAGACGAGCGCGTAAGGCCAAGGCCCGCAGGAAGCGCAAGGCGAACCACGGCAGGCGGCCGGCCTAGCGGCCCGCACCTCCCCGCGTGAGCCGTGCGCGAGCGCCCGGGAAACGAACGTCAGGCGCGACGTCCCCAGGAGGCCAGCAGCCGGGCCTGCGCGTCGGTGCCGGCGCCGGCGGTGATGCCGTCGGCGGTGTCGCTCTCGTCGCTGCCGTCGCTGCCGTCGCTGCCGTCGCTGTCGGAGGGCGCCTCCGGGGGCTCTCCGACGGCCTCGGCCTGCCGGTGACCGGGTTCCGCGTGGCTGAACCAGGCGGTGCACGCCTCGACCAGCTCGGGGTCGAGCCGCTCGTCGGCGCCGATGGCGCGGGCCAGGTCCCAGGTGTGGATGAGCGCGTCGGCGAACAGCTCGGTGACGTACTCCCGGCCGGGCACGTCGCCGAACGGCAGGTGGACGAGACGGTCGAGGGCGTGGACGTCCGCCGCCGCCTGGATGGCGGGCACGGCCGAGGTGTCGAACGCCTTGATGGGGTCGTCGCCGAGCAGGTCCCCCTCGAAGGCGTCGCCGACCTCCGCGGAGGTCCCCCCGGCGAGCAGCACCGGAGCCCAGAGATTCTCGCCGACCACGTGGTTGACCAGGGCGTGCACGTCCCAGTCGACGCACGGCGTCGGATTCTCCCACTGATCGAGGCCGACCCGGTGGACGAGAGCGCCGAAGTCGTCCAGCGCGCGCCGGTAAGCCTCGGGTATGTCGATGGTCATCATGCTCCTCCCGATGCCCTCCCGGGTTTCCTCCCGGCTCTCATCTTGACCGTAACCCCTGGGCAGCCAGTAGTCATCGCGTCAACGGACATGACCGGCATGCCCGGGATGCCGTAGTGGATCCGTCCGGGGTACATCTGACCGTGGGGCTTCATCCCGTGGTCATCTCGACGTCAGAAGGAGGTCACGATATTTCGTGAAAATTCGTCTCATGCGCACCACGACTTTCACCCGGGCGGCCGCCGCGGCGGTCACCGGCCTGCTTCTTGTGCCCGTCTCCGCGGCCCCGGCCGCCGCCGGGCCCGGCCAGGGGGACGTCAAGCTGACCTTCCTCGGCCGCTACAGCACCGGTACCGTCGCCGCGGGCGCCTCGGAGATCACCGCGTACGACGCCGCGACCCGCCGGGTCTTCGTGGTGAACGCGCAGGCCGGCACCGTCGACGTGCTCGACATCCGCGACCCGCGCGAGCCGCGCAAGGTCACCACCCTGGCCACCCCCGGCGCCAACAGCGTCGCGGTGCGCCGCGGCCTGGTCGCCGTGGCCCAGCAGGCCGCGGTCAAGACCGACCCGGGCACCGTCGCCTTCTTCGACGCCCGGAGCGGGAGGAAGCTCAGGCAGGTGACCGTGGGCGCGCTGCCCGACATGCTGACCTTCACCCCGGACGGGAAGCGGGTGGTCGTGGCCAACGAGGGGGAGCCCTCCTCCTACTGCGAGGGCGAGGTGGCCGACCCCGAGGGTTCGGTGAGCGTCGTCGACCTGAACCGCTGGACGGTGCGGACCGCGGGGTTCGCGAAGTTCGACGCGGAGCGGCTGCGGGCCAGGGGAGTGCGGATCACCGGCCCCGGGGCCACCGCCGCCCAGGACCTGGAGCCGGAGTACGTCACCGTCGAGGGCGACACCGCCTACGTCACCCTCCAGGAGAACAACGCGCTCGCGATCGTCGACCTGGACCGGGCCGAGGTCCGCGACGTCGTCCCGCTGGGGCTGAAGGACTGGTCGAAGACCGGGTTCGACGCCTCGGACAAGGACAAGAAGATCGACATCAGGCCCCGGCCGGTGAAGGGCATGTACCAGCCCGACGCGATCGCGCACTTCCGAGACCGCGGGCGGACCTACCTGGTCACCGCGAACGAGGGCGACGGGCGCGACTGGGACTGTCACGCCGACGAGGTCAGGGTGAAGGACCTGAACCTCGCGCTGCCCGACGCGGAGAACCTCAAGAAGGACACCGAGCTCGGCCGGCTGAACGTGGCCGTCGACTCGCCCAGGAACGCGAGCGGCGCCTACACCGAGCTGCACGCGTTCGGCGCCCGCTCGATCTCGATCAGGTCCACCTCGGGAGAGCTCGTCTGGGACTCCGGCGACCAGCTGGAGCGGCTCGTCGCCAAGGAACTGCCCGAGGCCTTCAACGCCGACAACGAGGAGAACGACTCCTTCGACAGCCGCAGCGACAACAAGGGCCCCGAGCCCGAGGGTGTCACGGTCGGCGAGGTGCGCGGCCGGGCCCACGCCTTCGCCGGGCTGGAGCGGGTCGGCGGGATCGTCGCCTACGACCTGGGCGACCCGCGGGCGCCGCGCCTGGCCGGGTACGTCAACACCCGTGACCTCACCGGCTCGGTCGAGGACGGCACCGCCGGGGACGTCGGTCCCGAGGGCGTGCTGTTCGTCCCCGCCTCCGACAGCCCCACCCACCGCCCGCTCCTGGTGGTCGGCAACGAGGTCAGCGGCACCACCGCCATCTACGAGGTCCGCTGAACCCCCGCCGCACCCCGCCCCGGCGACCGCGCCGGCACGCCGGGCCCCCGACGCGAGAACTCACGCGGCGGGGGCCTCGCCGTCGTACGGGCTCCGATGACGCGGGCCGCGCGGCTCGGAGACACGGGCTCCGATGACGCGGGAGGCGGCACCGGAGCCCGCGAGGGCGGCCCGGGGCTGGGCTACCGGGCTAGGGCAGCCGCTGCTCGATCCAGACGATCTTGCCCTTCGGGGTGAGGCGGGACCCCCAGCGGTGGGCGAGCCAGTTGATGAGATGCAGGCCGCGGCCGGTGTCGTTGGTGGTGGACGCCTCCCGCATGACCGGCTCGGACGCGGAGCTGTCGGACACCTCGCAGACCAGTGTGGGCCCGCGCAGCAGCCGCAGCTCGACCTCGCCCTGACCGTGCTCGACCGCGTTGGCGATCAGTTCGCTGACCATGAGCTCGGTGTTGTCGCAGAGCGAGGACAGCTCCCACTTGTCGAGCGTGGTCCGGACGAAACGGCGGGCCTGGGAGGCGGAGCGGCGGTCGGAGGGCAGCGACGTCTCGACGAACTCGTTCTCCGTCAGCTCCGACACCCTGGCCAGGAGGAGGGCGATGTCGTCACGCTCGTGCCCGGGGCGCTGGGCGCTGATCGTGAGGTCGCAGACCTCCTCCAGGTCGTGGTCGGGGCCGGAGAGCAGGCCGCGCAGCGCGCCGATGCCCTCCTCGATGTCCCGGTCGCGGCTCTCCACCAGGCCGTCGGTGTAGAAGGCGAGCACGGTCCCGCCGGGAAGCGTGAACTCCCGCATCTCGGCCGGCTCGTTGCCGATGCCCAGGGGGAGCCCCGGCGGCAGCTCCAGCAGCTCGGTCTCGCCGCCGGGCCGCACCAGGATCGGCGGCACGTGCCCGGCGCAGGCCATCGCGCACCGCCGGGTGACCGGATCGTAGGTGGCGTACACGCACGTGGCGATCTGGCTGGCGTCCAGGTCCTGGCTCATCAGGTTGAGCCGGAACAGCACGTCGGCCGGGCTCAGGTCCAGGCTGGCCAGCGTGCGCGCGGCCGTGCGGAGCTGGCCCATGGTGGCGGCCGCCCTGATGCCGTGCCCCATCACGTCGCCGACGACGAGGGCGACCCGGCAGCCGGGCAGCGGGATCACGTCGTACCAGTCGCCGCCCACCCCGACCAGGTCGCTGGCCGGCAGGTAGCGGGAGGCGATCGTGAGGCCCAGCGGCTGGGAGAGGTCGACGGGCAGCAGGCTGCTCTGCAGGGTGAGCGCGGTGCGGCGCTCGCGGTTGTAGAGCCGCGCGTTGTCGAGGCAGACGCCGGTCCTGGCCGCGAGCTCCTCGGCCAGGTTGACGTCCTGCTCGTCGAAGGGCTGGCTGGTGGGCCTGCGGGTGAAGATGACGAAGCCCAGCACCCGGCCTCGCGCCTTCAGCGGCACCACCAGGAACGAGCTGTCCTCCAGCACCTTCGACACCGAGTCGCGCTTCCAGAACCGCCCGATCTCCTCGGCGGTCCTGCGCCCCAGGCGGGGGTAGAGGATCGGGTTGCCGGTGGCCATGCACCGGGCGTAGGGGGTCCAGGCCTCGTAGACGGCCACCTCGTCCACGGGGAACGCCCTGGCGTACTCGCCGGGGGAGGGGTCGGCGACACCGACCGCGATCCGCCGCACCAGCGCCGAGCCGTCGGTGGTCTCCTGGGGGAACTCCCCCTCGGTCACCAGCCGGTCCTGGACGAGGATGCCCGCCGCGTCCGCGAAGCGCGGCACGGCGACGTCCATCAGCTCCCTGCCGGTCTCGAACATGTCGAGCGTGCTGCCGATGCGTTTGCTGGCGGCGTTGAGCAGGGACAGCTGCTCGTGCATGGATGCGGGACTGCCCATCCGGAACCCTGGCGTGGCTGGATTCTTGGTGACGAAACGGGACTTCACTCGCTCCACCGGGGTGCGGGAACCGGCGTCCACCAGGTTTCCAGTTCGAGGTCTTCTGCGATGGCGTTGGCGCCGTTGTACCCGGGCGCCGCGGAGACCGAGCCGCCCGGGTGGCTGCTGGCGCCGCAGAGGTAGAGGCCGTCGACGGGGGTGCGGTACTGGCCCATCTCGGGGACCGGCCGGTTGCCGCCCAGCTGGGACGGCTCGTAGGCCCCGACATGGTGGCTGCCGCGCACCATGTTGACGCAGTGCCGCTCGATGTCGAGCGGTGTGAAGACCCGTTTCCCCAGGACGGCGCCGTTCGCCAGGTTGGGGGCGTACTCGGCCCACTCGGCGAGCAGCCGCTCGCCGACCTCCTCGCGCCGCGCGTCCCAGCTCGCCGGGTCACCACCGAGGTCGTACGGGGCCCACGGCCACCAGAACGCCACGTGTTTGCCGTCCGGCGCGTACGAGGGGTCGAACAGCGAGGGGCACGCGCCGTTGCCGGCGAGCCGGTCGGGCAGCCGTCCCTGGTGGATCTGGTCGAAGGTGCGGCCGAGCTGCTCGCTGTCGTCGGCGCCGAGCACCACGAGGAAGGCCCGGTCCACGTCGGGCTCGAACTCGGCGGCCCGGTAGCGCGGAGCCTCGTCGAGCGCCAGATGGAGGGTGACGAGACTGTGCCCGGCCCACTTGTAGCCCTCGACCTTGGCCGCGATCTCCGCGCCGAAGTTCTCCGGGCCCGCGAGCCGCACGGTCTGCGGGGCGTCCACCGCGCTGGCCACGAACCGGCGGGCGGTGAGCACGTCGCCGGTGGCGAGCCGCACCCCGGTGGCCCGCCCGTCGTCGACCAGGATCCGCTCGACGTGGGCGCCGGTGACCACGGTGCCGCCGTGCTCCTCGATGACGGCGCGCAGCGCGCTCGCGACGTTGCCCGCGCCGCCCACGGGCACCCCGAGCCTCGCGATGCGCGACAGCAGCCGGGGGAAGAAACTGCCGGTGCCGGGCACGTTCTCGATGGAGATCGCGTGCAGGAAGGACTTGAACAGCACCCTGACCTGGTCGCTCTCGAAGTTCCTGTCGACGGCCTCGTAGAGCGACAGCGGCATGTAGCTCAGCATGTCGCGGCCGAGGTCGCCCTTGAGGCGCTCGGCGACCACCGGCGGGGGCAGCGGCCTGGAGTACAGGAAGCCGTTCACCAGGCCCCTGGCCGCCTCGGCGTAGCGCTCGTACAGCTCCAGCCAGCGCGCGGCGTCGGCCTTGGAGAACCGGGCGAAGGAGTCGGCGGTGCGCTTGGGGTCGGTGTAGACCGTGATCGCCCGGCCGTCCCTGAAGACCGTGGCGTGCTGGGTCTCGGGGTAGACGTAGCGCAGGCCGTACCGCTGGAGTTCCAGGTCGGCGGGGACCGGGCCCTCCTCCAGGAAGTGGTAGCTGCTGTGGGTGTTGTGCCGGAACCCGGGCAGCGTGAGCTCCTGGGTGCTGCAACCACCCCCCGCGACGTCGTTGCGCTCGACGACCGCGACCGACAACCCCGCCTTCGCGAGGTAGGCGGCACAGGTGAGGCCGTTATGGCCCCCGCCCACGATGACGCCGTCGAACTCCGCCACTTTCCCTCCAGGGGCACGCTGACTGCTGGTATTGGAGGATTGTAAAGAATGATCTATATGCGAACCTCGTGTTTAACAGAGATTTGTCGATATTTCCAGACGAACTAGGACTTGTCGGCGTTGAGGTGGTGGAGCAGTCGCGCCATCTGCTCCCCGTACCGCTCCCCGAACTCCTCGGAGGCCGGGTCCTGCCCGCAGAGCGCGCGGACCAGCTGGGGGAATATCGCCCCGGCGCCGGCCGCGGCGAAGAGCATCGGGAGCAGGCAGGCGGGGTCCAGGTCGTCGGGGAACTCCCCCTCCGCCTGCCGCCTGCGCAGGTCCTCGACGTCGCTCCGCGTCTGCCTGAGCAGCGAGGAGTCCTCCTCGCCGTCGTGGGAGGCGGCATCGGTGGCCTCTGCCTGGCGCAGGGGCTGCGCGGCGCGGGTGTCGACGTGACGGTCTACGAGCACGACCGCACCCCCTCGGACCGGCTGCAGGGCTACCGCGTCCACATCGACCCCGAAGGCTCCCGGGCACTGCGCGACCGCCTGCCGCCCGAGTTGTGGGAGGCGTTCCTGGCGACCTCCGGCCGCGACGCCCAGGACTTCCGCTTCGTCAGCCACCGGATGAGGCCGCTGCTGGCCCTGGAGAGCCCGCCCGTGGCCGACCCGGTGGACGCCCACCACTCGGTCAGCCGGATCACCCTGCGGCAGGTCCTGCTGTCCGGGCTCGACGGGCCCTCCGGAGCCGTCCGGTTCGGCAAGACCTTCGAGAGCTACACCCGCGACCCCGGCGGCACCGTCCCCCTGCGCTTCGCCGACGGCAGCACCGAGACCGCCGACATCGTGGTCGCCGCCGACGGCGGCAACTCCGGCGTCAGGCACCGGTACCTGCCGCACGCGCGGCGCGTCGACACCGGCGTCGTCACGGCCGCCGGCAGGTTCCCGCTCACCGTCTCGCTGCTGCCGATCCGCACCTCGGTGCCGATCGGCCCTGGCCCGCCACGAACATCACCCTGCTCGGCGACGCGATCCACAGCATGACCCCGATGCGGGGCATCGGCGCCAACGTCGCCCTGCGCGACGCCCGGTCACTCTGCCGGGCCCTCACCGGCGCCCTCGCGGGCGGAGGCGACCCCGTCGCGGCCGTCTCCGCCTACGAGGCGGAGATGCGCGAGTACGGCTTCGCGGCCGTGCGCGACTCCCTGAGGGCGGCCCGGCAGTTCGTGGACGAGAACCCCGTGGCCCGGATCGGCTTCAGGACCTTCCTGCGCACCGCCCAGCGCCTCCCGCCCCTGAGGCACAAGGCCTTCTCGTGAGACGGACGGCCTTCGCCTGACCCGCCCCACCCCCGTTCACGCTACGGCCGCCCCGCGTCCGCCGGCAGGACGCCACCGGCCGGGCCCGGCCGGCCACGCCGGTGCCGGCCGCCGCCGACGGCGCTAGTCCTTCGGCTGGGTGAAGCGCAGGTGGTTGCCGAAGGGGTCGCGGAGGCCGCAGTCGATCCCGTACGGGCGCTCGGTGGGCTCCTCGGTGAACTCGACGCCCAGGCCACGCAGTGTCTCGTACGTCTTGCGGCAGTCGTCCGTGCTGAAGATGAGCTGGCCGCCCATCGCGCCCTTGGTCACCAGTTCGCGGACCTGCCGCGTCGTTTCCTCGGACATCATCGGGCCACCCGGCTTCTCCAGCATGATCTGGCGCTCCGGGTGACCGGGGACGCTGACGGTCAGCCAGCGCATGACGCCCATGTCGACGTCGGTGTTGACCTCCAGGCCGAGCTTGCCGACATAGAAGTCGAGGGCTTCGTCCTGGTCGAGGACGTAGATCTGCGAGTGCGTGATGGAGTTGAACATGCGAATCACGCTACTGGGCGAGCCAGCCGAAAACTTATCCAAAACCGCTGAGTTGGCGGACGGCACGAGCGGTGCGGACGGTCAGTCGTTCGGCCGCGTCCACGCCATCGTGAAGCACGTCGGCACGCCCATGGCCGTCGCCTCCCTGCGGTACGTCCTGGGGGACCGGCCGACGATGTCGCGGAACGTGCGGCTGAAGGTCCCCAGGCTGCCGAAGCCGACCTGGAAGCAGATGTCCGTCACGCTGTGGTCGGTGTCCCGCAGCAGGGCCATCGCCCGCTCGACCCGGCGGCGCTGCAGGTAGCGGTGCGGCGTCTCGCCGAACGTGGCCCGGAAGGTGCGCGTGAAGTGCGCCTCCGACACATGGGCGATCCTGGCCAGGGCCGGGACGTCCAGCGGCTGCGCGTACGCGCGGTCCATCGCGTCCCGCGCCCGAAGCATGCGTCGGTTGCTCTCTTCCACGGCACGGCTCACCACGCCATCACACCACGGTTCCGTTCGCCCGGCGGATCCGCCCCCGCAGGCATGACCATGGACGACATGGACGACATCGTGCGGGCGCCGGCTACCTGAGAGACGCCGTCCTCCGCCGAGGAGAACGCGAAGCCCGGGGGCTCGCCCCGGCCACGGCGATCGTCGCGGGGCGCTCGCCGGCGACCGGCTCGCCGAGGTCGAGGTGACAGCCGCGGGCCGAGGTGACGGCGGCCGGTCCGGCAGGGCCGTCCAAGACGGACGATCACCTCGAAAACCGGCAGGGAACCTCGCCGATCCCCGGTGGATCGGTAACACCTTGGCATCGGACAGCGGGGCGGGCGTCGAAGGGCGGATGACCGGCCCGGGGCACTCCTCCACGCGGGCGGCGCTCACCGACCGGCACACGGGCGGAGACCGTGACCAGGTCATCGTCCGAACGCCCGGGAAGAAATTCAAGAAAGCCCGGAAAAACGGGCCCGGAAACCATCGGGCACGCAATGGGCGCGCAAGTTCCCGAAGTTTTGGCGAAAAATGAAAGGCCAGGTCGCCGCATATGGGCTGACCTGGTCTTTCACCGTTGGAGCGGACGACGGGAATCGAACCCGCGTAGCCAGTTTGGAAGACTGGGGCTCTACCATTGAGCTACGTCCGCGCGAGCCGGCGTCAGTCTGGTCTAGACTTCATCCGTTCGTCAGGGCGTAAGCGTACCGGAGTTCCGGAGCGTGCGCGCACTCGACTTACCGGGGTGTGGCGCAGTTTGGTAGCGCACCTGCTTTGGGAGCAGGGGGCCGCAGGTTCAAATCCTGTCACCCCGACACGTGCCGGGCATCGGTTACGACCGGTGCCCGGTTCTTCGTGTGAGGGACCGGGAGCCCTTCGCCGCGCGGGACACGGCGGGGCACGGCGGGCCACATGAGCCGACGTGCGGGACACGGGCCGAGGGATGCCGTACGCGAGGTTCGGCCGTGGCGGAACATCGCGGCATCGCGGCGAGGGCCGGAAAACGGGCAGGGCCGGCGAGTGGGCCGCCGAAAACGGGCGGGAGCGGCGGGTGGGCGCCGGAGAAGGTCAGCTACGGGGGCTGAAGAAGGCCCAGACGGCCTTGCCGCCGCAGTTGAGGTGGTCCCAGCCCCATCCCTGGCTGTAGGTCTCCACGATGTAGAGGCCCCGGCCGTTCTCCGAGATGAAGTCGGGCTCCTTGGGGGTCGGAACCTCGTCGCTCGGGTCCGTCACGGCCAGGAGCACGTGGGGGGAGAGGTGCACCAGGACGAGCGTGATCGGAGTGATATCCGGCTGACTGGGCGGACACAGGGCGTAACGGACGGCGTTGGTGACGAGTTCCGAAACCACTAGCGCTGCGTCATCGCTGAGCTCCGCCAGTCCCCAGTCCTGGAACGTCGAGCGTGTCACGTCCCGGGCGGTCTTCACCGAGTCGGCCTGGCTGGGCAGGGGGCACGCGGTGGCGCCGGAGTGGTTGGCCCCCAGTAGCTCGTCAAAGCCCACCTGGCGGGTCGCCTGCAGGTAGTCGGCAGCCGATTTTGGCTCCTCCACCATCCTGCCGGTACCTCCCGCTGTCATCGTGAGTCTCCGTACCACTTGAGAGTTTTCAGAGCTTGTGCACCATAAGCCCAATATGCACTAGGCCATCATGGGTCACCGGAACGTCTGCTGCAAGACCCAAATGCACGTGCAGTTGCAGTGTGCAGCCGCATGGGCGGTTAGGACGGCGACTTGGCGAATTGGGCAGGGAGTTGAGACCTTGTCATAGCGGCCGGAAGTAGTGACACTGTGTGCGCTGGCCCAAGTACAGAGGGAGGCGAAGTGACGCAGGTTCAACCGGGATCGGGTCCCACAGCTCTGCGTATCCTCTTAGGCTCCCAACTGCGTCGTCTGCGCGAGGCCAAGGGGCTCACGCGCGAGGAGGCGGGCCATCTGATCCGCGGATCCGAATCCAAGATCAGCAGAATGGAGCTCGGCCGGGTCGGCCTGCGGGAACGCGACGTGGCGGACCTGCTCACCTTCTACGGGGTGGAGGACGAGCAAGCCCGGTCGGCGGTGATGGACCTGCTGCTGCGAGCCAACGAGCCCGGCTGGTGGCACCGCTTCAACGACCTGCTGCCCTCCTGGTTCCAGACCTACGTCGGCCTGGAGGAGGCGGCCTCCCGGATCCGCACCTACGAGGTGCAGTTCGTGCCCGGCCTGCTGCAGACGAAGGAGTACGCCAGGGCGGTCATCACCGCGGGGAGCGCGGGCATCGCGCCCGAGGAGATCACCCGCCGCGTCGACCTGCGGATGCAGCGCCAGCGGGTGCTCGGGCGGCCCGACGGCCCGTTCTTCTGGGCCGTCATCGACGAGGCCGCGCTACGGCGCCCCATCGGTGGCGCCGACGTCATGCGAGCCCAGCTGGAGCACCTGCTCGACCTCATGCGGCAGCCGAACATCACCATCCAGGTCATGCCCTTCAGCTTCGGAGGCCACAGCGCCGAGGGCGGGGCCTTCAGCGTGCTCCGCTTCAACGACAACGAGCTCCCCGACGTCGTCTACGTCGAGCAGCTGGCCAGTGCCCTCTACCTGGACAAGCGCGAGGACGTCGACCGCTACAGCGAGGTCATGGAGCGGTTGTGCGCGGTCAGCACCACGCCCGGGGAGACGAACGACATCCTGCGGCGGATCATCAAGGAGGACTGAGCGGCCATTGGTCGCTCGATGGTGCCGCTCTGCCCTAGACTGGCCAGCGGCGCTGAACACCCGCCGCTGTGGAGCATGCCCTAATCTCGCGTGTCTCGACGGCTGTGCCAGGTGCCGCTCATGTGGGCGCGGCGCGCGAGCTTGCCGCGGTAGCCGTTACGACTTGACGCGCCCGCGATCACTCAAAGCTTGATCAAGGAGACGACCCCGTGAAGACCGCTGTGGAGGAGCTCAGCCCGACCCGGGTGAGGCTTACCGTCGAGGTGCCGTTCGAGGAGCTCGGCGAGAGCCTGCAGGCGGCGTACAAGAAGGTCGCGCAGCAGGTGCGCGTCCCCGGGTTCCGCCCCGGCAAGGTTCCGGCCCGCATCATCGAGCAGCGGTTCGGCCGCGCCGTGGTGCTGGAGGAGACCCTCAACGACGCGGTGCCCAAGCTGTACGGCCGGGCCGTCGACGAGAGCGAGATCTTCCCGGTCAGCCAGCCGGAGATCGAGGTCACCAAGATCGAGGACGGCCAGCAGGTCGAGTTCACCGCCGAGGTGGACGTCCGCCCCGGCTTCGACGTGCCCGACTACCAGGGCATCGAGGTGACCGTCCCGGTCTCCGAGGTCTCCGACAAGGACATCGACGACCAGCTCGACGGCCTGCGCCAGCGCTTCGCCACCCTGACCGGCGTCGAGCGCCCCGCCGCCTCCGGCGACTTCGTCGTCATGGACCTGGCCGCAGCGATCGACGGTGTCAACATCGAGGAGCAGCAGGCCAACGACGTCTCCTACGAGGTCGGTGCCGGCTCGGTGCTGCAGGGCCTGGACGACGCCCTGGTCGGCCTGTCCGCGGGTGAGACCAAGGAGTTCACCACCAACCTGGTCGGCGGCGAGAACGCCGGCGAGGAGGCCGTGGTCACCATCACCGTCAAGAGCGTCAAGGAGAAGGTCCTCCCCGAGCTGGACGACGAGTTCGCCCAGCTCGCGAGCGAGTTCGACACCCTTGACGAGCTCAAGGCGAGCATCAGCGAGACGGCCCGCCGCAACAAGCTGATCGACCAGGTCGTCCAGGCCCGCGAGAACGCCCTCGACGCCCTGCTCGACAAGATCGACATCCCGCTGCCCGAGAGCGCGCTCAAGGCCGAGGTCGACAACCGCAAGCACAACCTCGAGCACCAGATCGCCGACAGTGGCCTGAGCAAGGAGGCGTACTTCCGCCTCTACCAGACCACCGAGGAGGAGCGCCTCGCGGAGTTCGACGAGAGCGCCGCCAAGGCCCTCAAGACGGGCTTCGTCCTTGACAAGATCGTCAAGAGCGAGGACCTCGGCGTCAGCGAGCAGGAGCTGACCAACTTCGTGGTGCGCCGCGCCATGCAGATGAACGTCGCGCCCAACACGCTGGCCCAGCACCTGGCCGACAACGACCAGCTCACGCTGGCCATGGTCGAGATCGTCCGCGACAAGGCCAAGAGCGTCATCGGCGACGCCGCCAAGGTGGTCGACGAGGCCGGCAACGAGGTCGACCTCAAGGCCATCTACACCGAGATCAACGGCGAGGAGGTCACGGAGGACGAGGCCGCCGAGACCGGAGAGACCGCCGAGGTCGAGGCCGCCAAGTAGTCCCCGGCCGAGCGGAGGCGCCGGGCTCGCCCGCCGCCTCCGTCGCTCGACGCCGTCAGACGCCCCCCGCCGCGTTCCGCGCGACGGGGGGCGTCCTCGTTTTCCGGATGGTGAGCGCCCCTCGGCTTCCTGGCTGGTGAGCGTGCCTTCGGCTTCCGGTCGACGAGCACGCCTTCGCCCTCCGGTTCCGGGGCGAGCGTGCCGCACAGCGGCGCCTGGGGGTCTCCTGGAGTCCTCCCGGCCTTTGGGGGGCTCCGGGAGGACTCCCGGCACTTCCGTCCCCTCAAGGACTTCGCGGGCTCCTGAGCCCTCTGAGAGCCTCCGGCCCCTCTCTCGTGGCCGACCGGTGCCGTACGGCCCCCTCACCGCTCCCCTCACGGCCCCGTCTCCGCTCTCGCTTCCCGTCCCCCGACGGGCGCGACACGCCGTACGGGCTCCGGCTCCGGAGCCTCGCCGGGGGCGCGGCGAGGGGTTCCGGACGTGCTGGGAAGGCGGTGGGCAGCATGCGCCGTCAGCGAACAGTGCGTTGAGGCGGCATGTCCGGTAGGTGACGCGCGTTAAGGTCACAAGCAAAGCCAATCGATTACGACGCATCGGAAGGTGACGCTGTGACCAGCCCGCCGACCTTCTACCAGCCGACCGGCTCCGGGCCCGAGTCGATGAGCCAGCCGAACGGCTCGTTCAGGCTCGAAGACCAGCTCTACCAGCGGCTGCTGCGTGAGCGCATCATCGTGCTGGGCACCCAGGTCAACGACGAGATCGCCAACCGGATCTGCGCCGAGCTGCTCCTGCTCGCCGCGGACGACTCGGAGCGCGACATCTGGCTCTACATCAACTCGCCTGGCGGTTCCGTAACCGCTGGTATGGCGATTTACGACATGATGGAATATGTCCCTAACGATGTGTGCACGGTCGCGATGGGTCTGGCCGCCTCCATGGGCCAGTTCCTCCTCTGCGCCGGCGAGCGGGGCAAGCGATACGCCCTGCCGCACGCCCGCATCATGATGCACCAGCCTTCCGGCGGCATCGGCGGCACCGCCGCCGACATCGCCATCCAGGCGGAGCAGATGCTCTACGTCAAGAAGACCCTCGCCGAGCGCATCGCGTTCCACACCGGTCAGAACATCGAGCAGATCGAGGCCGACTCCGACCGGGACCGCTGGTTCACGGCCGAGGAGGCCAAGAATTACGGCTTCATCGACCAGGTCGTGCGCAGCGCTCGACAGGTGCCCTCCACGGGCGCCGTCTCCTGAAGGGGCACAAGGTGAGTGAGTTGATCCGGCCGGGAGACATCAACGGCCGCTACGTTCTTCCGTCCTTCACCGAGCGCACGTCCTACGGCATGCGGGAGATGAACCCGTACGCCAAGCTCTTCGAGGACCGCATCATCTTCCTCGGCGTGCAGGTGGACGACGCGTCAGCCAACGACGTCATGGCGCAGTTGCTGACCCTGGAGTCGCTCGACCCCGACCGTGACATCAGCATCTACATCAACTCGCCGGGCGGTTCTTTCACCGCCATGACGGCGATCTACGACACGATGCAGTTCGTCCGGCCGGAGATCCAGACGGTCTGCCTGGGCCAGGCGGCCTCGGCGGCGGCGGTCCTGCTGGCCGGCGGCACGCCGGGCAAGCGCTTCGCCCTGCCGAACGCCCGCATGCTGATCCACCAGCCGTCCACCGAGGGCGGCGGCCAGGGAAGCGACATCGAGATCCAGGCGCGCGAGATCCTCAGGATGCGCGCGCAGATGGAGACGATCATCGCTCAGCACTCGGGCAGGGCACCGGAGGCGGTCCGCAAGGACATCGAGCGGGACAAGATCCTTGACGCCGTCGAGGCCAAGGAGTACGGACTGATCGATGACATCATTCCGTCCCGCAAGAAACTCGCGAAGGCCGTAGCCTCCTAACGAGGCATATCGCACCGGAACCGTGCCGAATCAGGCACGTTCCGGTGCGACTCGCCGCTAGGGGGCTCACTGAGGGCTCAGAAGACGGTAACGTCGAAACCTAAGCGGGATGACTTTTCGATCGGGTATCGGGCCGGTCGGAAGAAACGGACCGCGGCAGCCAGGGCGGTCCCACGCAAAGGAGTATCTGGGGTGGCACGCATCGGCGACGGGGGAGACCTGCTGAAGTGCTCTTTCTGTGGAAAGAGCCAGAAGCAAGTCAAGAAGCTCATCGCCGGACCCGGCGTATACATCTGCGACGAGTGCATCGACCTCTGCAACGAGATCATCGAGGAGGAGCTCAGCGAGTCCTCTGAGCTCAAATGGGACAGCCTTCCCAAGCCGAGGGAGATCTACGAATTCCTCGACGCCTACGTCATCGGTCAGGACCAGGCGAAAAAGGCTCTCTCCGTGGCGGTCTACAACCACTACAAGCGGGTGCAGTCCGGCGAGCGCGGACGTGACGACGGCATCGAGCTGTCCAAGTCCAACATCCTGCTCCTGGGCCCCACCGGTTCCGGCAAGACACTGCTCGCCCAGACGTTGGCGAAGATGCTGAACGTTCCGTTCGCCATCGCCGACGCCACCGCCCTGACGGAGGCGGGCTACGTGGGCGAGGACGTCGAGAACATCCTGCTCAAGCTGATCCAGGCCGCTGACTACGACGTCAAGAAGGCCGAGACCGGCATCATCTACATCGACGAGGTCGACAAGATCGCCCGCAAGAGCGAGAACCCGTCGATCACCAGGGACGTCTCCGGCGAGGGCGTGCAGCAGGCCCTGCTGAAGATCCTGGAGGGCACGACCGCGAGCGTGCCGCCGCAGGGCGGGCGCAAGCACCCGCACCAGGAGTTCATCCAGATCGACACCACCAACGTGCTGTTCATCTGCGGTGGGGCCTTCGCCGGTCTCGAGAAGATCATCGAGTCCCGGGTCGGCCGCAAGGGGATCGGTTTCAACGCGATCATCCGCTCCAAGGAAGACATCGACGGCGCCGACATCTTCGAGAACGTCATGCCCGAGGACCTGCTGAAGTTCGGCATGATCCCCGAGTTCGTCGGCCGGCTCCCGGTCATCACGAGCGTCCACAACCTCGACCGTGAGGCGCTCATCCAGATCCTCACCGAGCCGCGCAACGCCCTCGTCAAGCAGTATCGCCGTCTGTTCGAGCTCGACAACGTCGAGCTCGAGTTCACCGACGACGCGCTGGAGGCCATCGCCGACCAGGCGATCCTGCGCGGCACCGGTGCCCGCGGCCTGCGGGCGATCCTGGAGGAGGTCCTCCTCTCGGTGATGTACGAGGTGCCGTCGCGGCAGGACGTGGCGCGTGTGGTCATCACCCGCGAGTCGGTCCTGGAGCACGTCAACCCCACGCTCGTCCCGCGCGACCAGCTCAACAAGCAGCAGCGTCCGCCGCGCGAGAAGTCGGCGTAGAAAGCCCGCGCGAACCGCTCCTGGTCCGCACGATCGGCGCCCCCCACGGGATCTCCCGCGGGGGGCGCCGCCGTTTCCGGCCGCCCGGCTCCCGCCGATGGTGTATCGGCAGCCGGCCCGTCCTCGCCGGTGTTCGTTGCCGGGGGATCGTCTCGCCCACCGGCGAAAGTCACGCGGAGAGGGGTCCGTATGGCGGTCCGTGGGACAGGGAACACGCGGACATCCCTAGACTTGGGCATCGTGACGACGCCAGAGCTGCCCACCCAGTACGCACCCGCCGACGTGGAGACCCGGAGCTACGAGCGCTGGGTATCGGAGGGACACTTCACCGCCGACCCGAGCAGCGAGCGCGAGCCGTACAGCATCGTCCTGCCCCCGCCGAACGTGACCGGTGTCCTGCACATCGGCCACGCCCTCGACCACTCCATCCAGGACGCGCTGACCCGCCGCGCCCGCATGCGCGGCCAGGAGACGCTCTGGCTGCCAGGCATGGACCACGCCGGCATCGCCACCCAGAACGTCGTCGAGCGCGAGATCGCCAAGGACGGCCTGTCCCGGCACGACCTCGGCCGCGAGGCGTTCGTCGAGCGCGTCTGGCAGTGGAAGGAGGAGTCCGGAGGCCGGATCCTCGGCCAGATGAAGAAGCTGGGCGACGGTGTCGACTGGTCGCGCGAGCGCTTCACCATGGACCCGGGCCTCTCCCGGGCCGTCCAGACGATCTTCAAGAAGCTCTTCGACGACGGGCTCATCTACCGCGCCGAGCGCATCATCAACTGGTGCCCGCGCTGCCTGACCGCGCTTTCGGACATCGAGGTCGAGCACAGCGAGGACGAGGGCGAGCTCGTCTCGATCCGCTACGGCGACGGCGACGACTCCATCGTGGTCGCGACCACCCGGGCCGAGACGATGCTCGGCGACACCGCCGTGGCCGTGCACCCCTCCGACGAGCGCTACGCGCACCTGATCGGCCGCGAGGTGGAGCTGCCCCTCACCGGGCGCCGCATCCCGATCGTCGCCGACGAGCACGTCGACCCCTCCTTCGGCACCGGGGCGGTCAAGGTCACCCCGGCGCACGATCCGAACGACTTCGAGATCGGGAGGCGCCACTCGCTGCCGTCCATGACGATCATGGACGAGCGGGGAGTGGTCACCGCGCACGGCCCGTTCCAGGGGCTCGACCGCTTCGAGGCGAGGCCCGCGGTGGTGGCCGCGCTCCGTGCGGAGGGCCGGATCGTCGCGGAGAAGCGTCCCTACCTCCACTCGGTCGGGCACTGCTCGCGCTGCAAGACCGTGGTCGAGCCCCGGCTCTCGCTCCAGTGGTTCGTCAACGTCTCCCCCCTGGCGAAGGCGGCGGGCGACGCGGTCCGCGACGGCCGGACGAAGATCCACCCGCCGGAGCTGGCCAAGCGCTACTTCGACTGGGTCGACGACATGCACGACTGGTGCATCTCCCGGCAGCTGTGGTGGGGACATCGCATCCCCGTCTGGTACGGCCCGGACGGAGAGGTCGTCTGCGTCGGCCCCGACGAGGAGGCGCCCGCAGGTTACGTCCAGGACCCCGACGTCCTCGACACCTGGTTCTCCTCCGGGCTCTGGCCGTTCTCGACACTCGGCTGGCCGGACAAGACGCCGGAGCTGGCCAAGTTCTACCCGACCTCCGTCCTGGTGACCGGCTACGACATCCTGTTCTTCTGGGTGGCCCGGATGATGATGTTCGGCATCTACGCCATGGACGGCGAGCCGCCGTTCAGGACCGTGGCGCTGCACGGCATGGTCCGTGACCAGTACGGCAAGAAGATGTCGAAGTCGTTCGGCAACGTCGTCGACCCGCTCGACTGGATCGAGCGCTTCGGCGCCGACGCCACCCGCTTCACGCTGCTGCGCGGCGCCAACCCCGGCTCCGACGTGGCGATCAGTGAGGAATGGGCCGGAGGCTCGCGCAACTTCTGCAACAAGATCTGGAACGCCACCCGCTTCGCGCTGATGAACGGCGCAGTGACGGGCGAGCTCCCGACCGAGGAACTGACCGCCGCGGACCGCTGGATCCTCTCCCGGCTCCAGGAGATCGTCGCGTCGGTGGACACCGCGTTCGAAAGCTTCGAGTTCGCCAAGGTCTCGGACCTGCTCTACCACTTCGCCTGGGACGAGGTCTGCGACTGGTACGTGGAACTCGCCAAGATCCAGATTGCCTCCGGCCAGGAGCACACCCGGCTCGTGCTGGGACACGTCTTCGACTCGCTGCTCCGCCTGCTCCACCCCCTGGTGCCGTTCGTCACCGAGGAACTGTGGCGTGCGGTCACCGGGCACGAGTCGATCGTGGTCGCCCCCTGGCCGACGGTCCAGGAGTCGCTGCGCGACCCCTCGGCGGAGGAGGAGGTCCTCGCCGTGCAGGGACTGATCACCGAGGTGCGCAGGTTCCGTTCCGACCAGGGCCTCAAGCCGGGCCAGCGGGTCGCCGCGCGCCTTTCGCTCGCCGGTACGGCACTCGCCTCCCACGAAGGGGCGATCCGGTCGCTGCTCCGGCTCGACCAGCCGTCCGAGTCCTTCGCCGCGACCGCGAGCCTCGACGTGGGCGGCATCGCCGTGGAGATCGACACGGCCGGGACGATCGACGTGGCCGCCGAGCGCAAGCGCCTGGAGAAGGATCTCGCGGCGGCGCGCAAGGAGGCGGCCCAGGTCGCCGCCAAGCTGGGCAACGAGCAGTTCATGGCCAAGGCACCCGACGATGTGGTGACCAAGGTGCGCTCCCGGGCCGCGCAGGCCGATCAGGACATCGAGCGGTTGCTCGCCCAGCTGGCGTCACTGCCGGCCGCGTGAGCCGGCAGGGCTCCGGCTCTGACAGACCGTGAGCCGCGCAGGACCTGGCCCCGACAGGGGCCCGGCCCGAAGAGAACGGCTCCGGACTGGGGATCGCCCGAACAAGAACCCAGGGTCTCTTGACCCTGGGTTCTCGTGTTTGAGGGCTGGCGTCCCAGGGAAGAGCTAGTTCTTACCGGGAAGTTGGCCATCACAGCCCCGAGGGACTGCTAGAGTTCTTCTTGCAGGGCAGCGTCCTGCACTCTCCTCCAAAAAATCTCGGCAAGTCGGGCGTGTCCGTACGATTGGACATCGACCGGATGTTGGAGTAAGTTAGAGGGGTTGCCCTGGAAACGGGGTGGTCGCAATCCTAGCGGGTTCGACGGGATCGAGTCGAGAGTCGGAAATCCGACAGTTTGACACGAAACCGGCACACTCGATAAGATGGTGACAACGAAATGGAACGCCCCGGAGTTCTGCTCGGCTGGTTGGCCGGGTTTGGGTGATGGTGTACGCGTCCGTTTCTTGAGAAC
>NZ_JBHMBS010000206.1:0-503 GCF_042428775.1 Streptosporangium vulgare | reverse complement strand
AGCCGGTCGGCGAGGAAGGCGCGGATCTGGTCGGGGTCGGCGGTGGCGGGGGTGACGAACGCGGCCAGGCGGCGCTGACGGCGCTCACCCACCGCGACCGCGACCGCGCGGGTCACCGACGGACACGCCTCCAGGGCGGCTTCGACCTCGCCCAGCTCCAACCGGTGACCACGGATCTTCACCTGATGATCCGCGCGGCCCAGGAACTCCAGGGTGCCGTCGGCCCAGTAGCGGCCCAGGTCGCCGGTGCGGTACCAGCGCTGCCCGGCGTAGTGCACGAACTTCGCCGCCGTCGTCGCCGCATCCCCCCGATAGCCCAGCGCGACCCCGGCGCCGCCGATCCACAGCTCCCCGGCCACCCAGTCCGGGCAGTCACGACCCCGGCCGTCGACCACCCGGAACCTCTGGTTGCGCAACGGGAACCCGTAGGGCACCGACGTCCAGTGCGCCGGAACGTGCGCCACCTCCCACACGTTCGACCAGATCGCCGCCTCCGTCGCACC
>NZ_JBHMBS010000205.1:0-505 GCF_042428775.1 Streptosporangium vulgare | reverse complement strand
AATTTAAGCGGGTTCTTTTATCAGATTATCGTTGCTATTCTCAATTCATCGAAAACAGCCACAAAAACCAGGGGAATGTGAATGAGTATAAAAAATCTACCTGCCGACTATTTATTGGCTGCACAACAGGGTGATATCGATAAAGTAAAAACCTGCCTTGCGCTGGGTGTCGATATTAATACCTGCGATCGTCAGGGGAAAACCGCAATTACGCTGGCAAGTTTATATCAGCAATATGCTTGCGTTCAGGCATTAATTGATGCCGGAGCGGATATTAATAAGCAAGATCATACCTGTTTAAATCCTTTTTTAATTAGCTGTCTGAACGATGATTTAACGCTACTACGAATTATTTTACCGGCTAAACCCGATCTTAATTGCGTAACCCGTTTTGGCGGTGTCGGCCTGACGCCTGCCTGTGAAAAAGGCCATTTAAGTATTGTAAAAGAGCTTTTGGCGCATACGGAGATTAACGTTAACCAGACCAACCATGTAGGCTGGACGC
>NZ_JBHMBS010000204.1:0-506 GCF_042428775.1 Streptosporangium vulgare | reverse complement strand
GCTGCTGATGTCCGGCGGGCATTTGCGCCGTCAGTCGCAATCTTTTTACGGCGATCAGGCTGAGCAATCGCTGCAAAATTACCACTTCGATATGCTGTTTCTTGGTGTAGATGCGATCGATCTGGAGCGCGGCGTCAGCACACATAATGAAGATGAAGCTCGTTTAAACCGTCGGATGTGCGAAGTTGCGGAACGGATCATCGTGGTCACCGATTCCAGTAAGTTCAATCGTTCCAGTTTACATAAGATCATTGATACTCAACGTATCGACATGATCATTGTTGATGAAGGCATTCCTGCGGATAGCCTGGAAGGACTGCGAAAGGCTGGGGTTGAAGTGATTCTGGTCGGGGAGTGAGAAAGGATGCCCGCTGGTCAACACGAATGCGTTCGGCGGGCATTGTGAACACCATCAATGGGTTTCTTCTGTTTCTCGGGTGAGGGTTTCCCAGTCGGCAGGAGGATGTCCTCTTTTTAACATTTTGCTGAATACGGTATAGGCATCT
>NZ_JBHMBS010000203.1:0-510 GCF_042428775.1 Streptosporangium vulgare | reverse complement strand
CGCAGGGGCTTTCCGAAGCGGGTTATGTCATCGATGCCGTTTCTGATGGCAGAGATGGGCTTTATCTTGCGCTGAAGGATGATTATGCATTGATCATTCTGGATATTATGCTTCCGGGTATGGATGGCTGGCAGATCTTACAAACGTTAAGAACAGCAAAGCAAACCCCTGTTATTTGCCTTACTGCAAGGGATTCTGTCGATGACAGAGTCAGAGGGCTGGACAGTGGGGCAAATGATTATCTGGTAAAACCTTTTTCATTTTCTGAGTTGCTGGCAAGGGTTCGGGCACAATTAAGGCAACATCACGCTTTGAATTCAACATTAGAAATCAGCGGCTTAAGAATGGACTCTGTTAGTCATAGTGTGAGCAGGGACAATATCAGTATTACACTGACGCGCAAGGAGTTTCAGTTACTTTGGCTACTGGCCTCCAGAGCTGGCGAAATTATACCCAGAACGGTTATTGCGAGTGAAATTTGGGGAATCAACTTTGATAGTGATACCAATA
>NZ_JBHMBS010000202.1:0-510 GCF_042428775.1 Streptosporangium vulgare | reverse complement strand
TTTCACCGCCGAGACATCCACTTTTGGCCCGACGATGACCGCATCAATGACCTTTTTACCAACATACTGCTCCATAATTGCCAGCTTGCTTTCCAGCTTCAAATTAGCCGCAGGTAAACTCAACTCACGCCCCAGATTGCCGATATAAACCATCGGCGCTGGCGTGCGGCGTAATGCCTGGGCGATTTCCTTCAGCAGCAGAATTGGCATCAGGCTGGTATAAAAACTGCCAGGCCCAATAATGATGAGATCCGCTTCATTGATAGCGTGAACCGCCTCACGCGTTGCGGGTACATTAGGCGTTAACAATAACTCTTGAATCGGCGTAGTTAACTGGTCGATATTGACCTCGCCGTAAACTTCATGCCCCTGATCGTCAATCGCCATCAGATCAACAGGATGCTCTGACATTGGAATCAAATGCGTATCCACTTTCAGCAGATTACGAATTAAATTGATGGCTTCCAGAGGCCGCACGCTAAGGTGATCCAGCGCCTTTAACATCAAGTT
>NZ_JBHMBS010000201.1:0-511 GCF_042428775.1 Streptosporangium vulgare | reverse complement strand
GGACCTTCCGCTGCTTCAATGGTTTTGCCGTTCTCAATGATCGACACGTTTGCGCCTTCACGGGAGAAGATCGGTTTAACCACATATTTTTCCATTTGCGGATGATCATCTTCCGCAAAATAAGCGGGCAGCAGGTTCGGGTGATTCGGGAACATCTCCCACAGTAGCGGTAGGAGTGCCTTGTTGGAGATAATGCTCTTCCACGCCGGTTCCAGCCAGCGTACGCCTGCATCCTCCAGCTTGGTTGAGAACATCTCACGCAACATAAATTCCCACGGATACAGTTTGAACAGGTTGGAAATTACCTGATCCTGTAAATCCGTGAACTGACCTTTTTCACCTAACCCGATATCATCGATGTAGAGGAACTCAGTAGCAATTTCAGCTTCCGTTGCGCAGTCCTGCAAATACTGAATGGTTCCGCGATCTTCCACCGTGTCGCGACAGCAGGTGAGATGCAGCAACTGGAAGCCATACTGTTCACGCAGCTCAACGAAGCGATCGATCAGTT
>NZ_JBHMBS010000200.1:0-514 GCF_042428775.1 Streptosporangium vulgare | reverse complement strand
AGGTTAAACGTAATTTTTAGTTGTGGGACTGGAGATATCGTTGATCTATCCTCTCTGGACTTACGTAATGTCGATTTAGATTATTATGATTTCACAGATAAACATATGGCTAATACTATTTTAAATCCTTTTAAATTGAATTCAACAAATTTTACTAATGCCAACATGTTTCAGGTTAATTTTGTTAGTTCAACACAAAACGCCACAATCTCCTGGGATTATTTACTAAAAATAACGCCTGTTTTAATAAGCATTAGCGATATGTATTCTGAAGAAAAAATCAAGTTTGTCGAAAGTTGTTTAAATGAGCCTGGAGACATTACCGAAGAACAATTAAAAATTATGAGATTTGCAATTATAAAATCTATACCAAGGGCAACTCTTACAGATAAATTAGAAAATGAATTAACAAAAGAAATATATAAAAGCTCATCGAAAATCATCAATTGCTTGAACAGAATTAAAGTAACAGAGTTGAAAGAATTCTCATCAGAAAAAATATATGATTACATCG
>NZ_JBHMBS010000199.1:0-515 GCF_042428775.1 Streptosporangium vulgare | reverse complement strand
CCACCCCCTCACCCCACCCCGTACCATCCGCAGCCCCCGCGAACGACTTACACCGCCCATCCCCCGCCAACCCCCGCTGACGACTGAACTCCACGAACATGCCGGGGGAGGCCATCACCGTCACGCCGCCGACGAGGGCCATCGAGCACTCCCCCTGCCGCAGCGCCCGCATCGCCCAGTGCAACGCCACCAGCGACGACGAACACGCCGTGTCCACCGTCACCGCCGCCCCCTCCAGGCCGAACGTGTAGGCGAGACGTCCCGACATCACGCTCGTCGCACCGCCGGTCAGCAGGTAGCCGTCCGATCCCTTGTCCGCCTGGTCGTAGCGGGGGCCGTACTCCTGGTACATGCCGCCGACGAAGACCCCGGTGTCGGTGCCGCGCAGGGACGAGGGGTCGATCCCGGCCCGTTCGAACGCCTCCCAGGAGGTCTCCAGCAGCAACCGCTGCTGCGGATCCATCGCCAACGCCTCACGCGGAGAGATCCCGAAGAACCCCGCGTCGAACTCCCCC
>NZ_JBHMBS010000198.1:0-516 GCF_042428775.1 Streptosporangium vulgare | reverse complement strand
GGCGGCCCCTTTCCGGTATCCTGTCCTGATACGCTTTTGTGCGCCCCGAATACGGGCCGATTTTTACTTACCGGAACACCTTTACCCATGCTCAGTTATCGCCACAGCTTTCACGCTGGCAACCACGCCGACGTCCTTAAACATACCGTTCAGAGCCTGATCATCGAGTCGCTGAAAGAGAAAGATAAACCGTTTCTCTATCTCGACACCCACGCAGGGGCCGGGCGTTATCAGTTAGGCAGCGAACATGCCGAGCGTACCGGCGAATATCTCGAAGGCATCGCCCGTATCTGGCAGCAGGACGATTTGCCCGCAGAACTGGAGGCGTACATCAATGTGGTAAAACACTTCAACCGTAGCGGTCAGTTGCGTTACTACCCCGGTTCGCCGTTGATTGCGCGCCTGCTACTGCGTGAACAGGACAGCCTGCAACTGACCGAACTGCACCCGAGCGATTACCCGTTGTTGCGTTCTGAATTTCAGAAAGATAGCCGTGCGCGTGTCGAAAAAGCCGAC
>NZ_JBHMBS010000197.1:0-516 GCF_042428775.1 Streptosporangium vulgare | reverse complement strand
CCCGCCAGGCTCACTGAACAAATATCCCCTTTTCACCGATGCATGAGCGGTACCAATCAGAAAAACCCCCGATGTATTGCCCTTGCAGGAACCCCGGGCAAAAATGCCTGCTGCACGATATATAAAAATCGATCGTCCACATGCAGAGAATTCGCCATGTCTGGTGAGAACGGAGTCGTCAATGAGGCTTGCAATCGTGCAAGGGCTAAATACGGGCTGACACCGTTATAAACATACAATAATTAATTGCACTGCCCCGCCAGCGATAATAGCGGGGCTTCGTTTTTCAGGGGTAACAAAACCCGATACTTCTTCTATTTGCCAGCAACAATGCCTCTCTTCTGTAGCGTTCTTCGGATCTACATCATCCTGAAGTAGCGCGATATACTCACTGACTATCTGCATCAGAATATAAAAAGCAATGTTTTTAACCTATAAAAATGGCGCTGTATTTGCGCCATTTTTATCATTCAATGCATTATCTGTTTGAGCCTAAAGGGATCTCAGGGTCTGGCT
>NZ_JBHMBS010000021.1:0-149687 GCF_042428775.1 Streptosporangium vulgare | reverse complement strand
ACGTGATCGTCCCCTCGTCGGGCTGGTGAGCGCCCGCCAGGGTCTTGATCAAAGTGGACTTCCCGGCGCCGTTCTGGCCGAGCAGGCAGTGCACCTCGCCCGCACGGACCTCCAGGTCGACGCCGTCGAGGGCGCGCACTCCGGGGAACTGCTTGACGATCCCTCGCATCACGAGGAGGGGTGCCGAGTCGATTGACGGCTCCGGCATGGGGGGCCTCCGTGGATCTTTACAACAGAATCTCGATGGGGATTTCGCCGCGAGCTTCTATGACAAAAAGGACTTTAGCGACAAAAGGGATCCCGCCCGTCCGGCCGGGGGCCGGACAGCACCAGCGTGGCGCCGCCGAGGTCGGCGGGAACGACGGCGTCACGAATCCGGTTTTCCGGTCGGACGGACGGGATGCTTGGGGGGCGGTACCGGCTCCTCAAGAAGGATGGCGTCTCATTCGCGCTCCTTCTCGGGTGCCGGTTCCGCCAGGCGGACATCGATGGCAGTGGGGTTGGAGAGCACCCTCTCCGTGACGATCCCGGCGGCGCCGCGCGAGGCGGCGCCGAAGCCGAGATCGGAGGCGACGAACTCGCAGCGGGCGACGGATCCCTCCACGCCCAGCCGTCTCAGCTCCGCCTGCGCCACCGGGATGAGCCGGTCGGCGAGCTTGGCGAAGTAGCCGCCGATGACGATGACGCGCGGGTTGAAGAGGTTGACCAGCGTGGCCGAGCCCCGCCCGAGCCAGCGGCCCACCTCTCCGATGGCGAGGTCGACCCGGGGGTCACCGGCGGCCCAGCGTAGCTCGATCTCGGCCAGCCGCTCCTCCGGGTCGCGCATCACCCCGTCGTGCATGCCGTAGGCGTGGTCGGGGGTGGCCATCCGGACCAGGGCGGCCAGGCCGACCTTCGTCTCCCAGCAGCCGATCCGGCCGCAGCCGCAGCGCTCACCGGAGGGGTCGACCATGACGTGGCCCACCTCGCCCGCGAAGCCGTCGGCGCCGCTCAGCAGGCGCCCGCCCGAGATCACGCCGCCGCCGATGCCCACCTCGCCGGTGAGGTAGACGAGATCGGACGTGCCGGAGGCGACGCCGCCGGTGAACTCCGCGAGGGCCGCCAGGTTGGCGTCGTTGTCCACGCTGATCGGCACGTTCGGCGGCACTCCGGCGCGCACGAGCCACTCCGCCACCGGGACGCCGTACCAGCCGAGGTTGGGGGCGACGTCCACGATGCCGGTGGCGGTGTCCACGAGACCGGGGACGGCCACCGTGATCCCGGCGATCCTGACCTCCAGGAGATCGAGCTCGGCCATCGCCTCCCCGATCACCCGGGCCAGCTCCGTCAGGGAGCGCTCGGAGTCGCAGCCCATGGAGTCGAAGCTCACCCGCCGGTCGATCAGCACCCTGCCACCCAGATCGGTGGCGAAGGCGGCGATGTAGTCGGCGTTGACCTCAAGACCGAGAGCGCCGACACCGGCCCCGTCCAGGGCGAGGGCGAGGCCGGGGCGGCCGACGGCACCCGCGTGCTGCGGCCCGATCTCCTTGAGGAGGCCGCGGGCCTGCAGCTCGCTGACGAGGCTGGTGACCGTGGTCTTGTTCAGGCCGGTCTCCATGGCGACGACCGACCTGGACCGCGGGCCGTACTCGCTGACGTGACGCAGCACCAGGGACAGGTTGGACCGGCGCACCGTGGCCTGATCGGCGGGGGTGCCGGCCGACCTGTTCGAGCTCGTCGAACCGCCGTTGCGACTGCCGGTCCAGCTACGGTGCACGTCACTCCCCTCAATTAATTTGCATGACTGGCCGAATTAAATGCTCAGTTTCGAGGTGGGCGCAAGGCCCGAAACGTTTCGATCTGCGTAACGTTTTTGTAACACGGTCGCGCGTTATACACGCGTACGTCACACGGAAGACAGATATCGAGTCGTTACCGGCCACCTGGTGCGCGACAGGACACCTCTGTGTTACAAATCGAATTAATTTCTATCCGAGACAAATAAAAGCCAGGTGACCGCGTGACCCAGGAGCAGCGCCAGGCCCGTACGGTGGGCGGCACGCCCCAGGCCGCGGGTCACGCCTCGCTCCGCCGGACGAACCTCTCCCTGGTCCTGCGCCACCTGCGCGAGCACGGGTCCACCTCCCGCTCCGACATCGCGGAGGCCACGGGCCTGCACCGGGCCACCGTCTCCAACCTGATGGTCGAGCTGCTCGACCGGCGGCTGGTCCAGGAGGTGGGCGTCGACCACGCGGGCACGGTCGGCCGCCCCCGGCGGGCGGTGGCGCTGCACGGCGCGCACATCGGCGCCCTCGGGCTGGAGCTCAACGTCGACTACATCGCCGTGCACGGCGTCGACCTCGGAGGCAACGTCCTGGTCGACCGCCGGCTGGGCTTCGACGCGGCGGGCAGCGGCCCCAGCCGCTCGCTCCGCGAGCTCGGCCTGACGGCACGCGAGGCCATCGAGGAGATGACGCGCGCCGGGGCCGACCCGGCGGGCATCGGGGTGGCGGTCCCCGGCCTGGTCGACGTCGACCACGGGGTGGTGGCCTTCGCCCCCAACCTCGACTGGCACGACGTTCCGCTGGCCGCCCGGCTCTCCTCCGCCCTCGGCCCGCTGCGCGTGCCGGTGGCCGTCGACAACGACGCGAACCTCGCCGCCCTCGCCGAGTACACCTCCGGGGTGGCGGCCGGTACGGCCGACATGGTCTACCTCACCGGCGAGGTCGGCGTGGGCGGCGGCATCATCGTGAACGGCAGGCTGCTGCGCGGGGCCGACGGTTTCTCCGGCGAGGTCGGGCACCTGCCGGTCGACCCGAGTGGCGGGCGCTGCGGCTGCGGACGCTTCGGCTGCTGGGAGACGAAGGTCGGCCTGGCCGCGCTGGTGCGCATGGCGACCCCCGAGCGGGCGTACGGACCGGGCTCCGGCCCGGTGCCCGACCCCGAGGAGCGGGTGGCCGAGATCGCCCGCGACCTGGCGGCCGGTGACCGGCAGACGCTGGTCGCGGTCGCGGAGGCCGGCCGCTGGCTCGGGCTCGGCGGCTCGATACTGGTCAACCTCTTCAACCCGCGCGTGATCGTCGTGGGCGGTTACTTCGCCACCCTGGCCGACTGGATGCTCCCCTTCGCGCAGGCGGAGCTGGAGCGCCTGGTCGTCGCGGGCCCCGCGGCCCGCTGCCGTTTCGTCGCCTCCGACCACGGCTTCGGCGCGGCCTCCCGGGGTGCCGCGAACGTGGTGATCAACCAGATCGTCAACGACCCCACCGCGATCATGCGACCCACGCCCCAGCCCTCGGGCGCCTGACGCCCGCGGTCCTTCCCGGAGTTCTTTCCGAGCGGTTCCCCTGGAAGGGGCCCCTCGGAGCGGTCCCCCGCGAAGCGGTTTCCCTCGGGACGGTCTCCTCCGGAGAGGGTCAGAGCACGTCCTCCCGCAGTCGCGGGAAGACCTTGGAGACCTTGGCCAGCAGATAGTCGCCGTAGGTTCCGGTGAAGGCGCGCAGGTCCTGGCCGTCCCAGCGGGCGCGGCCACCGCCGGCGGCCTCCCGCGAGGGCAGCGGCGGCACCTCCGCGTCCCAGGCGGGGTCGAAGAAGAACGGGAACGACAGCCGCTCGTTCCCGCTGACGTTGCGCACCCGGTGGGGCGTCGAGCGGTAGAAGCCGCCGGTGAGCCTGTCGAGCATGTCGCCGATGTTGCACACGAAGGTGCCCGGGATCGGCGGGGCCTCGACCCAGTCGCCGCCGGCGTGCACCTGGAGTCCCCCGTTGCGGTCCTGGGCCAGCAGGGTGAGCAGGCCGTAGTCGGTGTGCTCCCCCACCCCCCACCCGTCGGCGTCCGGCGGGGCCGGAGGGTAGTGGAATATCCGGAACAGGACGGTGGGGTCGGCGGTGTAGCCGGTGGCGAAGTAGTCCTCCGCCAGCCCGAGGCTGAGCGCGACGCCGCGCATGACCGACTGCCCGAGATCGGTGAGCCGGTCGAGGTGTTCGAGGACCGCCTCGCCCAGCTCGGGCACCCCGGCCGGGAACAGGTTGCGGCCGTGCAGCGGCAGCCGGGCGCGGGGGTCGTCCTCGGGCAGCTCGGCCCCGAAGTAGAGGCCCTCCTTCAGGTCGGGACGGCCGGAGGTGAGCTCGCCGCCCACCGGGAAGAACCCCCGCCAGGCACGGCCTCCCCGCTCCATGGAGATCTCCGCCTTCACCTCGGGCGGCAGCGAGAAGAACCGGCGGGCGGCGGCGTCGAGGCGGTCGAGCAGCGAGGACGGCACCCCGTGGCCGGAGACGTAGAAGAAGCCGGTGTCGCGGCAGGCCCGCTCGATCTCGCGGGCGACCCGCTCGCGTTCCGCGGCGGACCCGCCCCGCACCAGGGCGCTGACATCGATCACCGGTATCCGCTCCACCCGGCCATCATCGCCCATCGATCCGTTCCCGCCGTCCCAGGGACCGGCCGGGCGGGTCGTGGACGAGTCGCCGCCGAGGATACCGGGGCCTCGCGGAGTGGAGATTCCGGGGTCTCGCGGAGTGTGGACGCCGGGGTCTCGCGGAGCGTGGCGCGGGGGTCTTGCGGGGCGGCGGGAGCGGGCGTACGGTCCCGCCATGACCGTCGTTCACCACCCGCGCGTGGCCTGGGAGGGCGCGCGCACCTTCGTCAACGCCGCCGACGACGACGTCTACTGGTGGCTCAGTGACGCGGTCGGGCGTTCCCTCGGTGTCGTCCACCAGACGAGACTTTCCGAGACGCGCCTGCGACTGCGGCGCGAGAACGCCTGGCTCGCCGAGACCGCGGCCTGGCGGGTGCGCCTGGAGGACATGTTGCAGGACCGGCCCGATCTCGCACCGGTCGTGCTCCAGCTGGTCACGGAGACCTCACGCCGTCTCTCCCGCTGAGAACCGGCGTGCGGCAGGGCCGACCCCTCCCGCTGAGGATCGGTGTACGGGGGGCCGAGCCGCGGGGCGGGATGATCTCTTACGATCGGGGACGTGACCACCCCCATCTCACGTCCCAGCGCCCGGATCCTGCTGGTCGACGCCGCCGACCGTCTCCTGCTGTTCCGCTATCCGGCCCCCGCGCGCTGGCCCGCCGAGCACTACTGGATCACACCGGGCGGCGGGGTGCACGAGGGCGAGACGCTGGTCGCCGCGGCGGTCCGCGAGCTGCGCGAGGAGACGGGACTGGATGTCACGGAAGAGCGCATGGGGCCGGTCGTGGCCCGCTCCTCCGGCCTCACCTGGTTCGGTGACGTCCGGATCGCCGCGGTCGACTCGTTCTTCTTCCTGCGCGTCGACGACCACACCGTCGACGCCTCGGGACAGGAGGAACTGGAGCGCTCGGTGATCTCGGCGCACCGCTGGTGGACGCGGGACGACCTCCTGACCACCCGCGAAACGGTCTTCCCCCTCGACCTGGGGATCCTGCTGGCCGATTTCCTCGCCGGTGACCTCCCCGCCGAGCCCCTCCTGCTGCCCTGGCCCCACAACGATTGACGCTCCAGGTGTTCGGATGCCGGCTCACCGCCGTGTCGCGTGCCGCCCCAGGGATTCGAACCCTGATCAACCGGTTCCTGAAACCGGCGCCTCTGCCGTTGGGCCAGAGCGGCCGGGCGCACCCCGCGGGTGCGCCGGTGTCACGATGTCGCTGCGCTGCTCGTACTGCTCGTGCTACTCGTGCCGTTGTGTCGTTCGTGTCGCCGTGTCACTCGTACTGCTTCGTGTCGCGGTGTCGCCGTGTTTTGCTCATGTCGCCCGTGCTGTTCGTGTCACCGCGCTGCTCGTACTGCTCGTGTCGCGGTGTCGCTCGTGTCGTCGGAACGGCAGGGCTCGAACCTGCGGCCTTCCGGTCCCTGGCCGGATGCTCTTCCTGCTGAGCTACGCTCCGTCACGCGTCCGGGCCGGTTGGCGTGGGCCGTACCGGACGCGCCGTGGTCCTGTCGACCGGGCGGGGGTCGCCACTCCCGTCGCCGAGTCCCAGTCCCATGCCCCGCTCCCGCGAGGGCAGAGCCGCAGCGGGGGTTCGAACCCCGTCCTGCCGGGTGGAAGCCGGCTGCCTTACCGATTCGGCCTCTGCGGCGTGTCTCCCGGAATATTCCGGAGTGAATCCATTCGCGCCGTCCAGGGACGGAGCATGAACGGATTCGCGTTCAACGTGTGCTGCGCTGTGGATTTGTCGAGAGCGGGAAACGGACTCCCGCGCATGGTGGGCAAAGCGGTATCACCTGGTGCCGGAAACGAAGAAGCCGCCTGGAATGACGTCTCCGGCGGCTCGGTGGTTTCCCTCGCAGGGATCATCCACCTGGCCATCCGGGGATCAGGACACTATCGCTGAGCAGCGGGAACGCCTCAAGCCCTCGCCGCCACACCGATGATGTCCCGTGCTTCACTTTCGTTCCTCTCCGAGGTGCGGAGCGGATGCTCCGGCCTTTCCCCATTGAAGGGTAAAGGCGGCCTCCGGCGCCAATGGTTTTATCCCTCTTTTCCGTCGACGGTGTTTCCCCGGGGCCGATGTGGAATTCACCGGCCGTGGTCGTGCCGGCCCTGCCCTTATCTGCCCGGCCCGGAATCGGCCTGGAATCGGCCCGCCTCGGCTCAGATCCAATCACCCCATCCCGGATCCGCCCGGCCGCCTCCCCTGCGTGAGCCCTACCTGAGCTCTCCCTGAGCCCTCCTTGAACCCTCCGTGAGCCCGGGACGACCGGAGCCGTCTCGCCGGACCCCGCGCACGCCGACGCCCGCGACCGCGGGGTCCGCACGATCGACGCGGAGTCACCGGTCCTCGCCCGCCGGCCGGCTCCCGGCCGTCCGCCGCCTGGCGGGCGGCGGGTCCCTCATCGCGGCCACCTTTCGGTTGTGAGTGGGCGCGGGCTCACGCATGATCGATGGAAAGAGCCGATCGCGCGAACCGGCGTCCCCCTCTTCTGATTAGGTGAGTGACATGGCACTTCATCCGAATATCGATCCCGGGCTCGCCGCCGCCCTCGAGGCGAACCCCCTCCCTCCCGTGGACTTCGGCTCCCTGCGGCTGGAGGATCTGCCCGACGTACGCCTCCAGATGGACGCGGCGCGTGCGGCGATGGCCCCGCTCGCCCCGGACGAGCGGGTCACGATCGAGAACCGGACCGTCCCCGGCCCCGACGGCGATCCCGACATCCGGCTGCGGATCTACCGCCCGGTCGGGCAGCAGGGCGCCGTCCCCGGCCTGTACTGGATCCACGGCGGCGGGATGATCATCGGCGACGTCGACATGGAGGACTCGCGCCTCAACGCGTACGCCGCCGAGCTGGGATGCGTGATCGTCTCGGTCAACTACCGCCTCGCTCCCGAGCACCCGGACCCGGCGCCGGTCGAGGACTGCTACGCGGGCCTGGTGTGGACCGCCAAGAACGCCGCCGAGCTGGGCATCGACCCGGAGCGCATCGCGGTGGGCGGGATCAGCGCGGGCGGCGGGCTCGCCGCGGGAACCGTGCTGCTGGCGCGCGACCGTGGCGGCCCGGCCCTCGCGTTCCAGCTCCTGATCTGCCCGATGCTGGACGACCGCAACACCACCCCCTCCAGCCGCGAGTTCGTCGAGGCGATCGTGTGGAACCGGGGGGCGAACCTGCTGGGCTGGAAGGCGCTGCTGGGTGAGCGGGTGGGCGGCGACGACGTCTCCCCGTACGCGGCCCCGGCCAGGGCGGACGACCTGTCGGGCCTGCCCCCGGCGTACATCGACGTCGGCGAGCTGGAGGTCTTCAGGGACGAGTGCTTCGACTACGCCCTGCGGCTGGTGCGGGCGGGCGTCTCCACCGAGTTCCACCTCTACCCGGGAGCCTTCCACGGCTTCGACGGGATGATCCCGGAGGCGGAGATCAGCCGCCGGGCCGCCGCCGAGCGGGTGGTCGCACTACGCAGGGCCCTGTTCGGCTGACGGCCCGCCCGCCGCGGTCCCGGGGGCGAGACCCGCACCGCCTCCGGGGGCGAGATTCACACCGCCTCCGGGGCCGCGGCGGGTGGCGTCCCCGGACAGGCCCGCGCCGACGGGGACTCCGGGGGCGCGGCCTCCGCGGGAGCGGACGGCGAGGTTCCCGGGGAGCCGGGCGCCGGGACCAGCGCCAGCGCGCGCAGGAGCGCGTCGCGCTCGCCGCCGGCGCGTCTCAGCATGTGCCGGCAGATCCCGCAGATGCCGGAGAACTCCCGGTGGGCGAGGTCGCGGTAGCGAGGCAGCGCGGTGAGCGCCCCGGTGCCCAGGGTGCCCAGCACCGCGAGGAACGGGTCGGCGGCGAGGTCGGCGAGCGCCCGGCGCACGCCCTCGCGGTCGCCGGCCAGGCGGTGCAGGTCGGCGGGCCCGGCCCCCATGATGACGTTCTCGTCGCAGCAGGCCGAGATCCGCCCGTCGTAGCGGACCGTCGGGGTGTGCGCGATCGCGCACCGGCCCAGCCGCTCGCCGGTCACGCGGCGGGGGCCGGGGAACAGGCCCCGGGCGCGGCCGTACGGCAGGGGCGCGACCGGGTGGATCTCGGCGTGGTCCCGCCATCCGGCCCCCAGCGCGCCCGCGAGGAGATCCCGCGCGTCCTCGATCTGGGCGGGGTCGTCCAGGACCTGGGCCACGAGCCACGCGCCCGCGTCCGCGACGGCGCGGGCCGCGGTGGCCACGGCGGCGCGCGGGCTCGTGTGGTGGGCGTCGACGCCCAGGACGACACAGGCCGACAGGCTCAGGACGGACCGGACCCATTCGGGTGGATCGCCTCCGGCGCCCCAGTGACCACTGGTGTAGGGGACGAGCGCCTTGCCCGACTCGTGGATCCGCCGGGCGGCGTGGGAGAGCCCGCGCCGCTCCACGAACGGCTCCCCGCCGGAGACGCCGACGACCCGCAGGTCCTCGTCCGCGCAGAGCCCCTCGACGATCTCCTCGAAGAGGGCGTGGTCGGTGATGCGCGGGCCGTCGGGGCGGGAGTCGACCGAGCAGTGGGCGCAGCCGACGGGGCAGCGGTCGGTGATGAGGAGCAGCGCCGACCTCCCGCGTTGCCGCCGCAGGGCGTCGAGCTCGGCGAGCCTGAGCATGTCCCGACGGTACGCCGCCCATGCCGCGCCGCGGTCGCCCGGCGGCGCGGACAGGCCGCCCCGCGCGGCCGCTTACGCCGTTCCGGCGGAAATCCAGGCCGTTCGTCCGTGCGCGTAGGCCGGTCGTCCGTACGCGTAGGCCGCGGCCCGCGCCGGTCTGTCCGCGGGGGCGCGGTGATCAGCCGTCCGGTACCGGGTCCTTCGTCTCCCGGCGGGCCTGGAATACGCCTGCCAGGCGGTGGTTCGGGGAGCGCCGGATTCGTAACTTGATCGCGTGGGAAGCCCGAACGGCCCACGGAACCCCGTCCCATGGGAGGGACCAATGAGCGAGTCTCCACGCGTCCGCGATCTCGTGCAGCGCGCCGCATCCGACCCCGCGTTCGCCGAGCAGCTGCTCAGCAACCCGGAGTCGGTCGCCACCGAGTACAGCCTCGGCACCGACCAGATCGACCAGATCAAGGAACTGGCCGGCGCCGGCCTGCTCCAGCCCGCCGTCGAGGCGCACACGGTTCCGGTCAAGGAGCCCGGTGGTGGTGGCTACTACTAAACCGCGCGGCCACTACTAGCTCTCCAGGGGGTGTCGTGCACTTCAACTCGATACTGGTCAGCGTCACCGAGATCTGCACCGTAGGCTGCCGGCACTGCGGTTTCACCGGTTCCACGCGGGACCGCCAGCCGACCGCGGACGATATCGGGCGCTGGGTGGCACAGGCGTGCGACAGCGGCATCCCGGAGATCATCTTCACCGGCGGCGAGCCCTTCCAACGGTTCCGGATGCTCAAGTCCGGGGTCGGGGCCGCCGCCGGCCATCCCGGCGCACCACGGATCTCGGTGTTCACCAGCAGCTTCTGGGGACGCTCGCCCGCCGCGGTGGACAAGATCCTCGGGCAGTTGCCCGGCCTCACCCGGCTGTTCCTCAGCACCGACGTCTACCACCAGGAACGCGTGCCCACCCAGCACGTGGTCAACGTGATCGAGGGGGCGATCGCCCGGGAGATCCCGGAGATCAGCCTGTGCATCACCATCGCGGAGGACCACGAGGAGGAGCAGATCCGGAGCCTGTACCGGCGCTTCGAGGACCGGGTGCGGGTGCACGTGGACCGGGTGATCCCCACGCCGTTCATCAAGACGGCCCACCAGGTGGGCGTCCCGCCCGACCCGGAGAACTTCTCGGCCTCCTGCTATCTGGAGACCCCGCTGATCAACCCGAACGGCGACCTGTCGGCCTGTCACATCGGCAAGGCCGGGGCCTACGTCACGTTGTCGGACCTGGCCTACTTCATGGGCAACCTGCACGAGAAGTCGTTCGGGGAGATCCTCGACGACGCCGACCACAACTACGAGTACCAGTTCCTGCGTGTGTACGGGCCGCAGGGCGTGGCACGGATGGTCGCGTCCTCCCCCGCGGTGCGCAAGCTGTTCAAGGGGACGAACTTCACCAACGGCTGCGATCTCTGTTACAAGCTGCTCCGCTCGCTCGACGGGCGGGCCCGGCTGCGCGAGATCGCCGCCGACCCGTTCCAGCGCGAGCTGATCGACGCCGTGCGGCTGGTCCGGTTCGGCGAGCGCGCGCCGGAACCCCGGCGGCCCGCGCCCGGCGCCCCGGCCGGCCCCTCCCTGCCCGTGCCCGCTCCCGCCCTGCCCGGTGCCCCCGTGTCCGGTGCTCCCGGGTCCGTGGTCGGTGTCCCCCTGCCGCTGATCGACGCTCCCCAACCAGTAAGGAGTGGCATGTGACGAGCACGAACCTCGTCGGACTCGTACCCGCCGCCGGCCGGGGCACCCGGATGGCCCCGCTCCGCTACCCCAAGGAACTGCTGCCCATCGTGTACGAGCCCGCCGAGGGCGGCGCCCGGCTGCGTCCCGTCGCGGAGTACGCGCTGGAGTCGCTGGCGGGGGCGGGGGTCACCAGCGCGATCCTGGTGGTGGCCCCCTGGAAGCTGGAGGTGGTCTCCTACATCGGGGACGGGCGCCACCTCGGCGTCGACGTCGCCTACCTCTTCCAGGAGGAGGCGCGCGGCCTGGCCTGCGCGCTCGACCTGGCCCACGGGTGGACCAGGGGACGCGACGTCGTGTTCGTCATGCCCGACACGATCTTCACCCCGTCCGACGCGCTCTCGCGGCTGCGCGACGTCTACGAGCGGACCGGCGCGGACCTCGCGCTCGCGGTCTTCCCCACACCCGACGCGCACCGGCTGGGCCCGGTGGTCGTGCGCGGGGACCGCGTGCACCGGGTGTTCGACAAGCCCGCCGACCCACCCGTGATGAACACCTGGGGCGCGGCGATCTGGGGGGACGCCTTCGCGAGGCTCCTGCACGAGGAGCTGCTCCGGGACATCGGCCGGGGCACGGTGGACAGCACGGTGGACAGCACGGTGAACGGCACGGTGGACGGCACGGTGAACGACACCGTGGACGGCACGGTGAACCACGCCGCGGGCGAGCCGGTGCTCGGCCACTACTTCGACCTGGCGGTCCGCCACGGCCTGCGGGTCCGCGCGGCCGAGTTCCCCGGCGGCACGTTCCAGGACGTCGGCACGCCGTTCGGCGTCCGCCGGTCCCTGGAGGGGCCCTCACTTCTGGCGGTGAACCCGTGAGACTCCTGTTCTTCGCGATGAGCAGCGCCGGGTACGGCGAGACGCTCATCGGCATGTCGCTGGCCCGCCAGCTCAAGCCGACCGGGATCGAGTGCTTCTTCATCGTCGAGCCCATGTCGGAGAGGCTGCTGCGCGGCAGCGGGTTCCCGTACCTGGTGCTCGACAACTCGATGCGCGGGTTCGCGACGCTGCTGGTGGACGAGACGGTCCGCGAGTTCCGCCCGGACGCGATCATCCTGTCCGACTACTTCACCTACTGCGGCGTGTTCCCCAAGCGCTACGGCGTCGACCCGTGGTTCATCGAGCGGTACGGCCTGCCGATCATGCCGATCGACATCTGGGAGTGGTCCGGCACCGACTTCGCGGTGGACGTCTTCCACGGCAAGTCGATGGGCGTGAGCCGGAAGATCATGGACATGCCCGCCCACCTGCGCCCGGCCCCGATCTGCCACCTCGAACCGGAACCGCACGCCTACCCCTTCCGGCTGTGGGAGGGCAACGAGAAGGTCAGCCGCCGCACCCGCCACCACCTGCGCGAGACGTTCGGCATGGCGGAGGAGGACCGGATGGTGCTGCTCGCGGTGGCCGGGTGGCAGCAGGACAAGTACGCCGACGAGAACGGCGACCAGATGGCAGCGCAGGTCCCCGAGCTGATGGTGCACTACCTGCGGCAGCTGCCGCCCAGTGCCCGCTTCGTGTTCGTGGGCAGCGTGCCGCCGGTGCTGTCGGGCCTGGCCGACCGCGCGCACGTCATCCCGGCGTGCTCGCCGCACCGGTTCAACGTGCTGCTGGGCTCGGTCGACCTGGTCCTGACGCTCAACCTGCCCGCCACCACCCTGGCCAGGGCGGTGCTGTCCGACATCCCCGGGCTGGTGCTGACCAACAAGTTCGACGTACCGGAGAAGCAGGACATCGACCGGGTGGAGGCCGAGCTGGGCGGCCTGTCGGAGGACGTGCGGTCGTGGCTGTCGCGGACCCTGCCCATGTATCCGTTCCGGATGTGGCCGCTGGGGTTCCACAGCTTCCTCGACCCCATCCTGGCGAACAACCCCTACATGTCGACGTTCGCCCACGCCGAGCTGCTCGACGAGCCCGCCGTGCTGGCGGCGCTGCACGGGGTGCTGTACGACCGCGGGGTCCAGGACGACCTGGCGCGCGAGCGGGCCGCGTACCTGGAGAAGCTGACCGATCATCCCGGCACCCCCGAGGTCTTCGCCTCGGCGGCGAGCCGCCTGGGCCTGGAGTGAGGTGGACGTGAAACAACTGAGCATGCACGTGACCGACCTGTGCAACGAGAAGTGCGGCTTCTGCGTCGTGGGGTCGCCGCTGGCGAAGTCCGACAGCGTGGAGTACGGCGACCTGATCCGCTTCCTCGTCGAGAACTCCGGCCAGGACTACGCGTCGGTGAACCTGCACGGCGGGGAGCCGACGATCCACCCCCGCCTGTTCGACCTGCTGCGCACGATCAGGCTGCTGGAGTACCCGCGCGTGGAGATCCAGACCAACGCGCGGCGGCTGAGGGACCCGGAGTTCACCCAGCGCCTCGCCGACCACGGGGTCGAGCTGTTCGTGGTCTCGCTGCACGGCTCCACCTCGGTCATCCAGGACTGCCTGACGCAGACGCCGGGCGGGTTCGACGAGACGATCGAGGGCATCCGCAACGCCAAGCGGTCGGGCGTCGCGGTGCGGACCAACACCGTCATCACCCGGCTCAACATGGGCCGGTTGATGGACATCTGCAAGCTCTGCGTCGACCTGGGGGTCGACCACGTCAACATCTCCAACCTGCACCCGGTGGGCAGCGGCTTCTTCGCCCTGGACATGCAGGCGCCCACGGTCGCCGAGACCCGGACGCACCTGCTGCCGGTGATCGAGATGATGCTCGCGTCGCCGGCGCGGCTGACGCTGGAAGGCTTCCCGCTGTGCGTGGTCACGCCGCACGAGGAACTGGCCATCGAGGACGGGACGCGCTCGATCCGGATGATGTACCAGGGCAGCGTCGTGGACGACTACGACGCGTTCATGGACGACGAGATGCGCTCGTACGGGCCGCCCTGCGAGGGCTGCCCGCTGCGGGCGCAGTGCGGCGGCGTCTACAACGAGTACGCCGAGCGCCGCGGCTGGGAAGAGTTCGGCCTGCGCCGGCCGTCCCCCATCGGCGGGTGACCGGGATGTCCCAGCGGATCGCGATCTGGGCGGGCAGCAGCCTGCCCAACGTCGGCGACCGTCTGCTGGCGGCGGTGACCGAGGCCCAGCTGTCACGCCGCCTGCCGGACGCCGTCTTCCGGCACTTCTGCCCGTGGAGCACCGCGGCCGGCCCCGCGCCGCTCCGGGTGGACCGGGACGGGCGCTGGCCCGGCGCGGGCTCGTTCGACGCCGTCGTGATGGCGGGCGGCCTGTGGAGCGGCCCGCCGTTCCGGCACCCGATCATGCAGGTGTTCTGCCTGGGCCCCGACCCGGAGGCGTTCGATCCGGGCGTGTGGGTCGCCTGGCACGGCGTGGGACTGCAGGACGACACCCCGGCGCCCGCGCGTGACGACTGGCGCGGCTACCTGGGGGCGGTCCGGGAACGGATCGACCACCTGACCGTGCGCAGCCGGGCGGCCGCCCGGCGGATGGACGACGCGACGGGCGTGCCGGGCACGGTGGTCGTCCCCGACCCGGCCTTCGCGCTGGAGCCCCTGCCGCCCCGGGCCACCCGGGCCGCCCGGTCCGGACGGCGCCGCCGGCCGCTGATCGGCGTCGCCGTCGGCGCCCCGGGGGTGACCTCGCAGCTGGTCACCCACCTCGTCGGCCGCGGCCTCTCCGCGCGGGACACGGCCGACCCGGCATTGTGCGTACCGCCGGAGCAGGTCATGGCCGAGGCGTCGGCGCCCGGCGCGCGCGCCGCGGCGCTGGGGTTCGTGACGGAGCTGGGCCTCACCCTGATCGAGCTCGCCGCCTTCGCCGACATCGAGTTCATCACGGTGCCCAACATCTACGGCGACGAGGAGGCCGGTGCCAGGTTCGCCCGGGCGGTGCCGCGCGCCCGCACCCGGGAGGTCCGCCTTCCCGGCGTCTCCGGTGACGGCATCGGCGCGTCCACCGGGGCCGACGAGCTCACCGAGGCCTTCGCCCGCTGTGACCTCGTCCTCGTCTCCCGCTACCACAGCGCGATCCTCGCGCTGCGCGGCGCGACCCCGTTCGTGGCGGTCGATCCCTTCTGGAGCCGCCGCAACGGCACGAGCAAGCTGCACGAGCTCACCACCGAGCTGGGCATGGCGCACCGCTACTGGACGCACCACGACACGCATCCCACCGAGGACCTCCTCGGGATCGTGGAGCGCGCGCTGGACGACGACCCGATCGAGGCCGCCGCCTACCGGGACACCCACGCGCGGGCGAGGGCCGCCTTCGACCGGCTCGCCGAGGGGCTGCGCTCCGCCCGGCCGACAGTGACACTGGGGAGATCGTCATGACCCTTAAGACCGTACTCGTCTACTCCAACGACGACGGGTTCTCGCTGGGGGTCGAGCTGATCCGGGCGGCCGTGGCCGAGCGGGTCTCCCCGTCGGAGGTCGAGCACCGGGTCTGGTTCCACGAGGACGTGGGCAGCCTGGCCGAGGACTACCTGGGGCACTACAACGCCTTCATGGCGCGGCTGTTCGACTACCGGCCGGACGTGATCTCCTTCTCCGCGTTCGTGTGGAACCACGACGAGTTCACGCGGATGGGGCGCATCGTCAAGCGGCACCTGCCGGACTGCCGCGTCGTGTGGGGCGGCGCCCAGGCCAACTCCCGGCGGATGGCCGCCCACCTGCTGCGCGAGTACCCGTGGCTGGACCTGGTCCTGCGCGGCGAGGCCGAGGAGGCGTACCCGGAGCTGCTGGAGACCCTGGCGCGGGACGGCGACCTGGGCGCGGTGGCGGGCGTCACCCGGCGGGCCGACGGCGAGCCCGTGCACAACGACGACCCGCCCGACGTCGACCTGGGCTCGCTGCCGCTGGTCTTCACCGCCGACAGGCTCCCCCTGGAGCCGATCCTGCGGCGCAGGCCCGGCGCGGTGCTGGCGTACGAGACGGGCCGGGGGTGCCGGCAGAAGTGCAGGTTCTGCCTCTACAGCGCTCCGAAGCTCCGCGCGTTCCCCATGGAGCGGATCGAGCGCGAGCTGTCCTACCTGCTGGACGCGGGCATCCCCTACCTGCGGATGTGCGACGCGCACCTGGGCATCTCACGGCACCGGGCCATGGAGATCTTCGAGATCGTCGCCGAGCACAACCGGGGAACGGTGGTGGACGTCTACCCGGACGTCAAGCACGTCGACCTCGACTACGTGCGGGCGATGAACCGCGCCGGGTGCCGCGTGATCACTCTGGGCATCCAGTCGTCCGACGCCGACACCCTGCAGCTGGCGGCCCGCAGGTTCGACCGGGGACGGTTCGCCCAGGCCGCCTCCCTCATCCGCCGCCACCACAACCACGCCCTGGCCGCGGACATCATCATCGGCATGCCGGGCGACAACGCGGACAAGGTTCGCGACAGCGTGCGGTTCGCCTACGAGAGCGGCGTGGAGAAGGTGCACTTCGCACCGCTGATGGCCTTCCCGGGAACCGACTACTTCGAGTACGCGGAGCAGTACGGGATCGAGTTCTTCGACTTCCAGCCGCCGCTCGTCGTCAAGTCGCGCGGTTTCAGCGCCGAGGACTACCAGCGGGCGATGGTCTTCGCCGGGCGGGTCGAGGCGCTGCAGGACTCCGCGCCCACGCTGCTGCGCTGTCTCATCTCGGCCCCGGACTGCGACGTCGCGGCCTGGGCCGAGCGCCTCGACATGGGCTCGGGGGCCGACCCGGTGCCGCGCGTCGAGGAGGCGGAACTGCCGCCCGAGGTGAGGCGGCTGCTGCTCGACGGGCTCGCCTGGGACGCCGCGGTCCGCGCCCAGCGGGCGACGACCGCGCAGGACCCGCCGGGACTCGCCGACGACACGCTCGTCGAGGGCGTCACGCCGGACGCCGTCCACTGGGCGGACCACCCCGTCCACCTGCTGCTGCGCGACTTCACGCTCACCTTCGACGCGCTGCCCCGCGAGCGCCAGGGCTACCTGTTCCCCCGGGGCGGCGCCGTGGGCTACCCGCTGGGCGGGCCGCTGCTGGCGGCCTTCGAGGCGGCGGCCCCGGGGATCACGGTCGGCGAGTGGCGGGACAAGACGCGGGCGGGCTCAGCCACCGAGCTGACCCGTGAGGTATGTGACTCCGCCTTCAGGATCCTGCACGCCACCGGGGTCGTCGCGCTGCGCAGGGAGGGCTGAGTCCTGGCCGAGGTCCCTGCCGAAGTCCTGGCCGAGATCCCGTCCGAGGTCCCTGCCAAGATCCTGGCCGAGGTCTCGACCAGGATCCCGGCCGCGCAGGGATCTGGCGCGCGAGTCGTACTCGCGGGCCAGATCCCTGCGCGAGGACAGGCCCAGTTTGGCGAACACGCTGGACAGCTGGGCCTGTACCGTGCGGGGCGACACGAACAGCTTCGCGCCGATCTCGCGGTTGGTCAGCCCGCCGGACGCCAGCAGGGCCACCTGGCGTTCCGCCCTGGTCAGAGCCGCCCAGCCGACCCCCTGGCCACGCGGCCCCCGGCCCCGTCCCGCGTAGGTGACGGCCTGGCCGACGTCCAGCCCGGCGCCCTCCTCCCACAGGGCGGCGAATCCCCCCGCGCCCAGCGCGGCCCGTACCCCGGCCAGGTCCGCCTCGTGCTGCGGCGCCACCGCCGGGGGCCGCGACAGCCCCAGCCGGTCGCGCAGCGACTGGGCCGCGCCGAACAGCCTCGCGGCGTGCTCGTGGCGGCGGTGCCCGGCCGCGAGCCCGGCCATCGCCTCCAGCGAGTCGGCCGTCTGCGCGCGCAGCCCCATGGCGGCTCCGGCCCGCAGCGCCGAGTGGTGCGCGGAGGCGGCACGGGACGGATCGTCGCGCCGGGTGACGTTGCCGAGGGTGAACAGGCACCGCCAGGCGAGCGGACGGTCGTCGGTCTCCCGGGCGCGCGCCATGGCCTCCTCGGCGAAGGTGAGGGCCGAGGAGGCTGAGGAGGCCGAGGAGCCCGAGGAGGTGCCGCCGGAGCCCAGGATCGCGGCGCCCAGACCGGCCAGCCCCATCGCCGCCAGCCGGGCTGCGGTGCGCTCGCCCACCTCGACGACCTCGGAGAACACCTCCCTCGCCGCCTCGTACTCACCGATGTCGAGCAGCATCCTGCCGAGCGTGTCGAGGCAGTCGCCGAGCAGCGGCGGGGAGTCCGCGGAACGGGCGATCGCGACCGCCTCGGCGAGCCGCTCCCTGGCCGGTCCGTAGTGACCGCGGCAGGCGGCCACCTCCCCCAGCCCCCTGAGCACCGCGGCCCTCCCCCAGACGTCGCCCATCCGGTCGGCGGCGGCCAGGCTCTGGCCGAGCGCGCTCTCGGCCTCCCCGTACTCGCCCTGGTAGACGGCGACCTGCGCCATGGCGAGCAGGCCCATCTCCAGGCTCAGCTCCGAGCCGCGCCTGCGGCCGACGGTGACGCACCGCTCCAGGGCCGCGCGGGCCCCGGCGAGGTCGCCGGAGGCGAGGAGGGCGCGGCCGAGCAGGACGAGGGGCACCCCGCTCCAGCCGTGACCCATCGGGCCCATCGGGGCCCTGCCCCGGGCCGCGAGCTCGGTGAGGGTGGGGCCCGCGGACGCGGGCTCGCCCATCGTCCGCAGGCCGGCCAGCACCGCCAGCGCCCGCGTCTGCCCGGCCTCGTCCCCCAGCTCGCGGAACATCGCCAGCGACCGGCGGCAGGCGTCGGAGGCGTCGGCGTACTCGCCCAGGGCGCAGGAGAGCACCGCGCCGCTCAGCTCCGCGGCGGCCAGCACCTCCGCGCGGTCCACGTCGCCCGACGAGACCAGCGAGGCGATCCAGCCGCGCCCCTCACGCGGGCGGCCCCGCAGGATCCAGTACGTCTCCAGCGCGCTCGCCAGCCGGGCCCCGACCGTCGTCGATCCTCCGGAGGTGCACCAGCGCAGCACCGCCCGCATGTTGGCGTAGGCGGCCTCGATACGTTCCAGGTGCGGCGCGGCGGCACCCGTTCCGAGCGCCTCCGCCGCCCGTTCGGCCAGCGCCGCGTAGTACTCGGCGTGACGCGCCCGCACGGTCTCGATCTCGTCGGCGGCGCGCAGTTCCTGCCGGGCGTAGGCGCGCACGACCCGCAGCAGCCGGTAGCGGGTCACGGCGCCGCTGGTGTCGCACTCGACGAGGGACCTGGACACGAGCATGGCCAGGAGGTCGACGACGGAGTCCGGCCTGATGCCCGCGCCCGCGCAGATCCCCTCCACGTCGTCGATGACGAACCCGTCCTCGAACACCGCGAGCCTGCGCAGCAGCAGCCGCTCGCCGCCGGGCAGCATCTCGTGGCTCCAGCCGATCGCCGCCTCCAGCGACCTGTGCCTGGGGTGGGCGGTGCGGTTCCCCCCGGCCAGCAGCCGGAGCGGGTCGTCGAGCCGCTCGGCGATCTGCGCCGGCGACAGCATGATCGAGCGTGCCGCGGCCAGCTCGACGGCGAGCGGCAGGCCGTCGAGGCGGCGGCAGATCTCCCGCACCGCGTCCACGGTCTCCGGGGTGGCGGGCCGCCCCTGCGCGGCGGCGCGCTCGGCGAACAGGCGAGCCGACAGCCCCAGGTCCAGCGGGGCGAGGCGGCACGTCACCTCACCGGGGACGCCCAGCGGCTCCCTGCTGGTGGCCAGCACGCCGAGCCCCGGGTGGGTGCCGAGCAGTTCCGGGACGATCACGGCACACCGGTCGGCGACGTGCTCGCAGGTGTCGAGCACGAGCAGCGAGGGACCCTCGCCGGGGACGACGCCCAGCTCCGCGAGGCCCGGACCGGGAGGCCAGGGGGCGGTGGCGCCGGTGGAGGCGGTCACGACGGGAACGGCGGGGCCGGCGAAACCGGCGGTCAGGTCGCGGAACCAGACACCGCCCGGATAGGCGTCGGCCCAGGCGCGGGTGTACGCGTGCGCCAGCCGGGTCTTGCCGACGCCCGGCGCGCCGGTGAGCGTGACCAGCCGCGCCGAACCGAGCAGTCGGCGCAGGTCGGCGAGTTCGGTGTCGCGGCCGACGGGGCCGCCGGACCAGTCCCGGGGCAGATCGTCGCCCACCGCTAGCCCACCAGACGCCGGGAGAACGACCGCAGCGACAGCGCGCCCGTGGCGAGCGTTCCCACGACGAGGACGGCGAGCGAGGCCGCCTCGGGCATGTGCGGGACGGCGGGACTCAGCGCGCCGCGCAGCGCCTCGCTCACGTAGACGAGCGGGTTCGCCAGGACGATCGTCTGCAGCCACGGGATCGCCTCCAGCGCGGCCCAGGGGTAGTACACGCAGCCGAGCATCATGAGCGGCACGATGAAGATCGCGAACAGGGTACTGAGCTGCTGGGGCGGGAGCAGCGTGCCGATGAGCAGGCCGATGCAGGCCGTCAGGAGGGACGACAGCACCAGGACCGCGATCAGCAGCGGCCAGCGCCCGAAGTCGATGTTCGGGGCCTCGCCCGGCGCGTGCACGAACAGCACGGCGAGGAAGACGACCACCGCCGCGATCACTCCCTGGATCGCGCCCGCGACGATCTTCTCGACGCCGACGACCCAGACGGGGATCGGCGCCAGCGCCCTGTCGTCGATCTCCTTGGTGTACGAGAGCTCCATGACCAGCGGGGTCGTCACGGCGAAGATGCCCTGGAGCACGATGCCCGAGGCGACCAGGCCGGGGACCAGGATCGTGGTGAACGTCTCCGCGCGCCCGTCCGCCGAGAGCCCCTGGCCCGCCCCGTACCCGATCCGCGGCAGGACCACGGCGAAGACGAAGATGAACAGGACGGGCTGGACCACGGTACGGGCCATGAAGGAGCGCAGGTCCCGCCGCAGCACCCGGAGGTCGCGGGCGAGCAGCGCGCCGAAGGTGTGCGCGTAGCGGCGTGACGCGGCCGGGGGCGCGATGGTCGATGCCGTCATCGAATCTCCTTGAGCGTGGAGCCCCCGGGCCTCGGCGCCGGGGCTGAACCGCGGCGCGGTGCCCGCGTGGTTCGGGACGTTCTTCGCGGGGAGGTGGTCAATCCCGGTACTCCCGCCCGGTCAGGGCGAGGAACACGGTTTCGAGGCTGGGCCGGACGACCCGTACGTCGGCGAGCGGCAGCCCGGCGTCCTGGCCCATGCTCACCAGGACCGCCAGGACGCCCTCGGGGGCCGGGGTGAAGACACGCAGCCGGTTGTCGGCGACCTCGGCGCCCGCGACGCCCGCCAGCTGCCCGGCCTGCGCGACGATCTTCTCCGGGTCGCCGTCGTAGGTCAGGGTCAGTACGGTCCGCAGGCTGGTGGACGCCTTGAGCTCGGCGAGCGTCCCGCAGGCCAGGACCGTCCCGTGGTCGACGATCGCGACCCTGTCGCAGAGCTCCTCGGCCTCCTCCATGTAGTGGGTCGACAGGACGACGGTCTGGCCCCCGTCACGGATCTCCCGCAGGGTGTCCCACAGGTTCACCCGGGTCTGGGGGTCCAGGCCCGAGGTGGGCTCGTCGAGGAAGAGGATGTCCGGCCGGTGCATCAGCGCCCGCGCGATCATGACGCGCTGCGCCTGCCCGCCCGACATCTCGTTGATCTTGGCTTTGGCGCGGGAGCCCAGGCCGAACCGCTCCAGCAGCTCGGTCGCCCGCCGCCTGGCCTCCCGCGCGGGCAGCCCGGCGTAGCGGCCCCGGAACTCCAGGTTCTCGTGCGCGGTGAGCTGCCGGTCGAGGTTGTTGTACTGGGCCACGACGCCGATGCGGCGCTTGACCGCGATGGGGTCGCGCACCACGTCCGCGCCGCCCACCCTCGCCGTGCCGCCCGTCGGGGCGATCCTGGTGGTGAGCATCCCGATCGTCGTCGTCTTCCCCGCCCCGTTGGGCCCGAGGAGGCCGAACAGCTCGCCCTCCCGCACCCGCAGGGTGAGCCCGGCCACCGCCTCGGTCACCCCGGACGAGTTCGTGTAGGTCTTGCGCAGTTCGCTGGTCTCGACCGCGACGTCCGCCATATCCGGCTCCCTCTTCGGCACGTGGCGCCCAGTGTGGGATCGCCCGGTTAAGTCCCGCCTTGGGAACGGTTGGAATCCGGTTTGAGACGTCGCGATCCTCCTGGCCAGGAGTGGCACCAGGCATTTCCATACCGGATCCCAACCGTTATCCAACCGGCCGAGCCGACACTTCGTTCAGACGACGGGAGCTCGTTGACTTCGTCCCCCTCGCAAACGAGGGGGATTCCCACGATCGCCCGTGAGAGTTCCTGCTTCATCGCCGGTCGCCCGCCAGAGAGGACTCTGTGAGGTCTTACACCAGCTCCACAGGCGTTTCACCTCTCCGCCAGCCCGGCGGCGAGGATGTTCTTCGCGGCGTTGACGTCCCGGTCGTGGATGGCGCCGCAGGCGCACGCCCAGTCCCGGACGCCCAACGGCATGGACCGCTGAATCGCGCCGCACGCCGAGCACAGCTTCGAGGAGGGAAACCAGCGGTCGACGACGACCAGCTCCCGCCCGTACCAGGCCGCTTTGTACTCCAGCATGGTCCGCATCTGGCGCCAGGAGGCATCGGAAACAGCGCGTGCCAGGCTGTGGTTCTTCACCACGTTGCGTACGGTGAGGTCTTCGATCACGACCGTTTGGTTCTCACGGACGAGACGTGTGGTGACCTTGTGCAGGTGATCGCGGCGCCGATCGGTGATGCGGGCGTGGATGCGGGCGACCGCGAGCTTGGCCTTGGCCCGGTTCGCAGACCCCTTCTCCTTGCGGGCGAGGTTGCGCTGAGCCGTGGCGAGCTTGCGCCGGTCGGCCCGCTCATGCTTCGGGTTAACGATCTTCTCTCCGGTGGAGAGCGTCGCCAACGCCGTGATCCCCGCATCCACGCCAACCCTGCTGGTCGTCGGGGGAAGAGGGGAGATGCGGTCCTCGCAGAGGATCGCCACGAACCACCGACCCGCCGCGTCCTTGGACACGGTCACCGTGGACGGCTGCGCCCCCTCGGGCAGGGGGCGCGACCACACGATGTCCAGCGGCCCGTCCATCTTCGCGAGGGTGATCTGGCCGCCCCGGTAGGTGAACGCCGAGCGGGTGTACTCGGCGCTGAGCCGGGACTTCTTGCGGGACTTGAACGTCGGGTACTTCGCGCGCTTGACGAAGAAGTTCGTGAACGCCGCCTGGAGGTGACGCAATGCCTGCTGAAGCGGGACCGAGGAGACCTCGTTCAGGAACGCGAGGTCTTCGGTTTTCTTCCAGTCGGTCAGCGCGGCCGACGACTCCACGTAGGAAACCTTCCGGCCTTCCAGCATGTAAGCGCGGCTGCGGTCTTCGAGGGCTTTGTTGTAGACCAGGCGAACGCAGCCGAACGTGCGAGACAGCTCTGCTACCTGCTCGTTCGTCGGGTAGAAGCGGAACCTGAACGCCCGCTTCACGATCTGCGCCACGCCTCATACCCTGCCGCAAGATCAGGTGACTGTGGGCGTGTATTCGATTTCGGCCCTGTGCGGCACCGTGGCGCGTTTCCTCCCCGGCCTGAAGTCCGGGGTCTCCGCGCTGGAGGTATCCGGTGACACCCAGCACCATCCTGCGGGCGAAGATCGACCTGACCGGTCACGCGCTCCGGAGCGCGGGAGGCTCGCTGTGGCGGGCCTCCGACCCGCGACGGCGCTACCGCGACTACCTGTGCGCGATGCACATGGTCATCAGGGCTTCGGTGCCGCTGCTGCGGGTCGCGGCGGCCAGGTCCGCGGAGCTGGGCGAGGCGGAGCTGGCCACGTATCTGGAGCGGCACGCGGAGGAGGAGACCGGTCACGACGACTGGCTGCTGGAGGACCTGGCGCTGATCGACCCCTCCGCGGACGTACGGCGCGACACGCCGCCCCCGTCGGTGGCCGGGCTCGTCGGGGCCCAGTACTACTGGGTGCTGCACCACCACCCCGTCGCCCTGCTCGGGTACATCGCGGTGCTCGAGGGCGAGGCGCCCTCCCCCGCCCTGCTCGAACACATCGAGCGGAGCACGGGATACCCGCGGGCGGCGTTCCGCACGCTGTGGCGGCACGCCGCGCTGGACCCCGGGCACCGCGACGACCTCGACCGGATGCTCGACGGCCTGCCGGCGGTGCGGGAGCGGCAGGCCGCCGTCGGGACCAGCGCCCTGCACACCGTGCGCGCGGCGGCCGAGCTGCTGCGCGAGCTGGCCGGCGAGCCCGCCGAGGTGCTCTCGTGCACCTGATGGACATCCTGGCGCTGCGCCCCGTCCCCGCCGCCGGGGTGCTCATGGCGATCACCCGGCGGTGCCCGCTGCGCTGCCGCCACTGCTCGACCGGCTCGCTGCCCGCCTCCGAGGAACACCCCGGGGAGGTCTTCCAGCGCTTCGCCGGGACGTTCGCGGCGGGGGACGGGCCTCGGCTGGTCATGCTCACCGGGGGCGAGCCGCTGCTCCGGCCGCGCCTGGCTCGTTCCCTGGCCGAGGCCGCCGCCCGCGGCGGTGCCCGCACGATGATCCTGTCGGGCATGTTCTTCGCCCCGCGGGTGCCCCCCGCCGCTGGTGAGGCGGTCCGGATCCCTCCCGCGATCGCCGGGGCGATCGACGCGGCCGACCACTTCTCCGCCAGCCTGGACGCCTTCCACGAGGAGGAGGTGCCCAGGGAGAGCGTCTTCGCGGTCATGCGGGCGCTGCTGGCGCGGGGCAAGGACCTCAGCTTCCACGTCACGGGGACCGGGCCCGGCGACCCCTACCTGCGCGACGTCACCGCGGCGGTCCGGCGCGAGTTCGGCGACCGGGTGCCGATGCTGGTGGGCCGGGTACGACCCGTCGGCCGGGCCCGCGCCACCGCGCCCGGCACGCCCTCGGTCTCCGCCGCGCCGGCCGGGGCCGCCTCGCGCTCCGCGGCCGCCGGGGCGCCGACGGCCCCCGTGACCGGCCCGCTCACCGGAACCGGAACCGGAACCGGAACCGCGACCGCCCGGAGCGCAACCGGAACCAGAACCGCGACCGGGACCGCCGGGAGCGCGCTGCCGTGCGCGATGGCCGCCTGGCCGGCCGTCGGGTTCGACGGGACGATCACCGCGTGCTGCAACCAGGACGTCGTCGACCACCGTCCCGTCCCCGGCCACCTGCGCCTGGGACACGCGGGCACCGACGACTGGGGCACGGTCAGGGAACGCTGCCTGGAGTCCGGCGTGCTGCGCGCCCTGAGAACGTACGGCCCGCTGTGGCTGGCCGGCGCCCCGCCGGAGCGGGGGTACTGCGAGACCTGCCGGACGCTGGACGTGCCGCCTCCCGCGCGGACGCCCGCCACCGCCTTCGTGGAGCGGCGGGTCCTCGACCTTCAGCTGGCCGGCGGCGGGACGGGGTTCGCCAGGCGGTACGGATGCCCTCCCTACGACGACCTCGTGTCACTCGGCCACCCTGAGAGGGACCATGACCTTTGACCCTGTTCACGAATTGGCCCGCGCGGGGATCGACCTCGCCCTCGTCAGCCCCGAGCAGCGCGAGGTCGTCCTCTCGCTGAGCGAGGCCGAGGTCGCCCTCCTGGCCTCCATCCACGAGCGGCTGAGGGACGGCGCGCCCGAGGTCGAGGCCCACATCGTCGGCGGACTCCTGTTCTGATCGGGGACGATCATGCGATGCCCTTCCTGCCTGGCCGAGACACCGGGGCGGCCCCGGTTCTGCCCGTCGTGCGGCACCCGTCTCGCCGCGCCGGTGGCGGTGGAGGTGCGCAAGATCGTCACGGTGGTCTTCTGCGACCTGGCCGAGTCCACCGCGCTGAGCGAGCGCCTCGACCCCGAGTCGCTCCGCGCGGTCCTGATCCGCTACTTCACCCTCATGCGCGACCAGCTCGCCTGGCACGGCGGCACCGTGGAGAAGTTCATCGGCGACGCCGTCATGGCCGTCTTCGGCGTCCCTGAGCTGCACGAGGACGACGCGCTGCGCGCCGCCCGCGCGGCGGTGGACATGCGGGCGGCGCTCGAACGCCTCAACGACGACCTCGAACGCGACCTGGGGATCCGGCTCAGGGCCCGCATCGGCGTCAACACCGGCGAGGTCGTCACCTCGGGCCACGCCCACGGCGACCAGGCGCTCGTCGCGGGCGAGGCGGTGAACGCCGCCGCCCGGCTCCAGCAGCTCGCCGGGCCGGGGGAGATCCTGCTCGGGCCCGAGACGTGGCGCCTGGTCGGCCCCTCCGCGGTGGGCGTCGCGGTCGGGCCCCTGGAACTGCGCGGCAAGCGGCATCCGGTCACCGCCTGGCGGCTGGACTCGATGCGCTCCGACGACCCGGCGGTGATCCGGCGGTTCGACATCCCGTTCGTCGACAGGCGGGAGTCGCTGCACGAGCTGGACCGCACCCTGGACGGGATCATCAGCCGGCGCCACTGCCGCATCGTGACGCTGCACGGCGAGGCCGGGGTGGGAAAGACCCGGCTGGCGCGGCTGTGGGCGGAGCGCGCGGGGCGGCGGGGCGTCCTCGTCGGCTCCGGCCGCTGCCGCCCGTACGGGGCGGGGGGAACGCTGCTCGGGGTGGCCGACGCGGTGCGCGAGCTGGTGACGGTGGGCACGCCCGATCCGGAGGCGCTGGCCGTGCTGCGCGACGGCCTCCTGAAGGACGGCACGCCCAACCCCTCCCAGCAGGAGACCTCCTGGGCCCTGCGCAGCGTCCTGGAGAGCCTCGGGCGCTCCACGTACGTGCTGATCGTGCTGGACGACGTGCAGTGGGCGGGCGGGCCGGTCTTCGACATGCTCGGCGAGCTCGCGGAGGAGTTGCGCGACGCGCCGGTGATGGTGCTGTGCGTGGCCCGCTCCGACCTGTTCGACCGCCTGCCGGGCTGGCAGCCCGCCTCCCGGCTGGCGCTGCCCCGCCTCGGGCCGGACGACTCCCGGCTCCTGGTCTCCGAGCTCGCCGAGGTGACGGCGCACGACGGCGCCCTGCTGGAGCGGATCGCCGAGCGCGCCGAGGGCAACCCCCTGTACCTGGAGCAGCTCGTGGCCATGCTCGGCGACGGCGGGGAGCCGCACGGCCTGCCGCTGACCGTGCACGCGCTCATCGCGGCCCGCGTCGAGCGGCTCGGGCCCGACGCCAGGGCGATGCTGGAGTGCGCCACCGTGGTCGGCAGGGAGTTCAGCGTCGAGGAGTTGCGGGCCGTCTCGGGAACCGGCGAGCCGGGCGACCTGCTGGAGGAGCTCGGGCGCAAGTCCTTCGTCGAGCACCGTACGGAGGCGACGTTCCGGTTCGCCAGCGGCCTCATCCAGGAGGTCGTGTACGGCGGCATGGCCAAGCGCCGGCGGGCCGAGTTGCACGAGCGGTTCGCCGGCTGGCTGGCCGCGGGAGAGGGCGGGGACGAGGCCGTCGGCACCCACCTGGAGCAGGCCTACCGGCACCGCGCCGACCTGGGTCCCCCCGACGAGCACACCGTGCGGTTGCGCGGCGAGGCCGCGGCCCGGCTGTCCGGGGCGGGCACGCTCGCGCTGCGCAGGAGCGACCTGTCCAGGGCGGAGAAGCTGCTCAGCAGGGGGGCGGAGCTGCTGGGCCCGGCCCATCCCGGCTGGCTGCAGGTGAGCGGGCGCGTCGCGGAGACCGCGATCACCCTGGGCGACGTCGAGCGGGGGCGGCTGCTGCTCACCGAGGTGCTGGAACGCGCGACGGGCGACGCGGACGCGCTGGTGGCCGCACACGCCTCGCTCTACCTGAGCCACTTCGATCCCGCGGGCTCCTTCGAGGTCGCGCGCCGGGCCATCCCGGTCTTCGAGGTGGCCGGCGACGAGCTGGGGCTGGCCAGGGCCTGGACCCTGGTCGCCCAGGAGGCCCAGGGGCGCGGCAGGTTCGCCGAGACGAGGGGGATGCTGCAGCGCGCCCTGGGGCACGCCGTGCGGTCCGACGCCGAACTGGAACGCGCGACGATCCTGGGCAACATGGCCGCCTCCCTCTGGCTCGGCCCCGAGCCGGCCCCCGTCGCCATCTCCCAGTGCCGCGGCCTGCTGGCCGCGCACGGCAGGGACCGCGGGACCGTACGCGCCGTCGTCCGCTGCCCGCTGGCGGTCCTGCTGGCCACGCGGGGCAAGTTCGACGAGGCCAGGGCCACCCTCGCGGCGGCCGAGCAGTCCTTCGCCGACCTCCGGCACGCCTACGCCGACGCGTTCGTGCCGATCTTCTCCGCGGCCGTCGAGTCGCTGGCCGGGCGCTGGGACGTCGCCGAGGAGCTGCTGCTGCGGGCGTGCGCCAGGGCCGAGGCGCTCGGCGACGCCCAGCTCCTGGTCACCGCCTCGCGCGACCTGGCGGGCACGCTGCTGCGCCGGGGGGACCTGGCCGGGGCCGAGCGGTGGGCGGGCACGGCTCTGGAGGGCTCACCGGTGGACGCGCCGATGAACACGGCCGAGCTGCACGCGATCCGGGCCGAGGTGCTCGCCGCCCGGGGGGCCGAGGACTCCTCCCGCGAGCTCATGGACCTGGCCCTGCGGGAGGCCGGCGGCACCGACTCCCCCGCCTGCCGCGCCGCCGTGCTGCTCGGCAACGCCCGCGGCCTCGCCCTCCTGGGGGCGGACGAGGAGAGCGGGGCGGCGGCGCGCGGCGCGGCGGCCGAGTTCGCGGCCAAGGGGCACCTGGTCGGCAAGGGGTGGGCGGCGGCGGTGCGGCGATGACCACCAACCCGGACCTCACCTGGCGGCTCGGCGCCGAGGACGACATCACCATGTCCGCCGCGGGCAACGCCGCCGTCACCCCGGAGTGGGCCTGGCAGGGCGCCACCGGACGCGGCGTGCGGGTCTGCGTCGTGGACAGCGGGGTCGACCGCGACCACCCGATGCTCGCCCCGGTGCACGCGACCCACGCCGTGGTGACGGGCCCGGACGGCAAGGCCGTCGTGCGGGAGAGCGCCGGCGCCGACAGCTGCGGGCACGGGACGGCGTGCGCCGGGATCATCCGCTCGATCGCGCCCGAATGCGAGCTGCACAGCGTCCAGGTGCTGGGAGCGGGCTTCTCGGGCACGGGCGACGCCCTCGTCACCGGGCTCCGCTGGGCCATCGAGCAGGAGTTCGACGTGGTGAGCCTGAGCCTGTCGACCAACAGGAGACACCTGGCCGAGCCGCTGCGCGAGCTCGGCGACCTGGCCTACTTCCGGCGGACGGTGCTCGTGGCGTCCGCGCACAACCTGCCGGTGGAGAGCTTCCCCTGGCGGTTCTCGTCGGTGATCTCCGTGGGCAGCCACGCCGGGGACGATCCCGGCCTGATCCTCTACAACCCCCGTCCGCCCGTGGAGTTCTTCGCCCACGGATCCGACGTGGAGGTGGCCTGGCCCGGCGGCGGGCGTACCCGGTGCACCGGGAACAGCTTCGCGACCCCCCATGTCGCGGCCCGGTGCGCGCTGATCCTGAGCAAGCACCCCGGGCTCACCCCCTTCCAGGTGAAGAACGTCATGTACCTGACCGCTCAGAACGTGAGGAGGCCCGATGACAGGGAACGGTGAGATGGTCGCGGCCATCTCCGCCGCGGTCGCCGGCTCGGAGAGGGAACACCGGCTCCTGCTCCAGTCGATCGTCGACACGGCGCGTGTCATCTTCGGCGCCAAGGCCAGCTCGATCTTCCTGGTGAACGAGGAGCACGGGGACCTCGTCTTCGAGGCGGTCTCCGGCGAGGGCGAGCAGGTGCTCGTCGGGCGGCGCTTCCCCGCCACGCGGGGCATCGCCGGGTGGGTGCTGAACGCCAGGGACGCGCTGATCGTCGACGACCTCTCGGCGAGCACCGTGTTCGCCCGCGACATCGCCGAGTCGACCGCGTACGTGCCGGGCGGGCTCATGGCGGTGCCGCTCATCCACGACGACGAGGCGCTGGGGGTGCTGGAGGTCCTGGATCCCCACCCGCAGGCGCGGGCGAGCATCGACGAGCTGGCGCTGCTGACGCTCTTCGCCTCGCAGGCGTCGGCGGCACTGCGGATCGTGCAGCGCAACCGCTACGCCCGGCGGGTCCTGGACGGCACCGGGGCCGAGTTCGGCGACCTCGTGTCCATCGTCTCCGCGCTGGCGGGTGGGAGCGCGGGAAGGCGCCAGGCGGGACTGCGCCTGATCGGCTCGCTTCACGAACTCCTGGTTGACAACCAGAGCTGACCAATTCAGGCAGGATTCACCCATTTACTAATACTAAAGCGCATATATCATGACGTTTCTGTGAGCCCTCCTCACATGCCCGGGTTAGCCTTCACGAATCGCCTGACCAGTCAATGGAGAATTCCCCCGTGGGTGCAATCGCAGTGCGCGAGGAGGCAGAGGCGGGAGAAACCACCTTCGCCGTGCTCGGCCCTCTCGAGGCCCGCCGCAACGGCGGCCTGGTTCCGCTCGGGCCCTTCAAGCAACGCGTGCTCCTGTCCCTGCTGCTCTGCCACGCCAACAGGATCGTGCCGGTGGACCAGCTCAGCACGGCGGCGTGGAGCGAGGAGCCGCCCCGGACCGCCCTGAAGAACGTCCAGGTCTACGTGTCCGCGCTGCGCAAGAACGTGCTCGGGACGGCCAACCGCGACCGGCTGACCTACCGTCCCCCCGGCTACCAGCTGCGGCTCGGCCCGCAGCACCTCGACATCCTGGACTACGAGACCCTGGCCCGCAGGGGCCGCCAGCACCTGCGCGACCGCGAGATCACCAAGGCGGCGAACCTGCTGCACGAGGCGCTGAAACTCTGGCGGGGCGACCCCCTGCCCGACATGGCGCAGGTGCCGCTGATCAGCGGCGAGCTCTCGCGGCTGCGCAGCGAGCGCATGTCGGTCTACGAGGACTGGGCGGAGGCGGAGCTCATCCTCGGGCACCATGCCCACATCATCGACTCCCTGGAGGAGAACGTCCGCGGCCATCCCCTCAGGGAGCGGCTGCGCAGCACGCAGATGATCGCGTTGTTCCGCTGCGGGCGGCAGTCGGAGGCCCTGGCACAGTACGAGGACATGCGCCAGACGCTGGCCCGGGATCTCGGGCTGCAGCCCAGCCCGGTCCTCGAACGGCTCTACCGGGCGATCCTCGCGGGCGCCCCGTCCCTGGACGGCCCCTCCTCCGGCGGCCCGCAGCACCCCGGCGCCACGCTGTTCGACGGCCGGCGGCGCGGCGCGGCCGTGCTCAGGTCGCACTCCCCGGCCGGCAACAGCCAGGAGGTGGTCGCCCACCTCAGCCAGCTCCCCCGCGACCTGGCCGACTTCACCGGCCGCCACGAGACCGTCCAGGACATCCTCGACGTCTTCCGCGCCCGCCGGCCCAGCCCTCCGGTGGTGATCTCCGGTCCGGCGGGAACGGGCAAGACGGCACTGGCGGTGCACGCCGCCCACCTGCTCCGCGAGCGCTTCCCCGACGGCCAGCTCTTCGTACGGCTGCGCACGGCGGGCGGCCGGGAGCGCTCGGTTCCCGACGTGCTGGCCGAGATCCTGCGCCTGTGCGGCTTCGACGGCGACCCGCCGCGCCGGGCCGGCGAGCGGGTCGCCGCCTGCCGGGCCTGGCTCGCGGAGCGCAGCATCCTGCTCATCCTCGACGAGGCGTCGAGCACGGCGCAGATACGACCCCTGCTGCCCGGCACCGGCGACAACGGGGTGCTGATCACCGGCAGGAGGCGGCTGAGCGCCCTGGAGTCGGCGCACCACGTGGCGCTGAAGGGCTTCACCTCCGGGGAGGGCGTCGAGCTGCTGCGGCGGACCGCCGGCGCGGAGCGCGTCGACGCGGACCCGGCGGCGGCCCTGCGCGTGGTCGGCATCTGCGGCAACCTGCCCCTCGCCGTCCGCATCGCCGGAGCGCGGCTGGCCGCCTCCCCGCACGTCCTGCTCCCCCTGTTCGCCGGCCACCTCGCCGACGAGCACTCGCTGCTGGACGCGCTGTCGGTGGACGACCTGTCGATGCGCGCGTGCGCGGCCACCTACGAGCGCGACCTCGGGCCTGACCTGTGGACCTCGCTGAGGCGCCTGGGCGCGCTGCCGACCGGCGAGTTCACCGTCGACGACCTGGCGGCACTGCTCGGCTCCGACGCGCGGCTCGCCGCGGGCGTCGCCGACAAGCTCGTCGAGGCCCACGTGGTCACCGCGGAGTCGCGGCCCGCTCCGGTCTATCTGATCGCCGACTGGCTGCGCCTGTACGCGCGGGAGCGGCTGGAGCAGGAGGAGTCCGCGACGCAGCGCACGGCGGCCGAGAGGCGGCTGCGCGAGGCGCGCGCCTGAGCGGCCCCGGCCCGGTGACCGGTTCCCGAACTACACAAAAGCGTATGAAACGATAAAAGGCCCTTTAAGGGCACTTCCTATATTTCACTTAACGGGCATGACCTCGGCGAGTCACGTCACCGGGGAGCCGGAATATCGGGAAGCCCGGAAGAACCGGTAAGGAGAGTTGTTTCAGGACCGAAAATCCCGGCGGCCCTTTCCCGCATTTCGCCCACCCCGCCGCCTCGCTTTCCCGACTCCCGGAGTCACGACGGACCGCCCCTTTCGCCGTCCCCTTCCCGGCTCCTTTCCCCGCCCCCTTCTTCCCCGGCTCCTCCCCGGCCCGTCCCCGGCCCGTCCCCGGCTCAGGCACCACGAGCCGATCCCCGAGGCGGAAATCAGCCGCCGGGCCGCCGCCGGACGGGGGGTCGCGCCGCGCCGGGCCCTGTTTCGCCGACGGCGGGACGCAGACGTACCAGCCGCATGGCCAGGTGCGCCCTGAGCCGGCCCGCGGAGTCGGCGAGGGAGAAGCCGAGAACGGCCTCCGCCCGCGCGATGCGCGCGGCCAGCGAGCTGTGGTGCAGGTGCACGGCGACGGCGGCCCTGCGGACCGTGCCCTCGGCGCACAGCGCGCGCACCGCCTCCAGCACCTCGGTGCCGTACGGCCGGCGGGCGAGTTCCTCGACGGCTCGCACGTCGGGCAGCGCGGCGATCTCCTCGTCCGGCACGTGGGTGGCGAACAGGGCCAGGGCACCGAGGTCGGCCCAGTCGACCACCCGGTCCGCCGGGTGCGGGCCGGTGAAGCGCAGGGCGGTGCGGGCCGCCGCCCAGGATTCGGCGGCCCCGGCTCCGCGCGTCTCGGGTCCGACGCCGACGCGCCAGGTGCCGGGCATCCCGGGCGGCTCGCCGAGCCCGTCGATCGACGGGCCGACCAGCAGCGCCACGGTGTCACCCAGCCGGGCGGCGCGGACGTGGCGGTCGGCGACCCGCAGCCGGGCGGCCACGGCGGCCCCGTCGCGGCCCTCCCGATCGTCGTCGGCGAGCACGGCGAGCACCCGGAGGGGGGCGGCGGGGGCGAAGCCGAGCAGCCGCAGGGCGCGTGCCCGCTCGGCCTCACCGGCGTCGGCCGACAGGACCAGCTCCACCAGGGCGGGGTCGGTTCCGGCCTGGGCCTGGGCGGCGGCCCGCTCCAGGGTGACCTCCGCCGCGACCGCGAAGCGCTCCAGGACGATCTCGTCGAGGCCGTGCGCCGTCCCCTCCCGTTCCATCCACACGGCGCCGAGCTCCGAGCCGAGCGGGCGGTGGATCGCCGGGCCGGGAGGCTCCTCGCACGGCTCGGGCACCCCGCCGGGAACGACCCGGGTCCGCCGGCCGGTGACCGCGTCGACGAGCCCGACCGGGCACTGCGCCAGGCGCGCGGTGGCCTGGAGCAGCACCGGGACGCCGGCGTGGTTTCGCACCAGCACGTCGAAGTAGGCGATGACGCGGACGGCGCTCTCCGCGTCGGAGTCGAGCGCCGACAGCCGCAGCAGTAGTCCCTGCACGGCTCCACACTAGGTCGCCACCCGCACTCCCAGCCACAACGGCGCATATCGGACACTGTCCATCGGAAACGGCGTACCGGACAGCGACTCGGACGGCGGTCCGGCACGGCGGGCCATGACGGGCAGGCCCGGGGAAGATCCGGTCAGCCGAGCGGGCGGCGGGCGGCCACGAGCACCGGGCCTCCCGGAACGGTGGGGAAGCTCCGGATCTCCTGGAGTCCCGACGACGCCAGGGCCTCGGCCATGCGGTCCGTGTCGTAGGCGTTGCCGCCGTTACGGACGGCGGTCCACCGGCCGACCGCCTGCCGCAGGGGGTCCGGGGAGGCCGGGTTGGTTCCCACCACGATCCATCCCCCGGGGAGGGCCCGCGATGTCGTTCCCCTCGTGCGCCGCGGCGGCGACGGCCTGGCGCAGCGAACTCAGCTTCGCCTCCCCCGCGCTTCGAGCCGTCGGGCCTTCGCCGAGGCGGAGCGACGGGTGCGGGATGAGCTCGTCCCCGTTCCGCTCCACCAGCCCGGCCGCCTCCAGCACGGCGGTCCGTTGCGGGGCGGCGGCCAGGACGTCGGCCGGCGGGGTCGTCAACGCGTCACGCATCGTCCCGATCACTGCGGCCAGGGCCCAGGAGGCGGCCTCCAGAGGCGCTCGCCGGTCAGCCGGCCGGGTTCCAGCCGTCCGAGCCGGCCAGGTACCTCTGCGGCGTGTAGTTCGCGGCCTGGGAGTCGCTCAGCTGCGGCCGGTTGGAGTTGACGGTCGCGCCGGCTCCGGTGTTGCGGTATTCGAGGAAGCGGGCGTTCTGCCACGTGTTGCTCGACATGTTCGTCCAGGGCTGCGCGGTCGCGATCGTCGCGCTCAGCGTCGACTCCCGGTACAGCACCTGCGCGTCGGGCCGCCACGGCCGTCCCAGCGAGGTGTTGTTGCCGGCGGCCCCGGTGATGCGCGACCTGTAGAACAGGTAGCCGTACGTCTTGTTCGCCGCGGTGCTGGCCGCGGTGATGGGGCCGCCGGTGCTGCGCTTCTCGTAGATGTCGCAGCCGTGGAAGACGATGGTGCCGCCGCCGAAGACGAAGTCGACGGTCCCCTCGACGTAGGAGTCCTTGACGTACGCGCGGGCCGAGTCGTTGACCAGGAGCGTGTCCTGGTCGCCGAGCACGCGGACGTTCGTCATGGTGGTGCGGTCGCCGTCCAGCCGGAGCGCGACGGCCTGGTGGCCGCTGGGGATGGTGCTCTCGTCGAGGTCGTTGGAGAAGGTCAGGTTGGTGGCGGTGACGTCGCGGGCCGAGATCAGGGCGGTGTAGCTGCCGGAGGTGCCGCTGGTGTACGCCGACCGGTTGTTGACGATGAGCGTGTTCGACGGCGCGGAACCCAGCCCCTGGAGGGTCACGTACGGCTTGTTGACGGTGACGATCTCCCGGTAGGTGCCCGGCTTGATCGTGATGACCACCCGGCTGCCGTTGTTCGCGGGAACCGCGTCGATCGCGGCCTGCACGGTCCGGTAGCGGCCGGTGCCGTCGGAGGCCACCGTCGGGGTCCCCGTGGTGGGGGTGGGGGTGGGTCCGGAGATCTGGTTGAGGGTCCACTGCATGCGGGCGACGTCGGAGCAGGTCTCCTCGACGACCGGGTTGTTGCCCGCGGTGGAGCCGTCCTTGTCGGAGACGCACAACCCGGAGACGACACTCTTGATCAGATACTTGCCCGAAGCGGCCGTGGAAGGGGTGAAGGTCCACTGCTGCTGCGGCTTGGCGCCGTCCCCGCACCCCCACTGCTGCAACTGGGTGCCCGAGACGGTCGATGAACCGGGCACGTCGACACACCGGCCGCTGCCGGCGTTGACGAGATTGAACCCACCCCCCTGGGCCACGGCCTTCCACCGCTGATCGGCCGCGCCACCGTCGCAGGCGACCTGCACCAGCAAGGCACCGTTGTCGGCCGAGGCACCGGCCACATCGACACACTTACCACTGGAGCCCGACGCGAGGGTGTACACACCCCCCGCGACCGGCGCGGCGGCGGCCATGCCGGGCCCGGTCGTGACGGCGACGACGGCGGGCACCGCGAGGACGACCGCGATCACACCGGCGAGGCCGATTCGCGGTACGCGGGGTGGAGGGGGTGCTCCCTGGCGCATGACGCGTCCTTCCTGGGGGGTGGGGAAGCCGGGCATGACCGATCGCGGAACCGTCGTGGTTTCGCGCGTGAAGCTCGGTGTGACGCGCTCGGGCCGGCCCTGCGCTCCCACGGCCGGCCCGAGGCGCCGGTCACATACCGATGTTGGCCTGTGGTCCCGCGTAGGTGCGCAGCAGGGCGGGAACCTGCTCGGCGGGGTCGAGCGTGTAGGAGTAGAACGAGCCCGGGGTGAAGGCCGACCCGCCGGTGGTCCGGTTGCCGGTGGAGTTGACCACGATGCTGCCGCTCTGACGGAGCTGGGCGGTGGGGTCCGGGTAGTACGGGTCCTTGACGGTGTCGTAGTAGCTGTTCTCGATCACCATCTTGGTGGCGCCGCGCGCGTAGTTGCCGTAGCCGGTGATGTTCTGCAGGTGGTTGTTGTAGAGGTGGGCGTAGGCGACGTTGTCGGTGCTGGGGTTGCGCTGGTTGGTGTGGTGGATCCAGTTGTGGTGGATCGTCATGCGCGAGGTCACGTTCTCGGTCCAGCCGATACCGAAGGACTTGTTGTTCTCCGACAGCACGTTCCAGGAGACGGTCAGATAGCTGGTGTCCTTACGGCTGTCGATGAGACCGTCGTTCATCCGCGTGATCGTGTTGTGGTCGATCCAGATGTGGTGCGCGGTGTCCATCTGGATGCCGTCGTAGTCGAAGTCCTTGTCGTCGGGGTCGTCGGACGCCATCCGGGTGTCGCGGATCGTCAGGTTGCGGATGATCACGTTGTGCACGCCCACGCCGAGGAAGAACCCGCCGTTGACGATGTGCCCCCTGGCCCCGACGCCGATGATCGTCTTGTTGGAGGCCACCTTGATCTCGGTGCCGTACGGGGTGACCGTGATCGCGCCGTTGACCTTGATCACGTAGGGGGCGGCGGCGGTGGCGTACCTCACCAGGTCGGCGTACGTCGAGACGGTGACGGTGGCCCCGGCCGCGCCGCCGGTCGTCGTGGCGTCGCCCATGCCACCGGTGGACGCGAACCCGTCCGCGTTCTCCGGCCAGACCCGGCCGGTGGGCGTCGGGCTCGGGGTGGGTCCGGAGATCTGGTTGAGGGTCCACTGCATGCGGGCGACGTCGGAGCAGGTCTCCTCGACGACCGGGTTGTTGCCCGCGGTGGAGCCGTCCTTGTTGGAGACGCACAACCCGGAGACGACACTCTTGATCAGATACTTGCCCGAAGCGGCCGTGGAAGGGGTGAAGGTCCACTGCTGCTGCGGCTTGGCGCCGTCCCCGCACCCCCACTGCTGCAACTGGGTGCCCGAGACGGTCGATGAACCGGGCACGTCGACACACCGGCCGCTGCCGGCGTTGACGAGATTGAACCCACCCCCCTGGGCCACGGCCTTCCACCGCTGATCGGCCGCGCCACCGTCGCAGGCGACCTGCACCAGCAAGGCACCGTTGTCGGCCGAGGCACCGGCCACATCGACACACTTACCACTGGAGCCCGACGCGAGGGTGTACACACCCCCCGCGACCGGCGCGGCGGCCGCCTGCGACGGGAGGGCCACCGCCAGCAAAGCGGTCGCGGTGACCAGGGCCGCGACGACGGGAAGACCGATCAACCGGCCTGTGGGCCGTCCTCGACGGCCGGGGAGTGTGGGGCGCGGGTCCATCGATCCTCATCCTCGAAGTTCTGCGGGGCGGTTCCTCGTGGTCGGCGAATCAGCTGCCACAGGGCGTCGCGCACCCCGGCGACGATGGTCCCGCGAGCCGGAGCGGCGGCGGTCGAACGAGGCCAGGGTAGTGAAGCGTCGCGGCGTCGAACCCGGTCGCGAGGTGTCTCAGGACCGGCCTCGACCCGAATCCCGCGGATACGGGATAGCGGTTTCCGTAATGTAAATAGTCATAATAAGTTTGTCAATGCTACAAACTAAAGTGTGCGTTTATCCTGCTGGAACGTGTGAAACCAGTGCTGAAACATTCACCGACGGGCGCGAAGCCGTTCGGGATGACGATCGCGAGAGTGTCACGCGGCGCGGTTGACCGATCGCGCCGGTGACCGCGCGGGACCGGCGGCGCTCAAGCGGACGCCGGGCTGGAACACCGCGATCCCGGACGGCACGACGACGGCGCGACGCTCACGGCCGCGCCCCCATCCCCTACCCCCTCATACCGTCACCGCCGGCCCGTGCCGGGGCCGGAAGCGCGGGCGGCGGCCACCAGGCGGGCACGCCCGCGAGGCGGCCGAGACGCATAGGCGGCTCGGCCTCGCCTATCCGGAGGGGCGGAGCCTGGGCTGTCCGAAGGGGCCTGTCCGAAGGGGGAGCCCTGCGGCCGTCGGCCCGCCTGAGCCGATCCGGCCTGTCGTTCCCGGCCGTTCCGGCCTTCTCCCAGCCACTTCGAGCTACTTCAAGACACTTCGAGCTACTTCCAGCCGTTCCGGACGGTTCTGGCTCACCGGAACGGCTGCCGGGTCACCAGCGCTGGTGGACCTGCGGGCGGATCAGCTCGTCGTAGATCTCCCGTACGCCCGCGAGGGTGGCCTCGGGGAGCGCGTCCAGGGCGGCGGCGGCCGCGTTGGCGCGGGCCTGCCCGGGATTGCGGGCGCCGGGGATGACCACGGAGACGCCGGGCTGGTCGATGATCCAGCGCAGCGCGAACTGCGCCATGGTGGCCTCCGGCGGCACCAGCGGAGCCAGCCTGCGGACCGCCTCCAGGCCGGTGGCGAAGTCGACCCCGGAGAAGGTCTCTCCGACGTCGAAGGACTCGCCGTGCCGGTTGTAGGTGCGGTGGTCGTCGGCGCCGAAGACGGTGGACTCGTCGTACTTGCCGGACAGCAGGCCGCTGGCCAGCGGGACGCGGGCGATGATGCCGACCCCGGCCTCGGCCGCCGCCGGGAGCACCTTCTCCAGCGGCTTGAGCCGGAAGGCGTTGAGAATGATCTGCACGGTGGCCACGCCCGGCCGGGCGATCGCGGTCAGCGCCTCGTCGCAGGTCTCCACGCTCACCCCGTAGGCGGCCACACGGCCCTCCTGGACGAGGGTGTCGAGGTCGTCGAAGACCCTGTCCGTCGCGTAGACCGGGGTGGGCGGGCAGTGCAGCTGCACCAGGTCGAGGGTCTCGACGCCGAGGTTGGCGCGGGAGCGGTCGGTCCACGCCCGGAAGTTGTCCAGGGTGTAGGCGGACGGCTCCTGCGCGACGCGGCGGCCCATCTTGGTGGCCACGGTCAGTCCCGGCCTGGCCTTGATCAGCCGCGAGACGATCTGCTCGCTGCGCCCGTCGCCGTACACGTCGGCGGTGTCGACGAAGGTGACCCCGGCGTCGACCGCGGCGTCGAGGGTGGCCAGGGCCTCGTCCTCGCCGACCTCACCCCAGTCGGCCCCCAGCTGCCACGCGCCGAGCCCGACGACGCCGACCTGCCTGCCTGTTCTTCCCAATTCGCGCTGTTCCACATCAGCGATCGTAGCCCGCGCGGCACGGCGGGAATCACCGGCACCCGGGGGCGGCAGGCCGGCGGGACGGCGCGGCGCCCCCCGGCCCACCCCGGCAAGTCGGCAAGGCGATACGCCACCTGCCCCGACAGGCCGGCGGGGCGATACGGCACGTGCCCCGGCCCCACCCCGGCAGGCCGGGGGGCGGCGCGGCACGTGCCCCGGGCCTACCCCGGTACGCCCGGCATCACGTGGGCGTCGGGACCGGGAAAGACGAGGCTCTCGTGCTCGTCGCCCTCCCAGCGGACCACGTAGGGCGGGCTTCCGTCCTCGTGGCGCAACTCGATGATGAATCCGATCTTCCGGGGATCGCCGCTGTGGGTGCCCTCAACGATCAGCTTGTCGCCTATGGTTGCCTTCACTGGGGCCTCCTGGATCAGCAGGGTGCCGGTTATCCGGCCGTCCTCCCCTTCCATGGCATCACCCTGCGACACATTCGTCCAGGTCAGAGGCGCATTAAGGCCGGTTGGGAGACCTCCCGGCTTCAGACTTTACTTATATAAGTCGATCCTGAGACAGTGAGGTTATGCACGCGCTCGACGTTCTCGGCGATCCGGTCCGGCGCCGGATCCTGGAGCTGCTCGCCGACGGCGAGCTGGCGGCCGGTGAGATCAGCGCCGTGGTGCAGGAGGAGTTCGGTATCTCACAGCCCGGCGTCTCTCAGCACCTGCGCGTGCTGCGCGACAACGGGTTCGCGACCGTACGCGCCCAGGGAACCCGGCGGCTGTACGCCGTCGACCCCGCCCCGCTGCGGGAGGTGGACAGGTGGCTCGACCGCTACCGGCACTTCTGGAGCCAGCACCTCGACGCCCTGGGCACCGAGATCGCGCGGGGAAAGCGGGAACGCCGCCTCAGGGAGGCGGAGAACCCGCAGCCCCCGGGCACGGGCGGCAGCGGCCCCTGACCCTCGTCCAGCACCTCCTCGGCCCGTGCTTCCCGGCCCTGCCCCCTCGCCCGCGCCCCTTTCCGACGTCCCCTCGTGTCCTCTTGGCTCCCTCCCGTGTCGGCCCGGACGGTCCGGGTGATCAGGGCGACCTGGATCGGCCCGGACGGTCGCCGGTGTCCGGGACCCTCAGGTGGAGTCCCGCTCGAAGGGCCGCCCCAGCGCTCCCGGTTCGCGGCGCCGGTTCGTGAAGAGCAGCATCGCGAGCAGCGCGACCAGGTACGGCGCCACTATGAGCAGTTGTGAGTTCAGTGTCAGGCCCAGCGCGGGAAGCGCCAGGCGCAGGGCGTCGGCCAGGCCGAAGAGCGCGCAGCCGAGCAGGGTGCGCCCCAGCCGCCAGCCACCGAAGATCACCGCCGCGACGACGATGTACCCACGACCGGCCGTCATGTTCTGGTTGAACGAGCCGACTTCGCCGACCGCGAGGTACGCGCCGCCCAGCCCGGCCAGCGCGCCGCACCACAGCAGTGCCTGGCGGCGACGCGCGTCGACCCGGATGCCGGTGACGTCGGCGGCCCACGGCCGCTCGCCGACCGCCCGCAGCTCCAGACCCCACCTGCTGCGCTCGACCAGCCACCAGGTCAGCGGGACGACGACGACCAGCAGGTAGACCGGCCAGCGCTCGACGAACAGCGGGGCGCCGATCAGCGGGATGTCACGCAGCCAGGGGACGCTGACCTGCGACACCTGGTGGGAGTCGAAGTCGCCGACCGTGATCAGGTAGCCGGTCAGCCCGAGGACGAGGGCGTTGAGCACCAGCCCCGCCACGAAGGTGTCGATCTTCAGGCGGTGGGAGAGGTTGCCGTGGGCGAGGCCGACCAGGAGCCCGATCAGCACGCCCGCGACCAGCCCGGCGGCGGCACTGCCGGTGGCGTCGGCCGTGGCGACCGAGCCGAACGCGGCGCCCAGCATCATCGCCTCGACGGAGATGTTCATGGCACCGGCCCGCTCGGCGAGATACTCCCCGCACGCCGCGAAGGCCAGCGGCACGGTGAGCCGTACCCCGCTGGACAGGATGGTGGAGACGTCGTCCGCGGCGATCACCGGGCGGCCCCCTCTGCGACGGGCACGGACCGGTGTCCCGCGCGTCCGGCACGGACGCCGGCACCCCGGCGCCGGATCACGGCGAGGACGGCGGGCGGTGCGACGAAGGCCAGCACCAGCAGGGCCTTGACCACGTCCACGACGAACGGGGGCACACCGGTCGCGGCGAGGAAGCCGCCGCCCGAGCGCAGCACGCCGAACAGCAGGGCGACGGGTATCGCGGGCAACGGCCGGTTGCGGGCGACCAGGGCGACCAGCAGGCCGTCCCAGCCGATGCCCATCGCCATGCCGGGCTGCAGCCGGTGGACGCCCACCGGGCTGGTCAGCAGCACGGCCCCGGCCAGCCCGGCGAGGGCGCCGGAGACGGCCAGCGCCACGCCGCCCAGCGCGTCGGCGCGTATCCCGGCGTGCCTGGCGGCGAGCGGGTTGAGGCCGAGCATGGTGAGCCGGAACCCCCACCGGGTGCGGGCGATCACCGTCGCGACGACCACGGCCGCGGCCAGCGCGATCAGCAGCCCCCCGTTGACCTGGAGGTCCGGGTACTCCCCGGTCGAGCCGAGCAGGGCGCTCTCCGGCAGCGGGTTGGACTGCGGGGCGACGACGGCGTCGCCGACCCGCGACTCCCGCAGCAGCCACGGCGTGTTCACCGCGAACGCGACGAGCTGCTGGGCGACGAAGGTCATCAGCAGCGTGCTGACCACGACGTCGACGCCGCGCAGCCGGTGCATCAGCGAGCTGAGACCGGCCCACGCGCCACCGGCCAGCGCGGCGGCCGCCAGCACGGCCACCAGCAGAGCCGGGCCGGTGACCGCCAGGCGCAGGCCCACCCAGGCGGCGAGGAGGGCGCCGACGAGCACCTGACCCTCCTGGCCGATGTTGAACACGCCGGACCTGGCGCTGACGCACGCCCCCACGGCGACGAGCAGCAGCGGCGCCGCGTACAGCAGGGTGGAGGTCCAGGCCGTCCGGTCGGCCATGCTGCCCTGGAAGAGGGCCAGCACCGACGCGAGGGGGGAGCCGCCGGTCACGGCGATCAGCAGCGACGACAGGGCGAGCGCCACGACCACGCCCGCGACGGTCGCCAGGCCGGTCTTCCAGGCCGACGCGCCGGGGGTGGGGGCGGGGGTGAGGAGGGCGAGCAGGCGGCGACCGGACGAGCCCCGGGCGCGGTCCCTGGCGGAGTCCTGGCCGGGGTTCCGGGCCGCGCTCCGGGTGAGCTTCCGGGCGCGGTCCTTACCGGGGTCCCGGATCGGGTCCTGTCCAAGGTCCCGCGCGAGATCCTGATCGAGGTTCCGGGCAAGGCCCTGGCCGGGGTCTCCGGCGGGGGGCCGGGGGGATTCGTTCACGCGGCCACCCCGCCCACCAGCATTCCGAGCCGCTCGGCCGTGGCCTCCACCGTGGGCAGCACGCCGGTGATCCTTCCCGACGAGATCACCGCGATCCTGGAGGCCAGCGTCATGACCTCCTCCAGCTCGGTGGAGATCAGCAGCACGGCCACCCCTCCGGCCGCGGCGTCGCGCAGCCGCCGGTACATGTCCTCGGTGGCGCCCACGTCCAGCCCGTGCGAGGGCCGCGCCGCGACCAGGACGGCCGGGCGGGCCGAGAGCTCACGGGCGAGCACGACCCGCTGCCGGTTGCCTCCCGACAGTTCGCGCACCGGGGTGTCCGCCGACGGGGTGACGATGCCGAACTCGGCCACCAGGCGGCGGGCCAGGGCACGCGCCTTTCCCCGGTTGAGGAACACCCGGCCGCTCACGGCGTCCAGCGACTTCATGACCAGGTTCTCGGCGACGCTCATGTCCAGCACGAGCCCGGAGCCGTGCCGGTCCTCCGGCACGATGCCGAGCCCGGCGGCGTGCAGCGCCCCCGGGCGGTACGGATCGACCGGCCGCCCGGATACCTCGACCGTCCCGGAGTCCGGTACGACGAGCCCGGACAGCAGGTCGCCCAGGGCCGACTGGCCGTTGCCCTCGACCCCGTACAGGCCGACGATCTCACCGGGGGCGACGTCCAGGCTGAGATCGGACAGGACGGGCACGCCGTCGACGGTGAGGGTCAGGCCGCGCAGCCGCAGCGCGGGTGTCGTGGACACCGGAGACACCGGGATACCCGCCTCATCGGTCCCGGTCTCCTCGGTTCCGAGGGACTCGACCGGCAGCAGGCCGAGGGCGGCGGCCTCGGCGCCCAGGGAGACCTCCCGGCCGACCATCCGCCGGGCCAGCTCCCGCGGGTCCGTCTCCGCGGTGGCGCTCCGGAAGACGACCTTCCCCCCGCGCAGCACGGTCACCCGGTCGGTGGCCGCGGTGATCTCGTCCAGCTTGTGGCTGATCAGGATGACCGCGCGGTTCTCCGCGCGGACCACGCGGCGCAGCACGCCGAACAGCTCGGCCGACTCCGCCCGGGTCAGCACGGACGTCGGCTCGTCGAGGATGAGCACCGCCGGGTCCCGGCGCAGGCACTTGACCAGCTCGACCCGCTGCCGCTCGCCCGCGGAGAGCCGCGCCACCCTCGCCAGCGGGTCGACCGGCAGGCCGTAGCGCAGGGAGATCTCCCGCACCTGGTCGCGGGCCGCGGCCCTGTCGATCTTCCCGGTGTCGCCCAGGATGACGTTCTCCCAGACCGTCAGCGGTTCGACCAGGCTGAAGTGCTGGTGAACCATGCCGATGCCGAGCGCCGCGGCCTTCCTCGGGCCGTCGATCTCGACGGGCTCGTCATGGCGCAGGACGGTTCCCGCGTCCCGCTGGACGAGTCCCGTCAGGATCCTCATGAGCGTCGACTTGCCGGCCCCGTTCTCGCCGAGCAGGCCGTGGATCTCGCCCTGGTACGCGGTGAGATCCACCGCGTCGCAGGCGACGACCGGACCGTAGCTCTTGCTGACTCCCCGCAGCCGGAGCGCGGGCACCGATGGCGGGGCGAGCTCCCCCGCCCGTTCGTCCTCCGCCACGTCAGGAACCGAGCCTCTTCACTTCCGCCTTGGGGTCGATCTTCCCGCTGCCGACGTCGGCGATGAACGTCTTCAGCCTCTCCTCCTGCTCGGGGGTGGGTTCGCAGATCCTCACGGTGGGGAACGGGTCGACGCCGAGCTTCCAGACCTTCTCCACGCCCATCCGCAGCTTCGCCGCGGCGAAGTCCTCCAGCGCGGCCCTGAAGTAGTCTCCTGGGCTGAAGAGCACCGAGACGTCGAAGGTGGGCCCGGTGGAGGCGCACCGGTCGGTGCCCGGGGTGAGGGTGAGCACGCCGTTGGCGTTGGCCAGCTCCGCCGACGCGTCGGTGGCGCCGCCCAGGTAGGGGTAGACGACCTTGACGCCCTGGCTGATCTGGGCCTGGGTGGCCTCCTTGGCCTTGGCCGAGTCGTTGAGGTCGCCGCTGTAGGTGACCGTCAGCGTGGCCTCGGGGACCACCAGCCGGATGCCCGCCCTGAAGGCCCTCGCCGCCGCGCTGGTGAAGTCGACCTCGGGGCCGGTCACGAACCCGGCCTTGCTCGCGCCCTTCTCCTTCATGAGCAGGCCCGCCGCGTACCCGGCGGCCAGCAGGCTCTGGTCCGGCTCGTCGGTGGAGAGCATGATCTTCGAGGTCTGCGGGATGTTGTCGGACGAGGGTACGTACCAGGCGGTGCCGGCGCACACCGGCTCCTCGGAGGCGGGGATCGCGTCCCTGAGGTCCGCGGCGCCGAGGGCCACCATGTCGACCTTCTGCCTGCAGAGCGCCCGCGCGGCGTTGAGCGCCTCGCTGGTGTTGACGCCGCCGCGCTTGATGATCGTCCAGCCCTTCGAGGTGGCGAACCGCTCCGCGGTGTCGACGAAGCTCTGGTAGTAGCCCTTGTCGTTGATGTCTCCGGGGCTCAGCACCCCGATGACGACCTTGCCGTCGCCGTTGACGTCCGGCTGGCCCGCGAGCACGGTGCCGCCGTCCGTCTTCGCTCCGGTGCCGGCCGGGGCGGGGGTCGTGGCCGGGGGTGCCGTGGCGTCGCCGCTCGCGCACCCGGCCAGCGCCACCGAGGCGAGACAGGCGGTCAGCGCGGCCGTGACCCGGCCCGTTCGATGGTATGCGGCCATGACGATCCTCTCGATCTGATGCGCACGCGCCGCCCACGGGGCGCGGGTGGGGAACGAACCTTGGTCGCGGGCAGGGGTACGGGCTTGCTGCGGGCAGGTTGGGGGGCTGCCGTTCGGACGCTGCCATTTAACAGCCGTCGCCGTCCGTCGTGTCCACCGCCCACCGGAGGAGCGAGAACTTCCCCGGCCGCGGGCGCCGGAGGGAAAACCTCCCGCCCCGGCTCGCCGCCGCGCGCGCCCCCCACGGGTCGGGCGTACGATGCGGGCATGCCGAACATCGGGCCCGTTGAGCTGTTGATCGTCGCCGTTCTGCTCGCGGTGGTCCTGGTGGTCGTCGTCGGTGCCGTCGTGGCGGCCGGGAAGCGCGGCCGCGCGGTCTCCGGCGGCCGGGTGCCCGCCATGCCGCTGACGCCCCAGGGGCTGCACGAGACCGTCACCGGGCTGACGCGCGAGAGGCAGAAGATCCATGCGATCAAGGAACTGCGCCGGTACACCGGTCTCGGCCTGAAGGAGGCCAAGGCGGTCGTCGACGCCGTCGCCGCGGGGCACGACATGTGGAGCCACCCCCTCATGTCCGGCTTCCGCCCCGCCCACCCCGTGGTCCCGCCGAACGCCGCTGTCACCGGCCCCGACCTGGCCACTCGCGTGCGCGGGCTCAAGGCCGCCGGCCGCTCCGAGCAGGCGATCCACCTGGTACGCGGTGAGACCGGCATGGGCGAGCGTGAGGCCGAGCTGTTCGTCGAGACCCTCTGAGCGCTCAGCCCTGCCGGTCCTCGACGCCGACGAGCATGGTCCGGTGCAGCGCCTCGACGTGTCCGCGGGTGATCTCGACCGCCTTCAGCGGGTCGCCCGCGGCCAGGGCGGCGACGAGCCCGGCGTGCCCGCGGTTGGACTCGCGCAGGTAGTCCGGGGAGAGGGGCAGGTAGTAGCGGTAGAGCTCCCGCACGACCGAGCCGTACTGCTCCACCGCGGACGGCAGGCCGGTGGCGGCGGCCACCTTCATGTGGAAGCGCTCGTCGCAGGTGCGGAACTCGGCCCAGCTGGAGGCGCGGTCCATGCACGCCACCAGTTCCTCCAGCTCCTCCAGTTCCCCCGGCGGGCGCGGGCCCGGGCGCGTCGCGGCCAGGTGCGCGATGCCGCACTCCAGGAGCAGCCGCTGGTCGATCAGCCGATGGACGTCGGCGGCGGCCGACCGGTAGGCCTCGACCTCGCGTACCTCGCCGGGCGGGGGCCGCTCGGACACCAGGGTGCCGCCGCCGCGCCCGCGCCGCCGCTCCAGGATGCCCTGGTCGCAGAGCGAGACGAGCGCTCTCCGTACGGTGATCTCCCCGACGCCGAGGGCGCGGGCGATCTCACCGGCGGGCGGCAGCCGCTCCCCGGGCTTCAGCAGGCCCAGCTCGACGGCCATCGCGATGCGGGCGCGAACCGTGTCGAGCGCGTTGAGCCGCCGGATGCCGACCAGGGCGGGGGCTTTGAGCACGACAGGGAGGATGCCGGACGACATGCCCTCACGGTACTCGCCCAAAAACCGATCATATTGATCAAAATTGCGATAAATGCTCATAATGAGATATTTTTTATTATCTAGCCGGGAGGCAGGTGTGCCATGTCGCGTCCCTTCTCCATAGCGCTCGCCCAGGCGGCTCCCCGGCAGGCCGGAGAGCCTGTCGCGGGCTTCGCGCGAGAGGTCGAGGAGCTCGCCGGGCGCTTCCCCGGGGTGCGCTTCGCCGTCTTCCCCGAGCTCCACCTGCACGGCACGCGTGGCCCGGTGAGCGAGCGGAACGCCGAGCTGGAGGCGTCCGCGGAACCGCTGGACGGGCCGCGCTCGAAGGCCCTCGCCGAACTCGCCGGCGACCTGGGAATCTGGCTGGTGCCCGGTAGCGTCTGCGAGCGCGGGCCCGGCGGCGCGCTCTACAACACGGCTCTGGCCTTCTCCCCCGAGGGCCGGCTCGCCGCCTGGTACCGGAAGATCTTCCCCTGGCGGCCGTACGAGCCATACCGGCCCGGGGACCGCTTCGTGGTGTTCGACGTCCCCGAGGCGGGCCGGGTCGGCCTCGCGATCTGTTACGACATCTGGTTTCCCGAGGTCGCCCGCCATCTCGCGTGGATGGGCGCGGAGGTCGTCGTCGTCCCGGCCATGACGACGACCTCCGACCGCCCCCAGGAGCTGGTGCTCACGCGCGCCCACGCGATCGCGAACCAGGTGTACGTCGCCGGCGTCAACACGGCCGCCCCGGTGGGCACCGGGCACAGCCTGGTCGCCGACCCCGAGGGCCGGGTCAGGGCCGAGGCGGGTGAGGCCGCCACGGTGCTCACCGACGTCCTCGACCTCGACGACGTCACGCGGGTCCGCAGGTACGGCACCGCCGGCCTCAACCGCGTGTGGGAGCAGTTCACCGAGGCCGACCGGCCGATCGACCTCCCCCTCTACCAGGGACGGATCGACCCTTCGCGCTGGACTCCAGCGGGAGGCTGACTTCTCGGGAAGAACCTCGCGATGCCATCCAAGAGACCAGTTCTGAAGCGCGCTCTGACGCTCGGCGAGATCGTGCTGTTCGGCCTGGCCTACATGACGCCGCTGATCGTCCTGGGCATCTTCGGCATCGTGTCCGAGACCACCGGAGGCGCGACCGCCGCCGCGTACGTACTCGCGATGGTGGCCATGCTGTTCACGGCCTTCAGCTACGGCAAGATGGCCGCGATCTACCCGATCGCCGGATCCGCCTACACCTACGTGCGGCGGTGCATCGACGCGCGGGCGGGCTTCCTGGTGGGCTGGGCGGTGCTGCTCGACTACTTCTTCCTGCCCATGGTCATCTGGCTGATCGGCGGCGCCTACCTGTCGGCGCGGTTCCCCATGGTCGGCTCGTGGGTGTGGATCGTCCTGTTCATCATCGTGACGACCGTGCTCAACCTGACGGGTATCAAGATCGCGGCCCGGGTGAACCTCCTGCTGATGACCTTCCAGATCACGGTGCTGCTCTTCTTCGTGCTGCTGTCGATCGGCTACGTGGCCGGCTCGCGGGGACCCGCCGCGCTGTTCGACCTGGCACCGTTCGACAACCGGGCCACCACGGTCTCCGGTGTCGCGGCGGGGGCCGCCATCGCCGCCTACGCCCTCCTCGGCTTCGACGCCGTCACCACCCTCGCGGAGGAGACCGTCGAGCCGGAGAGGACGATCCCCCGGGCGATCCTGCTCACCGCGCTCACCGGTGGCCTGATCTTCGTCGTGGTCGCGTACTTCACGCAGCTCGTGCACCCCGGCGGCTTCTTCGAGGACTCCTCGTCGGCGGCCTTCGAGATCGCCGGGCTGATCGGCAGCAGCGTGTTCGGCGCCGTCTTCCTCGCCGGTCTGGTCGTCGCCCAGTTCGCCTCCGGCCTCGCCGCGCAGGCCGCCACCTCGCGGCTGCTGTACGCGATGGGACGCGACGGCGTGCTGCCCCGCAAGGTGTTCGGCTACCTCCTCCCCGGACGCCGTACGCCCGTGTTCGGCCTGGTGATCACCGGTGCCGCGGGCCTGATCGCGCTGTGGCTGAACATGGCCACCTCCACGTCGTTCATCAACTTCGGCGCCTTCACCACCTTCACCTTCGTCAACCTCAGCGTCATCGCCCACTACCTCAGGGAACGCCGCGCGGGCCGGGCGCCGAGGGTGGTGTCCCACGTCCTGGCCCCGGCGCTCGGGGCGGGGGTCAACCTGTGGCTGCTCAGCCGTCTCGACGCGCACGCCGTCACCCTCGGCCTGATCTGGCTCGGCCTGGGCGTGATCTATCTCGCCTACCTCACCCGCATGTTCCGGAGGCCGCCGCCCGACCTGGAGTTCGCCGAGGAGGCGCCCGTCACCGCGGGCGCGGCCAACGACCCGCGCCTCCTCCGGTAGCGCCCTCGGGTACGGAGGGCTCAGGTACGGCTCCCCGGCCTCCCGGGGGCCCTCAGGCAGGCGCGCCCCGGGTCAGCCGGTCGTGCCGAGCACGCCGTTCGGGTCGAGCACGAACTTGGACGCGGCGCCCTGGTCGAATTCCGCGTACCCCTGGGGTGCCTGATCCAGCGGGATCGTCACGGCGTTGACCGCCTTGGCGATCTGCACCCTGTCGTGCAGGATCGCCTGCATCAGGTAGTAGTTGTAGCGCATGACGGGGCACTGGCCGGTGGCGAAGGACAGCGACTTGGCCCAGCCGAGGCCGAGCCCGATGGACAGCGCCCCCCGCTTCGCCGCCTCGTCGTGGGCGCCCGGGTCGCCGGTCACGTACAGGCCGGGGATGCCGAGCGCGCCGCCCGCGCGGGTGATCTCCATGAGCGAGTTGAGCACGGTGGCGGGCTGCTCCCTGCCGGAGTCGCCACCGTGGCCGCGGGCCTCGAAGCCCACGGCGTCGACGCCGCAGTCGACCTCGGGCTCACCGAGGATCTGCTCGATCTGGTCCTTCGGCTCGCCCCGCGACACGTCGACCGTCTCGCAGCCGAAGCTGCGGGCCTGCTCCAGGCGCTCCTTGTTCAGGTCGCCGACGATGACCACGGCCGCCCCGAGAAGGAACGCCGAGACGGCCGCGGCGAGCCCGACCGGCCCCGCACCGGCGACGTAGACGGTCGATCCCGGCTTCACCCCGGCGGTGACGCAGCCGTGGAAGCCGGTCGGGAAGATGTCGGTGAGCATGGCCAGGTCGAGGATCTTCTCCATCGCCTGGTCCTTGTCCGGGAACTTCAGCAGGTTCCAGTCGGCGTAGGGCACCAGGACGTACTGCGCCTGCCCGCCGACCCAGCCGCCCATGTCGACGTAGCCGTACGCCCCGCCCGGCCGCTCGGGGTTGACGTTCTCGCAGATCCCGGTCTTGCCCTCCTTGCAGTTGCGGCAGCGGCCGCAGGCGATGTTGAAGGGGACCGAGACGAGGTCGCCCACCTTGGTGAACTCCACGTCCGGGCCGGTCTCGACGACCTCGCCGGTGATCTCGTGGCCGAGGACGAGCCCGACGGGCGCGGTGGTGCGGCCACGGACCATGTGCTGGTCACTGCCGCAGATGTTCGTCGCGACGGTCTTGACGATCGCGCCGTGCGCCACCTTGCGGCCCACGTTGGCCGGGGGAACCCCGGGCCCCTCCTTGAGCTCGAACCCGGGATAGTCGATCTCGTGGACCTCCACCTTGCCCGGCCCCTGGTAGGTGACGACCTTGTTGCTCGGCATGACGCCCTCCTGTCTCCTCGTGGTGCCCTTCCGCGCGACGCCGGCGGAGCAGGCGGTCATCATTCGCGGGGGGACGTGAGGGGAACTGTGACCACCGAGTCCTAAGCAAGGGTGATTTCTAACCTTTTTAACCATATACCTGCTGGTCACGGCGACACAGAGAGCCATACCCATCCAGAGCCCGGGACCCGGCACCGGTCCTCGCCGGATCACGATCCGTCCGGCGTCGAGGGCGAGCCCGTCCCCCCGGGGGCCCGGCCCCGCGGCCGCGGGGCCGGGCCGGTTCGGCCCGGACCGGCTCGGACGGCCCTGTCCGTACTCGAAATCCTTGCTCGAACCAGGCCGTCCGTAGCCGAGGAAGGGGGATCGCACCCGGGCGGGCGGTCCGCACCCGAACCAGGCCGGTCCGCACCAGGGGCGGGCCTTCACCCGGGGCGGGCCGTTCAGGGGACGAGTGGCCGCTACACGACGAACCGGTGGCTCGGCTCGCCGCGCAACCGCCCCTCCGGCAGCTTCCGGCCGCACAGGACCAGGATGAGATCCTGCGCCGCCCCGTACATCGGCGTCCCGTCCCCGATGGACCAGTCGACGTCATCGGCGCGCAGCTCGATCCCCCGGATGTCGACCCCGAAGAACCTGAGGCTCTTCGCCGCCTCGAAGCCACCCAGGACGATGCGCAGCCGATCCTCGGGGACGTGCCGGTCGAGGCCCAGCGGCACGGTGAAGTCCAGGCCGTGGATCACCTCGTGGGTCAGCGCGCCCTCGAATCCACCCCCCGGGGGCTTCCACGCGAAGTCCGCGTTGTCCCTCATCAGCGCGGCGAGCTCGCCGGACGAGAGGGCAGCCGCGTCGCGCCGGGCGCACCGGTCGGCCATCCTGGCGAAGTTCCCCCGCGACCTGAGCATCTCGATCACGAAGCGCGGGGCCGAGTAGTGGAACGGCATGATCATGTGGGCCACGACCTCCCGTACCCGCCACCCGGCGCACAGGGTCGGCTCGTCCCATCTCTGCTCCGGCAGGCCGGTGAGCACCTCCGCCAGGTCACGACGCTCGGCGGCGATCGCCTTCCTGACCTCGCTCTCCGTGGTCCCCGTCATCGCCGCTCCCCCGATCGCGCGATCCCGGCGTCCGGGTTCCCCGGGCGCCGGATCCCGGTGCCCGTAGTCCTTCCCGGCGCGCGAACCGGCCGGGCACCGGCCGCTCTGGTCGCTCCGGCCGCTCTGGTCGTTTCGGGTGCCCTGGTCGCTCCGGCCGCTCCGGGCGTTACGGGCGCGAAGGCGGCCGGCGATCCGTCGCCCGGCCGGTCGGACGCGGCGGCGGTGCCGTCGCGCGAGGTCGCCATATCCGCTGGTGTGTCCACTGGCATGTCCGTCGGTGTCCTCTTCTCCGGATTCCCGGGAGTTGCGGGAAGGTTCTCGCCCTACCGACGAACGAGCCCGGCACCGGCGGACACCTCCGGGACCACAAAACCGGCGGGCGCCTTCGGGACCACAAAACCAGCGGGCGCCTTCGGGACCACAAAACCAGCGGGTACCTTCGGGACCACAAAACCAGCGGGTACCTCCGGGACCACAAAACCAGCGGGTACCTCCGGGACCAGACAACCAGCGGCCCCCGGGACCACTAACCGGTGACCTCGGCGAGCCTGCGGCCGAGATAGCGGCGTTCGGTGTCGGTCGCCGCCAGCTCCAGCGCCTCGCGGTAGGCGGCCTCGGCCTCGGCGGCGCGGCCCAGGCGGCGCAGCAGGTCGGCCCGGGTCGCCGGCAGCAGGTGGTATCCGGCCAGCGCCCCCGACTCCCGCAGCGCCTCCACCAGCTCCAGCCCCGCGGCCGGTCCCGCAGCCATCCCCACCGCCACCGCCCGGTTCAGCTCCACCACCGGAGACGGCGTGAACCGCGCGAGCCGCCCGTACAGCGCGGCGATCTGGGCCCAGTCGGTGCCGGCCGCGTCGGTCGCGGTGGCGTGGCAGGCGGCGATGGCGGCCTGCACCTGGTACGGGCCCGGTTGGCCGCGCCGCAGGGCGCGGCCGAGCAACTCCTCGCCCTCGGCGATCGCGGCGGTGTCCCACAGGGCGCGGTCCTGCTCCTCCAGGGTCACCAGGTCACCGGCCGCGTCGAGCCGGGTGGCGCTGCGGGCGTCGTGCAGCAGCATCAGCGCCAGCAGCCCGGCCGCCTCGGGTTCGTCGGGCATCAGCCGTGTCAGGACGCGGGCCAGCCGGATCGCCTCGGCGCCGAGGTCGCGCCGCAGCAGATCGGCGCCCGCCGTGGCCGAGTACCCCTCGCTGAACAGCAGGTACAGCACGGCCAGCACGGCGGGCACGCGCTCCGGCAGCAGGTGCGCGGGCGGCACCCGGTACGGGATCCCGGCGTGCCTGATCTTCAGCTTCGCCCGGAGCAGGCGCTTGGACATCGTCTGCTCACCGACCAGGAACGCCCTGGCGATCTCCGCTGTGGTGAGCCCGGCCAGGGTGCGCAGGGTGAGCGCGACCCGGGCCTCCAGGGCCAGCGCCGGGTGGCAGCAGGTGAAGATCAGCCGCAGCCGGTCGTCCGGCACTCCGTCGTCCCGCCACGCGGGTTCGGGTTCGTACGACATGGCGGCCACCTCTCGCAGTTTGGCGGCGCCGACCGCCTCGCGGCGCAGCCTGTCGACGGCGCGGTTGCGCGCGACCGTGGTGAGCCACGCGCCGGGTCTGCGCGGAACCCCGTCCTCGGCCCAGCGCCGCAGGGCCAGCGCGAAGGCGTCCTGCGCGCACTCCTCGGCGAGGTCCCAGTCGCCGGTGACCCGGATCAGGGTCGCCACGACCTGACCCCACTCGTCCCGGAACGCCTGGGCGACCGCCGCCTCGATCTCCGTCTTCACGCCGTCCCCGGTCACCCTGTCCTCAGTCACACCGCCCCCGGCCACACCGGCCCCGGTCACGCCGTCCCCAGTCGTGCCGTTCCCGGTCACGACGGCAGGAGCGGCCGGATCTCGATCGAGCCGTACCCGGAGGCCGGGTGCTTCGAGGCGATCTCGATGGCCTCGTCGAGATCGGCGCACTCGATCATGCAGAACCCGCCCATCTGCTCCCTGGTCTCGGCGAACGGGCCGTCGGTGAGCAGGACCGCGTCGTCGCGCACCCGCACGGTCGTGGCGTCGGCCGGTGGCCGCAGCCCGGCGCCGCCCCGCAGCACCCCACGACGTTCCATCTCCTCCGACCATCCGCCGCAGCCGTCCTGGGCGTGGTCCGCCGCGGACTCGTCACCGCAGATCAACAGCATGTACTTCACGTGTCCTCCTCCTCGCGGCCCCTCGCGGTGCCACTACCACGGTGCCGCTCCCATGGTGCCGCCCTCGCGGTGCCGTTCCACCATCCCGACGAACGGGAGCACCGGAAAAGGACACCGCCGCTCAGGGGCCGCCGGTCTCGCAGAGCGCCATCTCGCGGTCCGGCGCGGAGAACGCCCGGTAGTTGCCCGAATGGAAGACCAGCGGCTCGCCCTCCTCATGCCGGAAGTGCTCGATCTCGCCGACGAAGATCAGGTGGTCGCCGCCGTCGTATGTGACCACCGCGCGGCAGGCGAAGTGGGCGACGGTCCCGGTGAGCACCGGCACCCCGCCCGGGGCGAGACGGGTCTCCACCCCGGCGAACTTGTCGGGCAGCGGCGTGGCGAACCGCCGCGACAGGTGCTCCTGGCCGGCGGCGAGGACGTTGACCGCGAACCGCCCGGCCTCGGCGAAGGCCGGAGCGCTGGGAGCCCGCCGGGACAGGCACCACAGGACCAGCGGCGGGTCGAGCGAGACGGAGGTGAAGGAGTTGACGGTCACGCCCAGCCGGTCACCCCGCGGGGTGGCGGCGGTGACCACCGCCACCCCGGTGGCGAACTGCCCGAGGGCGTCGCGCAGGGATCTCATGACGGCCCCTCACTTCCCGGCCCGCGCCAGGTACTCGGCCGCGCCGGCCGGGTCCAGGAACCAGCCGGCGTAGTCCGAGGGGTCGTCGAAGCCGTTGACGAAGCGGGAGGCCACCTCGGGCAGCCCGCCCGCGGCGCCCAGGATCTCCAGCACGTGCGGCGGCGGGGGCGCGAGGAGCGCGTTCGTCCAGGTGGTGGCGTGCCGGGCGTCCCGCCAGTAGCGCTCGAAGACCCGCTCCATCCACGCCGCGTCGTACGGCCGCTCGCCGCGCTCCAGGATGTCGGCCAGGTAGGAGGCCGCGCACTTGGCGGCGTTGTTGGAGCCCTGCCCGGTGATCGGGTCGTTGAGCACGACCACGTCCGCCACGCCCAGGACCCGGGCGCCCGACGGGAGCGTCGCCACCGGCCTGCGCACGACCGGGGTGAAGCGCCCGGACAGGACGCCGCCCTCGTCGGTGAGCTCGGCGCCCGCGGCGCGCTCGGCCTCCCACGGCAGGAAGGTCTCCAGCACGCGCCTGCTCATGGCCAGGTGCTCGGCGGGGGTGCCGACACCCGCCCAGCAGTCCATCGGCCCGCCGGGTACGCCCTCGAACACCATGATCTCGCAGGGGCCGGTGACGGTGAGCGCGGGGAACACGAAGTACTCGCCGACCCCGGGGACCACGTTGAAGCACACCGCGGAGTAGTCGGGCCGCGGCGCGAGGCCGTTGACGTAGGTGAGGGCGAGGGCCCGCTGCGGGGCGCGGTACGGCGAGCGCGACGCGTCCCGTTCGAAGAGCGAGGCGATCGGCCCCTTGCCCGCGGCGACCAGGACCAGGTCGTACTGGGCGGCGTAGTCCTCCAGGTCCTCCACGGTGGCGTCGTGGATGACGATCTTCCCGCCGAGCCGCTCCACCTCGGCCATCCAGGCGGGCATCTTCAACCGCTGGTCGACCGAGCGGGCGGGGGCGTCGAGCCTGGCGGCCCAGCGGATCGCCGGGTCGCCGTCGGGACCGGCCACCGCGAACTGGATCCCGTCGATCGGCGGGCAGCCGTCCGCCCACAGGTCCAGGCCGAGGTCACGCTCGTGACCGAGGGCGGTGCCGAACATGGCCTGGCTGGACATGACCCGGCCGCCACGGATGTCCTCCGGGGTCCGGTTGGAGACGACGGTGACGTCGTAGCCGTTCCGCAGCAGGCCGAGGGCGAGGTGGAGTCCCGCCTGACCGGCGCCGACGACGAGGATTCCGCGCATGGTGAGTGTCCTTTCGAGAAGAGTCCGAGAACCGGGGAGAGAGCCGAGAGCTTCGGGGAAGCCGTGAGGAGGCTTCGAGGAAGCGGGGAAACGATCGGGCGGCGCCTGGTGAAAAGGTACGACGGCCGCCACCGCCCGTGCCATCCGCTCAGCGCGGGTTCCATCCACCTGGCGCGAACCCTCCGTGGACCTTCCCGGGACCATCCCGAGGCCGGGGAGGACCGGCGGCGGGGCGCGTACGGCCGGGTGCCGTCAGTTGCCGCGCAGCGTCTGTGACGGCGCCTGGCCGTACCGCGCGCGGTAGAGGGCGGCGAAGCGCCCCTGGTGCGGGAAGCCCCAGTGGGCCGCCACGTTCGTCACGGTGCACCTGGCCGGATCACCGGCGGCCAGCTCGTCGTGCACCCTGCCCAGGCGCACGTCCCTGAGGTAGGTCATCGGGGTGAGCCCGAGATGGCGGCGGAAGCCCTCCTGGAGCGAGCGGCCGCTGACCGCGACGGCACGCGCGACGTCGTCGGTCGTGAGCGGCAGGTGGGCGTGGTCGTCGATGTACCGCATCGCCCAGCGCACCACCTTGGGCAGGGCGGGGGGCCGGGGGGCGGTCAGCCGCTCCAGGTAGTTGGACGGCTGCCCGGTGAGCAGGGAGGAGAGCATGGCGTTCTCCAGGTGGGCGATCGCCAGCGGCTGCGCGGCGAGCCCGTCGCCGTGCTCGGCCTCCCTCACGATCAGGTCGGCCATCGCCTTCCAGGCCCGCGCCCAGCCCGCGGTCATGTCCACGCCCAGGTCGAAGACGAGCGGGTGGGCCGGCCGCTCCCCGAGCATCCGCTCCAGGGCGTCCTCGACGACAGGCCGGTCGAATTTGACGATCAGCTGGGGGCAGCCCGCTCCCCAGCGCATGTCGAGGTGTTCCGAGGGCGACGGCAGGGACGCCAGGTCCGGCGTCGACACGATCTCCTGGCCGCCGCACCGGATCAGGCTGCGCCCGGCCAGCGGGATCTGCACCAGGAAGAAGGATTCGAGCTCCCCGGGCTCGATGTGGACGTCCGCCCCGTAGTCCAGGTAGTTCACCCGCACGCTGCCCAGCCGGACCGAGTTGAGCCGTGCGGCGAGCCGGGAGGCGTCACCGGCGAGCTCCAGCCGGTGGGGACAGAACACCCGGGCCACCAGCTCGCGGGCCTCGTCGAGGTCCGCGGTGTCGAAGACCGGCCTGTTACCGAGCGGGACCGGTCCTCGCATCTCGCCCATCGGCACTCCAACCCTCTGCCCGTACGTCCCCGCACGTGCCGTCGCATGCGTAAGGCGACGCGAGATCGCGCACGCCGATCCCCACATGATCCACCGGCCGGACCCGGCCGACTATGGAGAAATACGCAAAGCCGCCGGGGACCGTGTCCAATAGCGGACAGGCCGCGCGGCCGAAACGCGCCGACGTGCACACGGGCGCGAAGCCCGCACTCTCGGCAGCGGGTCTTCGCCGTCCGCTTCCCACGTGCTCGTCCTGTGCGCCCTTCCCGTGTGCCTGTCCCGTGGCGCCTAGGGGGACACGGAGCCCGCGCGGGTCACCGTCGAGAGGCCCCGTCGGGGGCGGCACGTGGCCCGGCTTTCGGAAGGCGCGTGGCCCGGCTTTGCCGTGGCTTTCATCCGCCGGTCCTACCGTGTGCTGGTGACGTCTTTTCACCGGTACCTCGCGGAAGAGGTCGCGGTCGACCACGCGGAAGGGCTCATCCCCCGGCGCGAGGCGCTGCACCGCCTCGCCCTTCTCGGGCTGGCGCCGCCCGCCGCCGGCGCGCTGCTCGCGGCCTGGAACACCGGCACCGAGAGCGCGACCGCGTCGGCCGCCACGGGACCCGGCGCCGGTACCGGCACGAGGCCCGGTACCGGATCCGGTACGGCGACGGCGTCCGCCGCGCCACCGAATGGCGCCTCGCCCGCCGGACCCTCGCCCCTGCCGACCGAGGAGATCATCTTCTCCGGCACCGAGAGCGGCGTCACCCTCAGGGGTGCCTGGGCGGCGCCCGCGCAACCTCGGGGCGCGGTGCTCGTCATCCACGAGAACCGCGGGCTCACCGATCACATCCGGTCGGTCGCCGGGCGCCTGGCGGCCGACGGCTACTGCGCGCTCGCCGTCGACCTGCTCTCCCGCGAGGGCGGGACCTCCTCCTTCGAGCAACCGGCGCAGGCCACCGCGGCGCTGGGCGCCATCTCCCCCGAGCGCCTCGCGTCGGACATGAAGGCCGCCCTGGGTGAGCTGGAGCGAGGCGCCCCCGGCAAGAGGCTCGGCGTCACCGGTTTCTGTTTCGGCGGCGCGATGACCTGGCTGCTGCTCGCCTCCGACGAGCCGCGCCTGTCGGCGGCCGTCCCGTTCTACGGCCCGCTTCCCGACGACGCCGACCTCTCCGGGTCGAGGGCCGCCGTCCTCGCGATCTACGCCGAGCGGGACGGCCGGGTCAACGCCACCCGCGACGAGGCCAGGACCGCCCTGGAACGGGCGGGCCTGGAACACGAGATCGTGACGTTTCCCGGCGTCGACCACGCCTTCTTCAACGACACCGGCCCGCGGTACGACGCCGGCGCCGCCGCCGAGGCGTACCGGCGCACCCTGGACTGGTTCGGCCGCCACCTGGCCTGACCCGCGTCCCCCGAGCTCTGGGGTTCGCACGTGGCCGTGGACTCGCGGGCGCGTACGCGGTCCGGGACGAACCACATCCGCCTCGCCCACGGCCCCGGCGGGGCGCTTCGGGGACTCGGGACGAACCGAGTCCCCGAAGCGCCCGACGAGGCGATCGCCACCGGCGATGTACGCGGAATCTGTGACCTGTTCGGCCTCACCGTCGAGGCCGAACAGGTCACACGGAGCGATCCGGTCAGGCGAGGGGCGGAGGCGGTCCTGAAGGCGGGGGTTCACAGGGTCTTGGTGAGTCCTCCGTCGATGACGAAGTCGGTTCCGGTGACGTTCCCCGCCCGGTCGCCGGACAGGAGCAGTACGAGGTCGGCGATCTCGTACGGGTGGGTGAACCTGCCGGTCTCGGCCTGGGCGGCGGTCCGCTCGGCCACCGCTCGCGGGTCGGCGCCGCTCGCGCGGGCAACGGTCGCGGCGACGCCCTCGTCGCCGAGCCACAGGTCCGTGGTGACCGGGCCGGGACTGATGGTGTTGACCCGGATGCCGTGGGACCCGACCTCCTTCGACAGGGCTTTGGAGAAATTGGTCAGGGCGGCTTTGGCGGCGCTGTAGTCGATCACTGCCGGGTCGGGCAGGAAGGCGTTGACCGAGCTGATCGTGACGATGTTGCCGTGCCCGGCCGCGAGCATGGCCGGCAGCGCGGCGCGGGTGGTGCGTATCGCCGCCATCAGGTTGAGCGTCAGGCTGTGCAGCCATTGTTCGTCGGTGACGTTCAGGAACCCGGTCAGGCGCGGCGCGACCGCGCCGACGTTGTTGACCAGGATGTCGAGGCGTCCGTGTGCCAGCGCGGCGGCGACGAGGTGGGCCGGGCCCTCGGTGGTGGCGAGATCGACCTCGACCGCCCGCACGCTTCCCCTTCGCTCCAGTTCCTTCAGTTCGGGTGTGCTTCGGCGTGATCCGGCGACGACATGGACCCCCTCCTCCACCAGGGCCTGGGTGATGGCCAGTCCGATCCCCTTGCTCGCGCCGGTCACCACGGCGACCTTGCCCCGCAGTTTCAAGTCCATGACATCCCTTTCCGTGGCACCGTCCACAGCGTTGACCGGTGATGGCGGTCAACGCCGCGGATGCCTTCAGCGCGCCCGCAGGTCGTTCCTGGCGAGCCAGGCCAGGCAGGCGTCGGCGACCTCACGCCAGCCGTGGTCGATGGTCAGGGAGTGGCCGCGGTCGGGGAACTCCTGGAAGTCGGTGATCGCGGTGGAGTCCCGGTACTGCTTGAGGGTCGCCTTGGTGACGGTCTCGGGGACGGTGTGGTCCTTGCCGCCGGCGATCAGGAGCAGCGGTCCCCGGGTGTTGTTGCCGGTGTCGACCTTGGCGGGTGAGTGGGGGGAGAAGTTGGCGGCGGCGGCCTCGAACAGCGGCTTGCCCGGCGCGGGGATGGTCCAGCGTTCGTACAGTTCGGCGGCCTCCTGCGCCGGGATGGCGTTGCCGAACGCGTAGGTGAACTGGTCGAGGGTGAGGGAGACGGCCCGGTGCTTGTTGGCCGGGTTCTTGAACACCGGCAGGGTCGAGCGCAGCGCCGACAGCGGCAGCGGCAGCACCCCCTTGATCTGTGCGGCGTCGATCGCGATCGCGGCTCTGGCCAGGTCCTGCCCGAGCAGCTTTTCGGCGATCATGCCGCCGAAGGAGTGGCCGATCAGGATCGGCTTGACGTCCAGGGCGTTGATGATCTCCGTGTAGTGGGCGACGACGTCGTCGATGCCGTGGTCGGCGATGCCGTCGGGGTTTTTCCTGGACAGTTCGACGCTTTCGCCGTCGCCCGGCCAGCCGGGGGCCGTCGCGTCGTAACCGGCGGTCGTGAACAGCTCGGTCCAGGAGGACCAGGAGGTGGCGTGCAGCCACAGGCCGTGGAGGAAGATGACGGGAATGGTCGGTTCGGTCATTGGTCGCTCCTTGGGAACATGACTGTCATGCCGGATGGGTGTGCCCGACCGCCTGGGTCGCGGTGGCGGCGGTGCGGATGTGGCCGGTCACGGCTGCCGGTCGCGACAGCGCGACCGCGTGTGAGGCGTCGACCTCGATGGTGTCGGCCCCGGCGCGCCGGGCCATGAAACACTGCGCGGCGGGGTGGATCGCCTGGTCGGCGGTCGCCACGACGTACCAGGACGGCAGGGTCTTCCAGCTCGCGGCCGGAGAGCTCTCCTCGAACGCCACCGCCGCGATGGGGCGCTGCGCGGCGGCCGCCACCGAGGTGAGGCGCTCGGGCAGGTCGGCGGCGAACACCGCGGGGAACCGGTCGTTCTTGAGGTACAGCTCCACGGCCTCCTGCCCGTCGCCCGTGCGGAAGACGGCCGGCCGCAGCGCCGGGCCCAGCAGGCTGTCGGGGAAGCGGCCGGTGACGTCCAGCACGCTCTCCCCCGCCTCCAGGGCGAAAGCGGCCACGTAGACCAGCCCGACCACGTTGTCCAGCTGGTCCGCGGCCCGGGTGATGACCACACCGCCGTAGGAGTGACCCACCAGCAGGACCGGGCCGTCGATCGCGGCGACGACGCCGGCGAGGTAGGCGGCGTCGGTGGCCGATCCGCGCAGCGGGTTGGCCACCGCGGTCACGGGGATCCCGGAGTCCTGGAGCCCGGCGATCACGCCCGCCCAGCTCGACGCGTCCGTGAAGGCGCCGTGGACCAGCACGACGGTCGGCGTGCTGCCGTTCTTGAAGGATCTCCCTGTGGTCATGGCCTCACCGTAGAAAGCCCTCCGCGCGCCTCGCGAGCGTCACATGACTGTGTCACCGAGTGTCACCGGCCGTCACCGTTCGAAGCGGCGAGGTCAGGCCGACACGCGCAGGGCCGTGCTCAACGCCGATCGCGAGGTGATCCCCAGCTTGGGGAAGATCCTGTAGAGGTGGGAGCCGACGGTTCGATGGGACAGGTAGAGCTTCTCGCCGATCTCCCGGTTCGTCAGGCCGTCGGCCGCCATCTGGGCGATCTGGAGTTCCTGCGCGGTCAGCACGTCGCGCGCCTCGCTGCTGCGACTGCGGCTGCTCTCGCCGGAGGCCCGCAGCTCCTGGCGCGCCCGCTCACTCCAGGGGATCACCCCCAGGGCGTCGAACGTCTCGCGAGCCATGCGCAGGGGCGCCCGCGACTCGGCCGTACGCCGCTGGCGCCGCAGCCATTCCCCGTACGCCAGCTGCACCCGGGCCCGCACGAAGGGCCATCGCCGCAGGTCGGCCCCGAGCGCGGCGTCGAAGAAGGGCTCTGCCGCCGCCTCGTCGGCCAGAACGGCCCGGGCGTAGCGCAGGTCGGCGTGCAAGGACGGCGACGGTGTGGTGCGCGCCACGGCCTCCAGTTCCTCGATGATGCCGGCGACCGCGTGGCTCTGGCCGCTGTGCACCGCGGCGTCCGCGAGCTCGGCGACGGAGAACCAGCGGAGCGCCAGGTGGAAGGCCGGATCGGCGGGGTCGTGCATCCGCCGCAGATGGTCGAAGGCGTCGGCGTACCGTCCCTCGCCCAGCGCGGCGAGCCCGCGCGCGAGCTGCACCGTGGCCAGCACGGGGCGGGCTCCGACGGGCAGGGCCACCTGCTCGGCCACCACCGCGAGGCTCTCCACGCGATCCTGCTCGCCGCGTAGCGCGGCGATCACCGCGCCCGAGGCCTGGGCGATGGCGTGCATCAGCGGCTGGGACGTCTCGTGCGCCAGGCGGGCGGCCTCCTCGGCCGCGGGAATGGCCACGCTCAGGTCGGCGAGCCGGGCCGCGCTCCACGCCTGCGCCCCGAGGTCTCGTGCCAGGAGGCTGAGCCGGCCCTGCGCGCGCAGGGCCGGCAGCGACGCGGCGCAGAACTCCTCCGACAGGTCGAAGGCCCCCACCATCAACGCCGGACTGCCGAGCAGCCGGGCCGCCGACCGGCCGCCGGCCGGGTGGGCGGCCAGACGGCGTAATCGCTCGATCACGACCCCGCCACGCTCGATCGGAGCCGCGAACGCCAGGACCGTCAGCAGCCGCCCGTCCAGGTCGTCGACGGGCAGGCCCTCGGCCACGGTGACGACACGTTGCCGCGACCGCTCGTCGGCGTGAGTCCAGAAACAGCGCAGGGACGCGCTGGACAGGAGTTTCAGCGCGAGATCGACGTCTCCCCGCGCCGCCATGCCCTCGGCGAGGTCGGCCAGTGAGTGCGCCGCCGCGCTGCCGTCACGGATGCCGTCCTCGAAGCTCTCGCGGATCCACACGACACGGGCCCGTTGCCGGGCCGACAGCCCCAGCCGCTCGCCTTCGCCCAGCAGCCGCACGACGATGTCGCGCCGTCCCAACTCGGCCGCGTACTCGGCGGCCCGCACCAGCCGTTCACACCGGTGGGCGGGATTCTCACTGAGCCGGACCGCGTGCTCCAGCGCCGCGACGGCCGACAACAGGTCGCCCCGGCGTCGCACGTTCCTCGCCGTGTTCTCCAGCTCGACGGCGATGCTCTCGTCCGGCCTGGGGGTGGACGCCGCGCGGTGCCAGAGGCGGCGGTCCGGCCGGCCGGTGAGGACGTCGGCCAGGGCGGCGTGCACCGCGTGCCGCTGGGAGATGCTCGCCCCCTGGTAGATCGCCGAGCGCATGAGCGGGTGCCGGAACGACACCCCGGCTTCGTGCACGTCGACCAGCCGTACGGTGACAGCGGGAGCCAGGTCGTCCGCCGTGACCGGTACGGCGGTGATCAGCGCGGTGGCGTCGAGGATCTCGGAGAGGGCGGTGCTGTCGTTGAGCGCGGCCACCAGCAGCATGGTCCGGAGGGTCGGCGGCAACCCCGACAGGCGGGCGGTGAAGGTCTGTTCCAGCCGGGTGGTCAGCGGGAGCCACCCCGGCGGCAGTGGCCCCTTCCCGTGCACCGTTTCCGAGGCGATCGGCAGCTCGACGAGGGCCAGGGGGTTTCCCGCGGCCTCCCGCAGCAGCCGGGTGCGCGTCGCCGGCGCCAGGGTGGGGCTGCAGACGTCCAGCAGGGCGGTCGCGGCGGTGTCGTCGAGCCGATCGAGGAGCAACTCCTGCAGCCCCGCCCTGTCGAGGGGGCTCTGGAAACCGTCGCGTATCGCGGCCAGCAGCACGATCGGTTCGGAGTCCAGCCGCCGCGCGACGAAGGCGAGCACGTCGGCGCTGGCACGGTCCAGCCAGTGAGCGTCCTCGACGAGGAGCAGGACGGGCGAGCGGGCGGCGGCCTCGCCCAGGAGGTTCAGCGCCGCCAGGGCGATGAGGAACGGGTCCGGCACCCGGCCGCCGGTCAGCCCGAACGCCGCCTCCAGCGCGCCGCGCTGCGGGGCGGGCAGTTCCCCGATCTCGGCACGAAGCGGAAGCAGCACCTGGTGCAGACCGGCGAAGGGCATGTGCGTCTCCGATTCCACACCCACCGTCCGCAGGATCCGCATGCCACGCGCGGCCGCGACCCCGGCCGTGTCCAGCAGCAGGGCCGACTTCCCGATTCCCGCCTCGCCGCGCACCAGCATCGCCCCGCCGCCCGTGCGAACGCCGTCCACGAAGTCACCGAGACGTCGCTGTTCGGACTCCCGCCCGAAAAGTGCTCTCACTGGCTGGTCCGCCGACATATGAAGCCATGGTCGCTCGCGCTCGGGGTCCCGGCCGGCGAACTCCGGGGAGGAGCGGACCGGTGAGCCGGGGTCACCTCCGGATCCGCTGACGGCCCGCCTCCGGCCGGGCCGGCCCTGCGCCGCGGCGGAATCCGAGGGTGCGGCGTTCCCGCGGCCGGATGTCGCGCCCTCTCCGGGGGTGGGGGTGAGGAGGGTGCCGCCGTGCACGAGCACGATGTTCCCGGTGGTGGTCATGGTCGGCTCCCGCGGCTGGACGGACAGGCCCGGCGCCTGTCCCGGTGTTCTCCATCCAAGTCGCGCGAGCCCGGCCCGGCCACGCAGAACAGGACGCAGAAGTAGGCCCGAGCCGTCAGGCGTCCGCCAGGTCGCGGCAGCGGCGGCTCGCCTCGGCGTCGCCGACGGCCTCGTACACCTCGGCCGCCCGCGCGTAGGCGTGACGGCTCTCGCCGGTCCGGTCCTCCTCGGCCAGCAGGGCCGCCAGCGTCTCCAGGGAACGGGCCTGCGGGACGGGCAACTGGACCCGCTCCATGAGGCCGATCGCCTCGGTGAGCTTGACGACCGCCTCGGCCCGGTTGCCGAGCAGTGCCAGGCACTCTCCGACGCGGGCCAGCGCGATCGGCCGGACGATCGCCGCGACGCTCGGCGTCACCCCCGGCCGGTCGTCGTCCAGCAGGGCCAGCAGGTCGAGGTAGCGTTCCATCGCCTCGGCGTGGTGCCCGGCGTCGCGAAGGCAGGTGGCGAGCGCGCCGAGACAGTGACAGTACCGGTCGATGTCGCCGTTGGTCTTGTGTATCGCCGCCGCCCGGGTCTCCGACGCGATGGCCTCGTCGAGCCGTCCGAGCCGCCGGAGCGCGCCCCCCGCGTGGTGGTGGGCGAGGGCGATCTGCGTCGTGGCACCGCTGCGGGTGGCGAGGTCCATCGCCTGGGCCGTGTGGAGCAGCGTGGTCTCCGGGTCGTCTCGCGACATCAGATGGACCCAGGCCAGCATGTTCAGGTTCTCGGCCTGCCGGGCCGGATCGTCCAGGGCGGCGGCGGCCTCGACCCCGAGGGTGAAGACCTCGTACCAGTGCGGCGCGTGCATCCACCGGTCGGAGAACCAGTCCATCGACTCGGTGCAGTCGAGGACGACGGCGAACCGGCCGGTGCCCGCCGCGTGGCGCAACGCGCCCAGCCAGTTGTCCGCGTTCACGCGCAGCCAGCGGTCGGCCTCCTCCGCGGAGGACAGCTCGGCGGCATCGGGGGCGGCGTGGCCGGGATCGCCGTACCCGGGCTCGAACCACCGCCCGGCGGTGGTGGCCGTCCGCAACAACCACGACGTCATCGCCACGGTGAGCGCGTCGCGCTCGGCCGCGGACTCCTCCTGCTGGAGCCGGTCACGGGCGAACAGCCGGACCAGGTCGTGAAAGCGGTAGCGGCCCGAGGTGCTGTCGTGCAGCAGGCCGAGATCGACGAGTTCGTCGAGGGCGTCCCACGCCTCCCCGATCGACGTCCCGCCCGCCACGGCGGCCAGGGCGGCGTCGAAGGTGCGGCCCGGCACCAGGGCGAGCCGCCGGAAGACCCGCCGCGTCGAGGCCGCCAGCTGCTCGTAGGACAGCCCGAACGCGGTGGCGACCTTGAGATCGCCGGCACTGAGCTGCTCCAGGCGACGCTCCTCGTCCGCGAGCCGGGCGGCCAGGTCGGCGGCGTTCCAGCCAGGCCGGCTGACCAGCCGGTTTCCGGCGATCCGCAGTGCGAGGGGCAGACCGCCGCACAACCGCGCGAGCCCCCCGACAGCCGGCCCGTCGTCCGAGGCGCCGCGCTCTTTCAAGATGCCGGTCAGCAACTCGGTGGCCTCCGCCGGAGGCAGGGGCCCGAGAGCGAGCCTGCGCACCCCTTCCAGACCGGCGAGCAACCGGCGGCTGGTCACCAGGGCCCTGCCCGCGCCCCCACCCGGCAGCAGCGGCCGGACCTGCTCCTCGAAGGCGGCGTTGTCGAGCACGACCAGCACGCGCCGTACCCGCAGCAGGGACCGGTACAACGACGCGCACCCGGCGACGTCGCCGGGGATCTGCTGATCCGCGACCCCCAGGGCACGCAGCAACAGGCCCAGGGCCTCGTCGGCGGGCAGGGGATGGGCGGACATGCCGAACAGGTCGAGGAAGAACACCCCGCCGGGAAAGTCCGGCCGCAGGGCGTGGGCGGCGCGGACGGCCAGCGTGGTCTTGCCCAGCCCGGCCGAACCGGTGATGAGCCCCACCCCCGCGGCCCCCGGCGCGTCCCCGGCGCGCAGGAGCTCACCGGTCCAGGCCAGCCCCGCGGCCCGGCCGGTGAAGTCCTCGACGGAGCGCGGCAGCTCGCACAGCCCGCTCGGCCGGGCCCAGCGATCGCGCAGCCGCCCCTCGCGCGCCAGCTCGACCAGCTGCCTGCGATCGGCGTCGGCCAGGCCGAGGGCGTCGGCCAGCGCGGTGACGGTCCGATGCTGGGGGCCCTTGCTACGTCCGCGTTCCATGTCCGACAGCGTCCGGGCGCTGACCCCCGAGACCTCGGCGAGCCGCTCCAGGGTCAGACGCGCCGCGCGCCGATGACGACGCAGCACCTCCGCGAAGCCGGCCGGGGTGGAAATCGGGTGCTCCTTCTTCGCGGGCTGATGGAGATCACCCAAAGCTTACGGGGAAGACCCGGGACAGCGGCCTTGACCATCGATCTGCCGTCGCGTCCGCCTCCTGTTGTCAGCGCCGGGCGCCCGGGTCATGAAAGCGTCCGGCCTGGTCGATCACCGCCTGGACGGCACGGGCGCCGCGCGGGGCGTCGAGCGTGGGGAACCCGTGGACGACAGGACCCGCGGTCAGGTGGTGCTCGGTGACGCAGTCACGTGGCGCTCGGTGACGCAGTCAGGTGACGCTCGCGCGGCAAGCGAGCCGGTTTCTACGGTTTGCCCCATGAACACCCGGTGCTCCAGCGCTTCTTGAGCCGCGGTGCCGGGGCTCCCGGCAAACCGCGGGCGACGCCCCGGTCCGCCGTGGAGGGACCGGCGAGCCGGACCGCGCGGCCGGTGTGTTCAGCAGGCCACGACCCTCGCCCGCCTCGAAAAGGGGAACGTCTTGTGAAACCGATCCATCTCACCCTTGTCCCGAAGACCCGCGGCCGCTTCGTCATGCCGATCGCGGTGATCGGGATGCTCGCCTGCCTCGCCCCCGCCGCCTCCGCCGCATCCACCGCCCCCGCCGCCTCCGCACCGGCCGCACCGGCTCCCCTGGCACCCATGGCCGCCATCGCTCCCATGGCCGCCGGCACGGCCGTCGCCTCCGGGACGCCGTCGGAGACCGGCGCCGAGCCGCGCGTCCCGGCGGGTTTCCGCGAGCGGAGAGTCCAGGTCGGCGACGTCGCGATCAACTACGTGCGCGGTGGACACGGGCCGACGCTGGTGCTGCTGCACGGGTATCCGCAGACCTGGTACACCTGGCGCGAAGTCCTGCCCGAGCTCGCCAAGCACTACACGGTCATCGCGCCGGACCTACGCGGAGCGGGCAAGAGCGACGCACCCGCCGGCGGCTACGACAAGAAGACCCTCGCCGCCGACGTGCACGGCCTGTTGACCGAGCTCGGCCTCCAGCGGCACATCAGGCTCGTGGGACACGACATCGGCACGATGGTCGCCTACGCCTACGCCGCCGCCCACCGCCGCGACGTCACCAAGCTGGTGCTCAGCGAGGCGCCCATCCCCGACCGGGACCTCTACACCTTCCCCGCCCTCACCGCGAAGGGGCCGGGCTTCTGGAACTTCGGCTACTTCAGCCTCACCAACGGCCTGCCCGAACGCATGGTGAACGGCAGGGAGGAGCAGTGGGTGGAGCGTTTCGTCGACTCCCTCGAAGTCAGGAAGAACGGCGTCAGCGACAGACAGGTCCGCGAGTACGCGCGCTGGCTGCGCGACGACGCGCACCTGCGGGCGAGTTTCGAATGGTTCCGCGCCCTCCCCCGGGACGTCGCCGACAACCGCGCGTACGGCGCGAGGAAGCTCACCATGCCCGTGCTCGCCATCGGCGCCCGCGGCAGCCTCGGTGACTTCGTCCCCGCCCAGGTCCGCCGGTACGCCGGCCGCGTGACCGGGATCGTCGTCGAGGACTCCGGTCACTGGATCTTCGAGGAACACCCTGGACAGCTCACCCGCACCCTTCTGCGCTTCCTCAAGAAGAACTGACCCGACGCCGAGACAGGAGCAGCCACATGGACAGGAGACGTCCACCCCGATCCGGGGACACGCGGAACCCCTTCTGGTTCCTCGGCGGCCGACGGTTCGAGCTTCCCGCCGACTCGCTGACACCTTCACCGCCACCAAGGAGATCCGCCATGTCCGCGCACGTGTCCCCGCAGACCTCTCCGTTCTCCCGGCCGGGAATCCGAACCCCGCTGCCCGTGACGCCGGCCGTGCTGGCCGTGCTGGCCGTACTGGTCATGCTGGCCGCGCTGGTCCCGGCCATTCCCTCGTCGGCCGCAGCCTCCGGCGCGGCGAGCCGGTACACGGCCAAACCCACCGTGGTGCTCGTCCACGGCGCGTTCGCCGACGCCTCCAGCTGGAACACGGTCGTCGCCCGGCTCCAGGGGGCCGGCTACCCGGTGATCGCCCCCGCCAACCCCCTGCGCGACCTGGCGGGCGATTCGGCCTACCTGTCGAGCATCGTCTCCAGCATCGACGGACCGGTCATCCTGGTCGGCCACTCCTACGGCGGAGCGGTCATCTCCAACGCCGCCACCGGCCACCCCAACGTCAAGGCGCTGGTCTTCGTCGCCGCGTTCGCCCCCGAGGAGGCCGAGTCGGCGCTCGACCTGACCGGCAGGTTCCCCGGCAGCCGGCTGCCCACCAGCCTGGTCACCCGCGAGTACCCGCTGCCCGGCGGTGACACCGGCACCGACGCCTACATCGCCCCCGCCGCGTTCCGCGCCGCCTTCGCCGCCGACCTGCCCGCCCGCGACACCGCGCTGATGGCCGCCACCCAGCGCCCGGCCGCCCTGGCCGCGCTCGGCTCCCCGAGCGGAGCGCCCGCCTGGAAGACCGTCCCCTCCTGGTACCTGGTCGCCGGCGCCGACCAGGCCATCCCGCCCGCGGCCCAGCGGTTCATGGCCAGGCGCGCCGGCGCGCGCACCAGCGAGGTCGGGGAAGCCTCACACGTGATCATGATCTCCCGGCCTGACGCCACCACCGCCGTCATCACGGCGGCGGCCCGCGCCACCCGCTGACCCCACGACACCCGCCGGTCCGGAATCGCGGCAGGCGCGATCCCCGCGCCTGCCGCGATTCCGGCCCCGGCCGCCCCGGGCGCTCACCCGCGGGCCCGCCCGGATCGTGACCCCGCCCCCCACCGGGCCCTTCGAACCGCTCCGCCCGTCCCGCGTTCGCCGGGCAGCCGCACCTTCCGATTCGCCGGGTACGGTCCGGCGGGCAACGCCTGGGCGATCTTCGCCGGCCACTCCGGCGGGGCTCAGCTCGCCCGGTTCATGTGGAGGCCCGCTCGGTGGAGATCCCTGCGGGCAGGCCGGTCACAACGACCTCTCCCCCCCGGTCGACGGCCGCGCTCACCTCCGCCCCGGCGACCCGCAGGCCGCGTACGGAGACCGCGCCCAGGGGGGCGCCGGCGAGCGGGCGCAGCAGCAGCCGGCCCCCGGGCACGTCGGGGTAGAGGCCGAGGGCCGCGTGCACGACGGTCACCGCGGCGGCGGCGGACCACGCCTGCGGGCGGCAGGCGGCGGGGTAGGGCACCGGCCGCCCGAGCGCCGCGCGGTCGTCGCCGCCGTACAGCTCCGGCAGCCGGTAGCCGAACGTCTCGCCGGCCGCGAGCAGCCCCTCGGCCAGGGTCGCCGCGTGCGTGGCGAACCCGGCGCGGGCCAGCCCGGCGACCACGATCGCCGTGTCGTGCGCCCAGATCGACCCGCAGTGGTAGGACAGCGGGCTGAAGCCGCCCGCGTCCGCCGACATCGTCCGCAGGCCGAAGCCACCGGCCATCTCCGGGGAGACGAGGAGGTCGGCGATCCGGGCCTCCTCGGCCGCGGTGAGCAGGCCGGTGCCGAGCAGGTGCCCGATGTTGCTGGTCAGCGCGTCGACCGGGCGCTTGTCCCGGTCCAGGGCGAGGGCGGGGAAGCGCCCCCGCGGCCCGTCCACCCAGAACCGGGCCCGGAAGCGCTCGGCCAGCGCCGCGGCGTGCTCGCGCCAGCGGGCCGCGCCGGGGAGGCCGAACGCCTCCAGCAGGTCGGCGCCCTGCCGGGCCGCCTGGTGGGCGTAACCCTGCACCTCGACCAGGGCGATCGGCGGCTGGGCCCGGCGGCCGTCGTGGAAGCGCAGCGCGTCGCCGGAGTCCTTCCAGCCCTGGTTGGCCAGGCCCCGGCCGCTGGTGTCGACGTACTCGACGAAACCGTCCCCGTCGGGGTCGGCGGGCCCGCCGAGCCAGCCGAGGGCGGCCTCCAGGTGGGGCAGCAGCGCGGCGATCTCACCGGCGGGAGCGCCCCAGCGCCAGGCGTCGTGCAGCAGGCCGATCCACAGCGGAGTGGCGTCGATCGTGCCGTAGTAGGCGGCGGGCAGGTACAGGTTGTTGCCCTCGACCGCGAAGTCGTGGCGGCGCAGCTCGTGCATGATCTTCCCGGGGGCCTCGCCGGAGCCGGGGTCGATCTTGGTTCCCTGTCTGCGGGCCAGTACCCGCAGGGTGCCCATGGCCAGTTCCGTGCCGAGCGGCAGCAGCATGCGGGCGGCCCAGATGCTGTCGCGGCCGAAGAGGGTAAGGAACCAGGGCACTCCCGCGCCGAGGAAGGCGTCGCCGGGGGCGGCGGTCTCGGCCAGCCGCAGCGAGCGCAGGTCGTCCATGGACTGCTCGAAGAGCCTGCCCAGCCGGTGGTCGGTGGTGACGACCCGGGGCTCCCCCTCCCCCACCGCCCACTCGGCGGGGCGGTCGGGCGCGGTCACCACGGCCTGCGGGTCGCGCACCTCCACCCGCCAGGACAAGGTGACCCGGCCGCGGGGCGCCAGCTCGACCGGCCAGCGCAGGAAACCCGTGCGCCCGTACCCAGTGGACTCAGCGGACCCGGTGACCTCGGTGGGCTCGGTGGCCTCGGCCCGCGCGCCCGTACCGGTCACCGCGACCCGGACGCCGCCGGAGCGCCAGGAGATCTCACCGGGCGCGGTGCGCTCCGGCGCCGCCTCGGCGGTGTCGCCGCCGGATTTGACCACCTCGATGGGGGCGAAGTCGCAGCCCACCTCCAGGCTCACGACGGCGGTGACGGGAACGGTCGCGCTGGAGACGATCTCGACACGTTCTTCCATGCCACCCGGCACGACCTGCCGGAACCGCTCGATCCGTACAGTGGGATCGGGGACGGGATCACCCAGCCAGCGGGCCAGCGTGACGAACCTGGTGGCCCCCGGCCCCTGCGGGGCGTGACCGACGGCCTCGGGCTCGCGGCCGTCGATCGTCAGGGTGGCCTGCGACAGGGCGCGGGAGTCGGCGTGGAACACGCCCTGGACACCGGCCGGGCGGATCTGCCCGTCGCCGCCGCTCAGCGCGACGGTCGGCGCCAGCACGGTGCTGACGAGGTCGTGCAGCAGGGGCTGGAGGCGGTGGGCCGCGGTGGAACCGGCCACCGTGACCGCCTGGGGGGTGGGGGATGAGGCGTCGTCGAGCACGACTTACTCCCTGAGATCGTGTCGAGCCGGTGACGTCTTGACAGACGACGGCCGGGGGGTGCAAATTGCGAAACACTCTCTTTACTTGAACGATCCAACCATTACGCTCCGTTTACTTGAACGATCCAATCATGCCCCATATCCCTTTGAACGTTCAAACCCCCAGAAAGGTACAAATGGCCACGAAGGTGACGATCACTGACGTCGCACGCCGTGCCGGGGTGTCGCGTCAGACGGTGTCGAACGTGCTCAACAGCCCCGAGCTGGTCCGCGAGGAGACTCGCGACCGGGTGCGGGAGGCCATCGGGACACTCGGCTACCGGGCCAGCCAGGCCGCGCGGCAGATGCGGACCGGCCGCTCACGACTGATCGCCACGCGCATCGAGCCGGATCGGGACGGGATCAACGGCTCGGTGCTGGACCGGTTCCTGCACGGGCTCACCGCCTCGGCGGCCCGTGCCGGGTACCGCATCCTGCTGTACGCGGCGGGTGACGAGCGCTCGGAGATCGACACCTTCGACGACCTGGTCGGGAGCCACGAGCCCGACGCCTTCGTCCTCACCAGCACCTACCACGGCGACGGCCGCCCCGCGTGGCTGCGCGAGCGGCGGCTGCCGTTCGTCACGTTCGGACGGCCATGGGGAGATACGGGAGAGCCGGATGCCTCCGGCGATCCGGGGCACCCCTGGGTCGACGTGGACGGCGCGGCGGGCACCGCGGCGGCCACCCGTCACCTGCTCGACGCGGGCCACCGGCGGATCGGGTTCCTCGGCTGGCCACCGGGCTCCGGCGTGGGCGACGACCGCAGGTCCGGCTGGGCCAGGACCCTCACCGGCGCCGGGATCGACCCGGCCGGGCTGGACCAGGCCACCGACGACGGGGTGGCCGACGGCGAGAAGGCGGCCCGCGACCTGCTGCGCGCCGAGCGGCCGATCACCGCGCTGGTCTGCGCCAGCGACTCGCTCGCCCTGGGCGCGCTGCACGCCGTCCGCTCCCTCACGGCCTCGGGACAGCTGACCGCCTCGGGGCGCCTCACGGCCGAGGGGCGTCTCACGGTCGGGGGACAGGCCGGTGGCGAGGAGGGCCTGCCGGTCCGCGTGATCGGCTTCGACGACACGCCGGTGGCGAAGGCGGTGGGGCTCAGCAGCGTCAGCCAGCCACTCGCCGAGGCCGCGGCCGGCTGCGTCGGCCTGCTCACCCGGCTGTTCGACCCGCCCTCCCCCGGCGGTCCCGGTGAATCCGGTGGCCCCGGCGGACCCGGCGGACCTGGTGGCCCCTTCGCCTCCGAGGCCGGTGGGCCTCGCACGCACGTACTGCTCCAGCCGTCCCTGGTCCTGCGGCAGTCGTCATGACCGCCTGACCTCCTTCAGATCACCCCCCGGGAAGATTGGAAAACCACGATGAAACAGCCGACCAAGCAGCACAGCCTCCGTACCGCGGCGCTCGCCGCGCTCGCCGTGGGCACCCTGGCGACCTCGGCCGCCTGCGGCAGCGGCTTCGACGACTCCGCCGGCCAGAGCTCCGCCCCGCAGAGCAGCGGGCCCGCCAGCCTGCAGGTGCTCATCGGCTCCTCCGGCGACGCGGAGACGAACGCGCTGCGCGCCGCCGCCCAGACGTGGTCGGCGTCCTCGGGCAGCACCGCGACGATCACCCCCGCCCAGGACCTGACCCAGCAGCTCGGCCAGGCGTTCGCCGGGAGCAACCCGCCGGACGTGTTCTACGTCGACGCCGCGCGCTTCGCCGACTACGCGAGCGTCGGGGCGCTGGAGCCGTACGCGGACAAGATCTCCGACTCCGCCGACTTCTACCCCGGCCTGCGCGAGACGTTCACCCACGACGGCACCTTCTACTGCGTGCCCAAGGACTTCTCCACCCTGGCGCTGATCGTCAACGACGACCTGTGGAAGAAGGCCGGGCTCACCGACGCCGACGTGCCGACCACCTGGGAGCAGCTCACCTCGGTCTCCAGGAAGCTCAAGGAGAAGGCGCCGGACGTCGCCCCGCTGGTCATCGGCGACACCCGCGACCGGGTCGGCGCGTTCATGGTGGAGGCCGGCGGCTGGATCGTGAGCCCCGACGGCAAGAAGGCGACCGCCGACAGCCCGGAGAACGTCGCGGGACTGAGCTACGTGCAGGGACTGCTGAAGGAGAAGCTCGCCCGGTTCCCCAAGCAGGTGGACGCGGGCTGGGGCGGCGAGGCGTTCGGCAAGGCCAAGGCCGCGATGACCATCGAGGGCAACTGGATCAAGGGCGCGATGAAGGCCGACTACCCGGACGTCAAGTACAGCGCCCACGAGCTGCCGGCCGGGCCCAAGGGCAAGGGCACCCTGTCCTTCACCACCTGCTGGGGCATCGCCGCCAAGAGCAGGTACAAGGAGCAGGCGATCGCCTTCGTCGAGGCGATGACCAAGGCCGACCAGCAGATGGCCTTCGCCAAGGCGTTCGGCGTGATGCCCTCGCGCCAGTCGGCCAAGGACGCCTTCACCCAGGCCTTCCCCGAGGACGCGCCGTTCGTCGACAGCGCCGAGTACGCCCAGGGGCCGGTCAACGCCGCCAAGATGGACAGCGTCCTCGCCGACTTCGACACCGCGATCCAGCAGCTGCCCGCCGGTGACCCCGAGAAGATCCTGGCGAACCTGCAGAAGAACACCCAGGCCGCGCTCGGCAACTGAGCCAGCCCGGCGCGCGGTCCCCGGGACGTCCCGGGGACCGCGCGCCGGACGTGAGGGAGACTGACGTGGCCGAGACAACGACCGCACCGCGGCGTCCCGCGCGCCGCCTTGGCGACAGGGCCAGGGAGAACATCGCGGGCTGGCTCTTCGTGGCGCCGGTGGTGGTGATCCTCACCCTGTTCATGCTGCTGCCGATCGTGATGGCGCTGTGGGTGAGCCTCACCGACTGGAACGGGCAGGGCAGCCCGTTCCGGGCACAGGTGCCGTTCGTCGGCGTGGACAACTACACCGAGCTGTTCACCCAGGACAACCTGGCCCGCCTGAACTTCATGACGAGCCTGCGCAACAACTTCTACTACGTGCTGGTCGTGGTGCCCGCCCAGACGGTCCTGGCACTCGGCCTGGCACTGGTCGTCAACCGCCGGCTGCTGAAGGGCAAGACCTTCTTCCGCACCGCCTTCTTCTTCCCCTCGGTGACCAGCTCGGTGGCGATCAGCGTCCTGTTCCTGTTCATCTTCAGCAACTCCGGCGCGGTCAACCAGCTGCTCGCGTTCGTCGGCGTCGACGGGCCCCCGTGGTTCTCCGACGCGCGCGGCGTGCTGCACGTGCTGCTGGGCTCCGTCGGCCTGGTCGATCCCGAGGCGCCCCCCGCGGCGCTGACCGCCGGCGGCCCGTTCGGGCTGTCGTGGTGGGACTGGCTCTCCGGTCCCAGCGTGGCGATGTGCACGATCATCATCCTGGTCGTGTGGACCACCTCGGGCACGTTCATGCTGATGTTCCTCGCCGCGCTCCAGGACATCCCGGTGACCCTGGAGGAGGCGAGCATGCTGGACGGCGCCACCTCCCGCCAGCGCCTGCGCTACGTGACGCTGCCGATGCTCAAGCCGACCCTGTTCCTCGTCCTCACCCTCGGCCTGATCGCCACCTGGCAGGTCTTCGACCAGGTGTACGTGATGAGCCAGGGCAAACCCGCGAAGACCACCCTGACACCGGCCTTCCTGTCGTACCAGACGGCCTTCAAGGAGCTGGACTACGGCTCCGGCGCCGCCATCTCGTTCGTCCTGTTCGTGCTCATCGTGGTGCTGGCGGCGTTCCAGCGGTGGGTCATGCGCGACAGGGACGCCAGGGACGGCGGGTCCGCGAAACGCCCCGCGTCACCTCCCGCGCCACCCCCCGCTTCTCCCACGCCACGTTCCGCGTCACGCCAGAGGAGGGCATGATGTCCTCGGTCAAGACCCGTTCCGCCCCCGCCCGCTCGGAGGGGGCGGGCGGGGGGATCCGCTCGCTGGTCTCCAGCTTCGGCGGGTACGCCGTCCTCGTCTTCTTCTCGCTGGTCTTCCTCTACCCGTTCGTCGTCCAGGTCGCCAACGCGTTCAAGACCGAGCCCGACGCCGCGGCCAACCCGCTCTCGCCGATCCCCGACCCGGTGACGCTGGCCGGTTTCGAGCGCGTGTTCGCCGACACCGGCATGCCGCTGTGGCTGGGCAACTCGGTGCTGGTCACCGTCGTCATCACCGTCGGCCGGGTGTTCCTCGACTCCCTCGCCGGATACGCCCTCGCCCGGCTGCGCTTCCGGGGGCGCGGGGCGCTCTTCGCCTCGATCGTCGCGATCATGGCGGTCCCGGGGGTCGTGCTGTTCATCCCGAAGTTCCTGGTGCTGAACCAGCTCGGCATCTACGACAGCTACACCGCGCTCATCCTGCCGATCATCGCGGACGCGGCCGGGGTGTTCATCATGAAGCAGTTCTTCGAGTCGATCCCGGTGAGCGTGGAGGAGGCGGCGCGGATCGACGGGGCGGGCCGTTTCCGCATCTTCTGGTCGGTGGTGCTGCCGATGGGACGCCCCGCCGTCATCACCCTGACGATCATCTCCTTCCAGAGCAGCTGGAACGAGTTCCCGCACACCCTGGTGGCCGTCCAGGATCCCAGCCTCTTCACCCTGCCGCGCGGCCTGGCCGACCTGGTCAGCGGCTCCCTCGGGCTCGGCAGCCAGTACCCCCTCAAGCTCGGCGCGGCGGTGCTCGCGACCATCCCGGTCGCGATCATTTTCGTGATCTTCCAGCGCTACTTCATCCGCGGCGCCAACGAGGGCGCGGACAAGGGTTGACGGAGCGCGAGGAATAGCGGGCCCGTAACGGGTATGTCTGGATGATGCTCATCTTCGGTTTGCGTACGGTGGCCCACCGGCTCGGGGTGCTGACCCTGCCCTGCCGCAACTGCGGCAACACGGCGGCGCAGGTGCTGTCACGGCGGGTCACCAAGTTCAGTCTGTTCTTCATCCCGCTGTTCCCGGTACGGACGCGATACGACATGCAGTGCACCTTCTGCGGGGCCTCGTACGCCGTCTCCAAGGAGGAGGCGAACCGGCTGGCGGTTCGCTGACCCCCTCCCTCACCTGCATATATAGCGGCCTATCAGACTAAAGAAGGGATTTGTCTGGAACAAACAAAGAAGTGTTAATTATTTACACATGTCGCGTTTCTGCTTTACGGTGCCGAATCAGCCGGTGTCCGGACGGGACCCGGATCCCCGATTCCCAAGGAGACTCCGTGCAGAACGCCCGGCCGCGCTCGCACCGCCGGTCAGCCGCGATCCTGTCCGCCGTCCTCGCCGTCCTGCTCCTCGTGCCCGCCCAGGCCGCGAGTTCCCGGTCGGCGGGCCCCCTGGCGGACGCCTTCGCTCGCGCCTCCGCCGCGTACGACGTGCCGCGCGACCTGCTCGTGGCACTCGCGTACGCCGAGACGCACCTCGACGGGCACGACGGCGAGCCGAGCGCGAGCGGCGGATACGGCGTGATGCACCTGGTCAGCAACCCCGCCGTGCGCGCCCTGGAACGCGCGGCCCAGCTGACCGGCACACCGGCGGCGACCCTGAGGCAGGACGACGCGGCCAACATCCTCGGCGGCGCCGCGCTGCTGCGCTCCCACGCCGACGCGCTCGGTCTCGACGCCACCACCAGGAAGGACGCCGGGCAGTGGTACCCGGCCGTGGCCAAGTACGGCAACGCCTCCAGCTCCGAGACGGCCAGGCTGTACGCCGACACCGTCTACGACCTCCTCGGCAGGGGTGTCCGGGCCACCGCCGCGAGCGGCGAGGTCGTCACCGTCACGGCCGTGGAGCTGCAGGCCGACCGCGGCGTCTACGAGGGGGTGCGGGAACTCGCCGCCAAGGCCCCGAGCCCCGACTACCCGGCCGCGAGCTGGGTGGCCGCCCACGCCGGAAACCGGACCGCCGCGAGCAGGCCGGGAAGCAACAAGATCGACCGGATCGTCATCCACGTCACCCAGGGGGCGTACGCGGGCACGATCTCCTGGTTCCAGAACCCCGCCGCGAAGGTGTCCGCGCACTACGTCGTCCGCTCCTCCGACGGCGACGTCACCCAGATGGTCCGCGACAAGGACGTCGCCTGGCACGCCGGGAACCGGTCCTACAACACCAGGTCGATCGGGATCGAGCACGAGGGGTTCGTCGGCGACGCCTCCTGGTTCACCGACGCGATGTACCGCGCCTCGGCGGCCCTCACCCGCGCCCTCTGCGACAAGTACGGCATCCCCAAGGACCGCTCGCACATCATCGGGCACAACCAGGTCCCCAGCGCCACGCACACCGACCCGGGCTCCCACTGGGACTGGGCCAAGTACATGCGGTACGTCACCGGGAACACCGCCCCCTGGTCGGCGACCGTCGACAACTCCACCTCCGGCGCGTTCACCGCGGGCGCGAACTGGACCGCCTCCGCCGCCGCCGCCGGGCGCCACGGCCCCGACCACCGCCAGGCCAAGCCGGTGACCGCGAGCGACGTCGCCTGGTACCGGTTCGCCGTCCCCGCCGCGGCCACCTACCAGGTCGAGGTCTGGTACCCCGCCGCCCCCGGCCACAACGGCTCCGCCCCCTACATCGTCGCCACCTCCGCCGGGAGCAGGACGGTCTACGTCGACCAGCGCGCCGGTGGCGGCGCCTGGCGCGGCATCGGGACGTTCGCGCTGAAGGCCGGGACGTACAACGCCGTCGGGGTGAGCCGCTGGACCTCCGGCACGGGACTGATCGTCGCCGACGCCGTACGCCTCACCCGGCTCTGAGCTCCCCCGGGGCTCCCCCGGGCAGGGCGGCCCACTCCGGTGCGGTGGGCCGCCCTGCCCGGGAGGGATCACCCCTTGACGGCTCCCACGAGGCCGTTGACGAAGTAGCGCTGCAGCAGGAGGAAGAGCGCGATGACCGGGATGACGATGATCAGGGACGCGGCCATCACCTCGTTGTAGTGCGGCACGTCGCCCGACAGCAGGGTCTCCAGGCCGAGCGGCAGGGTGTAGAGGGAGGGGTCGTTGAGGGACACCCGCGTCAGGACGTACTCGTTCCAGGTCGGCACCGCGGTCAGCACCGCGACCGTGATGAGGGTGGGGCGGGCGAGCGGCAGGTAGACCGACCAGAAGATCCGGAACTCCCGCGCCCCGTCCGCGCGGGCCGCCTCGCGCAGCTCCCGGGGGATCCCGCTGAAACCGTTGGTGAGCAGCAGCACCGTCAGCGGGGCGGTGCCGTTGACGAACGGCAGGACCAGCCCCAGGTGCGAGCCCAGGATGCCGAGGTTCTTCTCCAGGATCACCACGGGGAGCAGCACCGTGATGCCCGGCACGAACAGCAGCGAGACGAAGAACCAGAACAGCACCTTCCTGCCGGGGAAGTCCAGCACCGCGAAGGCGTACGAGGCGAGGCTGTAGACCACCAGCACCCCGGCGACGGTGAGCGCGGTGACCTGGAGGCTGTTGAGGAAGTACTCGAAGAAGCGCAGGCGGCTCCACGTGGCCACCAGGGTGTCCAGGGTGGGGTTGACCGGGATGAGGTTGCCGCCCCGGAGGATCTCCTCCCTGGTCTTGAAGGCACCCGACAGCATCCACAGGAAGGGGTACAGGCTGATGAGCGCGTACGCCACCAGGGCCGTGCGGGCGATGGTCCTCACGATGCGTGACCCGATCATCGGATCCTCCTGAGCAGGCGCGCGTTGACCAGGGTGAGCAGCAGGGCACCGGCGAAGAGCAGCCAGCCCAGCGCGCTCGCCATCCCCAGGGTCTGGGCGAGGCCCTTCATGAACGAGAGCCGGTAGACCTGCAGGCCGAGCACGTCGGTGTGCCCGCCGGGCCCGCCGTTCGTCATGATCAGGAAGATCTGGAAGCCGTGCAGCGCGTCCCGCACGCCGAGCAGCACGATGGCCGCGGTGAGGGGCGTCAGCAGCGGCCAGACGATCCGGCGCAGCACCTGGCGCGGCGCGGCCCCGTCGATGTGGGCCGCCTCGATCACGTTGGGGTCGATGGCCTGCAGCCCGCTGAGATAGAGCAGGGTCGCGACGGGAACGCTCGACCAGACCAGGATCAGGATCAACGTGGGAAGCGCGGTGCCGGGGTTGCCGAGGAAACCCTGCGGCTGCGACAGGCTGCCCAGGCCGAGCGACCGCAGGAGAACGTTGATCGCCCCGTCGGGCTCCAGCACGTAGCGCCAGGCGTAGTAGACCGCGATGCCGGTGGTGACGTAGGGCAGGAAGTACACCGAGCGGAGCACCCCGCGCAGCCGCTTGACGGAGTTCAGCGCGACCGCGAGCGGGAGCGAGACGGCCACCGTGAGCGCCGGGACGGCCACCATGACCTGGAAGGTGTTCCAGGCCGCCCGGCGCAGCTCGGGGGCGAGCGCCGGGTCGGCGTACAGCAGGTCGAGGTAGTTCTGGAAGCCGGTCCACTTCCACTCGGGGGTGAACCCGTTCCACTTCGCGAAGCTCAGCGCGAAGCCGGTACCGATGGTGTAGACCCCCATCAGCAGGAACAGCGCCACCGCGGGCAGGACGAACGCCCACCCGGTCAGCCACCGCCCCCACCGGCTCCTGCTCCGGCTCCGGCCACGGCCGGGCGACTCCACGGGGAGCCGCCCGGCACGATCCTCGGTAAGGGTGCTCACTTCGTGGACTTCCACATGGAGCCCATGATCTTGTCCATCTCCGGCCCGGCCTGCTGCGGGGTGACCTCCTTGAGCGGCGTCAGCCTGACCATCAGGTTCCCGGGCTTGACCTGGTCGTAGTCGGAGGGGAGGAAGGTGGTGTCACCGGCGTCGTAGGTGGCCTCCGGGGCGCCGGTGAAGTACTTCTGCAGCGACGCGAGGTCGGGCCCGAGCAGTGCCTCGGCCTCCGCGCCCAGGTCGGTCGCCGGCAGGTCGAGCGAGGTCTTCGCGACGATGCCCGCGCCCTTGGGCGAGGTCACGAAGTCCAGCCACTTGACCGCCGCCTCCCGGTTCTTGCTGGTGGCGGTGACGCCGAGGGAGGTGAGCGCCAGGGGCGCCATCACGATCTCCTTGTTGAGTCCCTCGGCGGACGGCGGTATCGGGAAGGCGAGCACCTTGTCGGGGGTCATCCCGTTCTGCGCGAGGAACGCCAGGGTGAAGGTGCCGCCGACGTTGAAGGCCGACTTGCCCTGCGCGAAGGCGACGTCCGCCTCGTCGATGCCGAGCGACGTCGTACCGGGCATCCAGTACGGGGTGAGCTTGCCGTACAGCTCCAGCGTCTTGATCCCGTCGGGCGAGCCGAAGCCCTGCGTGGTGCCCTTGGCGAACAGCGCCTGGAACCTCTCCTTGCCCAGGTAGGAGTGGGCCAGCGGCTGGTAGGCCCAGTTGAAGCCGGTCTGGGTGACCTTCAGCCCGAGAGAGAGGCCGCCCTGCTTGGGGTCCTTGTCGGTGGTCGCCTTGAGCGCGGCGAGGAAGTCCTCCCACGTCTTCGGCGGGGTGTCCGGGTCGAGCCCGGCGGCCTTCAGCTTCTCCTTGTTCGCGTAGACGATGCCGAACGCGCCGGCCGTGAACGGCACGCTGAACAGGGTGCCCGCCTTGACCTGCTTGAACGGCGAGTCGTTGGCCGCGAGGTCGATCCGCTTCTGGGTCATCAGCCCGGCCTCGCGGGTGGTCGGCAGCAGCCGCTGCTTCCAGGCGTCGGAGACGTCGGCGGCCAGGTCGACCAGGAGGCCCGAGGAGCCGACCTCGAGGTCCTCGCCGCCCGCGTGCAGCTCCAGCACGTCCGGCAGGTCGCCGGTCTGCGCGGAGCTCTGCACCTTGCTGACGAACACGTCGTCGGGGGTGATCGCCTCGATGGTGACGGCGATGCCCGTCTCGGTCTTGAACTGCTCGGCGGCCTTGGCCAGGGCGTCGGCGTGGGTCCGCTTGAACGTCCACATCTTCAGCGTCTGGCCGGCCGCCTGCCCGCCGCCCTGGTCACCGGCCTGGCCACCGCCCTGCCCGCCGCCCGCGCAGGCGGCCGCGGTGAGCCCCACCGCGAGCGCCAGACCGGCGGCGAGGACCCGCTTGCCTGCTCTCATGTCGCTTCCTTCCCCACTGCCACGATGCGTGCGATGCGTACGGTGTGCGCCGTGTGCGCGCCGCGGTCGGCGCGCGACGGTCCGGTGCCCCCGTGTCTGGCGGGCTCCGGCACCCGGCGGGCGCGGTCAGGTGATCGGTATGGGCCGGTTGGCATCGGCATCGTCACTTCCTCGGGGGGTCGCGGAGGATGACTCCGGGCTCTCGCCCGTGCCCCGGCGGGGATCCGGATCACGGGGCGACGTCCACGCAAATCGTTAAGATTGGTTCCGAAACTTACACGCAACACAGCGCGTGTCAAGGGTCACGCCGGGGCGGAGGAGGGACGGCAGCGCGTGCGGCGGAGTGTTCAGGCCGACCGGCGGCGGACCAGCCGGGCCGGGATCACCGTCTCGGCCGAGAGCTCCGCCGTCCCGCCCCGCAGCCGTTCCAGCAGGCGGCGGGCGCACGCCTGGCCGATCTCCCTGGCCGGGTTGGCCATGGTGGTCAGTCCCGGCGAGACGAGGCTCGCCGCCTCGATGTCGTCGAACCCCATGACGGCCAGGTCCGCGGGAACGCGCAGCCCCCGCTCCTCGGCCGTGTCGAGCGCGCCGATGGCCATGATGTCGTTGGCGCACAGCACGGCGTCCGGAGGTTCCGGCAGGTCGAGCAGGCGGGCGGTGCCCGACGAGCCGCCCGCCCGGCTGAAGTGCGTGTGCGCCACGAGCCGGGGATCGGCGTCCGCGCCGGCGGCCAGCAGCGCGGAGCGGTAACCCGCGACACGCTCGGCCGCGGGCCCCTCCGCGTGCGGGCCGCAGACGAAGCCGATCCTGCGGTAGCCGCGTTCCAGCAGGTAGCGGGTGGCCTCGGCGGCCCCGCCCTCGTCGTCGCTGTGCACGACGTCGACACCGGCCTGGGCCAGGCGGCCCCCGAGCCGTACGACGGGGATGCCCGCCCCGATGACGGGCAGCAGGTCCTCGGCGTGCGTGTGGAAGACCGCGAAGGCGAGGCCGTCCACCTGCCGGGCGATCATCTGGTCGATGGCGGCGCGCTCCAGCTCCCGGTCGCCGTCGGTGTTGCTGATGATCTCGTCGTAGCCCGCCGGTCCCAGCACGTCCTGCAGCCCGCGCGCCAGCGCCGGGTAGAAGGGGTTGGTGATGTCCGGGATGATCAGCCCGATCGTCTGGCTCCTGCTCGTGCGCAGCCCGCGGGCGAGGACGTTGGGCCGGTATCCCAGCTGGTCGATCGCGGCCAGCACGCGCCGCCGCGTCTCGTCGGCCACCGGCCGGCGCCCGTTCAACGCGTGCGACACCGTGGTCGCGCTCACCCCCGCGAGCCGCGCGACCCTGGTGATGCTGGGACGGTCACCGCGGACCGGCCCGCGGACGTCCCGGCCCGCGGCGGGGGCGTCCCCGCCCCCGGGCCGGGCACGCCCCTCCGCCCCCTGTCTCCCCGGCGATTCCCGTACGGGCTCATCCGCCGGGAGCAGCCGTGCCGCCTCGGCGGCCGGGGTCTTCCACGGACCGCCACGCGCGAGGTCCGGCGAATCCCGGTCGAGCGGGTCACGGCCGGAAGGGTCGCGGGAGAGGAGGTCGAGGGCCGCGTCCAGCTCGCGGCGCCCGAGGGCCGCGGCTTCCTCGAAGGCCGCACCGGCGGCGATCCTGAGCAGGGTGGACTCCCAGACCTCGCGGACGGCCGCCAGGATGAGCGCGGCCACGACCCCGGCCCCGAGCCCTCCGTCCGCACCGGGGCTCCCCGCGCCGGGACTGTCCGCGCCGGACTCGATCGCCTCGCGCAGCGCGCGCTCCTGCCCCGCGAACATCTCCCGCGAGTACGACCGCAGCGCCGGGCTGTCCCGGTAGATCCGCGCGTGGACGGCGACCGCCCCGGCGTCGGGCGCGTCGGCCGCGTAGTCCCTGTCGGCCGCGTCTGCTGCGTCTGCTGTGTGACCCGTGTCCTCTCCGGCACCGGCCGAGGGCCTGGCCATGACACGGCGGATCGCGTCGACGGGCCGCTCCCCCGCCCGGCGCTCCCGCAGGGCCCGCTCGGGAGCGGGCCAGCCGAGCGGATCCACCTCGAAGAAGATCTGCTCCTTGACCGGGAAGTGGTTGAAGACCGTCTTGGTCGAGACGTCGGCCACCGCCGCGATCTCGGCCACCGTCACGGTCTCGAAGCCGCGCTCGGCGAACAGGCGGCGCGCCGTACCCGCGATGGCACGCCGCGTCTCGCCTTTCCTCCGCTCACGCCGCGTGGGGGGTCGCTCCTCGGAGGGTGCCGGGACCATGGGCAGATCTTACATCGACACACTCCTTACACCCACTATAAGTTTCTCAGGGCGGCTCGATCCCGCCGTCGGGCCGGCGCACCCGGGCCGACCAGCGCTCGTGGAGATGTTCCAGCGGCGGATACTTCGCCGCCAGCGTCTCGTCCAGGTCGATCCCCCAGCCGGGCGCGTCGTTCGGGTAGAGGTATCCGTTGACGGGGCCGATCGTGCCGGGGAAGACCTCGTGGACGGCCTCGGGATAGAGGTGCCCCTCCTGGATCTGGAAGGCGGGGGTGGTCACGTCGAGCGCCACGTTGGCGGCGGCGCCCACCGGCGAGACGTCCGCGGGCGAGTGCCAGGCGGTGCCCACGCCGGTCAGCTCGCAGAGCGCGACCAGCTTGCGCGCGGGGGTGAGCCCGCCCACCGACGAGACGTGCAGCCGCAGCAGGTCGACGCCGCCCTCGCGGACGATCCTGGCCGCGTCGGCGACGGAGCCGAGCTGCTCGCCCGCCGCGATGGGCATCGGGGCGGCCTCGCGCACCTCGGGCAGGCGGTCGTAGAACTCCGGCGCTATCGGGTCCTCCAGGAAGAAGAGCCGGTACGGTTCGAGCGCCCGCGCGAGGACGATCGCCTGCTTGGGGGTGAGCCGCGAGTGCACGTCGTGCATCAGGCCCGGCTCCTCCCCCAGTTCCCGGCGGGCGCGCTCGAACAGCTTCGGGGTGTCGCGCAGGTAGCGCTGCACGTCCCACCCGTCGGGGTACGGAGAGCCGGGGTAGCCGCCGGGAGAGCCGGGCGAGCCGTAGTGGCCGATCCCCGGCGCGCCCGACTGGAGCCGCACGTGGCGGTATCCGGACGCCAGGATCGCCTGGGCCTCCTCGATCGTCTCCTCCACGGTGGCCGCGCCCGCGTGCAGGTAGGTGTCGGCCGCGGCGCGCACCCGGCCGCCGAGGAGCTCGTACACGGGCATGCCCGCGCGCTTGCCCGCGATGTCCCAGAGCGCCTGGTCCACCCCCGACAGGGCGCTGTTGAGGACCGGGCCACCCCTCCAGTAGGAGGAGAAGTGCACCATCCTGGTGATGTCCTCGATGTCGGCGGGGTGGCGGCCGATCAGGAGGGGGCCGACGTGGTGTTCCACCGCGGCGGCCACGGCGTGGAAGCGCTGGGTGAAGGTCGCGCAGCCCAGGCCGTACAGGCCGGGGTCGCTGGTGTCGACCCGGACCACCACGAGGGGCACGCCCTCGGGGGCGGTGACGATCGGCCGCACCCCCGTGACGCGGAGGGCGTCCCTGGCGGGCCAGGGGGCCTGGGTCTCGGGCATGGGAAGGGATGTCACGCGGCCTCCGCGGCGTCCGGCACGGGAAAAGCGGTCACGCGGCCTCCGCCGCGCCCGGCGGGAAGACGGGTCACGCGGTCTCCGCCGCCGCCCGGTGGGGGAAGGCGGGTCACGCGGTCTCCGCCGCCGCCCGGTGGGGGAAGGCGGGTCACGCGGTCTCCGCCGCGTCGGGCACCGGGAAGGGGTGCCGGACGGTGAGGCCGAGCAGGCGGCGGGCCTCTCCCAGGTCGATCGGGACGGCCCTGCCAGGCAGCGGCGCCCGCCGCTCGACCCCGGGGTGGAAGCGGTCGAGCAGTTCCTCGGTGGGTTGCGGGGCCAGGGTGTCCTCGGCCGTCACGAAGATCGCGCGGTAGCCCTCGATCGGCCGGGTGAGCGCCTGCCAGGTGGCGAGGGCGGCGTCCCTGCCGTCGAGGTAGGTCCACAGCTCGGCGGCGCCGGAGCCGGGGTCCTCCGCGTACTCCTCCGCGCGCTTGTCGAGCTTGTCCCCCGGCCCGCCGATCAGGGGGAAGCGCAGCGCGACGACCGTCATGCCGTAGCGGCGCGCCATCATCGCCGCGGTCGCCTCGTCGGCCTGCTTCGACAGCCCGTACGGGTCCTCGACCTGCAGGGGCAGCGCCTCGTCGATCGGCAGGTAGGCCGGGTGCAGCGGGCGCGAGGCCCAGGGGAAGCCGAGCACGGAGTAGCTGCTCGCGATGGCGGCCCGGCGCACGCCCGCCTGGCCCGCCTCCTCCAGCACCACGAAGGTCGCCCGGGTGTTGCCGCAGAAGACCTCCTCCGGCGTGCCGAGAACCGGGGCCGGGATCGCGGCGAAGTGCGCGACGGCGTCCACACCGTCGAGCGCGTCGCGCACCGTCGCCGGGTCTCCCACGTCCCCGACGACCACCCGGCCCGCCACCGGCCCGCCCGGATCCCGGAGGTCGAGGGCGGTGACGGCCACGCCCCGGTGCGCGAGCAGGTCGAGCATCAGCCGCCCCAGCCTGCCCGCGGCCCCGGTCACCAGGACCCGCCGGGGAACCTCACTCATGCGTCACCACCTGCGGCGGGAAGGGCTCGTCTGTGTCGCAAATCGATTTGTGCATATGAGATCAGCTTGCTACCCCGCCATTGCCGTGTCAATAGCGGTGCGCCCCGGGCGCGTCCGGGGCACGTCCGGGGCTAACCCGCGGCGCGTTCCGTGAGCGGGCGCCGCCGCCGCGCGGTGTCGGTCAGCGAGGGCGGGCGCCAGGCTCCGTCGGGCTGGTACAGGTTCGTCCCCGGCGGCACGATCTCGTCGATCCGGTCGAGGGTCGCGTCGTCGAGGGTGAGCGAGGCGCCCTTCAGCAGCCCCTCCAGCTGGTCCATGGTCCGCGGCCCGGTGATCACCGAGGTGACGGCGGGATGCGCCGCGGCGAAGGCCACGGCGAGCTCGGGGAGCGAGCAGCCGATGTCCGTCGCGAGCTCGACGAGCTTCTCGACGACGTCGAGCTTGGCGGCGTTCTCGGGGATCGAGGGGTCGAAACGCGCGGGCGTGAGCGAGGCGCGGCCGGTGGAGAGGTCGACGGGCTGCCCCTTCCGGTACTTGCCGGTGAGGAACCCCGAGGCGAGCGGGCTCCAGGTCAGCACGCCCATCCCGTAACGCAGGCAGACCGGCAGGACGGCGGCCTCGACTCCCCGGGCGATCAGCGAGTAGGGCGGCTGCTCGGTCCTGAAGCGCTGCAGCCCGCGGCGCTCGGCGACGTTGTGCGCCTCGACGATCTCCTCGGCCGGGAAGGTCGAGCAGCCGAAGGCGCGGATCTTCCCCTGGTGCACGAGGTCGCTCAGCGCGGAGAGCGTCTCCTCGATGTCGGTCGAGTGGTCGGGGCGGTGGACCTGGTAGAGGTCGATCCAGTCCGTTCCCAGCCGCCGGAGGCTCTCCTCGACCTCCTTGATGATCCAGCGCCGCGAGTTGCCGCTCCGGTTGGGGCCCTTGCCCATCCGGAAGTGCACCTTGGTGGCGAGCACGACGTCGTCACGGCGCCCCTTGAGCGCCTTTCCCACGATCTCCTCGGACTCTCCGGCGGAGTACATGTCCGCGGTGTCGACGAAGTTGACGCCCTGGTCGAGGGCGGCGTGGATGATGCGGACACAGTCGTCGTGGTCGGGGTTGCCGACGGCGCCGAACATCATGGCTCCGAGGCAGTGGACGCTCACCTCGATGCCGGTGCCGCCGAGGACGCGATAACGCATGGGTCGGGCTCCCTTGATGGTCGTTCCGGACGTGGTGTCGCGACGCCCCGCATCGTAGGATCTAGAGCCGACTCTAGGTCAAGTCCGTATTCTGGACGGCATGGGCACAACGGGTCTGAGCATCGGACAGGTCGCCGAGCGCACGGGGTTGAGCGTTCACGCGCTGCGTTTCTACGAGCGCGAGGGCATCCTGGCCAATCCCGTCCGGCGTGACCCCGGCGGGCGCCGCGTCTACGGCGAGGACGACGTGGAGTGGCTCACCCTCTGCATCATTCTCCGCGCCTCCGGCATGCCCCTGCCCGCGATCCGCCAGTACACGGAGATGGTGCGGCGGGGAGACGGAAACGAGGAGGAGCGGCTCGCCCTCCTGCGCCTGCACCGGGAGCGGGTGACCGCCCAGATCGACCAGCTCTCCCGCTGCCTGGACCTGATCAACCACAAGGTCGGGGTGTACGAGGACATCATCGACCGGGGAGCCGCCGGCCACGAGTGCGTCGCGCCGCCGTCACCGGAGAACAAGACGGAGAGCAAGCCGGGGAACGAGACGGAGCGCGCGGAACGGTCCTGAGGGAGAGCGGTTCCGAGGAAATTCCGGGGAAAGAGGAAACCGGGCGAGGAACAACTCTGGCGGCGTCGGCCACCAAGGTCCCGCGAGGCTCGGGCACGCCTGACACGCCTGACACGCCTGACACGCCTGAGGGGAACGCCACGAGGCCCCCGGCAAGACCCTTAAATGTTAGGAAACTTTCCTAAAGATATTGACGGATCGCTGTCGAGGTCGGTTGGATGGGCGGTCATCGAGGCCCCCGGCCGAGACCTCTCGCCACCCCCTTGGCCTGCCAGGCCAGCGAGGAGTTCCCCATGCTCAGACGCATCCGAACGACGGCAGCCGCGATCCTGGGTGCCACGGCGCTCGCCGTCACCGCCCTCTCCGCCCCCGCGGCCGGTGCCGCGCCGCTGCCGAACCTCCCGGCCACGCGGACGCAGGCCGCCCCGGCGACCTTCACCCACCCGGGAGTCCTGGTCAGCAGGCCCCAGCTCGACTTCGTCCGCTCGAAGGTCAACGCCGGTGCCCAGCCGTGGAAGGGCGCCTTCGACCAGATGATGGGGCACTCCCTGGCGTCGCTGTCGCGGACCCCCAAGCCGCGCGCGATCGTGGAGTGCGGCTCCTACTCCAACCCCAACAACGGCTGCACCGACGAGCGCCAGGACGCGCTCGCCGCGTACACCATGGCGCTGGCCTGGTACATCACGCAGGACAGCAGGTACGCCCAGAAGGCCATCCAGATCATGGACGCCTGGTCCGCGGTGATCAGGGACCACACCAACAGCAACGCCCCGCTGCAGACCGGGTGGGCCGGGTCCTCGTGGCCCAGGGCCGCCGAGATCATCCGCTACACCTACACCGGCTGGCCCGCCGCCTCCGTCAGCCGCTTCTCCACCATGCTGCGCACCGTCTACCTGCCGAAGATCATCAATGGCTCCAACAGCAACGGCAACTGGGAACTGAGCATGATGGAGGCCGCGCTCGGCATCTCCGTCTTCCTCGAGGACCGGGCGAGCTACGACAAGGCCGTGGCCAAGTTCCGCGGGCGGGTGCCGGCCTTCATCTACATCTCGTCCGACGGCGCGCTCCCCAAGGCGCCTCCGGGGAGCGGCATCGACACCCGCGCCGAGATCATCGATTACTGGCAGGGCCAGTCCACCTTCATGGACGGCCTCACCCAGGAGACCTGCCGCGACTTCACCCACACCGGGTACGGGCTGTCGGCCATCTCGCACTTCGCCGAGACCACCCGGATCCAGGGGCAGGACCTCTACCCGGAGATCAGCGAGCGGCTGCGCCACGCGCTGGGCATGCAGGCGAAGTACCAGCTCGGCGCCGCCGTGCCGTCCTCGCTGTGCGGGGGCACCCTCCACCTCGGGCTGGGACCGGTCACCGAGGTCGGCTTCAACGCCCTGAACACCCGGATGGGCATCGCGATGACGAACACGCAGCGTCTCACCGAGCAGCAGCGCCCGGCCGGGACGAACGTCCTCTTCGTCGCCTGGGAGACCCTGACCCACGCCGCCAACCCCAGCTGACACCGACCCCCCGAGGGGCCGACCCGGCCGACCGGGCCGGCTCCTCCCGCGCGTGAGAGTTCGCGCGCATGATGGCGTACGTCCACCACCACCCCGATTCGGCCCCTCCCGCGCGTGACAGCTCGCGAGCACGATGCCGTACGCCCCGCCCCGGGAGCGTCCTCCCGGGGGCGGGGCGTACGGCGACACCGTGCCGAGGAGCCGCTCGGGTCCGGTCAGTCCGTACGCCGCACGCGGATGCCGTGGGCGTCGGCCCGCTGGACACCGCCCGCGTCCACGTTGGAGATCCGGATCAGGCCCTCGACCGTGCCCTTCTTACCGTCGCCGGTCAGTTTGAGGATGAGCATCCCCGGGTCGCTCCCGTGGGAGGAGTGCGGGTCCCCGGAGAGCGGGTTCGGCCCCCGCGTCGAGGCGAAGGCCCACTTGTGGTCCGGGGAGACGGCGAAGAGGTCGACCGTCGGATCCGCGCTGAACGGCGAGACGAGGTCGACGGTGCCGACGTGGGCGCCGCTCGCCCCGTCGAAGACCTCCGCGACGTTGGCGTCACGGTCACCGGCCCACACGTGATGCTCCCCGGCGGAGGCGAGGACGCCGTGGGCGTCGCGCTCGGGCGAGTCGTCGTCGAAGAGCGCCTGGACCGCCGGGGTGTTGGGCGGGTTGGCGGGCGAGTAGCCGCCCATCGGCAGCCTGAAGACGCTGAACTGGTCGAGGTTGGCGGGCGTGCCCCCGCCCCCGTTGCCGAAGACGGTGCCCTTCGCCTCGATGAACCCGCATCCGTTCGCCGGGATCCTGGTCGCGTCGTACTCCCCCACGATCGACATCGGCGTCGTGTGCCAGTCGACCACGAGCATCCCGCCGCCCCGCAGGCTGACGAAGACCGGGCCGTTGTCCGAGGCGATGAACGGGCAGATCGGCGCGTTGTCCGGCCGGAGCACGGGCGACTGGCACGGCACGCCGTTCGGGGTGGTGCAACCGGCCAGGTCGATCGTCGCGGCAGGCTGCTGGACGAAGGTGTTCGAGGCGTAGTCGGTGCTGACGCGCTCCAGCTTCTTGCCGTTCTGGTTGGAGACGATCAGGTATCTGTCGTCCTCGGTGGGCCAGAGGGCGTGAGCCTGTCGTGCCCCTCCCGCTCCGACCTCGGTGAGCAGGCAGGTGAGCGGCTGCCGGGTGCGGGCGTCGAAGACGACCACGTGGCCGCTGGCGACGAAGGCGAGCGCGGCGTGGGTGTCGGCCTTGTTGAAAACGATCATGTGCGGGCGTACGGGCACGCTGCCGGTCCTCGCCAGGCAGAGGGACGAGGTCGCGCCGCCCAGGTCTATGACGTGGACGGGCCGCGCCGACGACAACTGCTTGGTGACGTCACGCCCGGAGTACACGCTGACGGTGCCACCGTGGGCGAGCCCGTTGGTATTGGACTGGTCGACGAGCCACACCTCGTACGACTTCTCGGCCGCCTCCTGGAACGGCGCTCCCGCGCCCAGGACGAACAGCGCCAGCACCGCGACGATCGCGGCCCGCCACTTCCCCATACGCCCTCCAGAACCACTCCTGCCGGAGCATCTCCCCGTACCCCTGTGGAGCCGACTGTTTTTCACCTTTGGCCCCACATCCTTATAAGTCTAGAAATCGTATGATTTTCAAAGAAAGCAGGTCAAGACTCCCCTACTCCACGGGATGACGGATTTTCAATAAGCAACTAAACCTCCACAGGAGGAAAAAGAAGATATAACACCATTTCGATACATAAAGCCGTGAGCGGCCTCGGCGATGATAACCGCCGCCGGTGCGACACGGTGCGACACGGTGCGATGGAGACGGCGGCCGGTGACCCGGTGCGCCGCGGTTCGGGGCGGCGTGCCGGAGCTCGTGGACTCCCCGTGCCCGAACGCTCCGAAAGCCCCGAGCGCCGTGGTCGCTATATTGGGTGCAATGAACGCGCTGGTCCGACGCCCTCTGGGCCAGACCTCCCTGTCCGTGACACCGCTCGGCCTGGGGCTGGCGGCCCTCGGCCGCCCCGCCTACATCACGCTCGGCCGCGCCGAGGACCTCGGCGACGACCGGGACGTCGCCGCGATGCGGTCGCGCACCTGGGCCGTGCTCGACGCGGCGTGGGCGGCGGGCATGCGCTACCTCGACACGGCGCGCTCGTACGGGCGGGCGGAGGAGTTCCTCGCCGGGTGGCTGCGCGAGCGCGGGATCGCCCCGGGTGCCGCCACGGTCGGCTCGAAGTGGGGATACGCCTACGTCGGTGACTGGCGGCTGGAGGCCGAACGGCACGAGGTGAAGGAGCTCACCGCCGACCGGTTCCGCGTCCAGCTGGAGCAGACCCGCGCGCTGCTCGGCGAGCACCTCTCGCTCTACCAGATCCACTCGGCGACGGCCGAGAGCGGCGTGCTCGACGACGAGGGCGTGCTCGACGGGCTGCGCGCGTTGCGGGCCGAGGGGGTCGCGATCGGGCTGTCGACGAGCGGGCCGCGCCAGGCGGACACCGTCGACCTGGCGGTCGAGGCCGGGCTGTTCGACACGGTGCAGTCGACGTGGAACCTGCTGGAACGCTCGGCCGGCGAGGCGCTCGGGCGAGCGTACGAGGCGGGGATGGGCGTGATCGTCAAGGAGGGGGTGGCGAACGGCCGGTTGACCGTCCGGGCGGCCCCCGCCGCGCTCGTGGCCGCCGCGCGCGAGCGGGACACCACGCCGGACGCGCTCGCCCTCGCGGCCGTACTCGCCAGGCCGTGGGCGGGAGTGGTGCTGAGCGGCGCGGTCTCGGCCGGGCAACTGCGCGACAACCTCGCCGCGGCCGGGATCGAGTGGGACGCGGAGCTGGAGCGGCGGTTCGCCGGGCTGGCGGAGGAGCCGGAAGACTACTGGGCGAAGCGCGGCTCCCTGCCCTGGAGCTGATCACCCCCGGCCCAGGACCCCACCCCGGTGCCGCGCCGGACCCGGTGCCGTGTCAGGCCCGAGACCTACCCGGCCCCGGAATCCTCGCCGGGCCCGGAATCTCCCTTCTCCGGGGGCGCGCGACCTCTGGGTGCGCGACCTCCGGGTGCGCGCGGCGGCTCAGGGAGGCGCGCGCAGCGGGGTGCGGCCGAGATTGCCGATCAGCTCGGGAAGGGAGTCGAAGACGTGGCCGGCCCCGGCCTCGCGAAGCTCCTCGGGCGAGAAGCCTCCGGTGCGGAGCCCGATGCCGGGTATGCCCGCCCTGCGGGCGGCGAGGAAGTCCCAGGTGGAGTCTCCCACCGCGACACCGGACGCGCCCTCGACCTTGGCGAGTGCCACCTGGAGCAGGTCGGGCGCGGGCTTGGTCGCCTCGACGTCCTCCGACGTGGTCCACGCCCGGCAGCGTGACCGGCCGTCGATGAGGTCGAGGAAGTGCTCGACGTGCTGGGGCTTGCCCGACGAGGCCAGCACGACGGTGAACCCGCGCCCGCCGAGCTCGTCCAGGAGTTCCGTGGCTCCCTCGAAGGGCCGTATGTCGTCGAGGAACACGTCGAACTCCTCCACCCACGCGTCGCGCAGCGCGTCACCGTGCCGCCGCTCGACGTCCTCCCCGGCGAGGGCGGTCACCAGCCGGTCCCCGCCCATGCCGATGTGCCGGTGGATGCGCCACACCGGCAGCCACACGTCGTAGCGCCCCAACGCCCTGAACCAGGCGAGCGCGTGCTGGTAGTTGGTGTCGACCAGGGTGCCGTCGATGTCGAGGATGGCGGTGTCGGCCATGTGGGGGATGTGCCCTCGCCCGTACGACGTCATTCGGAACGGCGTCCCCGGGATTGGGGAAAGAACCTGCCTGACGCGCTTTGCGAAGAAGGCATCGCGGGTGTCGCGGGCGTCGTCCTCGGCCCGGAGCGCCGACGCCCCTCGAACGGTCCCCGGGTGCCCCTCGGGGGAAGAGGACAGCGGGACGAAGCTCGGCGGGGCGCTCACCGGGCGTCGGTGCCACAGACCGCCGGCCGCGCCGGGCACGTGCTCGCGTTACGGTCACCTCCGCCTCCGGTTGCGTACGCGGCTCCGATCACTAAGATTCTCGGCATGACGTATTCGTTCTTCTTCAACCTCCGCTAAGCCCCCGTCGGCGAAGCGAGGCACACCCCGTCGTCGACGACGCGGGGCGGCGTGGCGCCGTCCCGGGCTGACGTGGGAGAAGAACGATCACTATGCGCATTCGCGCGAGTTTTCTCACCGCACCGCGTCCCAGCGCCCTCGCCGTCTCGTGACGGCGGCGCGTCTGGTGGCGCGGTGCGTTCACGGGCTGGAGTCGACGGTCGCGGCCGAGATACTCCAGCTCGGACTCGGAACGGTCACCCATCTGGGGCATCGCGAAGTCCACTTCCGCACGTTCCGTTCGGGCCCGCGAGCGCTCGGGCTGAGCACGGCGGACGACGTGTTCCTGCTCGCCGCGCAGCGGCCCGACATCGGCACGACCAAGCGGGACCTCACCGAGCTCGCCCGGCTCGCCGACACCGCCGACATCGGCACGCTGATGCGGCTGCGGGAGGAGCAGGGAGGTTCCGGCGCGGTCACCGGGGTCGAGGTGTCGGCGTCGTTCCTGGGCAGGCGTACCTTCAACCGGTACGACGCCGAGGACGCCGTCGGTCAGGTCCTGGCGCGGCGGCTGGGGATCGGCTACCACTCGCGGCGGGCGGGCGTCGGTCCCCCGCCCGCGCACAGCGGGTGGCGGCTCACCCTCGACGGCACGCGGGCCACCCTCATGCTGAGGATCACCGACCGGCCCCTGCACCGGCGCGCCTACAAACAGCGCTCCATCCCGGGGACCCTGCATCCTCCGCTGGCCGCCGCGATGGTGCGGATGGCCGACATCCACCCCGGGCACACGGTCCTCGACCCCTGCTGCGGTGCCGGAACCCTGCTGATCGAGGCCGGGCTCCACCAGCCGCGGGCCCGTTTCCACGGCTTCGACCTGGCCTCGGAGTCGTTGCGGGCGGCGAAGGAGAACGCGGCGGGGCTGCCGATCTCCATCGACCAGGCCGATGCCGGTCACCTGCCGCTACCGGGTGGCGGCATCGACCGTGTCCTGTGCAATCCCCCCTGGAACGGCCAGGTCGCCGCGCGGGGCCGGCTCTCCGGCTCCTCCTCGCACTGGTGGGCGGAGTTGCGCCGCGTCCTGGCGCCCGGCGGCATGGCCGTGGTGCTGCTTCCCGAGGCCGGTGACATCGCGGCCGGGATCCGGCGGCGGTTCGTCCCGCTGCGCGTGCAGCGTGTCCGGATCTCCGGCGCGCAGCCCTTCCTCGTCCAGTTCGCGGCGCCCGACGAGCAAAGGGGGTCGTGAGGAGAGGGACACGTGTCACGGGGTCCGTCCGGCGGGAGGAGCGGCCGGACGGTCCCCTAGCGGGTCCTGAGCTGGTCGAGGGTGTGGCCGGTGGCCCGTTTGAACAGGTATTCGGCCCGTTCGTAGGAGAGCCTGCGACGGCCGGTCTCCGGACACAGGTCGCCGGGCGCCGGAGGCCGGCCGGGGCCGGGCCTGCGGTCGGACAGGAAGAGCGGGCCCCGGCGACGGCCCGCGACGAGGTACGGGAGGAGTTCGGCGGTACCGGAGCGCCAGTGAACCCAGCCGGATCCGGTGGCCGCCCTCCCGCGCCTTCCGGCCAGGTCGAGATCCTCGACGTTGAGCGAGAGCACCGGGCCCGCTCCGGCCGCGCTCTCGTGGAGCAGCACCCACAGTGCGCGCTCGCGCGGGGCGATGTCCGGACGCTCCCAGAGCGCCTCGACCTGCGGCCGGTCCATGGGGTGGGTGCGCCCCCGGGGTTCGGGCCTGCGTCCGAGCCCCGCGGCCAGGTCGCGGAGCACTCCACCGCCCAGGTCCCCGACCGGTGAACCCCGACCGGCGGCCCGCGTCCCGGCTCCGGAGGTCGGGGGTTCCTGGGCGGCGGCCCAGGCGCAGAAGGAGCGGACGGCCCCGCGGTGACGGTTCCAGGTGGCGGGGGCCGCGTCTCCCCACGCGGCGCCGAAGATCTCCGCGACCCGCGTGGCGGTCACGTCCGGCAGCGGCGTGTCGTCACCGAGGTCGCGGCGCAGCCGGTTCATGGTCTGGCGGTAGGAGCGGACGGTCGCGGCGTCCAGGTCGTCACGGGCGAGGAAGGCGCTCGCGGCCTCGGCCAGGGTGACGACCGTCCTCGGCACGGCCTTTCGAGTGAGCCCTTCCGGAGTGACCGTCTCCGGCTCGCCCGTCTCCAGCCCGGCCGTCCTCGCCCCGGATTTTCCTCGCGCGACCGTTCCCGGCCCGGCCACCTTCGGTCCGGCCACTCCGGATCCGTCCGTTCCCGGCCCGGCAGCCCCCGGTCCGGCCGTTCTCCGCGCGGTGACATCGGCGCAGGCCGCGGCGCGTCCTGTGAGGATGGCGCGTTCCGGTCCGTTGAGGGTGAGGGCGGCGGCGCGTTCGAACTCCCGCCGGGCCTCCTCGTGGCGACCGAGCCTGGCCAGCAGGTCACCGCGCACGCTGGGCAGGCGGTGGTAGCCCTTGAACACCGGTTCGCCGACCAGCGTGTCGGCGAGCGCCAGACCCGCTTCCGGGCCGCGGGCCATGGCCAGCGCGACCGCGCGGTTGAGCTGCACGACAGGAGTGGGCAGCACCCGGGCGAGCGCCTCGTAGAGGGCGGTGATCTGTGTCCAGTCGGTCTCCTCCGCCGTACGGGCCCGCGCGTGGCAGGCGGCGATGGCGGCCTGCAGCACGTACGGGCCGAAAGGCGCGGCGCACTGCCTGGCGCGCAGCAGGGCGGCGAACCCCCGGCGGATGAGGAGTTGGTCCCAGCGCCCGCGGTTCTGCTCGTGCAGCGCGACGGGCTCCCCCGACGCTCCCGTCCTCGCGGCCGACCGCGACGCCTGGAGCTCCATCAGCGCGACCAGGCCGTGCACCTCGGCCTCGCCGGGCGCGAGTCCGGCCAGCAGGCGGCCCAGGCGCAGCGCCTCCTGGCAGAGGTCCTGACGCATCCAGTCGTCACCGGCAGTCGCCGCGTACCCCTCGTTGAACACCAGGTAGACGACCCCGAGAACCGACGACAGGCGCGCCGCCCGGTCAGGCCCCTCCGGGACCTCGAAGGGGATCCGGAGGGCGGCGAGGGTGCGCTTGGCCCGGACGACGCGCTGCGCGACGGTCGGCTCGGAGACGAGGAACGCGCGCGCGATCTCCTCGGTGCGCAGCCCGCCGAGCAGTCGCAGCGTCAGAGCCACCCGGGACTCGGCGGACAGCGCCGGGTGGCACGAGACGAACATCAGGCGCAGGACGTCGTCGCCCACCTCGTCGTCGAGGGCCGCGTCGATGTCGGCCTCGGCGGTCCCGACGGCCCCGATGCCCCCGGTCGTCCCGGCGGTGTCCTGCCGGGTGGCGAGGTCGTGGGCGATCTGCTCGTGCCTGAGGCCGAGCCGCCCCTCACGGCGCAGGTGGTCGATGGCGCGACGCTTGGCGACGGCCATCAGCCAGGCACCCGGGTTGTCCGGGACGCCTGCCCCCGGCCACTGTTCGAGGGCGGCCAGGAGCGCGTCCTGCGCGAACTCCTCGGCCAGCCCCACATCGCCCACCATCCGGACGAGCCCGGCGACGATCCTCGCCGACTCCATCTTCCAGACCGCGTCGACCGCGCGGTGGGCGTCTCCGGACATCACGTGCTCGATGAGAGCACCCTCCGGACCGGGTGCGCAAGCGCCCGGTCAGTCCCCCGGGCCGAAGACCTGCTGGATGTCCCCCTCGCCGTCGCCGACGATCCTCCAGAAGCCCCGGGCCAGCTCGACGGCCTCCTCCTTCGAGCGCGCCTCGACGAGCGCGAAGCTGACGATGGCCTCCTTCGCCTCGGTGAACGGCCCGTCGGTGACGGTGATCTCGCCGCCGGAGGACGAGATGTGGGTGCCGGCCGGGTCCAGGCCGCCGGTCGCCAGCAGCACTCCCGCCTTGGTCATCTCCTCGATGAAGGCGGCCATCTCGGCGTGCATCGCCTCACTCGGGGGCGCCGTGTCGCCGCCCTTGGACGTCATCAGGAATCGCATCGCCGTATCTCCTTCGGGTGGTCAGGTGACCGATCCTCGCCGGTCCTCGGCCACGCGTCGAACGGATCGGCCGGAAATCGACACGCGTCACCCGACCTGGGCCGTGACCGGATGTGACAGGGAATGCGATGTGACAGGGAATGCCCGCCGGATCCAGGTGATCGCAGCTCAGGGGTGCACTGGAGGGGAGGCGTCGATTCCCGCCCCTCCCGTTCGACGCGTCAGCGAGGCCGGGCGAACCGGCGGACCGAGAACGGCGACGGACCACCGTCACGCCGAGAGGAAACAGACATGACCGCCATCCGGCCCGGCATCGCCACCGGTTCCAGCAGCGACTCCACCGGTGGCTACGTCACCGGTCCCCTCGCCCCCGCGACGCGCGTGCTGCTCGCCTGCTCCGTCGCCGCCGCTCCCCTCTTCGCGGTCGTGTCGCTGGCGCAGGCCTTCACCCGCGACGGGTTCGACCTGACGCGCCACCCCCTGAGCATGCTCGCCACCGGCGACCTCGGCTGGCTCCAGATCGCCAACTTCCTGCTCAGCGGCGCCCTGACGGCCGCCGGGGCGGTCGGCCTGCGCCGCGTCATGCGCGGCACGCCCGGCGGTACGTGGGCGCCCCGGCTGATCCTGGTCAACGGCGTCACGATGGCCGCCGCCGGTGTCTTCGTGATGGACCCGGGCGACGGATTCCCCGCGGGTACCCCCCTGGGCCAGACGGGCACGCTGAGCTGGCACGCGCTCATGCACATGGTCGCCGGGTCCATCGCGTTCACCGCCCTCATCGCCGCCTGCTTCGTCCTGGGCCGCCACTTCTCCCGCGCCGGTCGCCCCGGTTTCGCCGCGGCCTCGCGGCTCAGCGGGCTGGTCTTCGCCCTCGGGGACGGCTGGGCGATGTCGGGCGGGCGGGCCGGTTCGCTGACCCTGGCCGTCGGCGCGATCACCGCGATGGTGTGGATCTCCGTGGTGGCGGCCGACAAGCGGGCCGCGCTCCGCTAGGGCCGTGCCCCACCGGGACCGCCTCCGCGGGCCGGGGCTCCCTCGTGACGCGAGGGAGCCCCGGCCTTTCCCTTCCCACCTGCCCACCTGTCTCGCCCCGGTCCCGCACAGGCTTGTCCGGTCTCGGACCGTCCCGCAGCGTGCCGGTCCCCACCTCGGCTCGTCCCGTACGCGCCGGTCCCCGCCTCGAGGCGTCCCTGTGCCGCACGGGCTTGTCCCGCCTCCGGCCTCGTTCCGGACGGTGGAGGAGATCTCCGGCCCTAGGTACGGCTGACGACGGCCGCGTCCGGAAGGCCGCGCATCACGCGGACCGCCAGGGCCGCCACGAACGCGAACAGGACCGCCGACGCGAGCAGCAGCCGCACGCTGAGGCCCTCCGGATCGGGCCACGCGGTGAGCACCAGGGCCGCGACGGCGGTCCCCGCGCACGCCGCGACCCAGCCCCACCACCCGAGCGCGGCGAACCGGCGGGCGAACACCAGGCATCCCACCGTCATCCCGCCGACCGCCGGCATCGGCCCGAGACCGTGCACGGCACCGTGCCAGCTGATCTCGGGTGCCCCGGCGGGAGCGCCCGGCGGGTACCCGGCGCCCGCGTCGGTGACGAAGACCCCGCCCACGATCAGCCCGGCCCCGAGAAGGCCGACCAGCAGCGGGCCCCAGGTGCCGCTCCGGCCTGGACGCAGTGCCCGCCGCATGCCGACGGCGCAGGCCACGTACAGCACGCCGGTCACGGTGAAGTTGACGATCTGGATCCAGCCCAGATCGCCGAGACTCAGCAGGCTGATCGGGTGGTGGCCCAGGTCGTACCCCTCGCGGGTGAACGCCTGGATCAGCACCACCGCGACGAACAGCGGGCCTGCGACGACGCCGCACGCCGGCAGCTTGTACTTCACGGCTCTGTCTCCTCGCCGGGCACCCCTGCGGTGCCACTCGGCGGGGACGTCGGAGCAACCTGCCCCGTTCCGGACATCCGCTCGTCACCACCTCGCGGGAGCCTCACGGATCCGGCCCTCCGCCGTACGCACCCGGCCGGATCCGTGGGGCTCCCGCCCCGGGCCGCGCATTCGTTCTCGGCAAAAGCCCCGCCCCGCAGGAACGCGTTTCGGGTGGCTGAATGTCGCGTATTTCGTGCCAATACTCCGTCACCTCCGCCGCGAGTCGGCCGAGTCGCGGGTCCGAAGAAAACGGCATCCGAGGAGACGGGTGGAGAACGGTGATCGGCGGGCGTGTCCGTGCCGCGCCGCCAGTACTCCCGCCCGATCGCCGCCTTTCCCGTGCCTCGGAGGGCGTTCGGGGTTCGTCGCTCTTCATCACGTGAAATGGCAGCCGCATAAGGGCTTCACGATGACCGTGGACGCGCAGTTGATTTGCCTCGAACATCACGTTTGTGATCGACTACCTCCCGTCCCATTCGATGCGAATACCTCATGAACGGATCCCGCCCCCATGAGTACCTCTCGCGAATCCGACTGGCAGCCCGTGGAACTCGACGCCGGCCGGCCTCATTCGGCCCGCATCTGGAACTACTGGCTGGGCGGGAAGGACAACTACCCCGCCGACCGCGAGGCCGGGGACATGGTCGAGGGGCTCATCCCCGGCATCGTCGACTCGGCCCGCGCCGACCGGGCGTTCCTCGGCCGCTGCATCAAGCACCTCGTCACCGAGGCGGGGATCCGCCAGTTCCTCGACATCGGCACGGGCCTGCCCACCGCCGACAACACGCACGAGGTGACGCAGCGGCTCGCCCCGGAGTCCCGGGTCGTCTACGTCGACAACGACCCGCTGGTCCTGGTCCACGCCCGCGCCCTGCTCGTCAGCAGCCCCGAGGGCGCCACCACCTACATCGACGCCGACCTGCGCGACCCCCACCACATCCTGCGGGTCGCGGCGGAGACCCTCGACTTCACCAAGCCCGTCGCGCTGATGCTGCTGGGGATCCTGCACCACCTCACCGATGACGAGGAGGCCGGGAAAGTCGTGCGGGACCTGGTCGACGCCGTCCCGCCGGGCAGCTACCTGGTGATCGCGCACGCCACCGCCGAGGTGCACGGTGACGCCATGCACGAGGCGATGCGGCGGTTCATGGAGCGGGGCGGCACCCCGATCGTGGCGCGCGACCGTGACCACCTCGCCTCGTTCTTCGACGGCCTGGACCTCCTGGAGCCCGGCGTGGTCTCCTGCTCACGCTGGCGCCCGGAGCACACGCCGTGGGGAGAGCCCGCGGAGGTGTCCCAGTTCTGCGGTGTCGCCCGCAAGCCCTGACACCTCTCCCCCGCCCCTTCCGGCCCCATTCCGGCTCTCCCCCCCGAGGGCCGTCCTCCACTCCCCCGCCCATGCTCCCCCGGACCCGCCTGCCCCGCCGAACGATCCCAGGGGCGGGAGGGTTCCAGGCCGGTACACCGAACCGCCGTGCCCACCGTGCCCACCTGGCCTGCCTGGCGAATCCCGAGGCCGGAGCCCGGGAGCCGGGGACGGCGGGAGTTCCCGCCGCTCGCGTGCGGCCACGACGCCGGCACCCGTACGGTCACCGGCCGGTCCTGACGGGCTCCGGGGTGTGGATCACCGCCCCGGACGCCCCGCGCGGAGCCGGGCGGCCCGGGTCGCGGCACCTGACCGGTGACGAGGTCACCCGACGCGACCAGCGCGCCGAGTTTATTCGGGGCGCTCCGGTGCAGTCCCATAGTCGTCCGGTCGTTACCCCTCACAACGACTGAACATCCCAAAAAGGGAAGTAACAGTACAAAACGTGATTTACAACCTTTAACTCTGGGTGCAGATCACTGATCCAGTCAGGCTGTCGCGAAGATCGACATGGGAGGCCGTCTCCATGAACCCCACTCAGGATCCCGCCGCACCACCCCCCGGCGCCGCGCTGCTCGTCGTCATGGGGGTGACCGGTTCCGGCAAGACCACCGTGGGCGCCGCCCTCAGCCAGCGGTTACGGCTGCCGTTCGCCGACGCCGACGACTTCCACAGCGAGGCGAACATCGCCAAGATGTCGGACGGGATCCCCCTCGACGACGAGGACCGGCTGCCCTGGCTGCGCGCGATCGGCGTCTGGCTCGCCGAGCACGCCGCCACCGGCGGCGTGGCGAGCTGCTCGGCACTCAAACGAAGCTACCGGGACATCCTGCGCGAGGCCGCACCGACGGTGACCTTCGTCCACCTCCACGGCGAGATGGACGCCGTACGCCGGAGAGTGGCCGGCCGCCCGGGACACTTCATGCCCGCCTCGCTGGTCGAGTCGCAGTTCAAGACCCTGGAGCCCCTGGAGCCCGACGAGCGGGGGATCGTCCTCGACTTCGCCATGTCCGTCGACGAGCTCGTGGACGCCTACCTCGCCGCGACGGCCGAACCCGGAAACCGGGACGCCGGCGAGGCCGGGAGCGCGAGGTGAGCCCCCTCCTGACCGCGCTCGCCGAACCCGCCGCCACCTCCCCCGGCAGGCTCGTCCCCGCCGCGCTCGTCGGCATCGCGCTGATCGTCGTACTGATCACGTACTTCAAGCTGCACCCCTTCCTGAGCCTCACCCTCGGCTCGCTCGCGGTCGGAGCCGTCGCGGGCCTGGCGATGACCGACACCATCGCCGCCTTCACCGACGGGTTCGGCAGCACCGCGGCCGGTGTCGGCACCCTCATCGCGCTCGGCGCGATGTTCGGCAAGCTGCTCGCCGACTCAGGCGGGGCCGACGAGATCGTGGACACGATCGTCGGCCGGTCCAGCCCCCGCTCCCTGCCCTGGGCGATGGCCGCGGTGGGCGCGCTGATCGGCCTGCCGATGTTCTTCGAGATCGGCCTCGTGCTGCTGATGCCGGTCATCTTCCTGGTCTCGCGCCGCTCCGGGGTCTCGCTGATCCGGGTGGGCATCCCCGCGCTCGCGGGTCTTTCCGTGATGCACGGGCTCGTCCCCCCGCACCCGGGCCCGCTGGTCGCCATCGACGCGCTCAAGGCCGATCTCGGCATCACGCTGGGCCTGGGCGTGCTCATCGCCGTCCCGACGGTCGCCATCGCCGGGCCGCTGTTCGCCAAGTACGCGGCCCGCTGGGTGGACGTACCGGCACCGGAGCTCTACGAGACCCGGCCTCCGGCGGAGGACACCCGGCGGCCGTCGTTCGGCGTCACCCTCGCCACCGTGCTGCTGCCGGTCGTGCTGATGATGGGCAAGGCCCTCGCCGACATCCTCGCCCCCGAGGGCAACGTGCTGCGCACGGTCCTCGACTTCCTCGGTACGCCGCTGGTGGCGCTGCTCATCGCCGTCATCGTGGCGATGTTCACCCTGGGCCTCGGCGCCGGCATGGACAGGAAGGGGGTCGCGAAGTCCCTGGAGCAGTCGCTGCCGCCGATCGCGGGCATCCTGCTGATCGTGGCCGCCGGCGGCGGTTTCAAGCAGACGCTGATCGACACCGGGATCGGCGACCTCATCGCCACGTGGGTGGAGAACAGCGGCCTGTCGGTGCTGCTGCTCGCCTGGCTGGTCGCCGTGCTCATCCGGCTGGCCACGGGCTCGGCGACCGTCGCGACGGTCACGGCCTCGGGGATCCTCGCCCCGCTGGTCGCCAACCTCAGCGTCGGGGAGACCTCGCTGCTCGTGCTCGCCATCGGCGCGGGCTCGCTGTTCTTCTCCCACGTCAACGACGCGGGCTTCTGGCTGGTCAAGGAGTACTTCGGGCTCACCGTGGGCCAGAACATCAAGACCTGGTCGGTGATGGAGACGATCATCTCGGTGACCGGCCTGGTGTTCGTCCTGCTGCTGAGCCTGTTCATATAGCCCTCGCGACAGGTCGGTCCTCGCGCGACACGGTGCCGGTCAGGTCAGCCCCGGCGGTCACCCGACACCGTGTCGCGCAGGCCACGGACCGCGGAGTGGACCCGTTCCAGGGACTCCTCCGCGCAGAGCCCGGGGTCGCCGGGGTCGCTTCTCTCCCGGATGTTCCCGGCGATGTCCTCCAGGCTGCCCGCCAGCGTCCATACGGCCGCCTCCGGCGGCGGCGGCGCGCCGCGCTCGGTGCACGCGACGGTGACGGCGATCGCGTCGGCCACCTGTTCCAGCGCTGCCATCGCGGGCATCCAGGTGGTGACGCGTCGGCTGATCACGGGAGGTTCGGCCAGGGCCCGCTGGAAGACCGTCCGCAGGTCGCCCAGGGCGTCGTACACCCCGCGGCGCAGCCGCGCCCTGCCGGCGTGTTCCGTGTCGAACGCGTGCCGCAGGTAGTTCGCGGTGGCCGCCACCGCGTCGGCGAGCCGCGGCCCGACCGGCGCCTCCCAGCTCGCCGGCCACGGCAGGTATCCCAGCACCAGGACGATCACGCATCCGATCAGCGTGTCCACCATCCGGATCCTGCCCAGGTCGGGGCCTCCGTGGGTCAGCAGGTCCACCAGGAGCAGGACCAGCGACGCCTGGAAGGTCGACATCAACCCCCAGTTGCGTTGCAGGCCGTACGGCATGAGCGCCGCGCACACGGCGATGGGGACCAGGAGCAGCGGACCGTACGGCACCAGGACGAGCAGGAGGGTGCCGATCAGCGCGCCCACGAAGGTGCCGAGCGCGCGTTGCACGGCGCGCACGAACACCGACCCGAAGTCGGGCTTGAGCACCAGCGCGACGGTCAGCATCATCCAGTAGGACCGTTCGAGCCGGCCGGACGCGCTGAACGCGGCGGCGACGCCCATGCAGAGCGCGAGCCGGACCGTGTAGACGCGGACGAGGTGGCCCCGCCACATCTGTTCCAGAACAGAGAGGGCCCGGGAGCGGTAGCCGACCGGTTCGTAGGGCAGCTGGTCCGCCGCGACGTCGCCGCCGGACACCAGCTCGACGGCTCCCCGCACGGCGGAGCAGAGGGCGCGCGCGGCGGGCGAGCCGAGCTCGCAGGGCGGCATCCGGGGCGCGGGCCCACCGGCGAGCGCCCCGGCGACGGCCCTGACGGCGGACGCGGCCTCGGCGGGCGGCTCGCGTCCCTCGTAGCGCAGCGAGAGCAGCGCGTTGCGGATCAGCGAGGCCTGGTTCAGCAGGGCGACCAGGCGGGTGCGATCGGCATCCAGCCCCGCCGCCGGGGAGCGGGCGCCGAGCACGACGTCGTAGCCGCGCTTGAGATCGGTGTCGAACGCCGCCAGCGCGGGGGCGTCGCGGTCGGAGAACAGCCGGTCGAGAGCCTGGTAGACCTCCATCACGGCGCCCCGTTCCGGCGCCCGGGGATGGAACGGCCAGTCGGCGACCGCCAGCACGATCACCCACAGCACGCCCAGCAGGAAGGCCAGCGCGTTCGTCTCCGACGCTCCCGGCAGTCCTATCCCGGTGGCGATCACCGTCATCACCAGCAGTTGCAGCCCGGCCGCCGAGCCCGTCGCCCCGCCCGTGCTGACGAACGCGGACACCACCGAGACGGCCACCACGACCGGCACGATCCACCAGCCGTGGCCGCGGACCATGGACCCGACGAGATACCCCAGCGCCCCGGCGACACCGGCCGCGCCCATCAGGACGATCCTGGCCCGGTACGAGCCGCCCCGGTCGGCGATGCCGGCGTTCATCGCGCCCAGCGCGGGCAGCAGTCCGGTCGTGACGTTCCCGGAGACGAACCCCAGCAGGAGCGGGACGGTCACCGCCACGGCCAGGCGCAGCATCGGCCACCACCGTAGCGGCGCGGGCGCGGGCCTCACCGTCTCGACCAGCCAGCCGGGTGCGGCGTCGGTCAGCCGGTCGGCGGCCCGCCGGAAGAGCGGGGGCATCGCTCGCCGCTCAGGGGAGGATGGCGTCGACGTATCCCCCGTCGACGCGCAGGGCGCCGCCCGTGGTGGCGGAGGCCTGCGGCGAGCTGAGGTAGACGACCATGTTGGCGATCTCCTCCGGCTCGATCAGCCGCTGCAGGAGCGACTGCGGGCGGTGCTCGCGCATGAAGACGCGCTGGGCCTCCTCCCAGGGCAGGCTCCGGTCGACGAGCCCGTAGACGAAGTCCTCCACCCCGCCGGTGTGGGTGGGGCCGGCGATGACGGAGTTGACGGTGACGCCGCTGCCCGCGGCCTTCTTCGCGAAGCCGCGCGAGACGGCGAGGAGGGCGGTCTTGGACATCCCGTACTGGATCATCTCGATGGGGGTGACGATCGCGGAGTCGCTCGCGATGTACTGGACGCGGCCCCAGGAGCGCGCCGTCATCCCCGGCAGGTAGGCGCGGGTGAGGCGGACCGCGGACAGGACGTTCACCTCGAAGTAGCGGCGCCACTCGTCGTCGGTGATCTCCAGGGCGTCCTTCGACTCGAAGATCCCGAGGTTGTTGACCAGGATGTCGACGTTCGGCAGGAGGTCCACGGCGCGCTCCGCGCCCTCCTCGGTGGCGAGATCGGCGGCGAGCGGGACGACCCGCGCGCCGGGGACATTGGCGCGCAGCACGTCGGCGGCGACCTCGACCTTGTCGGGTTTGCGGCCGTTGACGGCCACTGTCGCGCCCGCCCGCGCGAGGCCGGTGGCGATGGCCGCCCCGATGCCCTGGGTGGATCCGGTGACCAGCGCCGTCCTGCCGGTGAGATCGATATGCATGCGTCACGTCCTTGGCGCCCGGCGCCCGGCGCGCGGCCGCCCGCCGGTGCGGGCGCCTCACGACCTGGCGATATGTCGTCCTGCTGATCCGGTGTTCGTTCCCGTGTCCGCCGGGGCGGAACGTGCGGACGGTGATCGTCTTCACGAAACAAGTCCAGGTGACAGTGATTTTTCCTGATAATGCCCTCATGTCACTGCTAGGCACCGAGGCGTACCGGAGCGAAACCGGCCTCCCACCCCTCGTGGCCCGCGCGGTCGAGGCCGCCGCCGACCCCGGGCGGTTGCTCACCCCCGGTGGCGTGCTGGTCGTCGACGACTTCACCCCGTCGGCCACCTGGCCGCCCGAGCATCTCGGGCGGCCCGACTCCGCCCGCGTCCACTGGCTGGAGCATCCGGCGCTCCGCGCCGTCGACCTCCCGCTGTCCGGGGACCTCAGCACCGTCGTCGGGGTCCGCCGTCCCTGATCCGATCGGATTCGACGATCTCCCGGTGGTGGAACGGTCTCTCAGCGGCAGGACTGTCTCTCAGTGGTGGTAGGCGTGGACGACGGCGTGCCCCCTGCCCCGGCCGATGACCCACTTGTTGACGGGCGTGGTGACCAGGAAGGCCACCGCGAGGGCGAAGGCGAGTGAGCCCCAGAAGAGGCCGGAGGTGAGCCCCGCGTCCATCGCACCGGGGACGACGACCATCACCCCGTTGTCGACGATCTCCATGACGACGATGGACAGGGTGTCGGCCGCGAGCGCCAGCCGCAGGGCCTCGCGCCACTCGACTCCGGCCCTGCGCAGCCCGACCAGGGTGAGCGCGTATCCGAAGAAGAAGGCCAGCGCGACGGCGAGGACGAGGGTGGGCACGTTCGGCCACCCCAGAGCCGTGCCGACCACCATGCCGAGCACCTCACCGATGGCACACCCGGTGAGGCAGTGCAGGGTCGCCGACGCGGCCACCCGCCAGGTCGCCTTCCGCGGATGGTGGCCGGATCCGTGGTGGCCCTCGCCGCCCGGACTGCTCGCGTGCTGCGCCGGTTCGGACATCACGATCTCCTCCTTCACCTGTCGATCGTTTACCGATGCCCAATCTATACCCATGGGGGGTATCTGGCAACGATCGGAGGCAGGCGGGAGGAACCGGCTCGACCCCATCGGGCACAGGGCCTGCGGCGAGCACGGCCACCCGGCCTTCCGGATACGCGAGCGACAGGAAGGCCGGGATACCGGGCGAACGGCCGCCCGGAGCCCCCGGAACGCGGAACGGCGCCGCGAACCGGTCAGACCCCGGCCGTCCCCCCGTCCCAGGCGAAGTCGCGGAACGGCGGGTCGAGGGGGGCGTCGATCAGGCGGTTGGCGAAGGTCGAGATCGTGTACGCGCCGACGCCGAGGACGACCTCAAGGGCGTTCCGCGCACTGTGGCCCGCGTCGAGGAACGCGAGCATCTCCTCGTCGCCGACCGCGCCGCGACGGTCCATGACGGCGACGGTGAACGACCGCAACGCCTCCGACCGCGCGTCCGGGAGGGGTTCGCCGGTCCGGAGCGCCTCGACGAGCTCGGGCGGGGCCTCCAGCCCGACCAGCGTGGCGGTGTGCATCGCCACGCAGACGTGGCAGCCGTTGCGGGTGGCGACCGTCATGATGACGATCTCCCGGTCGACCGGGGCGAGGGTGCTCTGCTCGAAGGTGGCACTCGCCGCCAGGAACCCCTTGAGCAGCTGCGGGGAGGTGGCCATCCGGCCGACCGGCGTGGGGACGTGGCCGAACTTCCGCCGTACGCCCTCGATGGTGGCGCGGGCGTCGGGCGGGGCGCTCTCGGCGGTGTGCGTGACGAAGACGGCATGGGACATGGGGGCCTTCTCTCTTGTTCTCCGGGTCCTCGGACGTGGGCTCCGTGATCGCACTCAGGGCGATATCGTCAACGAGGTTGTCTATATAGTAAAGATGGTTGACGACTTTGGCAACGCCGTATCCCGGAGGGCCGCTCAGGTACCGAGGAAGACCAGGTCGACATCCTCCCGGGGGACGGGCGCGCCGGTGTCGTCGACGAACGCGACGCGCACGCCACGTCCGGTGGACCGGCTGCGGCTCAGCACCGAGGGGCCGGCCTCGTGGGGCCGGTTGGCGTCGCCCCACTGCTGGAGCGAGGCGAGCACCGTCACCAGCTCCTCCCCCGCCGGGGTCAGGTGGTAGCTGTGGCGGACCCTGGCCCCCGGCTCCCGGTAGGGGCGGCGCTCCATGACACCCGCGTCGACCAGCGCGTTCAGCCGGTTGGTGAGCAGGTCGGAGGCGACGCCCAGGGACTCGCGGAAGTCGGCGAACCGGGTCAGGCCCGCGAGAGCGTCCCGGACGATCAGCAGCGTCCACCGCTCCCCAAGCACCTGCAAACTCCGGGCGACGGAGCAGCGCGGTTCGGGTACGCGGTCGATCTTCGTGGGCATGATTCCAGTCTATGCGAGGTTGGGTTTTCCAATCCAGGATGCTAGGTTGGATATACAAACTCAGATGCCGGAGAACCCTTCCGGTGACCCCGTGACGGGGAGACCGTCTCGCGGCGTCCCGGCCACCGGCGTCCTCGGCGACCACCCACGGTAAGGAACATCATGCGGATCAACGGTTCTGTCGCCCTCGTCACCGGCGCCAATCGCGGGCTCGGCGAGCGGTTCGTCCAGGCACTGCTCGAACGCGGCGCGTCGAAGGTCTACGCCGCCGCGCGCAACCCCGACACGATCACCACGCCCGGCGTGGTGCCCATCGCGCTGGACGTCACCGACCCGGCGGCCGTCCGCGCGGCGGCCGACGTGGCGCGGGACGTCACCCTGCTGATCAACAACGCCGGAAGCTCCACCAGGGCGGGGCTCCCCGACGGGGACCTCGACGACTTCCGGCTGGAGATGGAGACCCACTACTTCGGCACGCTCGCCATGAGCCGGGCCTTCGCCCCCGTCCTCGCGCGCAACGGCGGCGGGGCCGTCCTCAACGTCCTGTCGGTGCTGTCCTGGATCGCGCTCCCCAGCAGCGCCGCCTACTCGGCGGCCAAGTCGGCTGCCTGGGCCCTGACCAACGCGCTGCGCCTGCAGCTCGCCGAGCAGAAGACCCTCGTCACCGCCCTGCACGTCGGATACATGGAGACCGACATGGCCGCGCACGTCGACGGGCCCAAGAGCGATCCCGCGGCCGTCGCCCGCGCCGCCCTCGACGGTGTGGAGGCCGGGCGGTACGAGGTCCTCGCCGACGCGATCAGCACGCGCGTCAGGGCCGCGCTCTCCGGCGACCTCACCGCGCTCTACCCGCAGCTGACCGAGACCCGCTGAACAGCACGGGCCGATGAACAGCGCCAGCCGCTGAACAACGCGAGCCGATGAACAGCACCGGCTCCCCCGAACAGGCACCGGCCCCCCGGACGGCTCCGCTCCCGGTCCTCGAACGCCCGAGCCGCCGTCCTCACGGACGTGCCACCGGGTGACCAGACCGGCCACCGGCCTCGTGGACGCGGTGCCGGGTGACCAACCCGGACACCGGCCTCGTGCACACGGTGCCGGGTCACCGGTCCGGACCCCCGCCGGGCGAGCCCGGCCGCGACGCTCAGCCGCCGCGGGCGGCGGTGACGAAGTCCCTGATGAGACCGGGGTCCTTCACCCCGGGCGCGACCTCCACCCCGCTCGACACGTCGACCCCCCAGGGCCGGGCGGCGGCGATCGCGCGGGCCACGTTCGACGGGTCCAGCCCACCGGCCAGCATCCAGCGGCCCTCCGGGCGCCCGCGCACGGCCGACCAGTCCCACGGCTCCCCCGAGCCCGGCCTGGGCGCGTCGACGATGAGCAGGTCCTCGTCGAGAGCGCCGCAGCGCAGGTCGGTGCTCGCGGCCCCCGCGCGCACCAGCGTGACCCCGAGGTCCCTCAGCGCGGTGAAGTCCTCGTGCGGGTGGTCGCCGTGCAGCTGGACGGCGCGCAGGCCCGCCTCCAGCGTGGCAGCCCTGACCTCCTCGGAGGGCTCACCGGCGAACACCCCCACGGTCAGCACGTGCGGGGGGACCGCCTCGGCAAGCTCCCTCGCCCGCGCGGGGGTGACCCGCCGCGAGCTCCTGGTGAGGACGAACCCGATGGCGTCGGCTCCCGCCTCCACGGCGGCCGTCACATGTCCGGGCTCGCGCAGCCCGCAGATCTTCACGTACACCCTGTGTACGGTAGCCCGTCCCTCACCCCCGATGGCCCTCGATAGTCCCTGCGGGGTTTCCCGCCCCCGGACCACCCTTGACATCATCCGTCACAAATGTTGAATCTGTAGAAGTCAGAGAGCGCTCTCCCAATGAAGGAGGAACTCGGGTGACGCACGAGGGGGCAATCATCCAGCCCGGCACCGCGGCGGGCGTCACGAGAGACATTCCGGACGGCGACTCCCGCACGGTCACCCAGCCGCGTGACATCGATTACGGTCTACCTTAAACAAATACGCGCGTCCTTTATCGCCATCCTGCCGAGGATATTCCGGCAAGGAGGCATTCGCAAGCCGTTCCATCGACCGCGGAATACGGCCCGACCTCCGATCCGAAACCGTACGGCCGCGACCGCGACAGCCGGTAAGGCGCTGATACGTAATCCCCTTAAGGGTGACCGTAAACTTCACAAAACATAACCGGGCATCCGGAAGCGAGGCGCCGTCCGCATGCTGGACGAATTTAGTTCCGTTATTGCAACATCTTGACCTTGTGCCCATAATGAACGAGTGAGGCAATATCCGCCCAAACAATCGGGGGCCGGAGTGATAGAACAAAATCGAGGATCGGGCGTCAAGATTGCAGACCAAAAGCTTAACGTCGGAATAGTCTCCGAGAATGAAATACTCCGTTTCGGGCTGAGGGTCGCCCTCACCGATCTCAAGGTGGTCGAGAGCCTGAGGGAGCTTCGGCCCAATAACGCGACATCCGTGAACGAGACGTTCAGGTCTCTCGACGTCGTCATGGTCTCCTACACGGAATGGGCGACGGCCCAGCGGGTCGTCTCCGCCGCCCACGCCTCTGACGTGCGGGTTCTCGCCTTCATCGACGACACGAGCGCCAAGGATCCCGAGAAGCTGGTGTCCCTGCGGCCCGACGGGTTCATCCTGCAGCGCGAGCTGAACAAGGACACGCTGGAGGAGGCCCTGGTCAAGGTGTCACGGAGCGAGGCGGCCGTTCCCGCCGAGATCATCTCGGAGGTCTTCGACTCGGCGGCCCGCGCGCTGAAGACGTCACACCTGCGCTTCATCGAGCTGACGTCGAGGGAGAAGTCCGCCCTCGAACTCCTCGCCGACGGCCTCAGCAACAAGGAGATCGCGAAAAGTCTCAACATTTCCCTGCACGGCGCGAAACGCCTTGTCGGGAATATACTCCTCAAGCTTAATTGCCCCAACAGGACCCAGGCCGTCGTTCTCGCGATGCGTTACGGTCTGGTCGGCGAGGGAAAATAGTGCGACTTCCCGGATGAGCCCTCCGCAGCGGGCTTTTCCATCCGATCTTTTCGAACGACTCTTTTCGAACGACAGCTTTCCCACACGGGACTCCTCGGGGGGACGCGCTTTCCTCACGGCTCCGGATCAGGGGGTGGCGCCCACCCCCTTTTCCCGTTCCGGCGCCCGCGCCGGCATCCGGGAACGGCTCTCCCCCGGTGAATCCTCCGATGATTCCCGCGGTTCCCCCGATGCCAAGGAGACCTCGGACAAGGACGACGGTGAGGCGGAAACCACTCCCGGTGATTGTGCTCCCCCCTTCCCGGCTCGCACCCGCAGCTGGGCGACGCCGAGCACGGCGGCCGCCAGGCCCACCTCGCTGACAGTGCACACCAGCCGGCTGGTGAGCACGATGGTGCCCGCGACGGGAAGAGGCAGCACCGTCGTCAGGGCCGCCAGCAGGATCGCCTCGCGGACGCCGAGGCCGTCGGGGACGAGCACCATGAGGTGGCCCGCCACGACGGCCAGGCCGAAGGAGCCCACGCATATCACGTACGACCGCAGCGGCGGGGCGCCCGCCGCGAGGGCGAGGAACCAGAGGTGGTGGCCGGAGACCAGCCAGGAGAGCGTCTGCAGGACGATCGCCAGGCGCACGGCCCGGTCCGAGGTCCTGGTGAGCGGCCCGGGGCGTCGCAGCACCCGGGCGGCGGCCGTGGCGACGCGGTGCGTGAGGTCCGGGCGGATGACGCACGCGACGACCGGTATCGCCGCCAGCCCCATCCACGCGCCGTGCTCGCCGAGGACGGCCGGCGCCGCGACCAGGCCCGTCGTGAGCCCCGTCAGGGTTCCGACGGCTATGTTGACCAGGTAGACCGTCGCCGTCCTCGCCGGTGGGATGCCGCTCGCCTTTCCCATCTGAATGTTGGCGAGAAGCGCCCAGACCCGGCCGGGCACGAACTTGGTCATGAATCCCACGAAGAAGATGCGGGCCACCGCCCACATCCCGACCGGTGCCCCGGCACCGACGATCAGCGCCCGCCACGACAGCATGCCGAGCAACAGTCCGGCCGCGTTGGCGACGAGCCCGGCGCCGACCAGCGCGAGTGCCCTCGGCTCCGCGAGGGCGGCGAGCAGCGACCAGTCCTGCTCACCGACCGTCACGGCGACGAACACCGCGACGGTCAGCACGGCCAGGAGGGTCAGTACCGGGCGAATCTTTTTGATCATCTTTTCACCGACGGAGCCGGTCGGACGGACGGGCGTACGCGAAGGGACAGACGGTCGCGGACGGACGCGCGATCGCGAGCGGACGTCGCCGAGGCCGGCGGTCCGTCCCGGGACACGAGGTCACCGAACCCGCCGGGGGTCATGGCAGCCACCCCGCACCCGCCACATGCCCGGTGACCACCAGGGCCGCGAGCAGCGCGGCGGTCAGCAGGGCGGTGAGGACGATCGCCCGGTCACGCAGCAGCGCCCGTACCGGGTCTCCCCCGGCCCGGTGGACGGCGAGGATCTGCAGGTACCGGAAGAGGCCGAAAAGGCCGAGGGGGGTGAGCAGCAGCGTCGCCAGGTCGTCGAAGTCGGACGCGGGCGGGGTACGGCTGAGGAAGAACAGGAACGCCACCGCGGTCAGGCCCGCGCTGAGGGTGAGCATCTGGTCGATCAGGCCGGGCGAGTATCCCGCCAGCGCCGGCCGGTGGGTGGCCCCCGAGTCCTCCAGCTCCCTGCGGCGCTTCCCCAGGATCAGCATGAGGCAGAGGAAGAACACGCACAGGAGCAGCCAGGTCGACGGCGTCACGTCGACGGCCCGGTACCCGGTGACGATGCGCAGTTCGAAACCGAGCACCACGGCGAAGAGGTCGAGGAGCGGCACGTGCTTGAGCCAGGTGCTGTAGAGGACGTTCAGCACCAGATAGCCCGCGACCGGCCAGGCCAGCCGGGGGACGACCAGGACGAGCAACGTGGCCAGGACCCCGGTGAGGGCGCAGCCGAGGGCGACGGCCAGCGCCACCGAGACGTGCCCGGCCGCGATCGGGCGGCCACACTTGACCGGGTGGCTGCGGTCGCGCTCCCGGTCGGCGATGTCGTTGCCGATGTAGACCAGGGCCGACGCCAGGGTGAAGACCACCACCGCGACGGCGAGCCGCGCCACCGAGGCCGGCGTCCAGGCCGCGGGTGCCACCAGGGGAAGCGGTACCACCAGCAGGTTCTTCAGCCACTGGTGGGGCCGTACGAGAACGAGCAGGTCACGCGACAGACTCCGGCGTGACGACGCCGGGGGGACGGCCAGTGCCGGTGGCAGTTCCAGCGGTGTGCTGGACATACCTCACCTCCGGGAACGCTCAGAAGAAGACCTTGGACAGTGCGAGCACACCCTGGCTCCAGGGGTCCCTGCTGGTACGGCCGGTGGCGCGGCCTCCCGATTCGACCCGGTTGCGCCGCCACCAGTCGTAGGTGCCCAGGATGGCGTCCCGGTTGGAGAGGCGGGGGGTGAACCCGAGCCGCTCCCGTGCCTTGTCGATGCTCACGTACGAGTCGGCGAGCAGCTTGTGCAGCAGCCTGCCGTACACCGGGGAGAGCCTGCAGCGCTCCAGGAGCCGCAGCGCCCCCACCGCCGGGCGGCCGGGCACCGAGATCACCCGCCCGCCGTGGCCCGCCGCGTCGAGCACCGCCTGGAAGTCCTCCCGGATGGTGCCGAAACGCGCCGCGCCCAGGTTGTAGGTGTCGTTGGCGACGTCGTCGGGAGCGGCGATGACGGTCGTGACCGCGTCGACCAGGTCCTCGAGCCCGAGCATCTGGATGCGTACGTCACCGCGTCCGAGGACCGGGAAGTCGCGCCCCTCCTCGGCCCACTCGAAGAGCATCGAGAACAGGCCCATGCGCCCCGCGCCGAGGAACGTCTTGGGCCGCAGGACGCTCACGCACCGCCCGCCCGCGCGGTGCTTCTCGGCGATCTCCTCGGCCTCGGCCTTGGCGGCGCTGTAGGTGTCGACCGGTTCGCGGGGATGCTCCTCCGTCGTGGGCACCGTCTTCGGCAGCCCGTACACCGCGGTGGACGAGATGTGGACGACCCTGCGCACCCCGGCGGCGTCGGCCGCGCGCAGGACGGAGGCGGTGCCGTCGACGATGATGGACCGGATCTGCTCGGCCGGGTAGCTGGGGAGCGCCGCCGCGCAGTGCACGACCGTGTCCGCTCCCGCGAGGGCCTCCGACATCGCCCGCGTGTCGCGGATGTCGGCCACGCGCGAGGTGAGACCGGGGGCAGGGGGGATCTCGCGCACGTCGATCCCGCACGGGGCGGCCCCGTCGGTGAGGAGGCGGCCGACCAGGTGCGAGCCGAGGATCCCCGCGGCTCCCGTCACCACCACGCGCGCGGAGGGGTTCACCACAGTGAGCTCACCTTCTCCTTGAGGAAGCGGGTCAGCAACCGGGGCAGGCCCTGCGCGAGGGTGGCGTCCAGCGCCTCCAGGAAACGTTCCATGTCCGCCGGTTCCGCCACGAGCGGCGGGCCCACGACCAGCGGGCTGCGGCCGTTGAGGGTGTAGTAGGCGTAGACGTCGTGCTCGTGGTAGAGCGTGTCGATCACGGAGCACGCGACGAGCTTCGTGCGCAGTTGCGGGTCCTTCAGGGGCGAGAACCTCCCGGCCAGGTCGAGCAGCTTGGGGCCGCCGGACAGGAAGATCCCCCACAGGGCTCCGGCCCCGCGGACCTCCTCGACGTAGTCGGGGTGGGATTTCTGGACACGTTCGAGCCCTGGCCGCAGGACGCGGTCGAGGTCCCTGGCGCGTCCCGCGTAGTCGTCCTCGATCGCGATGTTGACGGCCTCGATGGCGGTGGCGGTCTCCTCGCCGAACCCGTAGTACGTGGTGCTGGTGCTCTGCATCAGGGCGTCGGACATGTTGTCGTACGCCCTGCGGAACACCGGTTCCCTGGTGATGAACGCGGATATCGAGGACTTCCCGCCGCCGAAGGACTTGGACGTCGTCAGCACGTCGGGAACGAGGTCCGGGTAGCGCGTGAAGTAGAAAAGGCTCCCGGTCTTTCCCCATCCGGTGTAGATCTCGTCGAAGACGAGGATGATTTTCTCCTCGGTGCAGATGTCCCGCACCCCGCGCAGGAACTCCTCCGAGCACCAGTTCATGGTCGAGGCGCTGAAAGGCTCGATGAGCAGGGCGTACACATCGCCGCGATGAGCCCGTACGGCGGCCCGGACCGAATCCAGGTTCCCGTACTCGAAGGTGACGATTCCCGGAATGGTGGGGAAGTCGAAACGGTTCTGCGTGCTGCCGGTCAGGCCGCCGGAACCCAGGAGCTTTCCGTGGAAACCGATATCGGACCTGAGAATGGTGTTGCGGCGGCCACGGTGATATTTGTAGGCCATTTTCACGGCGCCCTCGACCGCCTCGGCACCCGAATTGGGGAAGAACGACATGTTCAGGTCGCCGGGCAGGATCTGGGCGAGGTTGTGTCCCAGGGCCGCGAGATAGGGCGAGAAGTAGGTCTTGTGGACCTCCATCCGGCGGTCTCGCTGGAACCTGGTACGGGCGGCCAGGATGCGCGGGTGGTTGTGGCCGTGGTTGAGCACCCCGACACCACCGGTGAGGTCGAGGACGCGCCGACCGTCCTTGAGGTGCAGGTACGCGCCCTCGGCGTGGTCGACCAGCTCGCGGCCGAAACCGAACGAGGTCATCAGCGAAACCTGGCTGCGGTTGATGTACCGCCGGTACAGATCATGGATTTGACCGATACCAAGCTGTTCGGTCTGTTCCAGACTGAGAAGCTCGGACATGTGATTCCCTTCTCCACCGACGGGCGTCCCCCGCCGGCCACCGAACCGAATCCGAACGTGGGCGCGTGAACGCACGCGAACGAGGTGAAGACCTGGTGAGGACAGGGGACGCGGAGCAAGAACGCAGCGAATCGTCATGGTCGTGGCGGGCGTTTACGAGGTGCCGAGGCGCCGGGGTGTTAGCGGGGATCTCGCGGACGTGCGATGTCCGGCGTTCGGAAACATCACCCAGCACCGGGCGAACCGGATATCCGACCCGTTGTGCAGCACCAAAAGCATGACCAACCACAATCCACCACGCGAGGTGCGAACGCTCGCTCGAAGGAGGTAGCCGTTCGGCCAGTCCCGCCGGAGAAACGACCCTTCCGATTTTCCTTTTGGGGTTGACCTGGAGTCCACTCCAGCGGGAAAAGTGGACACCGTGAATCCCGACGACCTTGGAGAGCGGACAATGAGGCGGATCATCGGTCGCAGCGGTATCGAGACCAGCGCGCTCGGCATGGGGTGCTGGGTGATCAGCGGCCCGTGGAAGGGCGGCGACGACCAGTTCGGCTGGGGCGCGGTGGACGACGACGAGTCGATCCGCACCATCCACCGGGCCCTCGATCTCGGGGTGACCTTCTTCGACACCGCGAGCAACTACGGCGCCGGGCACAGCGAGTCGGTGCTGGGCCGGGCTCTGGCGGGGCGCCGCGAGGAGGTCGTCGTGGCCAGCAAGTGGGGATGGACCTTCGACGAGCGGACGCGCGAGGCCGGCGGCTCGGACGCCAGCCCCGCCTACCTGCGCGAGTGCCTTGAGGGGTCGCTCCGGCGGCTCGGCACCGACTACATCGACCTCTACCAGCTCCACATCAACGAGTTGCCGATCACCGAGGCGCTCGACCTGGTCGAGACGCTTGAGGACCTGGTGGCCGACGGGCGGATCCGGTCGTACGGCTGGAGCACCGACAACGCCGAGCACGCCAGGGCGTTCGCGATCGCGGGGGCGCACTGCACCGCCATCCAGCACGACATGTCGGTGCTGCGGGACGCGGCCGACGTGATCGCGGTGTGCGAGGCGACCGGTCAGGCGAGCATCAACCGGGGTCCGCTCGCGATGGGCCTGCTCAGCGGCAAGTACAACGACGGCCGTACGGTGGGCCGCGACGACGTTCGCAGCCAGAACTTCGACTGGCAGATCTACTTCAGGGACGGCGCGATCGCGCCGGAGTGGCTGCCCCACATCGAGGCCGTGCGCGAGCTGCTCACCTCCGGCGGCCGTACGCTCGCCCAGGGCGCCCTCGCCTGGCTGTGGGCCCGGAGCGAGACGACGATCCCGATCCCCGGTTGCCGCACCGTCGCGCAGGTCGAGGAGAACGCCGGAGCGCTCCAGTACGGGCCGCTCAGCCGGGACGAGTTCGCCCAGGTGGAGGAGGTGCTGAAGGACGCGCGGAGCACCCCTGACACGAAGCCCCTCGGCGAGGAGACCCCTCTGAACGGCTGACCCCGTCCGGGCCGTGCGGGACGCGGGGCACACGGTCACCGCGGTGCCGGGCACGAACCGGCACCGCGTGGGCTGGCCGAACGGCTACCTCCTTCGAGCGAGCGTTGGCGCCTCGCGCGGGCGGATCACCGTTGGTCATGATTCGGGGGTCGCCGCGGCGTGGCCGGGACGCCCTTCCGGTCTCGGACGCCGTGGCCCCCGCGATGACCGCCGGCGACCACGCCCCGGCGGCTCACGACGCTGGAAAAGGAGCCTCACCGATGATCGGAGTTCCCTCGCGCCCGCTCAAACTGCTCCCCGAGTCCGCGCTGCTGCGTTCGAGCCCGGTGGACCATCCCGACTGGAACTACCGGCCGCTGCTCGGGACCGTCCAGCGGCTGCGCTTCCAGATCGTGCTGGAGATCCTGGGCGACAGGCGCTACGACCGGCTGCTGGAGATCGGCTACGGCAGCGGCGTGTTCATGCCCGAGCTCGCCGGACGCTGCGACGAGATCTACGGGATCGACCCGAACTCCAGGCCGCGTGAGGTGGCCGAGAACCTCGCCCTGCACGGCGTCAAGGCCGACCTGACCCGGACGGGCGCGGAATCCCTGCCGTACGAGGACGGATACTTCGACTGCGTGGTGGCGGTGAGCTCGCTGGAGTTCGTGCCGGACATCGAGGCCGCCTGCCGGGAGATACGGCGCGTGCTGCGCCCGGGGGGCACGCTCGCGGTCGTCACCCCGGGTGACACGCCCCTGTGGGACCTCGCTCTGCGGGTGGCGACGCGGGAGAGCCCGAGCATCTTCGCGGACCGGCGCCAGAAGCTCCAGCCGGCTCTGCGCTCGCACTTCAGGCTCGCCCGCGAGGTCAGGATCCCCCGCCTCGCCTGGAAGGCGGTGCGGCTGTACACGGGCCTGCACCTGCGGACGGACTGACCGGACGGACTGACCGGACGAACCGCGACCGAACGGCAGACGGCGAGACGGCAGGACGGGCGAGGGAGAACATGACCACGGACCAGGTACCGGCCGCGAGCCCCGTACCGGACACCCGCCACACACCGGCCGCGGGCCGTTCCCGGGCCCGCCGGTGCCTGGGCACCCGGCTGCTGGTGGCCGGAACCGCTGCCTGGACGGCGTTCGTGGCCGCCCACGTGCTGCTGACCGGCCGCTGGTGGTTCTGGCTCGTCGTCGAGTCGATGCCGCCGGTGACGCTGGTCGTCGTCCCGCTGCTGCTGCTCGCCGTCACCCCCCTGGCCCGCCCGGTACGCCGCAGGCTGTCCGTCGTCCTGTCGGCCCTGCTGCTGCTGGGCGCGCAGCTCGCCGGTGTCAGCCCGCTCGGCCTGGCGCGGGGGGGCGGACCCCCCGACGGCGCCCTGAAGATCTTCTCCTGGAGCACCGACGTCTGGGAGATGAGCGACGACCCCGTTGAGTTCTACGACTACCTGCGCGCCCAGCGGGCCGACGTCTACCTGCTGCAGGAGTATCTGCACTGGGGGGACGGGCCGCTGCGGGTCGACGACCTGGCACGGGTCCGCGCGGCCTTCCCCGGCTACCACATCGTCACCGAGGGTGAGCTGATCACCATCTCCCGGCTGCCGATCGTCGCGACGTACCCGAGGAGAACCTCGCCGACCGGCACCGACTGGTACTGGCGGGGAAACAAGGCCCTCCGCGTCGACGTGCGGTCCGGCACCGGCGTGCTGTCCCTGTACAACGTGCACCTGCCGGTGCCGATCAGAACCGAGCGCAGCCCGCTGACGGCGGGTTTCTACGAGTTCGTCCGCGACCAGTATCACCGCAGGCGGGGCGAGTTCGCGGCGCTCAGCGCCGACCTGGCGCGCAACCCGAACCCGGTGGTGGTCGCCGGGGACTTCAACTCCGCCTGGATGAACCTGATCCCGCCCGGCGAGGGCCTGCGGCGCCTCGATCCCGAGGGCTCGGTGCTCCCGCTGACCTGGCCGACGTCCTCCTTCGCCATCCCCCTGCCCCGGCTGTGGCGGCTGGACTGGGTCTTCACCACCGAGGAGGTTCGGGTGTCCCGGTACCGCCTCGTGCCCAGCATCTCCGACCACCTCGCCCAGGAACTGTACGTGTCACCGAACTGACGAACTGACGAGAAGGAGCCTCGATGCGGACAGCCGATCGGTTCGACGTCACGGTCGCACTGGACTACTACGCCCCCTACGTCAGTGGGCTCACCGAGTCGGCCCGGATGATCGCCGAAGGGCTCGCGGCCCGGGGCTGGCGGGTCGCCGTGGCCTGCGCCGGGCACCGTCGCGAGCTGAGGCGGTACGAGCGGATCAACGGCGTCCACGTGTTCCGCGCGCCGGTCCTCACCTCCGTCAGGAAGGGCGTGCTCAGCCCCGGCCTGCCCCTGCTGGCGTCCCGGCTGGCCGCCCGCTCGTCGCTGCTCCACCTGCACGTGCCGATGCCGGAGGCCGCCGTGGTGGCCTGGTTGTCGCGCTCGGTGCCGACGGTGACGACCTACCACATCGACGCCTTCCTGCCGCCCGGCCTGGTGAACGCGTTCGGGATGCGCGCGGCCGACAGCTCGGCGCGCGTCGCGCTGCGGCGCTCCGACCTCGTGGTGGTCAACAGCCACGACCAGGCGAGGGGGTCGAGGCTCTGGCCGGTCCTGAGGCGGCGCGCGGTCCGCGACATCCCCGCCCCGTGCGCCGACCGGAGCGGGGGCGACCCCTCCTACCGGGACGGGAACGGGCTGCACGTGGGGTTCATGGGCCGCGTCGCCGAGGAGAAGGGCATCGAGTATCTCCTGCGCGCGTTCCTGGCGATCGACGACCCGAAGGCCCGGTTGCTCATCGCCGGCGACTACCAGGCCGTGGCGGGCGGCAGCAACATCGACCGGCTGCGCGTGGAGGCCCGTGACGACACGCGGATCCGGTTCCTCGGCATGCTGCGGGACCGGCAGATCAACGACTTCTACGCCTCCATCGACGTGTTCGCCCTGCCCTCGATCGCGGAGTCGTTCGGCATCGTCCAGGTCGAGGCGATGATGGCCGGGGTGCCGTCGGTCACCACCGACCTGCCCGGGGGCCGGTATCCGGTCCTCGCCTCCGGTTTCGGCAGGGTCGTCCCCCCGCGTGACCCCGAGGCGTTGCGCCTCGCCCTCCTGGAGACGGCGGACATGCCGGTGTCGCGGCGCGCGGAGGGCAGCGCGAGGACGACCGAGCTGTTCGGCGGGGAGACGTATCTCGACGCCTACGAGGAGGCGTTCCTGTCGCTGACCTCGGGCCACTCCACCCAGCCAAGAAGGACGAGGAACTCGAATGCCTGACACCGCCCCCCGAGTCTCGGTCGTCATCCCCAACTACAACTACGAGAAGACACTGGGCAAATGCCTGGAGTCGGTCTTCGCGCAGACCATGCGGCCGTACGAGGTCATCGTCTCCGACGACGCCAGCACCGACGGTTCGTGCGAGGTCGCGGCGCGGTTCCCCTGCCGGGTGGTGCGCGCGCCGCACAACAGGGGGGTGTCCGCGGCGCGCAACGCCGGGGTGGCGGCGAGCACGGGGGACGTCCTGTTCTTCGTCGACTCGGACGCGGCGCTCGCCCCGGACGCGATCGAGAACGCGGTCCGGCTGCTGGAGGAGAACGAGCGGTACGGGTGCGTCCACGGCATCTTCGCGCCGGAACCGCTGATCGACGACGGGCCGGTGGAGTGGTACCGGACACTCCACACCTATTACGGACGCATCCGCGGCATCGGTCCCACCGTGACGGCCCATTTCGTCGCCGCCGCGATGCCCAGGCACGTCTTCGAGGAGATCGGCCCCTTCGACGAGAATCTCCGGGACATGGAGGACATCGAGTACAGCGACCGTCTCTCGGAGAAGTACGAGATCCTGCTCACCGACCAGGTGGTGATGTACCACGACGAGGCGGACCGGCTGCTGCCTCTCCTGCGCGAGCAGTACCGGCGCGCGCAGCTGCTGGTCCCGTTCGCGGCGGCGCACCGCAGCCGTCCCGGCACGCTGTGGCTCAACAGCCGCACCGGTGTGATGGCCGCCGCGTTCACCATGGCCACGCTGCCCGCCCCACTGCTGTCCCGCAGGCTGGTGGCGCTGCCGCTGGCGGGTCTCGCGGTCTTCTCCGCCGCCGACCCGAAACTCTCCCGCTTCGTCCTGAAGCAGCGGGGGGCGGGGTTCCTCGGCTACTTCACCGCGATCCACTTCGTGGTCAACGCTTCGATCGTCGCGGGGGCCGGGGTCGGCGCGCTCCGCTCGTTCGCCAACCGAGGATTCGGACGCCCGTCGGCACGGACCGACTCGAAAAGGACCGACCCTGCATGAACCCCCTCGACACTGACTGACTCGGTATGAGCCGGTTCGACGCACACCGGTACGGCACGAACCGACATAAAGCTGACTGACACGGAGCGGACTGACGCGAAGCGGACCGGCTCGACGCGCACCACCGGCGGCAAGCCGGGCGACACAGATGATGTGAGCGTGCCCGGAACGCCGGGAGCGCGTCAGAGGGCGTTCAGGAACCTCGCGGCGATCGGCGCCGCGACCTTGCCCCCGGCGCCGCCGTGCCGCACGAACACCGCGAAGGCCAGGGAGTCCCGGTAACCGATGAACCAGGCGTGGTCCCCGCCGCCCTCGACCTCGGCGGTGCCGGTCTTGCCCGCGGTGCCCGGCGGGAGCCCGGCCTGGGAGGCCGTGCCCTGGGTGACCACGGCGCCCATCATCGTCCGCAGGCTCGCGGCCACCCCCTCGTCCAGCGGCACCGGGGCCGGTGAGTCCGCGGGAGGCTGCTCGGTCAGGATGGCGGGCTTCCAGACACCGCTCGCGACCGCGGCGGCGACCTCGGCCATGCAGAGCGGGCTCGCCTGCACCGAGTTCTGGCCGATGGCGTCGGACCCCAGCTGGTCCGGGCTCCCGTACGGCTGGATCCGGCAGGAGCTCAGCCCCGGCTTCTCCCGGAAGCCGAAGCGGTCGGCCGCCTCGGCGCGCAGCCGGTCGTCGCGCAGCCGCTCGTACGTCTGCTGGGCGAAGGTGGTGTTGCAGGAGAGCGCGAAGGCCGTGGTGAGGGCCACGCTCCCGTGGTCGACGCCGTCGGAGTCGCTGAAGCTCCTGCCGTTCGGGATGGTGTAACTGGCCGGGCAGGCGACCTGCGAGTCCGGGGTGAGACCGGCGCGGAGCAGCGCGGCGGCGGTCACGACCTTGAACGTCGAGCCGGGCGGGTAGAGGCCGCCGAACGCCTCCTTGCCGCCCAGCGTGTCCGCCACCGCGCGCACCTGGGCCGTCTGGACGTCCACGGCCACGATCGCGGCGGACTGCGCGACACCGTCCAGGGCGCGGGCCGCGGCGGCCTGCACGGGCTGGGAGATCGTGGTCCTCGTCCCCGAGGACGGCGGGGGCGCGGAGGCGAGCAGCACCCGGCCGGAGGGCCTCTCCTCCAGCTCCAGGTCGACCGCCATGTCACTCAGCCCGCTGAAGTAGTGGCCCGCCCTGCTGTCGCGGGGGAACGGCTCCCCCTCGCGGGTCAGCGTGGCCGGGCGCCGGACCTCGGTCTCCTTCAGCCGCAGGCTCCCGCCGTCCTTGAGCGAGCGGTGCATCGTCTCCGGGCTCCAGCGCACCTTCCACACCCCGAACCGCAACTCCAGGCGCAGGACGGAGTCGAACGGCCAGTCGCCCAGCCCGTCGACCTTCCGCACTCCCCTGAAGGACATCTCGGCCGCCTCCTCGCCGTGGCGGCGCAGCTCGCCCGGCGTGAGCGAGAGCGACGAGACCCGCAGGTCGGCGTCGAACCCGCGGTGCCGGGTGCCGAAGTCCGCCGGGGGGTCGACGACCATGCCCGCCATACTCGCGAAGTCGCCGCCCTGCCAGGCGTTGAGGTAGTTCGCCGCGGTCGTCTCGGGGCCGCCCTGCGGGATCGGCGTGACCGGGGTCAGCGTGACCAGGTTCGGGGGCGGCGAGACGGGCACCGGGCTGGGCGCGTTCCCCGCCCTCGTCACCGTCGCCCTGACCTTGGGGGTCTCCGCGTCGTCGGCGTCACCGGCCGGCGTGGGGCGCGGCGACGGCGAGGCCACCACCGCTCCCGGGGCGGCCACCACCCCGTACACGCCGAAAACGAGGATCGCGGTCGCGGAGAAGATCAGTACGAGGAGCCGTCGATCACGCATGCCGTTTACTCCCCCGGGTTTGCAGAATTGCATACCAGAGAAAAGATCGTAAAGGTGATGAGAAGCAGTGAACCAGGGTTTTCCGGACTTCGGTATGACACCGTAGCCCTCGGCGGGACCGCCCGCGACGGCGCACCGTCCCGTGGAGACCGCCCGCCTCGTGGAGACCGCCCCGAGAGCCGTTCGGCGGGGGCGGCCCCCTTCCCGGACACGTCTTCCCCGCGGAGGACGTCTTCCTGGCGAAAGCCGCCTTCCTAGCGGAGGCCGTCGAAGAGGTCGTCCTCGCGGTCGGCCGCGGCGGGGACGCGGTTGATGTGGCGGATGAAGGTCTCGTGCTCGAACACCCGGTGCTGGGCCTCGGCGGGCATGCGCAGGAAGAAGATGCTGTCCCCCTGGCTCGCGTGCGCCTTCAGCGCCTTGAGCTTGCGCTCCACCTGGGCGGACACGTCGACCACGGTGGTGATCTGCTCCTCGGGGACACCGAAGTCGTCGGAGGGCTCGAAGTCCTCCGGGGCGTCACCGGTCGAGCGGAGATACTCGAACAGCTCGGCCATCCGCTCGCGGGCCACGGCCGTGTAGTAGAGCTTGCCGGGAATGCCGCTCGCCTCGGCCGCGGCCACCGCGATCCGGTGGGCCTGGATGTGGTCGGGGTGGCCGTAGCCGCCGTTCTCGTCGTAGGTCACGACGACCTGCGGGCGATAGTGCTCCATCAGCGCGACGAGCCGGCCGACGGCCTGCTCGAAGGGGACGTTGGCGAAGGACTCCGCCGCCTCGTTGGCGGCCCAGCCGACCATGCCCGAGTCGCGGTAGCCGAGCAGCTCCACGTGGGAGATCCCCAGATGGGCCGCCGACTCGCGGAGCTCCTCCAGGCGCAGCGCGCTCACCGCCGCCTCGTCGTGACCGGGCTCCCCCGGCTTCACCCCGCCGGGACCGTCGCCCTGCTCGCCGTTCGTACAGGTGACCAGGACGGTACGGACACCCTCGTCCGCGTACCTGGCGAGGATCCCGCCGGTGCTGATCACCTCGTCGTCGGGGTGGGCGTGAACGGCCATCAACGTCAGCTTTTCATCCATAAATTTCGCACCATTCCCGAAAAAGCCCTGCGGACCGGCCCACTCTACGGCGACCGCCGGGGCGCCGGAGCCGGTAGGACGTCCTCGTCAGGAAGTCCTCGCCGAGCAGGGCCGGTCCGCGTGCCGGGTGCCGCCGCCCTCCAGAAGCGCGGCCGTTCTCCAGAAAGGCCGCCGTTCTCCAGAAGCGCGAAGGAGGGTCAGCCCGCGTACCGGGTGCCGTCGTCCTCCAGGAGGACGGGGGCGCCGCTCGCGGCGGACCGGTTGGCCGAGACCCCGACCATCACGCTGGCGACGCCCGCGCGGTGCCCGGCCTGGCGGCCCAGCGGGTCCTCGCCCGCGCCGCGGAAGACGTCGTCCAGCATGAGGGCGTCGCCGCCGCCGTGGCCGCCCGCCCCCGAGGAGATCGCGATCTCCTCGGGCTCCTGCCAGTGCCGCTGCAGGACGAGCCGCTCGGAGGTGCCGGTGGCGTGCGCCTTGTCGGCGGCGGTCGGGTCGATCGCGGCCCGCGGCGGGGTCCAGGCGCGTTCGACGACCTCCAGCTCCAGCCGCCCCTCGGTGCCGTTCATCGCGACCCGGTAGCCCTCGAAGGGGCCGTGGGCGTTGAGGGAGTAGGTGAGCGCCGCCCCGCGGGAGTAGCCGACGAGGACGGCCATGTTGTCCTCGATGGTCACGCCGTCGTCGAACACGTCCTGGTCGCGGATGTAGCCGTCCTCGTGCTCGGCGTCCAGATAGAGGCGCTTGAGCCTGGGGTCGGCGGAGATGTCGAGGAGGTAGGGGTCGGTGCCGAGCTCCGGCGCGCCGTGGGCGCGTCCCGGCCGGTCGCGCAGACCTCGGGCGCGGGCGTTCTCGGCCCCGTAGAACCGCAGCGACGAACGGGCGTAGACGGAACGGGCGGTGTCGGCCAGCCACCAGTTGACCAGGTCGAAGTGGTGGGTGGACTTGTGCACCAGCAGGCCGCCGGAGTTGGCCTTGTCGCGGTGCCAGCGGCGGAAGTAGTCGGCCCCGTGGATGGTGTCCAGCACCCATTCGAAGTGCACGGAGGTGACGTCGCCGATCGCCCCGTCGGCGACCAGCCGGCGGACGGCGCTGTTGCGCGGCGAGTAGCGGTAGTTGAAGGTGACGATGAGCCGTCCGGTGCTCCGCTCGGCGGCCTCGGTGATGGCCGCGCAGTCCTCGGCGGTGGTGCACAGCGGCTTCTCCACGATGACGTCCTTGCCCGCCTCCAGCGCGGCGACGACGTAACGGGCGTGGGTGGCGTCGACGGTGGCGACCACGACGGCGTCCGCGAGCTGGAGCATCTTGCCGAACTCGTGCGGCGCGAAGCACGGGACGTCGCGCCCGATCCGGTCGAGGTAGTAGCCGATCCGGGTCCGGTTGACGTCGCAGAGGGCGACGATCTCACCGGTGTCGCTCCACTCGCCGAGCAGCGCGTCGATGTACAGCTGTACCCGGTGGCCGAGCCCGACGAAGGCGTATCGCATCAGGGACTCCATCAAGAGAGTGGTGAGAACGGGAGTGCCGTACGGCTCGGCGCGAGCCGTACGGCACGTCAGCGGATCCCGGCCGCCGCCGGCTACTTGGTGATGGCGGCTACTTGGTGATGGCGGCGTTGGCCTCGGTGAGGAAGGCCCGCGCGGCCTCGTCGGCGGAGGTCTTGTTGAACAGCACCGAGTCGGTGGCGCGCTTGAGGATGTCCTCCATCTCCATGGCGCCCTTCGGCGGGATCGAGATCGGGCTCAGCTCGCTCCTGATCGAGTCGATGAAGGCCAGCACCTTCTGGTCGGTCGGGGTCAGCTTGTCCTTGATGGCGGCGACGACCTTGGCGTTGGTCGGCAGGCCGCGGTCGCTGAGCAGGATGGCACCGGCCTCGGGGTCGTTGACGAGGAAGTCGACGAACTTCTGGGCGGCGTCGGCCTGCTGGGTCTTGGACGAGATCGTGTAGTACATCGCCGGCTGCAGGAACATCCCGGCGGTGGTCGCGCCCTCGGCCTTCGGCATCCGCAGCAGGTCGAGCTCCTGGCCGGAGCCCTTGCTCAGCGCGGTGAGCTGGTTGCTCCACCAGCTGCCGAACGCGCTGGCGTTCGTGGCGAGCAGGGCCTGGTCGACCTTGGTCCCGGTCTCCAGCATCAGGGCGGCGTCCGGACCGGCCTTGGTGGAGATGATCTTCTGCAGGAGGGCCCACCATTCCTTGATGGTCTGCTCCGACAGGCCGATCTTGCCGTCCTTGTAGAACTGCTCCCCGCGCTGGGCGGCGAACAGCTGCAGGAAGGCCGGGTTCTCGTTGTACTCGGTGCCCCAGACCTTGCCGTCACCCTTCTGGGTCACCTGCTGGGCGAGCCCGATGTATTCGTCCCAGGTCCAGGTCGTGTCGTCGGGGACCTTGAGACCGGCCTTCTCCACCGCCGCCTTGTTGACGATCATCGGGAAGGTGTTGACGCCGGTCGGGATGGCGTACTGCTTGCCGTCGACCTGACCGGCCTTGAGCACATCCTGGTCGAGGTCGGCGGTGTTGACCTTGCCGTTGAGGTCGGCGAGGGTGGCGCGGCCGGAGTACTCGGCCAGGCCGCGGATCTCGATGGACATGACGTCCGGGGCGTCGCCGGCCGCGGTCTTGGTGGCCAGCTTCTCGTAGTAGCTGTCCCAGTCGGAGAAGTCGCCTTCGATGTCGATCGTCGGGTTCTTCTTCTCGAACGCGGCGATCGCCGACTCCGTCAGCTTCTGCCGGGCGTCGCTGCCCCAGTACGAGAAGACGACCTTCGTCTTCCCGCTGGACTCGCCGCTGTCGTCGCTGCCACACGCGGTGGCCGACACGGCGATCAGGGTGATGGCGGTGGCCGCCAGGATGCGCTTCATCGAGATACCTCCGGAAGATGGGGGATGGGAGGGGTTACTTGAGACCGGTGGTCGCCATGCCACGGACAAGATACTTCTGGCCCGCGAGGAAGAAACCGAAGATCGGGCCGAGGGAGATGATCGACATCGCGAACAGCGGGCCCCAGGAGGACTCGCCGCTGGAGTCCATGAACTGCCGGAGCGCGACGGGAACGGTGAGGTTGTCGGAGTTGGTCAGGTAGAGGTTCTGGGTGAAGAAGTCGTTCCACGTCCAGATGAAGGTGAAGATCGCGGTGGTCGCCAGCGCCGGGACGCACAGCGGCAGGATCACCCTGACGAACGTGCGCCAGTAGCCCGCGCCGTCGATCGCCGCCGCCTCGTCCAGCTCCCGGGGAAGGGTGCGGATGAACTGCACCATCAGGAAGATGAAGAACGCGTCGGTCGCGAGGAACTTCGGCGCGACGATCGGCCAGATCGTGTTGATCCAGTCGATCTTGGCGAACACGATGTACTGCGGGACGACCGTGACGTGGTGCGGCAGCATGATCGAGCCGAGCATGATCGCGAACCACATCTTCTTCAGCGGGAACTCCAGCCGGGCGAAGGCGTAGGCCGCGAGCGAGCAGGCGATCAGGTTGCCGAGCACCGCCAGCGCGGTGAGGACCGCCGAGTTCCACAGGTAGTAGCCGAAGGAGTGCTTGAGGGCGTCCCAGCCCTCGGTGTAGTTCTCCGCCGTCACCGCGGTCGGCATCAGCCCCGGCTCCCGGAAGATCAGCTCCTCGGGCTTGAACGAGCTGGAGACCATCCACAGCAGCGGGTAGAGCATGAACAGGCCGGCGCCGATGAGGAGGACGTGCCTGAGCAGGCGCGGGGCGGGCCGGAACAGGACCGGCACGCGCTTACTTGTCGTCGCCATAGAAAACCCAGAATCGAGACATGAGGAAGTTGACACCGGTCAGCGCGGCGATGATGAGCAGCAGCACCCAGGCCATTCCGGCCGCGTAACCCATTTCGTAGTTCTTGAAGCCCTTGATGTAGAGGTAGAGCGTGTAGAAGAGGGTCGAGTCGACCGGCCCGCCGTTTCCGCCGCTCACGATGAACGACTGGGTGAAGGACTGGAACGACTTGATCACCTCCAGCACCAGATTGAAGAAGATGATCGGGGTGAGCAGCGGCAGGGTGATCGAGCGGAAGTTCCGCCACCTGCCGGCGCCGTCGACCGAGGCCGCCTCGTACAGGCTCTGCGGGATCTGGCGGAGGCCCGCCAGGAAGATGACCATCGGGGCGCCGAACGTCCAGATGTGCAGGACGATCAGCGTCCACAGCGCGGTGTCGGGACTGGTCACCCAGCCCTGCCCCTCGTAGCCGAACAGGCCGAGGAACGAGTTGACGATGCCGTCGGTCCCGAAGATCTTCCGCCAGAGGATCGAGATCGCCACGCTGCCTCCGAGCAGCGACGGCAGGTAGAAGATCGAGCGGTAGAACGGCAGGCCGCGCAGGCCCTTGTCCAGCACGAGCGCCAGCGCGAGGGCGAAGGCCAGCTGCAGCGGGACGGACACCAGCACGTAGGTCGTCGTCACCTGGAGCGACGCCATGAACCGGTCGTCCTGGGTGAACATCTTCACGTAGTTGTCGAACCCGACCCACTTGGCCTCGGTCAGCAGGCTGTAGTCGGTGAACGACAGGTAGAGCGAGGCGATCATCGGGCCGAGTGTGATCGCGAACAGGCCGATGAACCAAGGGGCCAGGAACAGATAGGCCGCCCGCGCCTGCGATCGGCTGCGGTGGCTTTTGAGACGCCCGGGTTGGGGGGCGCCCGCCTTCTCCGGGGGCGCGACCGGCACCTCGGTCGTCCCCGCCGGTGCGGGACTCAGCGTCATCACTGGCCCTTCGGGGAGTTGGTGAATGGGATGCGCTTTTCCTATAGCTTCACAAACTAAGACGTCAACCCTTTGCAGTGAGCTAGCTCACGAATCGTAACCTTCGGTTTTGTTGTTATCGCAGCTCAGGCGGGTTATCCCTTATCAGAGGCCTGATGGAAAAATCTCGCTCGAACACGAGTTAGTACAACCGATTGCAGTAGCGGACCGTGATCCGTCCTGGGCGGGACGGGCGGGAAACGCCTGGTGGCCGCCCTCTCCGCAAGGCGTCCACGCGAAGCGCGCCACTCCCGCGAACACCCCTCGGCGCACGCGGTACGCCAGGCCGTTGCACGGTACGCCGGGACGGTGCGGCTCCCCGGGATGTTGCGGGGTTCCGAGGCCTTCCCGGGGAGCCGGAACCTCGGCGAGACCGGAGAGGCGCCTTCCGTCGAAGCCGTCACGTTCACGGAGGAGCGGAGGAGCCAGGGAACGCAGGAGCCGGAGAAGACAGGGCCGGAGAACACAGAAACCCGGGAACGCAGGAGCCAGGGCACGCAGAACCCGAGCATGCGGAAACCCGGGCACGCGGAAACCCGGGCACGGAGCGAACGCAGGAATCACCCGCGCCGGACCAAGGCTCGGCCGGGCAGACCGCAGGAAAGCCAAGCAGATCGGATGAAAGTCGAACAGATCTAAGGAAAGCCAGACAGGCCAGACAAAAGCCGGGCAAAACAGAAAGAGAAGAGAGCCCAGGGCTCAGCCGGGCGAGGAGATCCGGAACTCAGGCGGCGTCGTGACCCCCGGAAGGCTTGGGCGGCGCGGTGGACTCCCGGACCACCAGGTGGGTCTCCAGGACGGTGGCGGCGCTCATCGACTGGATGAGCAGATCGACCGCCATCCGGCCCGCGTCGCTCGCGGGCATCGCGACCGTGGTGAGCTTGGGGCGGTGCAGCCGTCCGGTGATGCTGTCGTCGAAGCCGATCACGCTGACGTCGCCCGGCACCTCGACGCCGAGGACCTCCAGCCCCTCGATGAGGCCGATGGCGACGAGGTCGTTGTAGGCGAGCACGCCGGTCACCCCCGCCTCGGCGACCTTGGGCGCGGCGGCGATCCCGCCCTCCTCGGTGGGTGAGTTGGGGCCGATGACGACCGTGTCGAGACCGGGGATCTCCGAGACGGCCTTGCGGATCTCGCCGCTGGTCCACGAGCCCGCGGGCCCCGCCACCAGGGCGACGCGCCGGTGACCGAGTCCCACGAGGTGCTCCATCGCGGCGCGGGCGCCGTTCGCGACGTCCATCACGACCGTGGTCAGCCCGCGGATACGCCGGTTGACCAGCACGAACGAGACCTGCTCGGAGAGCTTCTCCAGGGCCTTGTTGGACAGCCGCGGGCTGCACAGCACGATGCCGTCGACCTGTTTGGAGAAGGCCAGTACGAGGTTCTCCTCCTCGACGGGGTCCTCGCCGGTGTCGGCCACGAACAGGTGGTAGTCCTGGCGGCGCGCGGCGGCCTGCGCGGCCTTGATCAGCGGGGGGAAGAACGGGTTCGCCAGATCGGCCACGATGAGCCCGATGTTGTTGGTGCGGCCCGTCTTGAGCGAGCGGGCCGCCCGGTTGGGCCGGTAGTCGAGCTGTTCGGCCGCCGCCAGCACCCTGGTCCGGGTCTCGGCGTTCACCAGATGGGGCGCCGAGAAGGTCCGGGAGACCGTCGACACATGGACACCCGATGCCTGGGCGACGTCCCGGATGGTCACTGACATGCCGCACACCTTAACGCAATCGTTTGCAGACCGGTCAACCATAATGAGACCGGTTGCCGGTGATTGACCCCGCTCACTTGACGTATTGTCCTGCCGGACGCGATTGTTTACTGCAACTGATTGCAGTCTTCAGAAGGAGTCCACACGGTGAGCAGAGTGCTCGTCACCGGCAGCGCGGGCCGGCTCGGCCGCAGCGTGGTCACCTCGCTCGCGGCGGCCGGACACGAGGTGATCGGCGTCGACAGCGCGCCGGGCACCCCTCGCGAGGCCGCCTCGACCCTTCCGGCGGACCTCACCGACCTGGGTGAGGCCCACGCGGCGATCGCGCGGTTCCGGCCGGAGGCGGTGGTCCACCTGGCGGCCATCGCGGTGCCGTTCAGCCGTTCCGAGCCCACCACGTTCCGGGTCAACACCCAGCTCGCCTTCAACATCTGCGCGGCCTCGGTCGCCCTCGGCGTGGAGAAGCTCATCGTGGCGAGCAGTCCCACGGTGATCGGTTACGGCGCGCCCGGCGGCTGGACCCCCGCCTACCTGCCCCTCGACGAGGACCACCCGACGGAGCCCTGGAACGCCTACAACCTCTCGAAGGTCGTGGCCGAGCAGACCATGCGGACGTTCGCCCGGACCACCGAGACCACCCGGATGGCCGCGGTCCGCCCCTGCTTCGTCGTCGCGCCCGAGGAGTGGGAGGGCGCGCCCACCCAGTCCGGGCACACGATCACCGAGCGGCTGAACCGGCCCGAGATAGGCGGGACCTCCCTGTTCAACTACCTCGACGCCCGCGACGCCGGCGACTTCGTCGACACGCTGCTCACCAGGCTCCCGCTGCTGGAGACGAACGGCGAGGTCTTCTTCGCGGGCGCCGCCGACGCCCTGGCCCGCGAGCCGCTCGCCGAGGTGCTGCCGACCGTCATACCGGAGACGAAGGCGTTCGCCGCCCACCTGACCGGTACCGCCCCCGCCTTCTCCTCCGCCAAGGCGGAGCGGCTGCTCGGCTGGACCGCCAAGCGCAGCTGGCGTACCGAACTCTCCTGAACTCTCCCGAAAGAGAGCCCGATCATGAATCTCGAAGGTGTCCTTTTCTTCCCCGTGACCCCCTTCGGCCCGGACGGTGAGCTCGCGCCCGGCGTGCTGGCCGACCACATCCGGCAGGGACTCGGCCACCGGCCGGGCGGTGTGTTCGCCGCCTGCGGGACCGGCGAGTTCACCGCGCTGTCGGAGGCCGAGCACGCCCAGGTCGTCCGGGTGGCGGTGGAGACGGCCGCCGGGAGCGTCCCGGTGTTCGCCGGGGCGGGCGGGCCGATCGGCGCGGCGCTCGCCCAGGCGCGGGCCGCCCGCGAGGCGGGCGCCGACGGGCTGCTGCTCATGCCGCCCTACCTCGTCCAGGGGCCCGGCTTCCCCGAGTACGTACGGGCGATCGCCGCCGAGCTCCCGGTGATCATCTACCAGCGCGGGCCGATCGCCCTCGAACCGGAGGTGGCGGTCGCGCTGGCCGGGATCCCCGGCGTCATCGGGCTGAAGGACGGCCTCGGCGACATCGACCGGATGCAGCGGATCGTACTGGCCGTCCGGGAGGCCCACCCGGACTTCCTGTTCTTCAACGGGCTGCCGACCGCCGAGCTGACCCAGCCCGCGTACCGGGCCCTGGGCGTCGGCCTGTACTCCAGCGCGGTGTTCTGCTTCGCGCCCGAGATCGCCAACGCCTACCTGAACGGTGACGAGCGGCTGATCACCGAGTTCTACGCGCCGCTGGTGCGGCTGCGTTCCAAGGTGCCGGGCTACGCGGTGTCGCTGGTCAAGGCGGGAGTACGGCTGCGCGGGCTGGACGCCGGCGCGGTCCGCCCGCCGCTGGTCCCGGTGACCCCCGAGCACGAGGCGGAGCTCGAGGCGCTGATCAAGTCTGGACTCGCCCTGGTAGCGCCATGATCAAGGATCTGGCGGTCACGCTGCGCTCGGTGCCCCTGAGCCGTCCCTGGGGCGCGGACGTGCCCTTCAACCACGCGCTGCTCGTCACGATCACGCTGGACGACGGGCGGCGCGGCACCGGGCCGGCGTGGACGCCGCAGATCGGGGCACAGGCGATCAAGGCCCTGCTGGAGCACGACGTCCGCGACGCGGTGATCGGCCTGCCGCCGCACCCGGAGGTCGTCTGGGACCGGCTGTCGGCCCACCTCGGCGAGGCGGGCCGGGCCGGGATCGTGCCGATCGCCCTGGCCGGGGTGGATCTCGCACTGTGGGACCTGCGCTGCGGCGAGCGCCCGCTGGTCGAGGTCCTCGGCGCGCGGCGCGAGAGCGTCCCCGTCTACGGCAGCGGGGTCAACCTCCACTACTCGCTGGAGGAGCTCCGTGCGCAGGCCGAACGGTGGGTCGCCACCGGGTACACCGCGGTCAAGATCAAGGTCGGCCGCCCCTCGCTCGCCGAGGACGTCGAGCGGGTGGCCGCGGTCCGCGAGGTGATCGGCCCCGACCGGCTGCTGATGATCGACGCCAACCAGCGCTGGGACCTGCACCGGGCCCGGACCGCGCTGCGGGCCCTGGAGAGGTACGACCTGTTCTGGATCGAGGAGCCGCTGCCCGCCGACGACCTGGCCGCCCAGGTGGAGCTGCGGCGGAGCGTCGGCACCCCGGTCGCGGTCGGCGAGAACGTCGCCACCGTCCACGGGTTCCGCGACCTGCTGACCGGGGGCGCCTGCGACGTCCTCCAGCCGAACCTGGTGCGGGTCGGCGGGATCACGCCGTTCCTGCGGATCGCCGAGCTCGCCCGCGCCTTCGACGTCCCGGTCTACCCGCACCTGCTCACCGAGCTGTCGGGTCAGCTCGCCCTCGCGCTGCACCATCCCGCGATGGTGGAGAGGGTGGAGGACGCCGCGCTGACCGATCTCGGGCTGCTCGCCCCGCCCTTCCCCGTGGAGATCACCGGGCCGGAGCTGCGGGCGACCGGAGCGCCGACGAGGTGGGTGCCGTGAAGCCGGTACGCGTGGTGGTCGCCGGGATCCACGGCCACGGACGCAACCACGTGGAGAACGTCCGGCGGCTCGCCGCGACCGGCCGGGCCGAGCTCGCCGGGGTCTGCGACACCCGCCCGGCGCCCGCCCTCGACGTGCCGTGGTCGGCGGACCTGCCGTCGCTGGTCACCGAGACCGGGGCGGAGGTGGTGGTGATCGCGACGCCGATCCACACCCACGCGCCGCTCGCGGTCGCGGCCCTGCGGGCCGGGGCGCACGTGCTGCTGGAGAAGCCGCCCGCGCCGTCGGTGGAGGAGTTCGAGCGGATCTCCGCCGCCGTGGCCGAGACGGGGCTGGCCTGCCAGGTCGGCTTCCAGTCGCTCGGCTCGGCCGCCGTCCCCGCCGCGGCCGGGCTGCTGGGCGAGCCGATCCGCGGCATCGGCGTCGCCGGGGCCTGGACGCGCCCGTTCACCTACTACTCGCGCGCCCCCTGGGCCGGGCACCGCCGGCTGGACGGCGTGGACGTCATGGACGGCGCGCTGACCAACCCGTTCGCGCACGCGGCGGCCACCGCGCTGGCCGTCGCCGGGGCCGACGCGGTCTCCTCGATCGAGGGGATCGAGCTGGAGCTGTACCGGGCGAACGCGATCTCCGCCGACGACACCTCCAGCGCCCGGCTCCGCCTCGCCGACGGAACCGTCATCGCGATCACGGTGAGCCTGTGCGGCGACCGCCGGACCGAGCCCTACCTGCATCTGCACGGTGAGACCCGCTCCGCCCTGCTCTTCTACACCCTGGACGAGATCGAGATGGACGGCGTCCGTACCGGCTTCGACCGGGTCGACCTCCTCGGCAATCTCCTGGCGCACATCAGGGAGGGCGAGGAGTTGCTGGTGCCGCTGGAGCGGACCGGCGGCTTCACCCGGTTGCTCGACGAGATCCGGCGCGCGCCCGACCCGCTGCCCGTCGACGGCGCCCGTACGGAACCGTCCCGGCTGGTGCTGCCGGGCATCGACGGCCTGGCCGTGCGCGCCGCGGCGGAGCTGAAGACCCTGTCGGAGGTCGGTTTCCCCGGCGGTCCCGGTTCCCGGCGGGCCACCTGGCCGGAGACGGTCTGGCCGGAGACGGTGCTGCGCGCCGGTTCGCGGGAGGTCGCGACCTACGTCCAGCGGGGCGACCTGCGGGCGACGGACGCGCCCCGGCCCCACCTGCATCCGGTCCGCACCCTCGGCGGGACGGTCGTGACCGAGACCCAGCCCGACGACCACGTGCACCACTTCGGGGCGGGCGTGGCGATCTCGGATGTCAACGGGGTCAACTTCTGGGGCGGCTCCACCTACGTCCCCGGCACCGGCCCGACGATCCTGCCCAACCACGGACGGCAGCGGCGGCGCTCGCTGCGCCCCGTGGACGGCGGCTTCGCCGAGCGTCTCGACTGGACCGGACCGGACGGCGACGTCCTCGCCGCCGAGGAGCGGACCCTCACGGCCCGCGCCCTGCCCGGCGCCTGGGCGCTGGACGTCACCTTCACCCTGCGCAACCGGACCGGCGAGCCGCTGTCGATCCAGAGCTCGGCCTGCAAGGGCCGGACCGGCGCCGGCTACGGCGGGTTCTTCTGGCGCGCGCCCAAGGACTCCCCCGGGCTGGACGCCTTCACCGCCGACGCCTCCGGCGAGCGGGCCGTGCACGGGAGCCTCTCGCCCTGGCTCGCGCTGACGTCCGACGACTGGAGCCTGCTGTTCGTGCAGACCCTCGGGCTCGACCCTTGGTTCGTCCGCGTCGAGGAGTACCCCGGCGTCGGACCGGCCCTGGCCTGGGACACGCCGCTGACCGTCCCCGACCGGCTGGAGCGCGCGATCACCGTCGTGGTCGCCGACGGACGGCTCACCACCGGACGGGCCGCCGCCCTCGCCGCGGAGCTCGCCGTCCCCTGAGGATCTCCGCTGTGGGGCGCCCCGGCGGGACGGCGCCCCACAGCGGACCGCGACGCGGAGAACCGGCGCTCCGGCCTCATGGACTCGCGAACAGCACCGTCGCACGGCCGTCGAACCGGTGACGGCCGCACCGGCCACCGTCCGGGCGAAGAGCGGTCGGGCGGAGGGCGGTCGGGCGGAGGGCGGTCGGCCGCCGTCCGGGCGTGATGGACGTCCGCTATCCGGGCGGCGGGTAGAGGTCGAACCCGTACAGGCCCTGGTCGCCGCCCGCGGCCAGGGCCAAGCCGCTGGGAAACCAGGCCAGGCAGTTGAGGCCCGCCTCGACCCGGGCCCCGGCGGCGGACGACTCGCCGTACCGGTCCCACACCCGGATGGTGCCGTCGTCGGAGCACGTGGCGAGCAGGTTGCTGTCCGGGGAGATCGCCACTCCGCGGATCCTCCCCTCGCCGCCGGACAGCCTCGCCCGCTCCCTGCCGCCCGCCGACCAGACACGGGCGCCGCCGTCGTCGAAGCAGGCGGCCAGCCAGGTGCCGTCGGGGGCGATCGTCACCCCCCGGGCCGGTCCCGGGCACCCCTTGAGCGAGGCCCGCGCCTTCCCGTCGGCTCCCCACAGGCCGGCCGTCCCGTTGGCGGAGAAGATGGCGAACCACCTGCCGTTCGGTGCCACGGTGATCTCGCCGATGTCCTCCACCCTGTTCCTCAGGGTGGCGTACCTGCGGCCGTCCGGTTTCCAGAGCTGGATCCTCCCGTAGATGGACAGGGTCGCGAGCCAGCCGCCGTCCGGGGAGATGAGGAGGTGGGCCGTCGCCCTGACGTTCGCGACCAGGACGGCGCGCTCGGTGCCGTCGGCCCACCACACGCGGGCGGTGCCGTCTTCCGAACAGGTGGCCAGCCAGGTGCTGTCGGGCGCGATCACCACCTCGCGGACCGGCCCGGTGTGACCGGCCAGCACCGCCCGCCTGCTGCCGCCCGCGCCCCACAGCCGTACGGCCCGGTCGGCCGACCAGGTGGCCAGCCAGGTGCTGTCGGGGGCGATCGCCACTCCGCGCAGGCGGCCCGAGTGTCCCGTCGGGATGGCCCGCCTGCGGCCACCGGCGCCGCGGATCCGGACGACGTGGTCGGCCGACCAGACGGCGAGCCACGTCTTGTCCGGCGAGACCGTGCCGCGGTGGCCGTTCTCCAGGGGGACGGTGAGCGTCGCCCCCTCTATCCTGTCCTCGTTCCAGAGTTTCACCGACCCGTCGCCGGAGTGCGTGGCGATCCAGCTGCCCTCGGGGGAGATCGTCACCTGGCGCACGGTCCCGGTCCGGCCCCTGCGGCCCTGCCGCGCGGCGCGCTCCGACTGCCAGATCCGGATCGTCCCCTCGTCGGAGCAGGCGGCGAGCCAACTGCTGTCGGGCGCGATCACCACCTGCCGGACCGTCCCCGCGTGACCCGTCAGAGCGGCTCGCTCGGCACCGTCGGCCTCCCACAGACGCACACTCCGATCACCGGAAAGCGTCGCCAGCCAGCTGCCGTCCGGCGCGATCACCACCTGCCGGACCGTCCCCGCGTGACCCGTCAGGACGGCCCGCTGCCTGCCGTCGGCCTCCCACAGACGCACACTCCGATCACCGGAAAGCGTCGCCAGCCAGCTGCCGTCCGGCGCGATCACCACCTGCCGGACCGTCCCCGCGTGACCCGTCAGGACGGCCCGCTGCCTGCCGTCGGCCTCCCACAGACGCACCGGACCGGTGGACGCCCAGGTGGCCAGCCACGAACCGTCGGGCGAGATCCGCATCCCCGACGCCGCCCCGGTGTGTCCCGTCAGGACGGCCCGCTCGGCGCCGTCGACTCCCCACAGGCGCACGCTCCCGTCTCCCGAGAGGGTCGCCAGCCATGAGGCGTCAGGTGAGACGGCGATCCTGGAGACCTTGCCGATCGGCCTGTTCCTGCCGGAGACCTTCTCGTCCTCCTGGCTCCAGCCGCGCATCCTCAGGACGTCCTTCAGGCTCCGCGACCTGGTCCTCACCCTGATCCGGCTCCTGAGGACCAGACGTCTCCCCCCGTCGGGGCTCCAGAGAACGACCCCTCCCGTCGCGGAGAGGGTCGCCAGCCACGAGCCGTCCGGCGCGGCCACCATCCCGGCGAGCTTGCCCATCCCGTTGCGCAGGACGGCGCGCCTGCTCCCGTCGGGATTCCACAGGCGGCCCCTCCCGCTCGCGGAGAGGGTCGCCAGCCACGAGCCGTCGGACGCGGCCACCACCCTGACGAGCCTTCCCGTCCCGTTGCGCAGGACGGCCCTCTCCGTGCCGCCGATCCCCCATATCTGCACCCTCCTGCTCCCGGAACGGGTCACCAGCCACGAGCCGTCCGGCGCGACGACGACCTCGTGAACCCGCCTGCCGTGGGTGGCCAGCGTGGTCCGGGTGGTGCCGTCGACCTTCCAGATCTGCGCGCCGCCGTCGCGGGCGTGCACGACGAACCGCGATCCGTCCGGTGTGACCGACGCCTCGTCGAGCCGTCTCGTCGCCGAGGTGAGGGTCCGCAGGAGGCAGGTGGCGCCGTCGTCGGGCAACGGCCAGCGGGCTCTCAGGAAGGTGGTCTCGTTCTCCTGGCTGTAGCGCTCGACCGACGCCCGCATCGGCGGGAACGCGTAGAGGCGGGCCAGCAGGTTCGCCGTGGAGACGGCGTCCGACTCGAAGGGGGTGAGCAGGTGGGCGCTGCGGGCGATCAACCGGCGGACCCCGGCGACGGAACGGGAGGTCGACAGCGCCAGATCCGACTCCGCCGCGGCCACCCCGAACGCGCGTACGCGGGCGACGAACCACCGCACGTCGTGCAGGAGCGACTCCAGCTCCCGGTATCTCCTCGCCTCGGAGAGGTGGAAGAGCAGATGGTCCCAGAGGTAGGGCACGGTCAGGGGCAGCCTCCACCATTCGGCGTCCGCCGTGAGGTCGTCGTCGGGTATCAGGTTCCTCGCCTCGTCGAGGAGGTCGCGGTTGGCGGCCTCGGCCCGCTCCTTTCCCAGGCCGCCCTCCGAGCGGACGGCGGAGCGGACGACGTCGTGGATCGTGATCGACGGCGCCGTCTCCCCCGCGTGGCGCATGCTGACCAGCGAGAGGTCCCGGAGCCTTCCGCAGAGCCGCTCGGCCTGCTCGGACGTGAGCCCCGCGGTGCCCCGCCAGAGCAGCTCGACGACGGTGAGCGGGATCTCGGCGTCCTCGGGGAAGACGCCCAGCTCCAGGAAGCGGGCCCGGTCGAACGCGCCGAGGGCCTCAAGGCCGTGCTCGACGGTGGCGAGCACCGCGGTCTCCCGCTGGGAGGCGACGGTGACGTCCAGGACGGCGGGGACCGTACGGCCGAGCCGCTCGGCCGCCCGGCGCGCGGCGACGTCGGCGTTCGTCCCCGCGCCGTGCTCGTCGCGCAGCCGCGCGTTGACGAGGGACAGCAGCAGCGGCCACCTGCCCGTCAGGCCCACCAGGTCGCTGACGACCCCGGGGTTCATCGGCGGCAGCCCCCGGCTCAGCACCTGGACGGCCACCCGCGGCGCCATCTCGTCGACGATCATCGCGATCGCCTTCGAGGGCAGCGCCCGGGGCAGCCGGGTCGTCACCAGCACCCGGGACCTCACGGCCGCGGACAGGAAGGGGCGCAGCTGCTTGAGGCTCCACACGTCGTCGACCACGAGCAGCACGCGGCCCCGCTCCGCCAGGGCCTCGGCCATCCGGTGGCCGGCCTGCTCGGGGCTGGAGAACTCCGGCCGGACGCCCAGCACGGCCTCCGTGACGTCGTTGGCGAGCGCCGCGATGTCGGCACCGGCGCGGTCGCGGCCCACGGTGACCCAGATGACGCCGCCGCCGAACCGCTTCCGCACCTCGTCGCTGTGACACGCCTCCACGGCCAGGGAGGTCTTGCCGAACCCGCCCGCCCCGGCGAGACCCGTGGTCAGCCCGACGGTGCCCGAGCCCCTCATCGTGAGGGTGGAGATCACGTCGTCCAGCTCGGTCCTTCGCACCCAGCCCGGCTGCCTGTCCGGCACCAGGAAGAGCCCGCCGCGCGTGCGCGACTCCCTCAGTTTCGGCGTCGTCCACGCCAGCAGCACGACAAGGGAGGCGGTTAATCCGAAAATCACGACCCATTCGATCCGGTGCTCGACGACCGTGTCCGGAAGATATTCTTCGACCATTCGCACCGGAAGTCCGACCAGGATTCCTAAAACCACCAGAATCGCCGTGGCGACATCGGTGATTCTTTTTGTGCGACGAGCCACCGCCCACCCCTACAGTGCCGACCCCTGCCCCGACGGGCGCCGGGAACCCTGGACGCACGATATCTGTTCCCCATTGCCCTTGAGTTGAATCACCGATGTTTTGGCAATTAAAGCGCAGGCGAAAAGCCGTGTTGCACACTTTGAGCTGCTATGTCCACGACGTCGCGCCCGCCATTCCGACTCCCATTCAAGGGAGATCCTTTTCCGTGACGTCGCGGTCGCACTTGGTGACCCCTTTCGAATCGTCCAGGGAGCGGGCCGCGGGGGGAGACACCGGGAAGGCACCAGGAAGATGCCAGGAAGGCACCGGAACGGCGAAACCGCCCCCGCGCCCATCGGGCCGGAGACGGCGCGGGACGCCGTCGGGCCGCGAAGGGCGCGGGAGCGGTTCGGGTCTGGCGGACCGAACAGGTTCGACAAGTCGAACGGGTCTGGCAGGTCTGGCGGATCTGGCAGGTTCGACGGGTCGAACGGGTTCGGCGCGTCCGGACCTCCGCGGTCAGGTCCGACCGGGAGATCGCGGGCCGTGGATCAGCGCTGCAGGTCGACGCAGGAGTAGAAGGCGTTGGCGGTGTCGGCGATGTTCCAGACGGCGAGGACCTTCAGACGGCCGGTCCTGCCTCCCAGGTTCACGTTGTGCGAGACGGTGGCGCCGGGCTGCCTGCCGCCGTCGTTGAACACCGCGATCCGGGTGTTGCCGATGAAGTACTCCCACGTGCTGGTGGCGTGACGGGCGGTCAGCACCCAGTTGAAGGTGACCGAGTTGCCCACGCTCGTCGCCGGCCAGCCCTTGCTCTCGTCGCTGAGCTGCGAGAACCGGGCGACGTTGCCGTGGCAGTTCTTCAGGCCCTTGGGACCTTCCACGCTCTGCGGCTCGTAGATGATGTCGCCGCAGCCGGTGACCCGGCCCTGGGCGCACATGGCCTGACGGCTCGGCGGCGACGAGATGTAGCCGTGCGCGTTGGCCGGTGAGGCGATGAACACGGTCGAGGCGACGGCGATGATCGCCATCGCGAGGAAGGTGACCGTTCTGCGCATATCCTGCTCCTTCGCTGGGGGGTGGCTCAAATATAAAAGAAAGTTTCCTAACAGTAAACCTTCGAGTCATGAAAGATTCGGGAGTGAGTCAGGCGCGACGGGCGTCCGTACCTCCCCGGCGAGGAGAGCGAAGAGGGGGCGCGACCCGGACAGGTCACGCCCCCTCGAACACGACGGCCGCCAGGCAGTCAGGCCGTCTCCCCGCAGACGCGCAGGGCCTCCAGGCCGCTAAGCCGCTAAGCCGTCAGGCCGTTTCCCCCCGGACGCGCAGGGCCGCCTCGACCATGTTCCTGAGGCTGGCCTTCGTCTCCGGGTAGCCGCGGGTCTTCAGGCCGCAGTCGGGGTTGACCCAGAGCAGGGCCGGATCCACTGTGGCCGCGGCCGTACGCAGAGCGGCCTCGATCTCCCCGGTCGAGGGCACCCTGGGCGAGTGGATGTCCCACACCCCGGGCCCGATGCCGCGCGTGTAACCGAAGGCGCGCAGGTCGTCCAGGAGCTCCATCCGGGAGCGGGCCGCCTCGACGCTGGTCACGTCGGCGTCCAGGTCGCCGATCGCGCCGATGATCTCCCCGAACTCCGAGTAGCACATGTGGGTGTGGATCTGCGTGCTGTCGGACACCCCGCCGGTGGCGAGCCGGAACGCGGCGACCGCCCACTGGAGGTAGGCCTCGCGGTCGGCCCGCCGCAGCGGCAGCAGCTCGCGCAGCGCGGGCTCGTCGACCTGGATGATCCTGATGCCCGCCGCCTCCAGGTCGCGGGTCTCGTCGCGCAGCGCCAGCGCCACCTGCCTGGCGGTCTCGCCCAGCGGCTGGTCGTCACGGACGAAGGACCAGGCCAGCATGGTCACCGGCCCGGTGAGCATGCCCTTGACCGGCTTCTTCGTCCGCGACTGCGCGTAGGAGGCCCAGCGCACCGTCATCGGCTCGGGACGGGAGACGTCGCCGAACAGGATCGGCGGGCGGACGTAGCGGCTGCCGTACGACTGCACCCAGCCGTGCTCGGTGGCGGCGTAGCCCTCCAGCATCTCGGCGAAGTACTGGACCATGTCGTTGCGCTCGGGCTCGCCGTGCACCAGCACGTCCAGGCCGATGTCCTCCTGCAGCGCGATGACGCGGTCGATCTCGGCCTCCATCCTGCGCTCGTACCCGGCCCTGTCGATCTCGCCCGAGCGCAGGGCGGCGCGGGCCTGGCGCACCTCGCCGGTCTGCGGGAAGGAGCCGATGGTGGTGGTGGCCAGCGGCGGCAGGCCCAGGTCGGCGTTCTGCACGGCGAGCCGCTCGGCGTGCGGGGCGCGCGGGGTGCCCTCGCCCAGGGCGTCCAGCCTGGCCCGTACCCGGGGGTTGAGGAACCGCTCGACGCTCCTCTCCCCCGCGACGACCTCCTCGCCGTTCAGCGCCCTGCCGATCCGTACGACCTCGTCGACCTTCTGCCTGGCGAAGGCGAGCCGCTCGCGCAGCCGCGGGTCCAGCGAGGTCTCGGCGTCCAGGTCGAGCGGGACGTGCAGCAGCGAGCAGGAGGTGCTCACCACCAGCCGGTCGCTCAGGCCGAGCAGCGCGGCGCAGGTCGCGAGCGCCTTCGCGGTGTCGGTACGCCAGACGTTGCGGCCGTCGACGACCCCGGCGACGAGGGTCTTGCCGGGCAGCCCGCCGGCGGCGGCCAGCGCCTCCAGGTTGCCGGGGGCCGAGACGAAGTCCAGCCCGACGGCCTCGACCGGGCCGCGGGCCAGGATCTCCAGCGCGGGCCCGATCTCCCCGAAGTAGGTGGCCACCAGCAGCCGGGGGCGGCTGCTGAGCTCGCCCAGCCGCGCGTAAGCCCGGCGCAGCGCGGCCAGCTCCTCGTCCGTACGGTCGGCGGCGAGCACCGGCTCGTCCAGCTGCACCTCGGCCACCCCCGCCGCGGCGAGCCGTTCCAGCAGCTCGGCGTAGGTCTCCAGCAGGCCGTCCAGCAGCCGCAGCGGCGCGAAGCCCGGCTCGGTGGACTTGGCCAGCAGCAGGAACGACAGCGGCCCGACCAGCACCGGCCGGGTCTCGACGCCCAGCCGCCGCGCCTCGGCGTGCTCGGCGAGCGGCTTGCTCCAGTCGAGCCGGAACCGGGTGCCGGGGCCCAGCTCGGGAACCAGGTAGTGGTAGTTGGTGTCAAACCACTTGGTCATCTCCAACGGCGCCACCCCCTCGGTGCCCCGGGCCATCGCGAAGTACGGGTCCGCGGCCCCGGAAAACCGCTCGGGCACCGCACCCACCAGCGTGATCGCGTCCAGCACGTGGTCATACAAGGAGAACGTGTTGGACGGTACCGCATCCAACCCCGCCCCCGACAACTCCCGCCACACCCCTTGCCGCAAACCGGCGGCCGTCTCCTGAAGGCTCGCGGCGTCTGCGCGCCCGACCCAGTAATCCTCCGTCGCCCGCTTCAACTCGCGACGGCCCCCGACACGCGGGTACCCCAAAACGGTCGTGGTGACCTTACCCATGGCGTCCTTCCCTCGGCTCATGCCATGCCGACCCACGACCACGCGGAAGGAACACACGGGAAACACCTATCCCAGGCCCTCCCACGAGGCCACGGATCACCGCACACCGGACGGCGCACGGGCGACTGGCAGGTCTTCGGACTCGCGGGCACCACACACACTCCTACTGACCGTCGCTTCCCAGGTGACACGCACCCAGTGCCGATGACGGCGTTCGTTCCCACTCACCGCTGCGGGGCAGTCCCGGAATCACACCGGGTTCCCTCTTACGACTCCCGACACCAACACGACGCCAGGAGAACCAACCGCGCCACGAGCATAACCCGCCTGCCGAAGAGCCCACGCTCACTCTGTCCGAGGGGCACCACACTGGAAGCGGCCACCGACACGGCGAACCCTTCTGGGCGGAACTGATTCGGCAACGTATCGCTACCGCTCGGCGGATCGCCCGAGAGCGCGAACGCCAAGACCGGGGCTGACGATCGTGTTGATCACGCACCGAGTGGTGTGGTCGGCGGAATGCCGTAGGCACCCGAAGGGCTCGCGAAGCGAGTTCGGCCGGCGACACCACGGCGGAAAGCCGGGCACCGCCTCAGAAGGGGAACGGCTTAGATCGTGTCTGCCTTCACCGAGGTGATGAAGTCGGCCCACACCTCGGGGGTAAACGCCAGGGCGGGGCCGTTGGGGTTCTTGCTGTCGCGGACGGCCACGATGCCGGGGAGGTTGGTGGCCACCTCGACGCAGTCGCCGCCGTTGCCGCCGCTGCGGCTGCTCTTGAACCACCGGGCGTCCGTCAGGTCCATGATCCCATCGCTTTCTCCATCAAGGCCACCGATGCGGACTGCGGCAGGGCGCAGGCCCGTAGCGCATCAAGCTGGGTCAACAGGGTCTCGATCTCGGTGGGACCGTTGACGATCTGACCTTCGGCTGCGGTTTCCAAATAAACTATATCGGGCGATCCTCTGAAGCTCGCGATCACGAAAGCCCCAGTTAGACCAGCGTGTGCGCCCACGTCGAGCGGGATGACCTGAATGGTGATCCGGGGCCGCCGGACCAGTTCGAGAAGTTGCTCCAGCTGCTTGCGCATGACCTGCGGGCCACCGACCGGACGGATCAGCACGGCCTCATCGAGGATGGCCCAGAACATGGGCGGGTCCGGCTTGGTGAGGATCCGTTGGCGCTCCATGCGCGCGGCGACCAGTTCCTCCACCTGCTCGTCGGTGTCGCCTGGTCGTCCCGCTCGCAGAACCGCCCGCGCGTAGTCCTCGGTCTGTAGCAGTCCCGGCACGAGGACGGGCTGAAAGCTTCGCAGGGGCCGGGCCTCTCGTTCCAGCTCGACGAACGGCCGAAACCACACGGGGTAGACGTCTCTACCGATCAAGGGCCACAGACGAACGAGAGCACCGCCCGTCTCCAGCACCTCGTCACACTTCGCCGCGAACTCCCTCGTCGGCGCACGCTTGGCCGTCTCGACAAGCCCGACAAGGGAGGTGGAGTAGGAGATTCTGTGTGCCAACTCCTTCTGGCTCCATTGTGCTTTCTCCCGGTATTTGCACAGTTCAGAACCCCAGTAAGCAAGGACGCCGGCGTTCGCGTCCAGCTCGCTCGGTGAGGGCATCTGCACTCCCGTCCTTCATGGCTCTACACAGATCGTTGCGGGTCCTACATGAGACGCAACTGAATGTGCGGATTGAGCGTTGGAGGCGCACACCTACCGAACGTAACTGCCTGGCGACAGTCTTGGAAGGGGAATCCGACTACGTCCATCGATCGCGCCGAGAGGAGACGGACAACGATGATCGCTCCCGCTCCGCTAACCGGAACGCCTGCCGTACATGCCGCTGACCAGCTGAGTAACGCGCTGGAACAGCATGGGATAGCCGCTGACGTCCATGACGGCTACGGCATCGCCCTGGTGTCGGCCTGGGTCGATCTTCTGGTCTGGACCGACGGCTTCGTCTACCGCTGGTGGACGGGACAGTTTTCGGGGCGAAGCCGCCGACGGCTCTACACGGCCTACACCGTGGACAACCCGACCGCCGCCCGCTGCGTCGCCCGGCGCTACGAGGAACTACAGCAGGGCCACCCGGCGTCGCCACTGCTTCATGGGGACCCGTTGTGATCCTGGTTGAGGAGTGCCTAAGTCCTCATGTGGCCATGGCGCAACGCGATCACACGCGGTTGCAGTGGCGGCCTCCGGATCGCTGATCGCGTAAGGCCGGTGAGCTGGACCTGTGTATGCCGCGCCACGGTCTACGAACTGTGCCAGGGCGGCGGGCAGGCGTTCATCCGGCGAACCGTTCAACTCGACCGCGAGCACGAGGTCCACGAGACGTGCCGATGGTCTTTCCCCGAAGCTCGGGTGATATGGGCGGCACTGCTGGCCGGTAGAGCCCGGTAGAACGGGCGTGGCGGCGTGTGCTTCGGAGGGACGGCGTCGCCACGCCTGCCAGGGCCACCATGCAGGCTCCTGGCCCATTCCTCCCCTGTCCCCGATAGCTGCTGTCTGTGTGGCCCGACCGAGGGGTCAACTCCGTCTTCGCGTGTCCGTTCCCCACGACGTACACCGCTACCCCACACCCAACAGGTACAGACGGAGTTGACGCCGACCGAGGGAGACAAACACTCCGGTAGCGGGGGCGGGGAAGTCACGGCCCGCAACCTGGCTCTTGATCCGGCATTCACCAATGATCACGGCAAGCAGGCTGCATCGTAAGAGCTTTGATCGTTTACAGGGTACTCGTCGGAGTTTGCCGGACGTGGGCGGACGGCGGGCGAGAACGGCCTCCCAGGCCGCAGCGCAGCCCGCCGGGCCGCCAAGCGGCCGGGTGGGCTCTGGCCGGGCAGACAACCCAATCAAAAAGCACGTGCTTTAGGAGTCAGGAGGTCTCGGAACGTGTTTTTTGTAGGCAAGGGAGGGTGGTTGGAGTAGAGAGATCCAAATTTACGTACGTATTTGGCATGAACGAAGAGATCAAGCACATATGTAGTTCATCTATTGCTCCAGCAACTGCGGCCGATCAGCACCGCACTGTGGGCAGCGCCCCGGCTGTCCGGCGGGGATCTCAAATTCTTCCCGACGCAACCAGCGGCAGCAGATCACCCGCTGGACTTTTATCGACCGTACCGGCCCTGGAGGTTCGGACTCTGTAAGGTTCAGGGCTGAGCGCCCGCCGCTTTCAGGCTTGCCAACGTGTAGTCATAGGTGTGCCAGCGGCGCACTGGTCCGCCCGGCCAGACGTTCCATTCCTGTGTGGTCGATCGACTCCCAGCCGACGTCGGAGAACCCCGTTTCGAAGTGCAGAATCTCGATCTTCTCCTCCCGCCAGAATCCGCTGTTGGCCTCTACCCGGCCGTAGGAGGAGAGGTACAGTTCAGTTGGCTCGTACAGGATCCATGGGGATCGCGGCACGGTAAGACAGCAACGAGGCTCCTGGTTGGGGCATCGGATCTTGGTCGAGTACCGTCTTGCCGGGAGCCTCACCTCACCGCCAATCCATACCCTCGACCCACATCCTGACCAGCACCAGCAGGATGAAAATGGCTCACGTCTCCCAAGCGGGATCTGATGTAGTCTGGAATAGTGCCTTGGGATGCAATTGGTGCGATCGCCTCTATTCTGGCAATTCCGGTTGCGATCTTGCTTGGGGTTTCGGAGCTACGCAAACGGGGACGAGGCATTCTGCAGCCTCTCGAAACGTCGGTACCTCAACTAATCCGTGAGCGAGGACGGACAGGATCCGCAAGCCGCGAATCATCCTCAATTCATCCCCCTCTGGGCAGGTTGCCGAGCAAGATACGCGGCCGAGACGATCTGCTGGCGCTTCTGCTGAGACGGGTACGCGAGCGGGACCCACGGGTGCATGTGCTCGCCGGGCTGGGTGGATCAGGAAAAACAACCATTGCGCTGGAGCTCGTGAGGATGCTCTCGGATGGCGAGAAGCGAGTGTGGTGGGTGGACGCATCCAACCAGGCCCAGCTGATGTCCGCGATGATGCAGATTGCGCAGGACGATCTCGGTGTGCCAAACGGTTCGATCATGGAAGCGCTGGCCGGCAAGAGGAACGCAGCCGACCTGTTCTGGGAAGCCATTTTCGAAAAAAGTTCGCCCGGATCGTACATGTTGATCTTGGATAACGCAGACAATCCGGATGACCTGATTTTAAGCAAGGGATCTCGACTCGGTGATGGCAACTCCTGGGTACGAGGCTACGTCGAATGCTTTACGTTGGTCACCTCCAGGGATCGCAACGAAGCCACCTGGGGATCTCGGGCCGTTGTACTACCTGTCGGCCCACTTGATTCGGACGCGGCGACCACCGTTCTCCTGGACCTGGCTCCCAATGCTCGCGATGTGTCCGAAGCAGGCTCGCTGGCCGAGAGTCTCAACAGACTGCCACTTGCTCTTCATTTGGTCGGCACGCATATCGGCTCCCCATACAGTCGCTATCAGAGTTTTGCGGATTACCGGAATGCGCTAACGGTGAATTTCAAGGAAGCGATCGCTGCCGGAGATCTGAATGCGGTCACTGATCGCGAAACGATCAGTCGAACCTGGGCGACCTCGATCGATGCGCTGACCGACCGAGGAGTCGCGCATGCCGACCTCCTTATGTCGATCATCGCGCAGTTCTCTCCCGGGAAAGCCGTCCCGTTGCGCATGTTCCAGACCGGCAGAATGCGGAGGGCCTTGGGAGTCGAGAGCCAGGATCTGATCTTTACTGAAATCTCGGCCCTGGGTCGTGTGGGGCTGGTCGATGAAGCAGACGCACTGGGACTCCCCGGTCTGCTGGTACACCCCCTGGTCGCCGACACGGTCCGCACCCAGAATCGATCATGGAAGAAACTGATTGCACGCCCTAATCGGTGGCGCTGGCTGTTCATTTCTCATTGGAGCGTGGCAGTGGATCTTCTTTGGGCATATTCGCAGGACATCAATCCGCGCAATCCGGGCGACTGGCCCCAATGGCATCTGGTCGCCAGTCATCTGCGAGCGCTTATATCGAACTCCGCCCAGATCCATCAGGCAGACGTCAGAGGAATCACTAAAATAGCTGCGAAGACCGTTTACGCCTTATGGGCTGCAGGTAACTACGTGGAGGCGGAAGACGTAGCTAGTATGGCTGGCGAAATTGCACGAAAGCTTCCGAAAGAAGACCTCGATCTACTGAGGTTCGAGCACTATCATGCGATCCTTCTTACCCATCGCGGCGAGTTCGAAAAGGCGGAATCACTTCTCAAAAGGATAACGTCCATCCGTCAGTGCCGACTGGGTGAAGAGCATCCGGAAACGCTGGGAAGCCTCCATAGTCTGGCTGTCATAGCGTGGCTGCGAGGGGATTTCGCCGCAGCCACACCGCTGTTTGAAGTCGTATTCCTGGCCCGTCGGCGCGTGCTGGGCAGGGAGAACGAGGAAACGCTGAGAAGCCAGCACTCCCTGGCCGCTGCCAAACGAACGATTGGCGAGTACCAAGAGGCTGCCGCACTATATCAAGATGTTATCGATATACGCCGGAGGATTCTTGGTGACGAACATCCCGAAACCCTTTCGGTCCGCCATGGTTACGCAATGTTAATTCATGAAAATGGACAATACGATCAAGCTGAGAGGCAGTATCGCGAAATCCTGGAAATTCAGGAGCGTAGGCTTGGGCCGAAGTATCCAGATACGATTAAAAGCCGCTACGACCTTGCTGAACTTTACAGGGCGATCGGCCGAATCGACGAAGCGAAGAGTCTCTATGAGTCGGTGATCGCCGCGCGGGTGGAAGTGCTGGGACTCATGCATCCAGATACGATTCTCGCGAAAGAACGCATGGACCAGCTCGAAAGCAACCTCTGATCAAGGTAGGGCCGATCTCATCGTCGCGGACGGCGAACACCTCGCGGACGCGACCATGATGATTCGATGGCATCTCCTGACCGCAGCGGCTCTCGTCATCGCGACCGCTTTCCGGGATCGAACACCAGCTAACAAACCTCAAAAGTCTCACCCGTTGTAAAGGCAGACCTGGGAAAACGATGGAGACCCCTTCATTACGAGTCAACGGCACGTCCCAGGTCGATGGCCTTGCGCCCTGGTCAGATGGTAGATACGGGTCGGTGGTGTGTGATCGTGTAAGGCGGTGTTGCTGTATGGGACTGCTGTACTGAGCGAGAAAGCCGAGCGTTACATCGGCTCGGAGATCATGAGGCCGGTCTGGGCGATGAACCCGGCCAGGAGCTCGGGCTGGTACT